>DATJIS010000064.1:0-5522 GCA_035493035.1 Casimicrobiaceae bacterium | reverse complement strand
GTTCAAGCCGAAGACGGACCAGGCGCGCGAGGCCGTCGAGAACGCGGTGCGCACGCTCGCCGAGCAGGCGCTCGCGTCGAGCGTCAAGATGTCGCCCGACGCGTACAGGACGGTGGAGGCGATCATCGCGGAGATCGATCGCAAGCTCTCAGAGCAGATCAACCTCGTCCTGCATCACCCGGAATACCAGCAGCTCGAAAGCGCGTGGCGGGGGCTGTCCTATCTCGTCAACAACACCGAAACCGACGAGATGCTGAAGATCCGTGTGATGAACATCTCGAAGAAGGACCTGCATCGGACGCTGCGCCGCTACAAGGGCGTCGGCTGGGACCAGAGCCCGATCTTCAAGAAGGTATACGAAGCGGAATACGACGTGCTCGGTGGCACGCCCTATGGCTGCCTCGTCGGCGACTACTACTTCGACCACAGCCCGCCCGACGTGGAGCTACTCGGCGAGATGGCGAAGATCGCGTCGGCGAGCCACTGCCCGTTCATCTCGGCGGCGGCGCCGTCGGTCATGCAGATGGACTCGTGGCAGGAGCTCGCGAATCCTCGCGATCTCACCAAGATCTTCCAGAACACCGAGTACGCGCCGTGGCGCAGCCTCCGCGACTCGGACGACTCGCGCTACATCGGCCTTACGATGCCGCGCTTCCTCGCGCGCCAGCCGTACGGCGCGCGCACGAATCCGGTCGACGCCTTCGAGTTCGAGGAGGACACCGACGGCGCGAACCATTCGAGGTTCGCGTGGGCGAACTCCGCGTACGCGATGGCGGTGAACATCAACCGCTCGTTCAAGTATTTCGGCTGGTGCACGTCGATCCGCGGCGTCGAAGGCGGCGGCGTCGTCGAGGACCTGCCCGTGCACACGTTCCCGACCGACGACGGCGGCACCGACATGAAATGCCCGACCGAGATCGCGATCGGCGACCGGCGCGAAGCTGAGCTCGCGAAAAACGGGTTCATGCCGCTCCTGCATCGCAAGAACACGGACAACGCGGCGTTCATCGGCGCGCAATCGCTGCAGAAGCCCGCCGAGTATTACGACGCCGATGCGACCGCCAACGCGAATCTATCGGCGCGGCTGCCGTATCTGTTCGCGTGCAATCGCTTCGCGCATTACCTGAAGTGCATCGTCCGCGACAAGATCGGCACATTCCGCGAGCGCAAGGACATGGAGCGCTACCTGAACGACTGGATCATCAACTACGTCGACGGCAATCCGGAGACGTCGAGCCAGGACGTCAAGGCGATGAAGCCGCTCGCTGCCGCGGAGGTCGTCGTCGAGGAGGTCGAGGGCAATCCCGGCTATTACACGTCGAAGATGTTCCTCCGGCCCCATTATCAGCTCGAAGGATTGACGGTATCGCTGCGGCTCGTGTCGAAGCTGCCGTCGGTGAAATCGGAAGGCAAGCAGACCGCGTAATCCGAATGGCCGTGACGATTTAATCAGGTCCGTTCCGTGCGAAGGAAGCCGCGCAGGGCTTCCGTCGCGACCATCACACACACTGGAGTCGATCCATGGCGCTGCATCTGAAGGTGTCCAACGGTGTAAACGGCGAATCCGAACAAGGACAACACAAGAAGTGGATCGACCTCGAGTCGGTTCACTGGGGCGCCTCCCAGCCCGCCGCGATCCGTGGCGGGGGCGTCGCCGCGGGTGTCGGGCAGTTCCACGATCTCACGTGCGTCGCGAAGATCGATTGCGCGTATCCCGATTTGCTGCAGAAGTGCGCCGATGGCACCCACTTCGACTCGGTCGAGCTCAACGCGGTCAAGGCGGGTGGGTCCAACCTGATCTACCTGAAGATCTGTATGTACGAGGTCTTGGTGACCTCGGTCGACATCAACGGCTCGAGCGGCCAGGATGTCATGGTGTCGTATTCGTTCCAGGGCGCGAAGCTCACGACGGCTTACACGCCGCAGACCAAGACCGGCGGCGCGGGTGCAGCCATTACCAAGACTTGGGACATCAAGCAGCAAAACAAATAGCGTTGCATGCGGGTCGGCGCAGCATGCCTGCCCACACGCAACGTTTCGGGTAGCGTAGCGACGCTCGTTCGCAGGGCGACGAGCGCGCGGCGTGTCGCGTGCTGCGCAGTCGCGTGACGTCCGGGGATCGGCGACGATGGAAGTCAAGACGACGTTTGCACGGCAATTGGCCGGGTCGCTCGCCGACGAACTCGCGCGCGTGCAGAAGGACGTGCGTGCGGCGCCCGGTGACGAGAAACTTCGCACGTACCTGTTCCAGCTGCTCGCGCTGCAGGGCAAGTGGCAGCGTGCGCTGGAGCAATTGCAGATGTGCGCGCAGCTCTCGGCGAAGGCGCTGCCCATGGCGCAGACGTATCGCGAAGCGATCCGCTGCGAGCTGTTGCGCGCCGACGTGTTCGCGGGCAAGCGCGTGCCGCAGATTCTCGGCGAGCCGCCTGAATGGATCGGTCCGCTGGTCGAGGCGCTGCAACGGCTCGCGCACGGCGATGCAAAAGCTGCGCAACCGCTGCGCGACGCCGCGTTCGAGGCGGCGCCTGCGTCGGCGGGCTCGATCGACGGCCACGCGTTCGAATGGATCGCCGACGCCGACTCGCGCCTCGGCCCGGTGTGCGAGGCGATGGTGAACGGCCAGTATTACTGGGTGCCCTTCTATCGGATCCGGACGCTGCGCATCGAGCCGCCCGCGGACCTGCGCGACCTCGTCTGGCTGTCGGCGCACCTCACTCTCGCCAACGGCGGGGAGCACATCACGCTGCTTCCCGCGCGCTATTCCGGCAGCGAAGCGACGGACAACGATGCGCTGAGACTCGGCCGGCGCACCGAGTGGACGGACGCGGGAGGCGAGGCGTTCGTCGGGCTCGGCCAGAAGATGGTCGCCACCGATGCCGGCGAATACGCGCTGCTCGACGTGCGGCAGGTCGATATCGCGGGTGCGTGAATGAGGCGTCGCGCGCCATGACGGCGGATGCGGGCGACGCGGCTGGACACGGCGCGGACAGGCCGCATGGCGGCGTGGCGGATCGACTGTGGCCGGTGTTGCTCGACCGCCTCACCGACCTCGAGCCCGACAAGAAGAAGGAATCCTTGCAGGCGCGCGTGCTGACGCGAAAGGCGTATCGCGACGGCGTGCTGCGCGACCTGCAGTGGCTGCTCAACGCGACCAATCTCGACGCTTCGATCGACTTCGCGGGTCATTCCGACGCCCAGCGCTCGGTAATCAATTTCGGGCTGACTGCGCTGTCGGGCCGCATCGCATCGAACGTCGACGCGGCGCAGCTCGAGGCGGCGATCCGGCAGACGATCATCCAATTCGAGCCGCGCCTGCTGCCGCAGAGCATCGACGTGAAAGTTGGCACGAGCCAACGGAGCCTGGACATGCACAACGTGCTCGCCGTGACGATCCGCGGCGAGCTATGGTCGATACCGTATCCGCTGGAGATCCTGCTCCGTTCGGACATCGACCTGGAGACCGGGCAGGTGGTGCTGCACGACCAGAGCCGGGCAGACTGAAGGTCGCCTGAAATGGACCCGCGGCTCCTCGACTACTACAACCGCGAGCTGCAGTATTTCCGCCAGATGGCGGGCGAGTTCGCGACGCAATTCCCCAAGGTCGCGTCGCGCCTCAACATGACGGGCATCGACGTCGCCGATCCGTACGTCGAGCGTTTGCTCGAAGGCGTGAGCTTCCTCACCGCGCGCGTGCAGCTCAAGCTCGACGCCGAGTTCCCGCGCTTCTCGCAGCGGTTGCTCGAAGTCGTCTATCCCAATTACCTGGCGCCCACACCGGCGGCGGCGATCGTGCGCCTCGAGCCACGGCTTTTCGAGAGCACGCTCGCCGAGGGCTTCACGCTGCCGCGCGGCAGCGTGCTGCGCAGCCAGCCGATCCGTTCGGAGGACGTCATCTGCGAGTTCCGCACCGCGCAGGACGTCGCGCTGTGGCCGCTCGCGCTCGAGCGCGTCGAGTTCACGGGCCCGCCGCCGGACCTGCCGCTGACGCGGCTGCCGCTCGACGGAACGGTGCGATCGGCGCTGCGCATCACGCTCGCCACGTCGGCCGACACGCCGCTTTCGCGCCTCGCCCTCGATGCGCTGACGTTCTTCCTGTCGGGTGCGGACGAAGTCGCGACGCGCATCTACGAAATGCTCTTCACGCGCTCGCTCGGCGTGGTGGCGAGCGTGCAGCGTGCCGACGGCGCGACGCCGCGCCTGCTCGCCCGCGGCGCGCTGCAGCGGCAAGGCTTCGACGACGCGCAGGGTCTGTTTCCGTGTCCCAGCACGGCGTTTCGCGGCTACCGGCTGCTGCACGAGTATTTCGCGTTTCCACCGCGCTACCTGTTCTTCTCGATCGGTGATCTCGCCCGTTCGCTGCAGGGCGCGAGCGGCGGCTCGATGACGCTGACCTTGCTGTTCGACGTGGCGGCGCCTGACCTCGAGCGCATCGTAGACACGAGCCAGCTCGCGCTGTTCTGTACGCCGGTCGTGAATCTGTTTCCGAAGCGCGCCGACCGCGTGCCTGTGAGCGGCCAGCGCTACGAGTATCACCTCGTGCCCGACCGCGCGGCGCCTCTCGACTATGAAGTCCATTCGGTGCAACGTGTCATCGGTCACGTGCAGGCGGGCGTCGCCGACGAGCGGGTGTTCAAGCCGTTCTACCAGACGCTCGGCGAGGATGGCGACGAATACGGCGCCTACTACTCGGTTCGCCGCGAGCCGCGGATGATGTCGGATACGGCGCGGCGCAACGGCACACGCACCGGCTACATCGGCAGCGAGGTGTACCTGGCACTCGTCGACCAGCATGACGCGCCGTTCGCCGCGGAGCTGAGCCAGCTGTCCGTCGACACGCTGTGCACGAACCGGGATCTGTCGCTGCTGCTTCAACTGGGCGGCGCGACTGATTTCTACCTGACGGCTTCGGCTCCCGTCGATGCGATCCACGTCGTACGCGGCCCGGCGCGGCCGAGCCCCGCGATCGCGGAGCGCGACATCACGTGGCGCCTGATCACCCACCTGTCGCTCAATTACTTGACGCTGACCGACGTTGGCGATACGGAAGGCGCCGCGGCGCTGCGCGAGCTGCTGCAGCTCTATGCCGCATTGTCGGACAACGCCGTGCGCAGCCACATCGACGGCGTCACGCGCGTCGGCCTCGCGCCGGTCACACGGCGGCTGCCGCAGAAGGGCCCGCTTGCGTTTGGCCGCGGCGTCGAAATCGCATTGACGGTCGACGAGACGGCATTCGCGGGCTTCAGTCCATACGTGCTTTCGTGCGTGCTCGAGAGCTTCTTCGCGCGCCACGTGTCGATCAACACGTTCACGCAGATGGTGCTGCATTCGGTGCAGCGCGGGCGCATCGCGACCTGGGCACCGCGCATGGGCCAGCGGCCGAGCGCATAACGTGGAAGCGCGCGCCCATACGGTCGAATCACGCGACGATGCGCCGCGGCGGGATGCGCTGGAGGCATTCTTCGGCGAGCTTGCGGGGGCGGCGTTTCGCTTCGACCTCTACTATGCGTTGCGTCGGATCGAGG
>DATJIS010000063.1:0-126099 GCA_035493035.1 Casimicrobiaceae bacterium | reverse complement strand
GTCATGGCCGCGAGGCGGCCGACATCGTCCATCCGCTCGAGCGCCCACACCTGCTCGATCAACGTTTCGGTCACGTGCTCGCCTGCGATGGGCACCGTCAGATCGCGAAACTTCTGCATGAGGTCCTCATCGTCCATGGGTCGCTCCAGGCTGCCGATCGCGTGCTCGACGTGGTGCTCGAGCGTGCGCCCGTCGTTCAGGGTGACGCTCACGCGCGCGGCGTCTTCCGCCATCGATCCATCGACACTCACCTTCACCTTGTCGCGCAGCGCGATCACCTGCGCATCGCGCACGCGCGCATCCGAGTACTGCGCCTGGCCGGCCGTCCCGTCGATGAGCGCGACCGCCGCGCTGTGATACACGCTGAACTTGCCCTCGAGCCCCGACTGCGGCTCGGTCTTGCCGGTCAGCTCCAGCACCAGCGGATGCACGTCGGCATGCACGGAGGCAACCTGCGCCGGCTCGATGCCGTACGTGTTGCGCAGCTCGATGCAGCCGTCGATGATCGGATGAATCACCACGCCGCACGCAAACGGCTTGTAGCTGTTCTGGGCGAGCTCCCAGGTCTCGCCGAGGCGATCGGTGATCGCCGAGTAGTCGCGGTCGGTGGCGAGCACGTTGGCGAAGCCGCGCCGGCCCTCGATCGCGTGCGCGGCGCTGGTGAAGCCCTGTTGTGCCAAGAGCGCCGCCATGAGGCCGTTCCGGGCCGCCCAGCCGGGATGGAAGGGCTTGCACATGGACCCGAACATTTCGCGCAGTCCGCTCGAGGTGGTGGCCGCGACGCCGAGCGCGTGCGCCGTCTGCCCGGCGTCGAGGCCGAGCAGTCGCGCCGCGGCCGCCGCGGCGCCGAATACGCCCGCGGTGCCGGTGATGTGCCAGCCGACATCGTAGTGGCTCGGATAGACCGCATTGCCGATGCGGCATTCGACTTCGACACCGATGACGAACGCCTCGACGAACGCGCTTCCGCTCACGGGTTGCCGCTCGGCGAGCGCCAGGATCGCGGATGCGACCGGCCCTGCCGGATGAATGACCGTGCGCAGGTGCGTATCGTCGAAGTCGAACGTGTGCGACGCGATGCCGTTCAGCAACGCGGCATGCAGAATGTCGAGGCGATCGCCGCGGCCGAGCAGCGTGGCCTGCGGCGGGCCGCTGAAGGGCCGGAGGGCGGCGAGCGCGCGCTCGACCGTCTCGTGCCGCGACGCGCCGATCGCGCACCCCATCCAGTTCAGCAGGGCGCGCAGCGATTCGCGACGCATCGTCTCCGGGATCGCTTCGCGGCGCGTGTCGCGCGCGAAGCGCGCAAGGATCTCGGTGACCGGTGGCACGCCTTGCATCTCGGCTCCTCGTTGTCCGCGTGTCAGCTTACGCGCCAGCGCCAGAATCCCGCGCCTTCCTCGCGCAGGAAGCGCGCCAGCACGCCCTTGTGCACCTCGGACGCGCCGTCGACCAGGCGCGCCTGACGCGCATAGCGATAGATCCATTCCACGACCGTGTCCTTGGAGTAGCCGCGCGCGCCCAGCAATTGCAGCGCCGTATCGGCGCTCTGCTGCAGCACGTCCGCGACCACGATCTTGGCCATCGAGATTTCCTTGCGCGCATGCTCGCCCCGGTCGAGCAGCCAGGCGGCGCGCATGGTGAGCAGGCGTCCGATCTCGATGCCGAGCGCCGCATCGCCGAGAAGAGTTTGCACGCTCTCGCGATCGATCAGGCGCCGGCCCTGGCTTTCGCGCAGGTCGACGTAGGGCAGCGCGGTGGCGAGCGCGCGCCGGGCGAGGCCCAGCCAGCGCATGCAATGCGTGAGCCGCGCCGTGCCGAGCCGGATCTGCGTCACCTTCAGCCCATCGCCGACATTCATCAACCGGTTCGCGTCGGGAATGCGCAGGCCGTCGAACTCGAGCTCGCAATGACCACCATGCTCCTCCGGGCCCATGATGGGGATTCGCCGTACGATGCGCCAACCCGGCTGATCGCGGTCGAACAGGAACGCGGTGAGACCCTTGCGGGCATCGTCGGAGGTGCGCGCGATCAGGATGAAGTGCTGCGCCACACCCGCTCCCGTGATGAACCACTTGCGTCCGTGAACGACCCAGTCGTTTGCGTCGCGCGTTGCCGTGGTCAGCATCATCGAAGGATCGGAGCCGCTGCCCGGATGCGGCTCCGTCATGGCGAACGCCGAGCGCACGCGGCCGTCGACGATCGGGCGCAGCCACCGCTCGCGCTGCTCGTCGGTGCCCACCTTGGCGAGCACGATCATGTTGCCGTCGTCGGGCGCGGCGCTGTTGAACACCACCGGCCCGAAGATCGAGCCGTTCATCGCCTCGTAGCACGCCGCCATCGCGACCACCGACAGGCCCTGCCCGCCCCATGCCCGCGGAACCTGCAGGGCCCATAGGCCCTCCCGTTTCGCCTCGCCACGCAGCCGGTCGAGCAGCGGCGGCGCGATGTTCTCGTGTTCGTCGTAGCTCGAACGCTCCGCCTCCAGTGGGACGAGGCGCTCGGACACGAAGCGCTCGATGCGCGCGCGAATCGCTTCGATATCAGGCGGCAGCGCGAAGTCCACGGTCGAATCTACGGGAGCGCGCGCGCCCGGTCGCGCAGCACGAACTTCTGGATCTTGCCGGTGGACGTCTTCGGCAAGGGGCCGATCACGACCGTGCGCGGCACCTTGAAATGCGCGAGGTGATCGCGGCACCACTGGACGACGGCTTCCGGCGTGAGCGCGGCCTCACCCGGTTTGGGCATCACGAACGCGCATGGCGTCTCACCCCATTTGGCGTCCGGTCGAGCCACGACAGCGGCTTCCATGACTTGCGGGTGACGATACAGACACTCCTCGATCTCCAGCGAGCTGATGTTCTCGCCGCCGGAAATGATGATGTCCTTGGCGCGATCCTTGATCTCGATGGTGTTGTCGGGATGCCACACCGCGAGGTCGCCGGTGTGGAACCAGCCGCCGGCGAAGGCCTGCGCGGTCGCGGTCGGATTGGCGAGATAGCCCTTCATGATCGTGTTACCGCGCAGCATCACCTCGCCGAGCGTTGCGCCGTCGCGCGGCACCGGTGCGCCCGTGTCCGCGTCGCCCACCTGCAGCTGCGCGAGCGTCGGCATGGCCACGCCCTGCCGCGCCATGCGCCGCGCACGCTCGGCGAGCGGCAGGCTCGTCCACTCGTCCTGCCACGGGCACAGCGTGGCGGGCCCGTACGACTCGGTGAGGCCGTAGAGGTGCGTGACGCGAAACCCCATCGCCTCCATCGCCTCGATGATGGCCGACGGCGGCGCGGCGCCGCCGGTCGCGACGTCGACGACGCGATCGAACTTCACCTTGACCTGCGCCGGCGCATGCACGAGGAGATTCAGCACGATGGGTGCGCCGCAGAGATGCGTGACGCCGTGCTCGCGGATCGCCGCGAAGATCAGCGCGGGCTCGACGCGTCGCAGGCAGACATGCGTCGCGCCCGCCGCCGTCACGGCCCAGGTATACGTCCAGCCGTTGCAGTGGAACATCGGCAGCGTCCACAGGTACACGGACGAAGGCGTGAGCCGGAACGCGAGCGCATTGCCGAGCGCGTTGAGATAGGCGCCGCGGTGGTGATACAGCACGCCCTTGGGATTGCCCGTCGTGCCGGAGGTGTAGAGCAGCGATAGCGAATCCCATTCGTCGCGCGGACCGGGCCACGCGAACGCGGCATCGCCCTCGGCGAGAAGCTCCTCGTACGTCACCGACCCGAGCCGCGTCGCGCGATCGTCCGCAGCCGGTCCCTCCGGGTCCGCCAGGTCGACGACCAACGGCTTGCGCGCGCATTGCGCGAGCGCGTCGCGCACCACCGGCGCGAATTCCGCGTCGGTGAGCAGCACTTTCGCGTTGCCGTGCGTGAGACAGAACGCGATGCTCCGCGCGTCGAGACGGTAGTTGAGCGCATTGAGCACCGCGCCGATCGCGGGAACGGCATAGTGCGCTTCGAGCATCGCCGGCACGTTGGGCGCCATCACCGCGACGCTGTCGCCGGCACGCACCCCACGGCGCGCCAGCGCGCTCGCGAGACGCCGGCAGCGCGCGGCGAACATCCCGTAGGTATACGAGCGCGCACCGTGCACGACCGCCACGCGATCGGGCCACGCGAGCGCGCTGTGCTCGAGGAAGCTCACGGGCGTGAGCGGCACGTGATTCGCCGCAACGGGCGCGAGGTCGTCGCTCATCGCATCGGACGCGCGGCGGGTGCCGAGATCGCGCCTTCCCCAAGCGCGCGCTGCATCAGCACGATGTCGAGCCAGCGATCGAACTTGTAACCCACGTTCGCGAGGCGGCCCGCCTCCACGAAGCCCGCGCGCGCGTGGAGCGCGATCGACGGCGCGTTGGCGGAGTCCCCGATGACCGCGATCATCTGGCGATCGCCGCGTCGCGTGCACGCCTCGATGAGCCGTGCCAGCAGCGCCGCACCGATGCCGCGCCGTTGCACCGCCGGTGCGAGATAGACCGAGTCCTCGACGGTGTAGCGGTACGCGGGGCGCGGCCGGTAAGGGCCGGCATACGCGTAGCCGACGATGCTGCCCTCGACGATGGCGCAGAACCACGGATACCCCTCCGCGAGCAGCGCGCCCATGCGCCGGCGCATCTCGGCGATGTCCGGGGGCGACAGCTCGAAGGACGCCGTGCCGTGCGCCACGTGGCCACTGTAAAGGGCGGTGATCGCTTCCGCGTCGTCGTGCGTCGCGGCGCGGATCTCGAGCCCGCCGGGATGTTTTCCCTCGCAGCGGAGCGACGCGCCGCCTCCCTCCGACGGAGGGTGACCGCCTTGGGGCGCCGCCGCGGCGCTCACGGCCGCGGGCTGCCCGTGCGGTTGCGCAGCAGCCGCTGCTGCTCGCGGTTCCATTCGCGCTCGCGCAGCGTCGCGCGCTTGTCGTGCTGCTTCTTGCCCTTCGCGAGCCCGATCTCGAGCTTGATGCGCCCGTTCTTGTAATGCAGATTGAGCGGCGTGAGCGTGTAGCCGGCGCGCTCGACCTTGCCGACCAGCCGGTTGATCTCCTCGCGGTGCATGAGGAGCTTGCGCGTACGCGTCGGATCGGCGCGCACGTGCGTCGACGCGGTCGACAGGGGTGCGATGTGCGCGCCGAGCAGCAGCAGCTCGCCGCCCTTCACGACCACGTACGCCTCGGCGAGATGCGCGCGGCCCGCGCGCACCGCCTTCACCTCCCAGCCTTCGAGGGACAAACCGGCCTCGAAGCGCTCCTCGATAAAATAGTCGTGGAAGGCTTTGCGGTTCTCGACGATGCTCATGGCATCGATTCTACGCAAGGGGTGAAGCGCGGCAAATGCAGTGCGTGCAGAAATCCGTGCTCGTCGCGTACAGCGCGATGCAGATGTTCGAGCTGGTCGACCGCGTCGAGGACTATCCGAAGTTCCTGCCGTGGTGCGCCGGCGCGCGCGTCCTCGAGACCCATCCGGGCGGCAAGACGGCCCGTCTCGACATCGACTATCACGGCGTGCGCGCGCACTTCACCACCGAGAACACGAACACGCCCGGCGTGCTGATCGTGGTGACGCTGAAGGACGGACCCTTCCGGCGTCTCGACGGCGAGTGGCGCTTCAAGTCGCTGCGCACCGACGCCGCCAAGGTCGAGTTCGACCTGAACTACGAGTTCTCGAGCGGATTGCTCGATCGGGTCATCGGCCCCGTGTTCAGCCACATCGCGAACACGTTCATCGACGCGTTCGTCCGCCGGGCCGACACCGTGTATCGCGCGGGCGCCTGATGCGAGTGCAGGTGGCCTACGCGGCACCGGGCGTCGAGGAAAGCGTGCATCTGGAGCTTGCGGCCGGCGCCGTCGTGGCGGATGCCGTGCGCCTATCCGGCCTGCCGGGCCGCCTCGGCATCGCCGACGCGACGCTGTCCTACGCGATCCACGGGCAGCGCGCGAGTCCCGACACGCCGCTGCGCGACGGCGACCGGCTCGAGCTGCTGCGGCCGCTCCTGGCCGACCCGAAGGCCGTGCGGCGCCGGCGAGCCGCCGAGCACCCGATTCCCCGGCCGGCACCGAAGGTCAAGCGGCGACGCCCGGCCGGCACCGGCGGGTGATCGCGATTTGACGGCGCCGGCAAATCTGACACAATGCCGGCCCATGTATGACAAAGGCATGAGACGGGCCGTGCGCACGCGTGCCGCCGTGCTGGCGCTGTGCGGCCTCGTGCTGCTGCCGCCGGCGGCCGCCGCGCCGGCGCGCGGCGATCATGCGTCGATCGCAGCGACGGCCCGCGCTTCGGCGACGGCCGCCGCCGCCAAGGTCTGGCAGGGCGCGCAAGACATCGCGCTCTTCGCGCTCGGCATGATCGGGGTCGATTACCGCTTCGGCGGCGAGACGCCCGACCGCGGGCTCGATTGCAGCGGCCTCATACGCTACGTCTTCCAGCAGGTCACCGGCACGACACTCCCCCGCACGTCGCGCGAGATGAGTCGCCTCGGGGACAAGGTGTCCATGGCCGAGCTCAAGCCCGGGGATCTCGTGTTCTTCAACACCCGGCGCTTCGCCTTCTCGCACGTGGGCCTGTATCTCGGCGACAACCGGTTCATCCACGCGCCGTCGACCGGCGGCGAAGTCGAGATCGCCACGCTGTCGCAAGGCTATTGGAAGAAGCGCTTCGACGGCGCGCGAAGGCTCGTGGGCGTGCTGCCGACGCTCGTGCCGACGATGATCGAGAGCGCGACGGCAGCGCCCCTGCAGCCGCCGACGGTCGATCCCGCGCCGGACGCGCTGCTCGCCCCCGCCGAGAGCGGCGGACCGTAAGCCCTCGTCAGCGCGCGCCGCGCGCGCGCAGTTGCGCGGCGAGCTCCTTTTCATTGCCCTGCTCGGCGTACGCGAGCGCGGTCAGTCCCGCGTCGTTGCGACGCGTCACGTCGGCCCCGCGCGACAGCAGGAGCCGCGCGACGTCGACCCGATGCTCGCGCACCGCCATCATCAGTGCCGTCGTGCCGTTGGGCGACGCCGCGTTGATGTTCGCGCCCTGATCGAGCAGATAGCGCACGAGCGCCTCGTGCCCGCCCGTGGCCGCGTAGATGAGCGGCGTCCAGCCGGGCGGATCGAGCGACGCGCCCGCCGCGCGCAGGCGCCGCACGACGTCCGTGTAGCCCTTGATCGACGCAACCAGCATCGGCGTGTCGTTGTACGCATTCGCGACGTCGACCTTCGCCTTCGCCGCGAGCAGCGCATCGACCGTCGCCGCGCTGCCGTTGCCGGAGGCGATCAGGAGGAGCGGATTGCCGTGCGAATCGACCGAATTCGGGTCGAGTCCGCGCGCGAGCAGGCTGCGCACCTCGTCGGCACGGTCGTTGGCGACCGCTGCGACGAGCTCGTCGAGGAGCGCCTGCGCGCCGGCGCACAGCGGGACGATCAGCAGGCAGGCGAGCAGGATGGCGCGCGAGATGGAACGCATCAGTGAACCGGAATCCCGAAGAGGCGGAAGAAGTTCTGCGTGGTGATCGTCGCGATCGTCTCGAGCGGCACGTCGCGCAGGCGCGCGACCTCCTCGGCGACGTGACGCACGTAGGCAGGCTGGTTACGCTTGCCGCGAAACGGCACCGGCGCGAGGTACGGGCTGTCGGTCTCGATGAGGAGCCGCTCCGGCGGGACGCGCTTCGCCACCTCCTTCAGGTCCGCCGCGTTGCGAAACGTCACGATGCCCGAGAACGAGATGTGGAAGCCCAGGTCGAGCGCCGCGCTCGCCACGTCCCACGTCTCGGTGAAGCAGTGCATCACGCCGCCCGCCTCGCCGGCGCCTTCCTCGCGCATGATGCGCAGCGTGTCCGCCGCAGCGCTGCGCGTGTGCACGATCAGCGGCAGCCCGCATGCGCGCGCGGCACGGATGTGCGTGCGAAAGCGCTCGCGCTGCCATTCGAGGTCCCCGGTCTGTCGATAGTAGTCGAGGCCGGTTTCGCCGATGGCCACGATCTTCGGCTCGCGCGACTTCGCGACCAGCCGCTCCACGGTCGGCTCCTCGACGTCGGGATAGTCGGGGTGGACACCCACGCTCGCGTAGAGATTGTCGTGCTCCGCCGCCAGCGCATGCACGCTCGGCCATCCCGCCTCGTCCACCGCGACGACGAGCGCATGCGTCACCGCGTTGGCGCGCATGGCGTCGAGCACCGCGGGCAGCTCGGCGCGAAGCTCCGGAAAATCGAGATGGCAGTGCGAATCGACGAACAAGGACTACATCGTATGCGTCGGCCGCGTCGACGCGAGGTTCTCGCTCAGGATCTTCTCGATGGTCGCCTTGGCCGAAGCGCCGGTCTCGTCCTGCGTGAACTGCACGCCGATGCCCTGCGTGCGATTGCCCTGCACGCCCTCGGGCGTGATCCACACGACCTTGCCCTGGACGGCGATGCGGTTGGGATCGTCCATCAGCGACAGGAGCATGAACACCTCCTCGCCGAGCGCGTACTGTCGCGAGGTGGGGATGAAGATGCCGCCGCCACGAAGGAACGGCATGTACGCCGCGTAGAGCGCCGCTTTCTCCCGGATGTTGAGCGACAGGACGCCGGGACGCGGCATGGCGGCATTGCCAGGAGCTCCGGAGTTCTTCTGCGCCATCTAGTCGAACAGGCCCTTGTAGTCGATGAGCAGCGCCTCGGCGACAAGGCGCGGCTGCAGCGGGTGGGAGAGGACGGCACGCTGCTGCAGCAGCGCCCGATGATAGCGAAAGAGCGAAATGCGTGCCACCGAGCGTGCCAAGGCGGTGACGCGGTCGGCGAAGTCGACGTTGTGAACCACCCCGGCGCCGGTGGCCACGGCCGCGATGTCGGCGGTCCAGGCGATCAGCCAATCCACCGCGGCGGCAAGGCGCGCCTTGCGCTCGTCGCGCGGCGCTGCATCGATGCGTGCCGAAAGCGTGAGCGGCGACAGCGTGCGCGGGGTGGCGAGTGCCGTGAGCCACGCGGTGCGCTCCGCCTGGTAGGAGGCGTCGGCGAGCGCAAGCGCGCGCAGCGGGGCGCCGTCAGCCAGCGCGAGCAGCGTCTGCGCGTCGCGCACCTTCCGCGATTCGAGCCATTGCAGCGCTGCCTGCGCGGGTGGGCGCGGCAGGGCGAGCCGCATGCAGCGGCTCACGATCGTCGGGAGGAGGCGTCCCGGCTGGTGCGATACGAGGATCAGGTAGGTCGCGGGCGGCGGCTCTTCCAGCGTCTTCAGCAGCGCATTGGCGGCTTCGGTCTTGATGCGCTCGGCGGGGGCGAGGATCGCCACCTTGCCGATGCGCCGATGGCTGCTGAGCTGCACCCACTCGGTGAGCGCGCGGATCTTCTCGACCACGATCCATTCCACGGGCGTCGCGACGCCGTCCTCGTCGACGTCCACGGGCTCGACTTCGCGCAGATCCGGATGCTGGCCCGCGACGACGTAGTGGCAGCTCGCGCAGCGATTGCAGGCGAAGCCTTCCGGCGTCGGCGACTCGCACAGCAGCGCCTGCGCGAAGACGCGTGCGAGCTCGCGCTTGCCGATGCCCTCGGCGCCGCTGATCAGCAGCGCGTGCGGCCAGCGCGCGCGTCGCGCCAGCATGTCGCGCGCCACCGGCTCCATCCAGGGTAGCAGCGCAGGCGCTGCGCGCGCCTCGACGATCGGCTCGTCCTCGCTCACGTGATCGCCTCGCTCACGCGCCGCCGAGCACCCTGCCGATGCGCTCGCGCACGTCGGCAAGCGGTTGCGTCGAATCGATTACCGCGAAACGCGCCGGCTCGCGCGTGGCGAGCTCGAGATAAGCCTCGCGCACGCGGTCGAAGAAGGCCTGCGCCTCGAGCTCGAACTTGTCCAGCGCGCGGCCCTCGCTGCGGGCGCGATCGAGGCGCGCGCGCGACACCGTGCTCGGAACGTCGAAGAGCAGCGTGAGGTCGGGGTTGCAATCGCCGTGCACGTGCTGCGCGAGCGCGCGGATCCATTCGCGCGATACGCCGTGACCGCCGCCCTGGTAGGCGTACGTCGCGTCCGTGAAGCGATCGCACACGACCCAGTGACCGCGCGCGAGCGCCGGCCGGATGACCGTCTCGACGTGCTCTCCACGCGCGGCGAAGACGAGGAGCGCCTCGGCGTCGTGGCTCATGGTCTCTCGCAGCAGCAGCTCGCGCAGCGCTTCGCCGAGCGGCGTGCCGCCAGGCTCCCTCGTGGCGACCACCGTATGGCCGCGGGCCTGCAGCGTCTCGACGATCCACGCCGCGTGGGTGCTCTTGCCGGCGCCGTCGATGCCCTCGAGCGTGATGAAGCGGCCGCGCGGCGTCATGGGCGCTGAGCTTTCTGATAGCGATTCACCGCGCGCGTATGGTCGGCGAGATTGGACGAGAACACGGACGTGCCGTCGCCGCGCGACACGAAGTACAGGTAGCTCGTCGGCGCCGGATGCGTCGCGGCGTCGAGCGACGCCTGCGACGGCAGGGCGATCGGCGTCGGCGGGAGGCCGTCGCGCGTGTACGTGTTGTAGCTCGTGTCGGTCTCGAGGTCGCGCTTGCGCAGGTTGCCGTCGAAGCGCTCTCCCAGGCCGTAGATGACGGTGGGATCGGTCTGAAGTCGCATGTTGCGGCGCAGCCGGTTCACGAACACCGAGGCGACGAGCGGCCGGTCAGCGGGTGCGCCCGTCTCCTTCTCGACAATGGATGCGAGGATCAGCGCTTCGTACGGCGTCGCGAGGGGCAGGTCCCCGGCACGAGTTTCCCACGCCGCCGCGAGCCGCGCCTCGAGTGCCCGATGCGCACGCTTCAGCAGCGCGAGGTCGCTGCTGCCGGCCGCGAAGAAGTACGTGTCGGGGAAAAAAATCCCTTCGAGACTCGACTCGTCGGCACCGACGCGCGCGAGGAGCTCGCCATCCGGCAGGTCGATCACGGTCTTCGCGACGTGCGGATTGCTGCGCAGCGCGCGTCGCAGGTCGGCGAACGTCGTGCCCTCCACGATGGTGAGCGCGGTCTGCGTGACGTCGCCCTGCGTGAGCTTGGCGAGGAGCTGCGGCAGCGTGATGCCGGCGTCGATCTCGTAGCTGCCCGCCTTGATCGAGCGATCGACGTGCTGCACGCGCGCGAGCGCGACGAGCGCGAGCGGATAACGCAGCACACCGGCGTCGCCGAGCTGATGTGCAACGCCAGCGAGCGTCGTGCCCGCGCGCACCTCGAAGTCGTACGGCGCACGCGGCAGCGGGAGCGGCGCGTGATACCCGTGCCATGCCAGGGCGGCAACCGCGGCCCCGGCGATCAGCGCAAGGCCCAGCAAAGCGAGAAGCGCGCGGCGCATGCCTCTGATTATAATGGCCCGATGCTCATACGCCCGCGCCTTCGCCATGGCGGATTCACGCTGATCGAGATCATGGTCGTCATCGTGATCCTCGGCGTGCTGGCCGCGCTCGTGGTGCCGCGCGTGCTGGAACGGCCCGACGAGGCACGCGCCGTCGCGGCGAAGAGCGACATCGCGGCGATCATGCAGGCGCTCAAGCTCTATCGCCTGGACAACCAGCGCTATCCGACCACCGAGCAGGGATTGCAGGCGCTCGTGACGAAGCCCGAGCAACCGCCCATTCCGCCCAACTGGAAGCCCAACGGCTATCTCGAGAAGCTGCCGAAGGATCCGTGGGGCCGGCCTTACCAGTACCTGAATCCCGGCCTCAAGGGAGAGGTCGACGTGATGAGCTACGGCGCGGACGGCCAGCCGGGCGGCACGGGCGCCGACGCGGACGTCGGCTCGTGGGACCTTTGATGCGCGACAGCGCCGGCTTCACGCTGATCGAGATCCTCGTCGTCGTATTGATCCTCGCCATCGCAGCCGGCGTCGCCGTGGCGACGATCGGCAGCGACGAGCGTGGCGCGCTGCGGCGCGAGGCGCAGCGATTCGGCGGCGCCCTCGAGTACGCCGCGCAGCGCGCGCAAGTGCGCAACGAGACGCTCGGCGTCGATGCCGCGGGACGCGCCATCCGCTTCTGGCGCCGCAACGACGATGCCACGACATGGTCGCTCGTGCGCGGAGACGACGTGCTGGCGCCGCGCACGCTGCCCGAGACGATGGAGGTCGCCTCGGTGAGCTATGCAGGACGGCGGCTCGCGCCCAACGTCATCGTGCCGCTGCGCCCGTCCGGCCGCAACGAGCCGTCGGCGTATGCGCTGGTCGCGCCGACGGCGGAAGTCGACGTCGCGCTCGATCCGCTCAATCGCGTGACGGTCGGCGCCGCGCAGACGATCGCGCCGTGAATGCTCGCAGGGTGCGCCGAGCGGCCGGCTTCACGCTGGTCGAGATCCTCGTCGCGCTCGCGATCATCGCGGTGGCGCTCACGGCCGGCCTGCGTGCGCTGGCCCAGGCGACCGACAGCGCCGTCGCGTTGAAGCAGCGCACGCTCGCGCTGTGGATCGCACAGAACCGCATTGCGCTCGCCACCATCGAGTCCCCGTGGCCGGCGCCAGGCCGACGCGAGGGCACCGCCACGCAGGCCGGTCGCGTGTTCGCGTTCAGCGAGACGATCAGCACGACGCCGAACCCCGCGTTTCGCAAGATCGAAGTCGTGGTCGCGCAGCCGGATGCGCCGGACTACGCGCTCGCGCACCTCACGGGCTTCATCGCGCAATCGGCGGCGCCATGAACGCGCGCGGCTTCACGCTGGTCGAGGCGCTGGTCGCGCTGCTGATCCTCGCCATCGTCGCGGTGCTGGCGTACCGCGGCACGGCGGCAATGACGGGCGGCGAGGCGCAGCTCGCCGAGGAGAGCGCGCGCTGGCGCGCGCTCGACATGGTGTTCACGCGCCTCGAAGCGGATCTGCGGCAGGCCGTTCCGCGCGCGTCGCGACATGGCGATCGCCTCGAGGCGGCGTTCTCCTCGCTTCCCGTCGACGCCGCCGGCAACGACGCTATCGTCTTCTCGCGCGCGGGTCCGGAGTTCGCGGTCGAGCCCGGCATGCAGGGTCAGCGCATCGGCTATCGCCTGCGCGACGGAGCGCTCGAAGTCCTGTTCTGGCCCCAGCTCGACAATGTCGCGAACAGCGCGCCGGTCGTGTACGCGCTCCTCGACGGCATCGCCGGCTTCCACGTGCTTGCCCTCGCCGCCGATGGTCGCTGGTCGGATCGCTGGCCGCTGCGTCCGGACGACGACCTGCCGCGTGCGGTGAAGGTCGAGCTGCGCCTTGCCGACGGCGTGTCCATCGAGCGATGGTTCGCGCTGCGATGAGAGCCTCTGCGCGTCACGCGCGCGGCGCCGCCGTGATCGTCGCCATGGTGGTCGCGGCGCTCGCGGCGACGGTTGCGATGGCGATCGCCGCGCAACAGCAACGCTGGTTCGCGAGCGTCTCGGCTCGCAACGATCAGGTGCAGGCGCAGTCGCTCGCGCTCGCCGGCGTGCAATGGACGCGCGAGATCCTCTTCGACGACGCGCGCCGCGGCACGATCGACTATCTCGGCGAGCCCTGGGCACTGCCGCTGCCGCCCACGCCGCTCGAGCGCGGCTCGGTCGAAGGCAGCATCGTCGACGCGCAGGGTCTGCTCAACGTGAACCTTGGCGCAGCCGGCACGCAGGGCGACCTCGAGCGAGCGCGGCTCGCGCGGTTGTGCGCGCGCGTCGGCGTCCCGGCCGCCGTGCTCGACGCGCTCGCCGACTGGATCGGCGCGAATCCGCGTGCCGCGAGCGCCGCCGACGATTGGTATGCCCGGCAGCCGAGCCCCTATCTTCCCGCCCACGCGCCGCTTCTTCGCGCGCGCGAGCTGGCCGCGGTGCGCGGCTTCGACGAAGCCTCGGTTGCGCGTCTCCTGCCCTACGTGACGGCTCTGCCTCAGGGAACGGCGCTGAACGTCAACACCGCGCCTGCGGCGGTGCTCGCGGCCTCGCTCTCGGGCGTCACCGACGATGCGCTGGGCGGTCTCGTCAGCGAGCGCGTGACGCGGCCCTTCACGAGCGTCAGCGACTTCCGCAGCCGCCTCCCGCAGGGCGCGGTCATCGACGACGAGCGCGCGTTCTCGGTGTCGAGCAGCTACTTCGTGGTCACGGTGCGCGCGCACCAGGGCGACGCGGTCGCGCAAGCGCGCGCGCTCCTGAAGCGCGTCCAGGGCGCATGGCCGGTGGTCGTCTGGCAAACGCTGGAATAGCGCACGCTACACTTACCCCGCCATGAGCACCGTGCTTCGCATCCTGCTGTCCGATCCGCCCGTTGCGGATCGCGCCGACGCGTGGGCGCTCTTCAGCAGCGACGGCACGCGCCTGCGCGAAGGACGCGACGTGCCGTCCGCGTGGCCCGCGGCGCAGCGTCGCGAGGCGGTGATCGCGGCATCCCGCGCGCGATTGATCACGTTGAATCTTCCGCCGCTGCCGCCCGAGCGCCTCAACGACGCCGTCGCCTACGCGCTGGAAGATCAGCTCGCGGCCACCGACGATCCACCGCGCATCGCCGCATCGGTGCAGGCTGCCGATGGTCGCGTGCACGCCGCTGTAGCGGGCCGGGCGCTCATCGACGCGCTCGCGCCGATGTTCGAGCGCGTCGTTCCCGAAGCGGCGCTCACACCCGACGATGGCACTTGGACGCTGTACGCCTCTGCGGCCGGTGACGGCTTCGTGCGCACGCCGAGCGGCGCCTTCGCCGTGACGCTCGACGAGCAGGTGTTCCCGGCGGAGCTCACCGCGGCGCTTGCGCAGGCGCGTCGCGCCGGCGCAGCGCCCGAAACCCTTCGCGCTGCGCTGCAGGCCGATCGCATCGTGCTGGCCCGTTACGCCGAGGCCGCCGGCGTGCCGCTCAGGGTCGCGCCCGCCTGGCGATGGTCGTACGCGTCCGAGGAGCGCTTCGCGGCAGCGCCCGACTGGCGCGCACCGCTGCGCGCCGGCGCGGCCGCGGAACGAAGCTCGCTCGTGCAGTGGTTCCGTCCCGCGATCGCGATCGCGGGACTCGCGCTCGCGCTGCACGTCGGGGCAACGTTCGTCCAATGGATCACGTATCGCGTGGAGGATTGGCGTGTCGGTCGTGCCACCGTCGCGCTCGCACGCGACGCGGGCGTGAGCGACGCGACCACGCCCGCGGCCGCGACATCGGCGCTCGTGCGCCAGCATGCCGAGGCGCGGCATCGCGCGGGTCTGCTCGCGCCGGGTGACGCGCTGCCGCTGCTCGCGCAAGCCACACCGGCGCTCGCCGAGCTTCCGCCCGGCACGCTGAAGAGCGCCGTCTACGGCGATGGCGCGTGGACGCTCGACCTCGCGAAGGTCGATGCCGCGCGTCTTGCGCGCATCGATCGCGCGCTCACCGACCAGGGCGTCGCCGTCCTGCAGGCCGAAACGGCGGCCGGCACGCGCCTGCGCCTGACCTCGACGCCATGACCCTGCTGCCCGCGTCCGTGACGAGCGCGTGGGACGGCGCGTCGCCGCGCGAGCGACTGCTGCTGCGCTGGGGCGCGCTGATCGTGATGCTGGCCGTGCTGTACGCGATCGCGTGGCAACCTCTCGCACGCGACACCGCGCGCACGCGCGAGTCGCTCGCACGCGATCGCGCGACGCTCGCCGTGCTGCAGCACTATGCGGCGCCTCAGCGCAGCAGCGGCACCGTGGAGCCAGCCTCAACCGATGCGCGCGCGGCGGTCGAGCGCGCGCTGGACGCGCGCGGCTTGCGCGCCGCGGCGAGCCAGATCGACGTGCGCGACGATCGCGTGTCGGTCCTGCTGGGCGCGGTTCCGTTCGACGCGCTGGTCGCGCTGCTCGATGACCTCGCCAAGACGGATCGCCTTCGCGTGATCGAGGCACGCGTGACGGCACGGGTCGAGCCCGGCACCGTGCGCGCGGAGCTCGCGCTCGGGCGATAGCATGCGACTGCGTGCCGGATTCGCGCTGGCGGCGCTCGTGCTGCTCGTGATCGCATTCGCATGCCTCGCGCCGGCCACGCTGCTCGACGCCCGCATCGCGGCCATGACGAACGACGCCGTGCGGCTCGCCGACGCGCGCGGAACCGTGTGGCAGGGCAGCGGCATGCTCGCCGACGCGCACGGCGCCTGGCGCATCCCGGTTTCATGGCGGGTCGGCGTCGCCGCCGCGCTGCGCGGCGCGCTGTCGGTCGAGCTCGTGCCGGACGAGCGCGCGACGGCGCGCGGCGTGATCGACGCGCGGGATGACACTCTCGCGTTCTCGGGGCTTCACGTGGAAGTCCCCGCCGGCGCTGTGACGACGGCGTGGACGCATCCGCCCGTGCCCCGCTTCGGCGGGACGATCGTGGCCGATGCGCCGTCGTTTCGCACCGACGGCACGCATGTCGACGGCGCAATCGATCTGCGCTGGGACCGGGCAAGCGTGGCGCTCGCCGGCGTAACGGTCGATCTCGGCACGGTGGAGGCGAACGCGCGTCCCGGCGCGGGCGGCATGACGGTCGCGTTGCGCAATCGCGGCGGTGACGTCGCACTCGCGGGCGAGGTTCGCGCTCAGGGCAACGACCTCGCCGTCGACGCAACGCTGACACCGGCACCGACGCTGCCGGCCCCGGCACTGATCGCGCTGCGGGCGCTCGGCCCGGCCTCGAGCGACGGCTCCGTCCACGTGACATGGCACGGTCCGCGTTGAACATCGCCAAAGGGCGCCCGCAGCCGCGCGTCCGCGGGACGACGATGCCCGGGCGCATCGTCGGCCTCGACGCGCTCCGCGGCCTCGCGATCGTCGCGATGATCGCGTATCACTTCTGCTTCGACCTGCGCTGGTTCGGATTCGCGTCGTTCGATTTCGAGCACGATGTGCGCTGGCTCGCCGCGCGCGCGGCCATACTGGGGAGCTTCCTCGCGCTCGCAGGCGTGAGCCTCGTGCTCGCATCGCGGCGCGTCGATGCGCCACGTCGCTTCGTCACTCACCTCGTGGCGATCGGCGGCGCGGCGCTGCTCGTGAGCCTCGCGAGCTACGCCGCGTTTCCGCAGCGCTTCATCTGGTTCGGCGTGCTGCACGCGATCGTGGTGTCGCTCCTCCTGGCGCGCCCGCTCGTCGGTCATCCGCGCGCCGCAATGGTCGTCGGCGCCGCGGTGATCGCCGCCGGCGTTTTCTTCTCGCATCCCGCATTCGATGGTCGCGCGCTCGGCTGGCTCGGATTCATGACACACAAGCCGCCCACCGAGGATTACGTTCCACTGTTTCCGTGGGCAGGCGTGGTATTCATCGGCGTCGCGCTCGGCGAAGCGCTGTTGCACGCCGGACCGCGGGTGCTCGCCCCGTTTGCCCGGCTGCCCGGCGCAATGCCCTTTCTCGGGCGCCACAGCCTGATCGTCTACCTCGTCCACCAGCCCCTCCTCGTGGGCGGGCTCTGGCTCTGGACGCATCGCTGAGCGATGCGCGGCTTCACCGACCTGTATCTCGCGCTCGACGCCAGCACCAAGACGAACGCCAAGATCGGCGCGCTCGCCGCGTACTTCGCTTCGGCACCCGCCGCCGACGTCGCGTGGGCGACGTACTTCCTGACCGGCCGCAAGCTCAAGCGCATCGTCGGCACGCGCGACCTCGTGGCCGCAGCGCTCGGCGCGTCGACGGTGCCGCAATGGCTGTTCGAAGCGAGCTACGCCGCGGTGGGCGATCTCGCCGAAACGGTTTCTCTGCTGCTGCCGCCGCCCACGCAGCGCGACGACCGGTCGCTCGCCGCCTGGGTCGAGGGGGAGATCGCGCCGTTGGCGGGCCTGCCTTCGCCCGAGGTCCAGGCACGCCTTCGCGCCGCGTGGGGCCGCCTGGACCGCGACGAGCGCTTCGTGTTCGGCAAGCTTCTCACCGGCGCCTTTCGCGTGGGCGCGGCGCGGCAACTCGTGTACCGCGCGCTGGCGCAGGTGCACGGCTTGCCGGTGGCCGACGTCGCGCATCGCCTGATCGGCGAATGGTCGCCCTCGGACGCGTTCGTCGAGTGGCTGCACGGGGCCGCGCGCGACGGTGCGACGGCGCACCGCCCGTATCCGTTTTTCCTCGCGCACGCGCTGCAGGATGCGCCGGCGGCGCTGGGCGACATCGCGGACTGGCAGGCCGAGTGGAAATGGGACGGCATTCGCGCTCAGCTCGTGGTGCGCGAGGACGGTGCGAGCCTGTGGTCGCGTGGCGAAGAGCTCGTGAGCGCGTCGTTCCCCGAGATCGTCGATGCGGCGCGCGCGTTGCCCGCCGGGACCGTGATCGACGGCGAGCTGCTCGCCTGGGCCGATGCCGCCACGCGCCCGCTGCCGTTCGCCTCGCTGCAGCAACGTCTCAACCGCAAGCTTCCGTCCGCGCGACTCATGCGCGACGTGCCCGTGGTGCTTCTCGCGTACGACTTGCTCGAGGATCGAGGCGCGGACATCCGCGCGCTGCCGCTGCGCGAGCGCCGCGCGCGACTCGAGGCGCTGCTGCCGTTGCCGCCACGGCTCCTGCTTTCACCGCGCATCGACGCCGTCGATTGGACGGCGATCGAGTCCGCGCGCGAGCGGTCGCGCGAGATGCGCGCCGAAGGCGTCATGTTGAAGCGCCGGGACGCCCCGTACGGTGTCGGTCGCGCGCGCGGGCCGTGGTGGAAATGGAAGATCGACCCGTATACGATCGACGCCGTGCTCGTCTACGCGCAGCCCGGCAGCGGACGTCGCGCGTCGCTGCTCACCGACTACACGTTCGCGGTACGCGACGACGACGGCTCGCTCGTCCCGTTCGCCAAGGCCTACTCGGGACTTTCCGACGAGGAGATCCGCGAGGTCGATCGCTGGATCCGCAGCCATACCCTCGAGCGCTTCGGCCCGGTGCGCCGCGTCGAGCCGATCCAGGTGTTCGAGCTCGCATTCGAGGGGCTGCAGGTCTCCCCGCGTCACAAGAGCGGCGTCGCGACGCGCTTTCCGCGCATCGCGCGCTGGCGTCGCGACAAGCCGGCCGCGGAAGCCGATACGCTGCGCACGTTGAAGGAGATGGCGAGCCGCCATGCCGATCCCGACGGCTCGCAGGAGCCTGCGACGTGAACCTGGCGCGGCTGCTCGTCCGCACCGCGCTCGCGCGCGGCGAAGCGCCCGCGATCGTGCACGGCACGCGCGTGCTGCACGACTATCGCACGCTCGCGCGGCGTGCGTGCGGGCTTGCCGCGTCGCTGCGCACGACGCTCGGCGTGAAGCGCCACGATCGGGTCGCGCTCTATGCGCGCAACTGCCCCGAGTACCTGGAAGTCATGTACGCGGCGTGGATTGCCGGACTCGCCGTCGTGCCGATCAATCACAAGCTGCACGTTCGCGAGCTCGCGTATATCGTCGAGAACAGCGGCAGTGCCGCCTTGTTCGTCTCCGATGGCCTCGTGCCGATCGATGCACGCGCGCACATGATCGAGCTCGGCAGCCGCGAGTACGAGCGGCTCGTCGCCGGGCCGCAATGGCCGCTCGACCAGGCGCACGCGGATGACGTCGCGTGGCTCTTCTACACCTCGGGCACGACGGGCCGCCCCAAGGGCGTCATGCTCACGCACCGCAACCTGCACGCGATGACGCTGTGCTATTTCGCCGACGTCGATGCGGCCCGCGCGCACGATGCGGCGATCTACGCCGCGCCCATGTCGCACGGCGCGGGTCTGTACAACTTTCCCAACGTGCTGGCCGGCGCGCGGCATGTCATCCCGGAATCCGGCACCTTCGATGCGGACGAGTTCCTCGCGCTCGCGGCGCACCATCGCAACGCGACGGCGTTCGCGGCGCCGACGATGGTGAAGCGACTGGTCGAGCGCGCCGCGACGCGCGCACTGCCGCCCGACGCCGTCAGGACGATCGTCTACGGCGGCGGCCCGATGTACGTCGCCGACATCCTGCGCGCGCTCGACGTCATGGGCGATCGCTTCGTGCAGATCTACGGTCAGGGCGAAAGCCCGATGACCATCACCGTGCTGTCGCGAGAGCAACACGCGGATCGTTCGCGTCCCGACTACCGGGCGCGCCTCGGGTCGGTAGGCATCCCCCAAAGCGTCGTGGAGGTGCGCGTCGTCGACGCGGAAGGCCGCGACGCGCCTGTCGGCGATTCAGGTGAGATCGTCGTGCGGGGCGACACCGTGATGCGCGGCTACTGGAACAATGCCGACGCGACCGCGGCGACGCTGCGTGACGGCTGGCTGTGGACCGGCGACGTCGGCGCGCTCGACGCGCATGGATTCCTCACGCTGAAGGACCGCTCGAAGGACCTCATCATCAGCGGCGGCTCGAACGTCTATCCGCGCGAGGTCGAGGAAGCGCTGATGGCGCATCCCGGCGTCGAGGAGGCCTGCGTGGTCGGCCGGCCGCATCCGGAATGGGGCGAGGAAGTCGTGGCATTCATCGTGCGGCGCGCCGGCGCGTCCGTCGACGAAGCGACTCTCGACCAGCTATGCCTCGAGCGCATCGCGCGCTTCAAGCGGCCGCGCGCGTACCGGTTCGTCGATGCGCTGCCGAAGAGCAATTACGGCAAGGTGCTGAAGCGCGAAGTGAGGCAGTGGCTGGATGACGATGCCTGACTCCCGTATAATCCTGCGCTCGCAGGCGCGTAGCTCAGCTGGCTAGAGCACCACCTTGACATGGTGGGGGTCGTTGGTTCGAGTCCAATCGCGCCTACCAGAGATACAGGACCTCGGAAAGGTGCGGCGGCGCGCTCCGCGGGCTGCCGGAATCGGAAAGCGCATGGTTATGACACCGCGAACGCGTTGGGAGTCACGGTAGCGACGGCGAGAGCTCGCACGCCCGAGGGTGTTCGTCCCCGGACAACTGAAAAGTGCGGCCTCGACCGCACTTTTTTCGTTTCTGGGGAGTGAATCTCATGCCCGACATCCGATTGCCCGACGGCGCCGTGAAGCATTTCGACGCGCCGGTCACCGTCGCCGAAGTCGCCGCCTCCATCGGGCCCGGCCTCGCCAGGGCCGCGCTCGCCGGCAAGGTGGACGGCAAGGTCGTCGACACCTCGTATCGCATGGACCGCGACGCGTCGCTCGCGATCGTCACGGACCGGGATCCCGAAGGCCTCGAGGTCCTGCGCCACTCCACCGCCCATCTGCTCGCGTACGCGGTCAAGGAGCTGTTTCCCGAAGCGCAGGTCACCATCGGTCCCGTGATCGAGGACGGCTTCTACTACGACTTCAGCTACAAGCGTCCCTTCACGCCCGAAGACCTGGCGGCGATCGAGAGCAAGATGGCCGAGCTCGCCAGAAAGGACGAGCCGGTGGTGCGCAGTGTCATGGCACGCGACGACGCGGTGAAGTACTTCGAAGGTCTCGGCGAGCACTACAAGGCCGAGATCATCGCGTCGATCCCGTCGAACGAGCCGATCTCGCTCTACGCGGAGGGCAAGTTCACCGACCTGTGTCGCGGACCGCACGTGCCGTCGACCGGCAAGCTGAAGGTGTTCAAGCTGATGAAGGTCGCCGGAGCCTATTGGCGCGGCGATTCGCGCAACGAGATGCTCCAGCGCATCTACGGCACCGCGTGGACGAAGAAGGAGGACCTCGATGCCTATCTCAGGCGCATCGAGGAAGCGGAAAAGCGCGACCACCGCAAGCTCGGTCGCCAGCTCGATCTCTTCCACATGGAGGACATCGCGCCAGGCCTCGTCTTCTGGCATCCCAAGGGCTGGTCGATATGGCAGCAGGTCGAGCAATACATGCGCAAGGCGTACCAGAAGAACGGCTACCAGGAAGTGAAAGGGCCACAGATCCTCGACCGCTCGCTGTGGGAGAAGTCCGGGCACTGGCAGAACTTCAAGGACAACATGTTCACGACCGAGTCGGAGAAGCGCGACTTCGCGCTGAAGCCGATGAACTGCCCCGGTCACGTCATGATCTTCAACGCCGATCTGCGCAGCTACCGCGACCTGCCGCTGCGCTACGGCGAGTTCGGCGCCTGCCATCGCAACGAGCCTTCCGGGGCGCTGCACGGCCTGATGCGCGTGCGCGGCTTCACGCAGGATGACGGCCACATCTTCTGCACCGAGGCGCAGATCCAGCCGGAGTGCACCGCGTTCAACGAGCAGGCGCTCGAGGTCTATCGCGACTTCGGCTTCGACGACGTCGACATCAAGATCGCGCTGCGGCCGGAAAAGCGCCTGGGTGACGACGCCACCTGGGAGCGCGCGGAAAACGCGCTCCGGGATGCGCTTCGTGCGTGCAACGTGCAGTGGACCGAGCTGCCGGGCGAAGGCGCGTTCTACGGGCCGAAGATCGAGTACCACCTGAAGGACTCGATCGGCCGCTCGTGGCAATGCGGCACCATGCAAGTCGACTTCCAGATGCCAGGCCGCCTGGGCGCCGAATACGTCGACCACGACGACACGCGCAAGGTGCCGGTCATGCTCCACCGGGCGATCGTGGGCTCGCTGGAGCGCTTCATCGGCATCCTCATCGAGAACCACGCCGGCGCCATGCCGCTCTGGCTCGCTCCGGTGCAGGCGGCCGTGCTCACCATCACCGACCGCCAGAAAACCTATGCGGAACAGGTCACTGCGGCCTTGAGGTCGGCCGGAATCAGGGCCATATCCGATTTGCGGAATGAGAAAATTACCTATAAAATCCGAGAACATAGCCTCCAGAAGCTTCCTTACCAGCTCATCGTGGGCGACAAGGAGATGGAGGCTAGGACCGTGGCCGTGCGGACCCGTGGCGGCGAGGACCTGGGGGCGATGACCCTCGAGGCCTTGCTGGCGCGCCTCCAGGAGGAGGTGGCGAAGCGTCGTTGACGCCCTCTCACGCGAGGGCTCTCGCGCTTTCGATCGGGATTCGACGGCCGTTTTTTGTCATTACAGGAGAACAGCACATAGCGACATTCGACAAGCAGCACCAGCGGCTCAACGGCGAGATCAATGCACCGGAGGTCCGCCTGGTTGGCCCGGACAACGAGCCCCTTGGCATCGTGCCCATCGCCGAAGCGTTGGCAAAAGCGGAAGCAGCCGAGCTCGACCTCGTCGAGATCGCGCCGACCGCCAAGCCGCCCGTCGTGCGCATCATGGATTACGGCAAGTTCAAGTACCGTGAATCCAAGAAGCAGCACGAGGCGAAGCTCAAGCTGAAGCAGATCCAGGTCAAGGAAGTGAAATTCCGCCCCGGCACGGACGAGGGCGATTACAAGATCAAGCTGCGCAATCTCGTGCGCTTCCTGCAGGAAGGCGACAAGGCGAAGATCACCTTGCGCTTCCGCGGGCGCGAGATGGCGCACCAGGAATTCGGCGTTCGATTGCTCGAGCGCGTGCGTGCGGACCTCGAGCCGTACGCCACGGTGGAGCAGTTCCCGAGAATGGAAGGCCGGCAAATGGTGATGCTGCTGGCCCCGAAGAAGACCGTAGCGAGCAAGCCGCATCACCCGAACAAGCCCGAGGCCGGTAAGCCGCAAGGCGACGAAGCCTCTCCACCCGCCGCCAAGGCCAAGGAGAGCACCGCCGTGGGCAGCAAATAAGGAAACGGCATCATGCCGAAGATGAAGACGAAGTCGGGCGCGAAGAAGCGCTTCCGCGTGCGCGGGAGCGGCTCGGTCAAGCGCGCCCACGCCGGCAAGCGGCACATCCTCACCAAGAGGACGACCAAGAACAAGCGGCAGCTCCGCGGCCCCACCGGAATCCACGAGACGAACCTGGATTCGGTCAAGGCCATGCTGCCTTACGCGTAAGGAGCGGACGACATGCCAAGAGTCAAACGTGGCGTGACCGCCCGCGCGCGGCACAAGAAGGTCATCGACCAGGCCAAGGGCTATCGCGGCCGGCGCAACAACGTCTACCGCATCGCCAAGGAAGCGGTGATGAAGGCCGGTCAGTATCAATACCGCGACCGGCGCCAGAAGAAGCGCGAGTTCCGCGCGCTCTGGATCGCGCGCATCAACGCCGCCGTGCGCGAGCTCGGCATGACCTACAGCGCGTTCATCGCGGGCCTCAACAAGGCGCAGATCGGCATCGACCGCAAGGTGCTGGCCGATCTGGCCGTGCACGACAAGGCGGCGTTTAGCAAGATCGCGGAGCAGGCCAAAGCCTCTCTGGCCTGATCGGGAGCCGCAAAACGAGGGAGGCGTGAAACGCCTCCCTTTTTTTTTGATGCATGCACGTTTCGCCCAGCCGCTCCACCGCCCTGCCCGGCGCCGTCTGCCCGGCCGCGGGCACCGGGCCGGCGTGAGGGCGGCAGGACGCGGGAATCGACGATGGACGACCTCAACGCACTCGTAGACCGCGCCCGCGCCGAGTTCGACGCGTGCGACGATCCGGCCGCCCTCGAGAACGCCAAGGCGAGATACCTCGGCAAGGCCGGCGCGATCACCGAGCAGCTGAAGGCGCTCGCGAAGCTCGATGCGCGCGATCGCCCTGCCGCTGGCGTCCGCGTGAACGCGGCCAAGAGCGAGATCGAGCGCGCGCTCGACGCGCGCCGCGCGGCGCTTGCGGAGATGAAGCTCGCCGCGCAGCTCGCGGCCGACGCGCTCGACGTATCGCTGCCCGGGCGCGGCGTCGGCGTCGGCGCCCTCCATCCGCTCACCCGCACGCTCGAGCGCATCGAGACGCTGTTCCGATCGGTCGGCTTCGAAGTCGCCGACGGTCCCGAGATCGAGGACGACTTCCACAATTTCACGGCGCTCAACATGCCGGAGAACCATCCCTCGCGCTCGATGCACGACACGTTCTACGTGGACGGCGGGCTCGTGCTGCGCACACACACTTCCCCGATTCAGGTGCGCTGGATGGAGACCCACGCCCCGCCGATCAAGATCATCGCGCCCGGCCGCGTCTATCGGGTGGACAGCGATGCGACGCACTCGCCGATGTTCCATCAGGTCGAAGGCCTCTGGATCGACGAGAACGTCTCGTTCGCCGACCTGAAGGGCATGTTCACGGAGTTCCTGCAGCGCTTCTTCGAGCGGGACGACCTGAAGGTGCGCTTCCGGCCGTCGTTCTTTCCGTTCACCGAGCCGTCGGCGGAAATCGACATGAGCTTCGGCGAAGGGTGGCTCGAGATCTCGGGCGCGGGCCAGGTGCACCCGAACGTGCTGCGCGCCGTCGGCATCGACCCCGAGCGCTGGCAGGGCTTCGCCTTCGGCATGGGCCCGGATCGCCTGGCGATGCTGCGCTACGGCGTGAACGACCTGCGCGTGTGGTACGAGAACGATCTGCGGTTCCTGAAACAGTTCGCATGAGTGGCATGCCCTCTCCCCGCGAGAGGGCCCGGGTGAGGCACGCATGAAATTCTCCGAACGCTGGCTGCGCACGATGGTCGATCCGCCGCTCGATACCGCGGCGCTGTGCGAAGCGTTGACCATGGCGGGCTTCGAAGTCGAGGGGGTGGAGCGCGCGGCGCCGCCGTTCTCGCGCGTCGTGGTCGGTCGCATCGAATCGCTCGCGCCGCATCCCGACGCCGACCGGCTGCGCGTCGCCATGGTCGACGTCGGAGCGCGCGAGCGCCTGCAGATCGTGTGCGGGGCGCCCAACGCCGCGCCAGGCATGCTCGCGCCCGCCGCACTCGAAGGCGCCGTGCTGCCCGACGGGACCGTGATCAAGTCGACGAGCATGCGCGGCGTGCAGTCGCGCGGCATGCTCTGCTCCGCGGTCGAGCTCGGCCTTTCCGACGACGCCACCGGCCTGCTCGCCTTGCCCGACGATCTCGCGGTCGGCACCGATGTTCGCGCCGCGCTCGCGCTCGACGACGCGCTCATCACGCTCAAGGTGCTTCCGAACCGCCCCGACGCGTTGTCCGTTGCCGGCATCGCGCGCGAGGTGGCCGCCATCACCGGGGCCGCGCTCGCGCTACCGCAGCGACCGGGGATCGCGGCCGAGCACGGCGTGGCGCCGCGCATTCGCATCGATGATCCGGACGCCTGCCCGCGCTTCGCCGCGCGTGTCATCGAGGGCATCGACCCCCGAGCGCCCACGCCGGCGTGGATGAAGGAGCGCATCGAGCGCTCGGGCATACGGGCGATCTCCGCCGTCGTCGACATTACCAACTACGTGATGCTGGAGCTCGGCCAGCCGCTTCACGCGTACGATCAGCGGCACGTGCAGGGCGGCATCGTGGTTCGGTTCGCGCGCGAAGGCGAGACGCTGACGCTTCTGAATGGCGAAACGCTGAAGCTCGAGCCCGATCTTCTGCTCGTGGCCGACGAGAAGAAGCCGCTCGGCCTCGCGGGCATCATGGGCGGCGAGCACTCCGGCATCGGCGACCAGACCACGACCGTGCTCCTCGAGGGCGCGTTCTGGAATCCCGCGGTCATCCAGGGCAAGATGCGCCGCCTCGGTTTCGTGAGCGACGCCGGCTATCGCTTCGAGCGTGGTGTCGACGCGGAGCTCGGACCGGTCGCCGTCGATCGCGCGGCCGAGCTCGTTCTCGACATCTGCGGCGGCAAGGCCGGTCCGCTGGCCGACGTGAAGGGCGCGTTGCCGACGCGCGCGCCGATCCGCCTTCGGGCGTCGCGTGCGCAGCGCATTCTCGGCGTGGCGATCTCGCCGGCGATGGTCGAAAGCGTGTTCACCCGCCTCGGCATGCCGCATCGTCGCGACGGCGACGACTTCCTCGTGACACCCCCCTCGTATCGCTTCGACATCGCAATCGAGGAGGACCTGATCGAGGAGGTCGCGCGCATCCACGGGTTCGATCGCATTCCGGCCCGAGCCTCCGCGCACGTGCAGCACATGCTGGCCGCGCCTGAGTCGCACCGCTCCACGACGATGCTGAAACGCCGGCTCGTCGGCCGCGACTGGCAGGAGGTGGTCACGTTCGGCTTCGTGTCGAGCGACGTCGAGGCCGCCATCGATCCGGATGCGAGGCCGGTGAAGGTGCTGAACCCGATCGCCGCGCACCTCGACGTCATGCGCACGACGCTCCTGCCCGGCTTGATCGAGGTGCTGCGAACGAACGTCAACCGCAAGGCCGCGCGCATGCGCATCTTCGAGACAGGACGCGTGTTCGCGGGCGGCCGGGCCGACCAGCAGCCCATGCGCGTCGGCGGCCTCGCGTTCGGGGGCGTCGCGCCGGAGCAATGGGGCGAGAAGCTGCGCGGCGTCGACTTCTTCGACGTCAAGGGCGACCTCGAGGCGCTCGCGACGCCGCTTCGCGTGACGACGCGCCGCGCGGAGCGCGCGTGGCTGCACCCCGGTCGCAGCGCCGTGGTGAACCTCGAGGGCCGCGACGCCGGCTGGCTCGGCGAGCTGCATCCGCGCGTCGCGCGCCACTTCGAGCTGCCGGTGGCGCCGATCGTGTTCGAGCTGGACCTCGATGCGCTCGCGACGGTGCCGTTGCCCGAAGGCAGGCCCGTGTCCCGGCTCCCGGTGGTCCGCCGCGACCTCGCGGTGCTGGTCGACGAGGCTTTGCCGGCCCAGACGATCCAGGACGCGCTCATCGGCGCGGGCGTGCCGTACGTCGACACGATCCAGCCGTTCGACGTCTATCGCGGCAAGGGACTTCCCCCGGGGAAGAAAAGCCTTGCGATTCTGGTGCTTATTCGGGATACTGAACGTACTTTGACGGACGCCGAGATCGAGGGGGCGGTGGGCGCGCTGCGGCGTGTCCTCGAAGATCGATTCGGTGCCGAGCTGCGCCAATAGGACTCGAAAGAAAGCCCATCATGACGCTGACCAAAGCCGAACTGGCCGACCTGCTGTTCGAGCAGCTCGGCCTCAACAAGCGCGAGGCGAAGGACATGGTCGAGCGCTTCTTCGAGGAGATCCGCCAGGCGCTCGAGGAAGGCCGCAGCGTGAAGCTCTCCGGCTTCGGCAACTTCCAGCTGCGCGAGAAGCCGCAGCGGCCGGGCCGCAATCCGAAGACGGGAGAAGAGATTCCGATCACCGCGCGCCGCGTGGTCACGTTCCACGCAAGCCAGAAGCTGAAGGCCATGGTCGAAGCGACCAACCATGCCGGAACCCAGCCGAGCCAAGTCTGACCTTCCGCAGATCCCCGCCAAGCGCTATTTCACGATTGGCGAGGTGAGCGACCTGTGTGCGGTGAAGCCGCACGTGCTTCGCTATTGGGAGCAGGAGTTCACGCAGCTCAAGCCGGTGAAGCGTCGCGGCAACCGCCGCTACTACCAGCACCACGAGGTGCTGCTGATCCGCCGCATCCGCGACCTGCTCTACGAGCAGGGCTTCACGATCAACGGTGCGCGCCATCGGCTGGACCACGACGAAGTCGAGCCGCGCGCCGCCGCGCGCGCCGTGGTGAGCACCACCGCGATCGTCGCGGCGCCGCCGCCTGCCGCGCTGGATCCATCGTCGCTGCGCCGCGAGCTCGAGGAGATCCGTCGGCTGCTCGGCCCGTTGAACGGCAACGGCAACGCATAACGCACCACCGCGTCACCCCGCACCGGCGGGCAACCCGGTCACCCGCTCGAAGCACCCCACGACCTGCACCCCCGCTCACCGCGTCAGCCGCGCAGCATGTAGATCTGCGCGTAGCCTTCCTTCAATGCGGCGGTGATGTCGTCGACGCGGCGGTCGATGTGCTTCTCGAGCAGGGCGATGCACGCGTCGGCATCGCGGCGGCGCAGCGCACGCAGCACGTCCCGATGCTCGCTCTGCGTCTTGCGGCGGTCGCGCCGGTCCATGTCGATCCAGCGAACGAAGCGGATGCGGGCGTTGACGTTGGCGAGCACGCGCAGCATCTGCAAATTGCCCGACATGGCGACGAGGCGCTCGTGGAACGCCTCGTCGAGGTGCACGAGCTCGACGGTCGACCGCGCACCGGGATCCGGCCCCGTCTTGGCAAGGAAGGCGAGCAGCGCATCGATGTCCTCGTCGCGCGCGCGCGCCACCGCGAGGCGCACCGCGGCGATCTCGATCGACTTGCGCAGCTCGTAGAGCTGGAATACCTCCTCGACGTCGAGATCGCGGCAGAAGTAGCCCTTCCCCGGCGTGAACCGCAGCAGGCCCTCCGCGCTGAGACGGTTGAGCGCCTCGCGCAGCGGCGTGCGGCTCGCGCCGAGGCGTCGCGCGACCTCGACCTCGTTCACGCGCTCGCCGGGCTTCAGCTCGTACGCGATCGCCATCGCCCTCACGCGCTCGTACACACGCTCGACGACGCTATCGGGCTCCGCGGCGGCGACATTGCGCGGAGCGATCTTCACGATGCGTGCACCGGCGCGAAGACGCGCGGCCGCAGGCCCGCGTGGAACCATGTGATCATCGAGTAGATGTCGTAGACCGGCACGCCGACTGCCGCCTGCAGCGCCGCGGCATACGGCGGCATGTTGGTGCACTCCAGCACGAGCGCGCCGATGTCCGCGTTGCGCTCGCACAGCTGGCGCCCGGCGTCGACGACGTCGGCACGCGCTTGATCGACGTCCATGTCGTGCCCCTCGCCCTTGATCAGCACGCGGAAGAATTCGCGCCCGTTTTCGGTGCCGGCGATCGGCGTGTCGAGCGGTACGCCGGCGGCCTCGAGATGACGCGGCGTGAGCGTCGAGGCGCTGATGGTCACCACGCCGACCCGCTTGCCGGGCGGGAGCGTCGCCTGGACCCACGGCACCTGCATGAGCGAGGACGTGGCGACCGGAACTGCGACAGCTTGCGCGATCTCGCGCTGGAACAGCGACAGGAAGCCGCAGTTCGTGGTGATCGCTTCCGCGCCCTGATCGACGAGGTCCCGCGCGGCCGCGATGAAATCGGGCAACAGCCCGCGCGCCCCCTCGAGCACGACTTTCTCCGGGCTCGCCCCGCGCACGACGCGATACAGCACGGGAAATGGCCATGTCGTCGCGTTGCCCATGTCGCCCGGGATGCGCGGGAAGCGTGCCTCGAGCATCAGGACGCCGAGCGGCGCGCCGTACAACGCCTTGCCGCCGCGCGCAATGTTGCGTGCCGTTGGATTCATGAGGTTGCCTCTGCGACGTCGGCCGGGACGCTGCGCCGGAACCGCTGCGCGGCAAACGGTGCGAGCGGCATGTCGGTCGGCTGTCCGGTGAGAAGTTCGGCGATGACGCGCCCGGTGCGCGCGGAGCCCGCGAGGCCCACGTGACCATGGCCGAACGCGTAAAGCACGTCGGCGCTTGCCGTCGACCGGCCGATGCACGGGAGCCCGTCGGGTAGGCTCGGACGCCGGCCCATCCAGCGCGTCATGCGCCCGGGCGGCAGGTCGCGCGGCAACGCGGGGAAGATATCGAGCGCATGGCGGCGCAGGATGTCGGCGCGCCGCCAGTCGGGTGCGTCGTCCGGTGCGGCGATCTCCACCTGACCGCCCACGCGCAGTCCGCCGGTCATGTGCGTAGCGACGATCTTGCGATCCATCACCATCATCGGTGTGCGCGGCCCGCCTTCGGCGCCGGCGATCTGCACGTGGTATCCCCGCTCGGTCTCCAGCGGAACGCGGTCGCCGGCGGCGGCCGCCAGCGCGCGCGAGCGGATGCCGGCGGCGATCACCGCGGCGTCGCAATCGATGTCGCCGCTTTGCGTACGCACGGCGCGCACGCGGCTCCGCTCGATTTGAAACCCAGTGGCCCGCGCGGCGACATGCTCGGCGCCGAGGCTTCGCGCGTGAACGAACAGCGCGTGCACGTACGCCGAAGGATCGCGGCAGTGTCCCGCCTCCGCGACGCGCACCGCGAACGCGTAATCCGCGGCGAGATCCGGCTCCTGCGCGCGTAGCGCGTCGCCTTCGATCGTCTCGTAGCGCACGCCGACCGAGCGGCGCACCTCCCAGCCGAGCGCATCGCGCTCGAACGCGGCCTTCGAGCGGTAGACATGCAGCACGCCGCTTTGCACCACCAAGTCGGGCACGCCCGCGCTCGCGGCCAGCTCGGCATGCAGCTTCGGCGCGTCGACGAGCAGCGTGCGCAGCGCGCGCGCGGTCGCGAGAAGCCGCTGCGGCGTCGCCGCCGAGGCGACGTAGCGCACGAGCCACGGCGTGGCGCGCGGCAGATAGCGCCAGCGGATCGCGATCGGGCCCAGCGGATCGGCGAGATAGCCCGGCACCTTGCGCCATACGCCCGGTTCCGCGGGCGGGATCACCGAGTGCGATGAGAGCCACCCGGAATTGCCGAAGCTCGCGGCCTGCTCGCCGCCGGGCGATTCGGGCTCGACAATCGTGACGCGATGACCCGCCCGTAACGCGTGGATCGCGCACATGACGCCGACCGCACCCGCTCCGATGACCGCGACATGGCGCGTCATTGCAGCCGCTCGCACGCGCGCGCGATGCGCCCGCATGCCTCGTCGAGGTCGGCATCCGATGCCGCATACGAGATGCGGAAGTAGGGGGCGAGCCCGAAGCAGCTCCCCGGTACGACGGCAACGTCCACCGCGTCGAGCAGATAGCGGCAGAACGCGCCGTCGTCGCTGATCGTGTCGCCCGCCGGCGTGCGCCGGCCGATGAGCCCCGCACAGCTCGCGAAGACGTAGAACGCTCCGTCGGGCGTGGGACAGCGGATGCCGTCGATGGCATTCAGCCTGGCGACCACGCTGTCGCGGCGCCTGCGAAAGCGCTCGCGCCATGTGGCGAGATGGTCCTGCGGTCCACCGAGCGCCGCGATGGCCGCAGCCTGGCTGATCGACGATGGATTCGACGTGCTCTGGCTCTGGACCACGCGCATCGCCGCGATGAGGTCGGCCGGTCCAGCGCCATAACCGAGGCGCCATCCGGTCATGGCGTACGCCTTCGACACGCCGTTCACGGTGAGCGTGCGCGACGCGAGCGCGGGCTCGAGCTGCACCGCCGTCACGAAAGGCGTGCCGTCGTAGCGCAGATGCTCGTAGATGTCGTCGCTCATCAGCCACACGTGCGGGTGGCGCATCAGCACGTCGAGCAGAGGGCGCAGCTGCGACGGCGAGTAGGTAGCGCCGGTGGGATTGGACGGTGCGTTCAGCATGAGCCAGCGCGTCCGCGGCGTGATCGCCGCCTCGAGCTCGCGCGCGTCGAGCCGGAAGCCCCGGTCTTCGCGGCACGGCACCGCCACCGGCGTGCCGTTCGCGATCAGCACCATGTCGGCGTACGAGGTCCAGTACGGCGCGGCCAGGATCACTTCGTCGCCGGGGTCGAGCGTCGCCATCAGGGCGTTGTGCATGACCTGCTTCGCGCCGGCGCCCGCGAAGAGCTGGTCCGCGGCGAAGGCGATCCCGTTCTCGCGCGCGAACTTGTTCCGAATGGCGGCCTTGAGCTCGGCCGTGCCATCGAGCACGGTATAGCGCGTCTCGCCGCGGCGCAGGGCCGCGACGGCGGCTTCCTTGATGTGCTCCGGTGTGTCGAAGTCCGGTTCGCCGGCGCCGAGCACGATCACGGGCCGTCCTTGCTTGCGACGGTCGGCGGCGAGCGCACCGATGCGCAGGATCTCGGACACCTCGATCGGCGCGATGCGCGCCGCGCGCGTGAATTTGCGCGCCATTACGTCGGCAGTGGCGTCGTTCACGCGGTCGCGCTCGCGATGCGACGGCAGTGTTCCAGCGCCGCGCCGATGAGGTTGCGATTCGCCTCCGGCGTGCGAAACGCCGAGTGCGCGGACAGCGTGACATTGGGAAGGGTCGTGAGCGGATGGCCGGCGGGGAGCGGCTCGGTGCTGAACACGTCGAGCCCTGCATGACGCAGATGGCCCGTGCGCAGCGCATCGATCATGGCCGCTTCATCGACCAGCGCGCCGCGCGCGGTGTTGACGAGGATTGCGCCGGGGCGCATCGAGGCGATGCGCGCGCGAGAAAGAAAGCCGCGCGTCTCGTCGTCGAGCGCGAGGTGCATCGACACAACGTCGCTGTCGGCGAGCAGGCGCTCGAGCGGCACGAAGGCGACGCCGGGATGTGTCTTCGGCGACCGATTCCACGCGACCACGTTCATGCCCATGCCGTCGGCCATGCGTGCCACCTCCGACGCGATGCCGCCGAAGCCGATGAGCCCGAGCGTGCGGCCGGTGAGCTGCAGGCTGTCGGTTCGCACCCAGCGGCCCGCGCGCATCTCGCGGTCCATGCGCGCGAAGTCGCGCGCGGCCGCCCACATCAGCCCGATGGCGCACTCCGCGACCGCCGTGTCGCCGTAGCCCTTGATCGTGTGAATCGCGATGCCGAGCGCCGCAAGCTCCTCGGGACTCATATAGCTCCGCGCGCCCGTGCCGAGGAACACTACGTGCTGGAGCGCTTTGCATTGGTGCGCGATCGGCGTCGGCAGGTGCGTGTGATCGACGATCGCGATCGCAACCCCCTCGAGCAGCGCGGGCAATGCCTCGGGCTTGATGTCCGGCTGTCGATTGACGCTGAACCGGACCGCGTCGATATGCAGCAGCTCGTCGGCGACGGCGCCGAGCGCGGGATTGGCGTCGACGAATACGGCGCGCAGAGCGGCTGTGGCGTTCATTGCGGTGCTGGGAAGGGCTCGTCCCTTTACAGCATACAACAGCAGCATTACGATCTGCATACAGGCTCGTATTCCGGAGAAACGCGATGACCTTCATTCGCGCGGCGCTGCTGTCACTCGCCGCGGTGCTCCTGCCCTTTCCTGCCCTCGCTGCGTATCCGGATCACCCGATCAAGATCATCGTGCCCTGGGCACCGGGTGGCACCGCCGACCAGCTTGCACGCCTGGTGTCCGAACGGCTGACCAGTGTGCTCGGGCAATCGGTCATCGTCGAGAACAAGCCGGGCGCGGCGGGGAACATCGGCGCGGACGTCGTCGCCAAGGCCAAACCGGACGGCTACACGCTGCTGGTGGACCTCATGAATCCGCACGTGTCGAATCCCGCGCTGTACTCGAACATGCCATTTCGCGGCATCGAGGACTTCACGCCAATCGCCCTGCTGGGCTATGTCACCACGACGATGGTCATCAATCCCTCCCTGCCGGTGAGCAGCGTCGCCGAGTTCATCGCCTACGCCAAGGCCCATCCCGGTCAGGTTGCGTATGCTTCGGCCGGCGTTGGATCGTCAACGCATCTCAACGCGGCGGTATTCGCGCAGATGGCCGGTATCGACATGCTGCACGTGCCCTACAAAGGCGGCGCGCCGGCATTGCAGGAAACGATCGCCGGCCGCACGCAGGTACTCTTCACTGCGGCGAACATCACCGTGCAACAGGCGCAGGCGGGCAAGGTGAAGATTCTCGCGACGACGCGGGCGAAGCGCTCGGCGCTGCTGCCCGACGTTCCGACCGTCGGGGAAACCGTGCCGGGCTACGATGAGTCGGTGTGGTTCGGCCTTTTCGGCCCGGCCAACCTGCCGCCAGAGATCACGCGCGCGCTCAATACCGCGACCAACGGCATCATGAACGCGCCAAGCCAGCGCAAGACGATGGAAGACATCGGAATCGACGTCGTGAACGACACGCCGGAGCAGTTCGGCGCCATCATGCGCAAGGACGCCGCGCATTACACGAAGCTCATCCACGAGATGAACATCAAGGCCGAATAGCGGCGCGGATCATGCATCCCTACCGTCCCGTGGTCGCGGGAACGAGGCACGTCGTGTCGGCCGGACACTACCTGGCCGCGCAGGCGGGCTTCGAGATCCTCGAGGCCGGCGGCAACGCGGTCGATGCCGGCGTCGCGGCCGGCATCGCGCTCGGCGTGGTTCAGACCGATCGCGTCAACTTCGCCGGTGTGGCACCGATCATCCTGTACTTCGCCGCCGAGCGACGCGTCGTGACCATCGACGGCCTCGGCCACTGGCCGCGCGCCGCGGACGTGCGCGTATTCAACGACCGCCACGGCGGCGTCATCCCACCGGGCATCCTGCGCACCGTGATCCCGGCTGCGCCGAGCGCGTGGATCACCGCGCTCGAGCGATTCGGCACGATGAGCTTCGCCGACGTCGCGCAGGCCGCGATCCGTTTCGCGCGCGACGGCTTTCCGATGCACTGGCTCATGGCCGAGTGGATCGCGTCCGATGAGGAGGCGTACCGGCGGTGGCCGGAGACGGCCACGATCTTCCTGCCCGACGGCAAGCCGCCGGCGATCGGTGCGCCGTTCGTGCAGGCCGACCTTGCCCGCACGCTGCAGTACATGGCGGACGAGGAAGCGGCGCGGGCGAGCAGCGGCCGTGCGGCGGGGCTGCGTGCGGCGCACGACGCCTTCTATCGCGGCGACATCGCGGCCGCCATCACGGCCTACCATCACGAGCACGGCGGCTGGATCACGCCGGAAGACCTCGTCGACTATTGCGTGCGCTTCGAGTCGCCGGTGCGCACGGCGTTCCGCGACATCGAGGTGTACGCGTGCGGGCCGTGGTGCCAGGGGCCCGCGCTCCTCGAGGCGCTTAACATCGTCGCGGGGATCGACCTTCGCGCGCTCGGTCACAACTCGCCCGCGTACATTCACACGCTCAGCGAGGCGCTGAAGCTCGCTTACGCGGATCGCCATGCGTATTTCGGCGACCCGCGCTTCGTCGACGTCCCGATCGATCGGCTTTTGTCCAGGGAATACGCTGCGGAGCGGCGCCGCGCCATCGATCCGCACCGGGCGCATCCGGGAATGCCGCCGCCGGGAATGGCCAAGACGGCGGCTCATGCTCGACCGAGCGCGGTTGACACCGAGCCCGAGCTCGATACGTCGTACGTCTGCGTGATCGATCGACACGGCAATGCATTCTCGGCGACGCCAAGCGACGCATCGTCCGCAACGCCTGTCATCCCCGGCACAGGGCTCTGCCCGTCATCGCGCGGATCGCAGTCGTGGTGCGACCCGGCGCATCCGTCCGTCGTCGCGCCGGGCAAGCGCCCGCGGCTCACGCCGAGCCCGGCGCTCGCGTTACGTGACGGCAAGGCATACATGCCGTTCGGTTCGCCGGGCAACGACGTTCAGCCGCAGGCGATGCTACAGACGTTTCTCAACGTGCACGTGTTCGGCATGGACGTGCAGAGCGCCGTCGAAGCGCCGCGCTTCGCGACGTTCAGCTATCCGCAATCGTCGGAGCCGCACACCTACCGGCCTGGCCGGCTCAACGTGGAAAGCCGCATTTCCGAATCCACGCGGGACGCGCTGGCCGGACTCGGGCACGACGTCGTGGCGTGGCCCGACCTCGATTGGCATGCCGGCGCGGTGTGCATGGCGCGGGTAGCCCCGGGAACCGGCGTGCTCGAGGCATCAGCCGACCCGCGGACGCCTTCCGGCGCGCTCGGCTGGTGAAGCGCGCGCTATAATCGCGATTCGGTCGGGGCGTAGCGCAGCCTGGTAGCGCACCTGCATGGGGTGCAGGGGGTCGGAAGTTCGAATCTTCTCGCCCCGACCACATTACTGAACGACGTTCCGGGCCGGCCTGCGCATCAGCCGGCTTTTTTCACGCCCATCGCCGGCCCGACGCCGAATTGTCCCGAACATCGCCCGAATCGCGCTCGATGAACCGCAGGGCGATCAGCGCTCCCACGAGCTCGGCGGCGCCGCCGACGGCAAGTGCCGGGCGCATGCCGTCGAGGAAGTGTTCAGCGGCGCCCGCCTGGCCCGCGAAGTGCGCGAACACGGCGCCGAGAATCGCGACGCCGAACGTCGCGCCGACCATGCGCGCCGTGTTGAGCAGGCCGGACGCGGTGCCCGCGCGCTCGCGGGTCACGTTCGCGACCGCGACGCTGTTCACCGGCGCGGTGTTGAGCCCGAGCCCCACGCCGGTCACGCACAGCGCCGTCGCGATCGTCCACGCGTTCGCGTGCGAGGAAAACGCGGCGCACAGCCCTTCACCGACCGCCATGGCAGCCATTCCGGTCGCCATCGTGATGCGCGAACCGAGCGTGCGCACGATCGCGCCGTTCCAGCGCGACACGATGACGAACGCAACCGACAACGGCAGCAGGTGGATGCCCGCCATCAGCGCGCTCTGCCCGCGCATCGTCTGGAAATACAGCGGCACGAGGAAGAGCAGCGCATACATCCCGAACGTCATCAATCCGGCGATGGCGAGCGCTGCCGAGAACGGCCGGCTGCCGAAGAGGGCGAACGGCACGAGACCCGCCGGGTTGGCACGCTGAAGACGCGCGAAGACGAGCCCCGCGAGCGCGGCCGCTGCGGCGGCCGCGAGGACCCAGGGCGATGTCCAGCCGAGATGCGGTCCTTCGATGGCGACGAACGCAAACGAACCCAATGCGACGACGGCCGCCGTCTGTCCGGGGATATCGAGCGTGCGACCATCGTCGCTCCTGCTCTCCTCGACCGCGTTGCGCGCGAGCCACAGCGCCGCGGCGCACAGCGGCAGGACGAGATAGAAGATGCTGCGCCATCCGACGTAATGCACGAGCAGGCCGCCCAGCGTAGGGCCCACGATGAACGCGATGCCGTTGCAGCTCGCCCAGATTCCGAGCGCGCGCTGACGTGGCCCGCTCTCGGGATAGGCGACCGTGAGAAGCACCAGGGACGTGGTCAACTCCAGCGCCGCGCCGACGCCGCTCAGCGTACGGCCCGCGAGCAGCACGCCGATACCCGGCGCCAGCGCGCACATGACCGAGCCGAGCGCGAAGAGCGCGATGCCCCACGAAAACACGCGCCGCCGGCCGCAAATATCGCCGAGCGTCCCGCCGGTGAGCAGCAGCGCCGCATACGTCACGTTATAGGCGTCCACCATCCATTGCAGGCCGCTCACCGAGGCGTGGAGATCCGAGCCGATCTGCTTCGCCGCGATGGTGACGACCGACGTGTCGACCTGCGCGATGAGGACGCCGAGCGAGGTTGCGAGCAGCACGAGCGACGGCCGCGCTTCGCGGCCAGCGTGAAGGGTCGATTCCATGGTGCAATGCTAGGCGACCCTGCGCCCCGGATGCTTCGGTACGTGCCGCAACATCGCGTCCCGTGGCGATATACGATAGCGCCATGGAACGAACACCGCCCGTCGAGCCGCGCTTCGCGCGCATCGCGGCTTCCATCGGCGATCCGACGCGCGCGCGCATGCTCGCCACACTGCTCGGCGGCGATCGTCGGCCGGCCGGCGACATCGCACGCATGGCGGGTGTCAACCCGTCCACGGCCAGCGAGCACCTCGCGAAACTGGTGCACGAAGGGCTCGTCGTCGTCGAGCCGCGCGGACGGCACCGCTACTATCGGGTCGCGGACGCCGACGTCGCACGTGCGCTCGAGGCGCTGTCACTCGTCGCCGAGCGCCGGGAGGCCGATGCGAAATGGCGTCGCGAGCCCTACCAGTCGCTCAAGCATGCGCGCACGTGCTATCGCCATCTCGCGGGAGAGCTCGGCGTGGAGCTGCTGCGCTCGCTGATCGAGCGCGGCCGGCTGGTCGCATCGCAGCACGGTTACGAGATGACGCGTGCGGGCCGCACGTGGCTGCAATCGATCGGCATCGATCCTGCATCGCCCCTGCGCGGAGAGCGCTACGCCTATCCCTGCCTCGACTGGTCGGAGCGGCGCGATCATATGGCCGGGCGGCTCGCCACCGCGCTCCTCGACCATTTCACCACCCGGCGCTGGCTCGTGCGCGTTCGCGACACGCGCGCGCTGCGCGTGACGGCCGAGGGACGGCGCCAGCTCTCCACAGTGCTCTGAAGGCCGTGGCCGCCGGCCCGGGACGGCGATCCGGTGCCGGTGCTTGCAATCTCACAGTTGTGTTTATACAATAGTTGCATGAACACAACTATCTCACCCGCGGCCGGGGGTCCCGGCTCGCCCGCGCGCCCCAGCCTCGTGCTGGCGATCTGCTGCCTGAGCCTGCTGGTCGTGTCGATGGACGCCACGATCGTCAACGTCGCCCTGCCCGACATCCGGCGTGACCTCGGCGCGACGCTGAGCGAGCTTCAATGGGTGATCGACGCCTACACGATCGTGGTGGCGAGCTTCCTGATGCTGGGAGGGTCGACGGCGGATCGCTACGGCCGTCGCCGCGTGTTCCAGGTCGGCATGGCGCTGTTCACGCTCGCGTCGCTGTCGTGCAGCCTCGCGGGCAGCGTCGGCATGCTGGTGGCCGCACGCGTCATGCAGGCGCTCGGCGGCTCGATGATGAATCCGGTCGCCATGTCGATCATCGTGCACACCTTCGTCGACCCGAAGGCACGTGCCCGCGCCATCGGCGTGTGGGCCGCCGTATCGGGGCTCGCCATGGCGCTCGGTCCGCTCGCCGGCGGCGTGCTGACGCAGACGCTCGGATGGCACTCCATTTTCTGGATCAATGTCCCGATCGGCGTGGTCGCGCTCTGGCTCACCGCACGCTACGTGCCTGAATCGCGCGCACCGCGAGCGCGGCGACCCGACCCTGTCGGGCAGGCGCTGCTGCTGGCCGGCCTGTCCGCGCTCGTCTTCGCGGTCATCGAAAGCGGCCGCGGCGCCGCGGTCGCCGGCGCAGCGGCGTCCGTCGCCGCGCTCGCCTTCGCGGCGCTCGTTGCCTACGAGCGGCGCCGGCGCGAGCCGCTGCTGGACATGCGCTTCTTCCACAGCCTGCCCTTCAGCGCGGCGACCATCATCGCGGCTTCCATGTTCGCCGCGCTCGGCGGGTTCCTCTTCCTGAATTCGCTCTACCTCCAGGACGTGCGCGGATTTTCCGCGTTCCGCGCCGGGCTCGGCATTCTGCCCGCGGCTATGGCGGTGATGATCGTATCGCCGCTCTCGGGACGCCTCGTCGCAACGCACGGGGCGCGGCCGTCGCTGGTGATCAGCGGCATCATGCTGGCGTCGAGCGCACTGCTGCTGACGCAACTGCACGCCGACACGCCGATCCTGACGGTGCTGCTGACGTATGCGATGTTCGGCATCGCCCTCGGCATGGTCAACGCACCCGTGACGTTCGCTGCCGTGTCCGGCATGCCGCGCGCGCAAGCGGGCCTCGCCTCCGCCGTTGCGTCGACCAGCCGCCAGATCGGCGTGTCCATCGGCGTCGCGCTGGCGGGCGCCCTGGCGGGCAGGCCGGCCGCCGTCGCAAGCGCGGCGGACGCCGCTTTCGGTCTGGCGATGCATCGGTTCTGGTGGATTTTCGCGGGTGTCGGGGTCGTCGTGGTGATGCTTGGCGTGCTGTCGACAGGCGCGCGCGCGCGCGCCAGCACGCGCCGCATCGCGCATCTCATGCAGGAGCCGGATGCGGGAGCCGCCGCGTGAAGCGAACAGCGCGTTATGGCGCGCCGCCGCGTTCGGGCGCAGAGAGGACGTGGCGCCTGCTGGTCGAGCTCGTGATGGAAACGCGGGGCGAATGGCGCCGCCAGGTCGCCGAGGCGACCGGGTTGCCTTTCAGCCGCGTGCGCGCGCTGTGGCGTCTCGAGCGCGGCCCGCGGACGTTGGCCGAGCTCGCGCACGACCTGGGCACCGATGCACCCGCGACCACAGTGCTCGTGAACGCGCTGGAGCAGCGCGGGCTCGTCACGCGCGTCGCGCATCCGACCGACAAGCGCGCGAAGCAGGTATCGCTGACGGCGGCCGGTCGACGCGTGCTGGCGGTCGTGGAGAAGATCACGGACCGGCCGCCGGCGGCCTTCGAGCGGCTCACCGAAGAAGAAGTGGAGCGCCTGCGGCGCACGCTGCAAAAGCTCCTCTGAGCATCGCGCTCGACGCGCCGTTCCAGGCCCGCGACATCGAAAACCCGAGGGATCGATATGCAGCCCGCTTCACGAACCACACGCCATGCCGCAAGCATCGCGAAACGCCTCCTTCTGGTGGTCGCCGCATTGATCGCGAATCACGTCTTCGCGCAAGCCACGCCGATCGGACTTTGGCGCGTGATCGACGACGATACGCACCAGGCGACGTCGCTGGTCCGCATCTCGGAGGCTGGAGGCACGATTACTGGAAAGGTCGAGCGCCTGCTGGACCCCGCCATGCAGGACGCACGCTGTGACAAGTGCACCGACGAGCGCAAGGACAAGCCCATCGTCGGCATGACGATTTTGCGCAACGCGAAGCATACCGGCGACGGCACGTGGGGCAACGGCGACATCCTGGATCCCGACAACGGCAAGGTCTATCGCGTGCGTTTGAAGCCGCTCGACGGCGGGAAGAGGCTCGAGGTGCGCGGCTACCTCGGCCCGTTCTACCGCAACCAGCAATGGGTGCGCGAAGAATGACCCGCGGCATCGCGCGCGCGCAACTGGCGGCTGTGTGCGGCCTCGATTTCGGTACGTCGAACTCCGCGGTCTCCTTGCCCACGGGCGATTCCGTGAGATTGCTGGAACTCGAGGGCAACGCGACGTCGATTCCCAGCGCCATCTTCCTGGCATCCGAGCATCCGCACGACGTCTCGTACGGTCGGGCCGCGATTCGCGACTACCTCGACGGCACGCCGGGGCGGCTCATGCGCTCGCTGAAGAGCGTTCTCGGCAGCAGCCTCATGAACGAGCTTGCGGCGGTCGGTGACCGCGACTACCGGTACGCCGATATCGTGACCGCGTACCTTCGCACGCTGCGCGAGCGCGCGATGACAGCGGCGGACGGATCGCTTGACGCGGTCGTTCTGGGCAGGCCGATCCGCTTCGTCGACGACGACGCCGGGCAGGATGGCGCCGCGCAGGACACGCTCGCGACGTGCGCGCGCGAGGCCGGCTTTCGCCATGTCGAATTCCAGTTCGAGCCGATCGCCGCGGCGTTCGACTACGAGCGCACCGTCGTCCGCGAGGAGACGGTGCTCGTCGTCGATGTAGGGGGCGGCACGGCCGACTTCACCGCCATTCGCCTGGGGCCCGACCGACGCGATCGCGTCTCGCGGACCGACGATATCCTCGCGAACGACGGGATCCACATTGCCGGGACGGATTTCGACGCACGCCTCAACATGTCGTGGGTGATGCCCACGCTCGGCTACCGGACGCTCGGAGCCAAGGGTCGTGTCGTTCCCAGCGCGGTCTACTTCGACCTTTCGACGTGGCATCGGATCAACCTGCTCTACGCGCCGAAATTCGTCGCCACGTTGCGCGAGCTGCGCGCGTTCTACACCGATCCGCTCCCGTGTCGGCGATTGGTGCGCGTGATCGAGCAGCGGCTGGGCCACGAGCTGCTGGGCCGCACGGAAGCCGCGAAGATCGCGCTGTCCCAGAGCGAGGCCGCGCCGCTCGACCTCGGTGCCATCGACACGGGGCTCGCGGTCACCGTCACCCGCAAGGCGCTCGTCGACCTGCTGGGCGACATGCTGGCGCGCCTGGTCGAAGTCGGCACGGCCACGGTGCGCGCCGCGGGCCTCGAGCGCGACGCGCTCTCCACGCTGTACTTCCCGGCGGATCGTCGGGCATGACCGCGCTGCGCGAGGCCTTCGCGCACGCGTATCCGGACAGTCGCGTCGTGGTCGGCGATCTCTTCGGCAGCGTCGTGAGCGGCCTCGGCATCGACGCCGGAAGGCGCTTCGCGCTCGCCTAGCCGGCGCAACCCGGCCGAACCCGGCAGGGCCGACACGCCGCCCGTGTTGCGCCGCCAAAAGCGGCCGTGGCAAGATGGCCCGAGCCTTCGCTCCAACGGAGATTCCGGATGGGCCAGATCCTCTTCACGAATGCGAACGTCCTCGACCCGAACGGGGACGGGCCGCAGGGCGGAACATCGGTCCTGGTCGAGGACGCCCTCATCCTTGAGGTGTCTTCGAAGCCCATCAAGGCGCCTCACGCGTCCGTGATCGATTGCGGAGGCCGCACGCTCATGCCCGGCCTCATCGACTGCCACGTTCACGTGATGCTGTCCGAGGTGAACCTGCGCTATCTCGAGTCGATCCCGCTGACGCTCATGACGGTGCGCGCGGCAACCCTGATGCGCGCCATGCTGGACCGCGGCTTCACGACGGTGCGCGACACCGGCGGCGCGGATTGGGGACTGCGCGACGGCGTCGCTCAGGGCCTGCTGCCCGGTCCGCGCATGTTCATCGCGGGGCGCGCGATCGGACCCACGGGCGGACACTCCGACTCGCGCCGGCGCACCGACGTCCACAAGCACGACTGTCACTGCTGCAACGCGATGCGCTTTTGCATGGAAGTCGCCGACGGCGCCGACGGCGTACGCACGGCGGTGCGCGAGCAGCTGCGCCAGGGCGTCGACCAGGTGAAGATCATGGTGTCGGGCGGCGTCGCGAGTCCCTACGACCCGCTCGACAGCCGGCAATTCTCGCTGCCCGAGATCGCCGCCGCCGTCGAGGAAGCGCAGGCGTTCGGCCGCTATGCACAGGCGCACGCGTACACGCCGGACGCCATCACGCGCGCGGTGAGCCAGGGCGTGCGCACGATCGAGCACGGCAACCTCATCGACGAGCCGTCCGCCAAGCTCATGAAGGAAAAAGGCGCGTACCTCGTCGCCAACCTGGTCGCGTACTACGCCATGAAGGAACGCGCGCGCGAATTCGGCATGACAGCCGAGATGCTCGCGAAGAACGATCTCGTCATCGACGGTGGACTGCGATCGCTCGAGATCTGCAAGCGGCACGGCATCAAGGTCGGCTACGGCAGCGATCTGCTCGGTCAGCTGCAAGTCGATCAGAGCCGCGAGTTCCTGCTACGCCGCGAAGTGCTGAGCCCGATCGAGATCATCCGGCAGGCCACGGTGGTCGGCGCCGAGATCCTGCGACTGCCCGGCAAGCTCGGCGTGGTGCAACCGGGTGCCTTCGCCGACCTTCTCGTCGTCGACGGCGATCCCATCCGCAAGCTCGAGTTGCTGACGGGTCAGGGCGACAACCTGTCCGTGATCATGAAGGCCGGCCGGTTCCACAAGAACCGTCTTGCTGCCTGATGGCGCAGGTCGCGCTCGAGGCCGCGCCCGGGCCGCGAGCGTCTCCGCTGGCGCGCCTCGATGCACGCCTCATGGGGCGCGCGGCGCTGCTCGCGGCCGCCACGCTCGGCTATGCGGTGATCCTGACGCCGCTGGTCTTCGTGTGCTGGCTGAGCTTCTTCTCGAACGAGATCGTGACGTTCCCGCCGCAGGGCTACACGCTGCGCTGGTTCGCGCACATCTTCGACCAGAACAATTTCGTGAGCGGGTTCCTGACCAGCCTGCAGGTCGGCATCGCGGCGATGATCGGCGGCCTGCTGCTGGGAATACCCGCGAGCCTCGTGCTCGCGCGGCGTCGCTTCCGCGGCCGCGAGACATTGAACACGCTCCTGCTGCTGCCGCTCGTCGTTCCCGGAATCGTCGCCGGCACGGCGATCTACGTGTTCCAGATCGAGGTGGAGATCGCCACCGAGCTGCCGCTCCTCGGCTCGCTCGTGGGCCTCGTGCTCGCGCACATCATGATCACCATTCCCTGGACCGTGCGCCTCCTCACCGCGAGCCTCGCCGGTGTCGACCGCTCGATCGAGGAAGCCGCGCTGAACCTCGGCGCGACGCCGTTGAAAACGTTCTGGCGCGTCACCCTGCCGGCGATCAAGCCGGGGATCGTGGCGGCCGCCCTGTTCTCCTTCATCGTGTCGTTCGGCAACCTCGAGATGACGCTGTTCCTCGTCGCTCCCGGACAGACCACGCTTCCCATCGCCATCCTTCAATATCTGCAATGGCGCATCGATCCGACGATCGCCGCGGTGTCGTTGCTGCAGATCGCCCTCATCGCCGCCGGCATGCTCGTCACCGACCGCTACGTGAAGCTCACGCGCGTGCTGTGAGACAGCTCGCTTGCCCGCTTCGGTCACGGTCGCCAAGGGCGGCGCGTCAGTGCGTGGGCACGGCCTCGCGAAGCTGACGCAGTCATGGCGCGCCTCGAGCTCCAGGGCCTTTCGAAAACGTACGGCGACTTCCATGCCGTCGCCGGCATCGACCTCGACATCGCGCAGGGGGAGCTCCTCGTGCTGCTCGGTCCTTCGGGATGCGGCAAGACGACGACGCTGCGCATGATCGCCGGCTTCATCGTACCGACCGCCGGCACGATCCGCCTCGGCGGCAAGGACATCACCCGACAGCCGCCTTGGAAGCGCAACACCGGGCTCGTCTTCCAGAGCTACGCGCTCTTCCCGCACCTGACCGCCGCGGAAAACGTCGCCTTCGGGCTCAAGATGCGCGGCCTCCGCGAGACCGACATCGGCCCGAGGGTCACCGAAGCGCTGCGCCTCGTTCGCCTCGAAGGCCTCTCGCAGCGCCTGCCGCGCGAGCTGTCCGGCGGACAGCAGCAGCGCGTGGCGCTCGCACGCGCGCTCGTGATCGAGCCGCAGATCCTGCTGCTCGACGAACCGCTGTCGAACCTCGACGCCAAGCTGCGCGCCGAGGTGCGCGTCGAGATCCGTGACCTCCAGCGCAAGCTCGGGATCACCACCCTCATGGTCACGCACGACCAGGAAGAGGCGATGACGATGGCCGACCGCCTCGTCGTCATGTCGCGCGGCATGGTTCAGCAGATCGGCACGCAGCGCGAGCTGTACGAGCGTCCCGCGAATGCGTTCGTGGCCGGATTCCTCGGCCGGACGAACTTCGTACGCGGGCGCATCGAGGCGCCGGGCGTCTTTCGCAGCGACAGCGGGCTCACGATCCGATGCGGCCAGGGCGCCACCGGCGACGTTCGCACCCTCGCGCTGCGGCCCGAACGCGTGTCGATCTCCGCCGAGCCGAACGGCGCCGACAACTCGTTCCCGGGCACCGTCGAATTCGCCTCCTACCTCGGTGGCATGCTCGAATACCACGTGAGGCTCACCTCGGCCGACCGGTTCCTCGTGCAGACACCCAACACGGAGGGCGGCACCGCGCACGGCGTCGGTGACCGCGTGCATCTTCAGTGGCCCGCGCAGGCCAGTCTCGTGCTCGCCGACGATGGCGGGAGCGCGGGCTGAACCACCACACGCCATCGCCACATCGGAGGCTACCCCAATGCAAGACTATCGGCTGGATATCTCGCGGCGTCGTTGGATGAAGTCGGCCGGCGCGCTCGCCGGCGCGGCGGCGATGAGCGGCTGGGCGCCTGCGCACGCGCAGTCGGGCGGGCGCGTGGTCGTCGGCACGTGGGGCGGCGATTACTCGAAGCTGCTGGCCAAGAACATCGATACCCCGTTGATGGCGCCGCTGAAATACGAGGTCGTCCACGACATCGGCGGCGACTCCGAGCGCCGCGCGAAGATGCGCGCCGAAGCGCGCCTGCCGCGGGGCACGACGGACCTGCAGGGCCTGTCGGCCGCGCAGATGTACGAGATGAACGAGGCGGGTCTCTGCCTGCCGATCGACTACTCGAAGCTTTCCAACGCGCAGTACCTCCTGCCGCAGATGCGCTATCCGTACGGCATCGGCCACATCTATTCGGGCAAGGTTATCCTGTACAACCCCAAGCTCATCACCACGCCTCCCACCAGCTTCGCCGACGCGCTCGACCCGAAGCACGGCGCGAAGCTCGGCATCATCGACATCCAGTACCAGTTCACCATGATGGCCGCGGCGCTCGCGTCGGGCGGATCGATGACCAACTACGACCCCGGCAAGGAGCGCCTCATGGCGTGCCGCAAGGCCGGCGCGAAGATCCTGCCGACGAACGAAGCGATGGCGCAGGCATTGCAGAACGAGGACGTCGGCATCTGCATCATGTGGAAGGCGCGCGCGGTGCAGTGGCAGAAGGCCGGCGCGAAAGTCGACACGGTGGCGCCGAAGGAAGGCATTCCGCTCTACATCTCGGGCTTCGTCATTCCGAAGAACGCGCCGAACAAGGCCGGCGCGCACGTGTGGCTGAACGAAATGCTGGCCTCCTCCGCGCAGGAAGCCTTCGCCGAGGACATGGGGTACAACCCCAGCGTCACCGACGCGAAGATCCCGCCGGACACGGAGAAGCGCATCGGCTTCAACGCCGAGGAACGCAAGCGCCTCATCGACCTCGACTACGGCTACCTCGCCAGGAACGACGCCGCGCTCAAGGAGTGGTGGGACAAGACGTTCAAGGGCTGATGCGCATCGCGACCGGACCATGACGACGTCGGCGGTTCCACGAGAGCAGAACGGTGCGTTCGGATGGAGCGCCGCCGCAATGCTCGCGCCCGCCGCCATCGTCGTGGCGATCGGCATCGTGATCCCCGTGGTGATCCTGTTTCGCTACAGCCTGAACCATTTCACGCCGGCGAAGATGATGGTCAGCGCGGTCACGGCGGAGAACTACGTCAAGTTCTTCACCGATCCGTTCTACGTCGCCATCCTCGTGCGCACCATCCGCGTGGCCGCGGTTTGCACGGCGATCTGCGTGGTGCTCGGGTTCCCGATGGCGTACGTGCTCGCGCGTACGCGTTCGCGCTACAAGAACCTCATGCTGCTCATCGTCATCCTGCCGCTCTTCGTGGGCAACGCCGTGCGCGCGGCGGGCTGGATGGTGCTCTTTGGCAATCGCGGCTTCGTCAACAGCATCGCGATGGGGCTCGGCCTCGTGCGCGAGCCGCTGCAGATCATGTACACCGAGTTCGCGGTCGTGGTGGGCATCGTCGCGGTGAACCTGCCGTTCGTGGTCCTGACATTGCAGGCCTCGCTCGAGGCGATCGAGCGGCCGGTGGAGGAAGCGGCGCTCGGCCTCGGTGCGGGCCCGCTGCGCGCGTTCCGGCATGTCATCCTTCCGCTCGCCATGCCGGGTGTGGTCGCCGCAACGATCCTCTCGTTCATCCTCGCCATGAACGCCTACGCGACGCCGGTGCTGCTCGGCGGACCCACGTTTCACATGATGGGACCTACCGTCTACGATCAGTTCGCCGGGCTCACCAACTGGCCGTTCGGCGCCGCGCTGGCGTTCGTGCTGATGGCGGCGACGCTGATCCTCACCGGCACCTCCAACTGGGTGGTGCATCGCCGCTTTCGACCGTGATGCTTGCCTCGCCACCCGAGACACGTTACGCGCGCAGCGGCCGCCTGAACATCGCCTATCAGGTCGTGGGCCATGGCCCTCCCGACCTGGTGTTCGTGCCCGGATGGGTATCGCATGTCGAGCTGGCGTGGGACCTGCCGCCGCTCGCACGCTTCCTCGAGCGCCTCGCGTCGTTCTCCCGTCTCATTCTGTTCGACAAGCGCGGCACCGGACTGTCGGATCGGGTTGCCGACGCCGATCTCCCGGGGCTGGACGAGCGGATGGACGACCTGCGCGCGGTGATGGACGCGACGGAGACGACATGCGCGGCGCTGTTCGGCTTCTCCGAGGGCGGCAACCTCGCCATGACGTTCGCGGCGGCGCATCCCGCGCGTGTCAGCGCGCTCGTCACCTTCGGCGTGTTCGCGAAGCGCAGCTGGAGTCCCGATTATCCCTGGGCTCCCACCGCCGAGGCGCGCGCGGTCGAGTGCGAGACCATCGAGCGCGAGTGGGGCGGGATGATGGACCTCTCCCGCGTCATGCCATCCATGGCCCACGACGTCGAATTCGGCAAGCGCGTTGCGACGTACTTCCGCCGATCGGCCAGCCCCGGTGCGGCGGCCACGCTGCTCAGGATGAACACCCAGATCGACGTCCGGCAGCTGCTGCCTGTCATCAAGGCGCCGACGCTCGTCATGCATCGGCTCGGGGACCGCGACGCGAACATCGAGGAAGGCCGCTACATCGCGGCCCGCATCCCGGGTGCGCGCCTCATCGAGCTGCCGGGAGAGGATCATGTGCCGTGGATCGGCGACAGCGATGCCATCGCCGACGAGATCGCGGAGTTCGTCACCGGTGCGCGGCCGCCGGCGGATGTGGATCGCGTGCTGGCCACGGTGCTCTTCACCGACATCGTGGGATCGACGCACCAGGCGGCACGGCTTGGCGATCGCGCATGGCGCGAGCGCCTCGCGGAGCATCACGCGGTGGCGCGGCAGGAGATCGCGCGCTGGCGAGGTCGTGAGATCAACACGGCCGGCGATGGATTCTTCGCGGTTTTCGACGGGCCGGCGCGCGCGATTCGGTGCGCGCTGGCGTTGCACCAACGGCTCTCGCGACTCGGAATCCCGATTCGCGCCGGGTTGCACACGGGCGAGGTGACGATGTCCGATGACGACGTGGGTGGAATGGCGGTGCACATCGGGGCACGGGTGTCGGCATGCGCGGCCGGCGGGGAGACGCTGGTGTCGAGCACGGTCAAGGATCTCGTCGTCGGCGCGGACCTCGCGTTCACCGATCGCGGTTCGGCCACGCTCAAGGGCGTGCCGGGCGAATGGCGACTCTACGCGGCGAGCGCGCGCGCCGCGGCCTGCTAAAGTCGCGCAGAGGAGCGCTCCGATGCCCAGCGATTCGATCTCCTACACCCCGTCCGTGCACGGCATCGAAAGCCTGCGACCGACGGTGATGGGCACGCGCCACATGGCGGTCGCGGGTCACTATGGCGCGGCGCACGCGGCGTTCGCGATCCTCGAGGCGGGCGGCAACGCCGTCGACGCCGGCGTGGCGGCGGGTATCGCGCTCGGGGTGCTGCACAGCGACCTCGTGAACGTCGCCGGCGTGGCGCCGATCATGATCTATCGTGCGGCGACGCGCGAGGTGCTGACGATCAGCGGCCTTGGCTGGTGGCCGCGCGCAGTGACGCCGGACTTCTTCCAGCGGCGCTTCGGCGGCGCAATTCCAACCGGCATCCTGCGCACCGTCGTGCCGGCGGCGCCGGACGCGTGGATCACGGCGCTCGAGCACTACGGCACCCTGAGCTTCGGCGACTGCGCTTCGGCCGCGATCCGCTTCGCGAGCGAAGGCTTTCCGATGCATGCGCTGATGTCGGAGATGATCGCCGAGCATGCCGACGACTATCGCCGCTGGCCTTCGAATGCCGCCATTTATCTTCCGGACGGTCGACCGCCGCGCGCGGGCGAGCGCTTCGTCCAGCGCGACCTCGGACGTACGCTGCAATACATGGCGGACGAGGAGCGCGCCGCCGCGCGAGGCGGCCGGGCGGCGGGCCTCGCCGCGGCGCGCCACGCGTTCTATCGCGGGGACATCGCGCAGGCCATCGTCGCGTTTCATCGCGCAAACGACGGTTTGCTTGCGGAGGAGGACCTCGCCGCCTTTCGCGTGGCGATCGAGCCGCCGGCCAGGACCCGGTTCCGCGATCTCGACGTCTACGCGTGCGGCGCCTGGTGCCAGGGTCCCGTGCTGCTCGAGATGCTCAATATCCTGGCCGGCCCCGATCTCCGGACGATGGGACACAACTCGGTGGATTACGTGCATGTGATCACCGAGGCCATGAAGCTTGCGTTCGCGGACCGCGAGCGCTATATCGCCGATCCGAGGTTCGTCGAGGTTCCGCTCGGCACGCTGCTGTCCGAGCCGTTCGCACGCTCGCGTCGCGAGCGCATCGATGCGAAGTGCGCGTCACCCGGCATGCCGCCGCCCGGCGACGTGCCGGGCGTTATCGCGCACCACGACCCGCAGGCGACCGTCCATCGCGCTGCGGCGGGCGCGCACGACACGTCGTACGTCAGCGTCATCGATCGCGACGGCAACGTCTTCACCGCGACGCCGAGCGACCCTTCATACGACATGCCGGTCGTTCCCGGAACGGGGTTGTGCCCGTCTTCGCGCGGCTCGCAAAGCTGGGGCGATCCGTCGCATCCCTCGTCGGTCGCGCCCGGCAAGCGCCCGCGGCTCACGCCGATGGGTACGCTTGCGATCCTGCCCGACGGGAGTCCGCTGCCGATCGGAACGCCGGGCGGCGACGTGCAGGCGCAGGCCGTCCTGCAGGTGCTCCTGAACATGACCCTGTTCGGCATGACGCCGCAGCAGGCGGTGGAGGCGCCCCGCTTCGCGACCTACAGCTTCCCGGATTCCTTCGAGCCGCACAGCTATTCGCCGGGGCTGCTGTACGTCGAAGACCGTGTCGCGCCCGCGGTACGCGACGCGCTGCGCGGTCGCGGCCACACGGTGATGGATTGGCCGGACTTCGTATGGCGCGCCGGCGCCGTGTGCGTGCAGCGCCCCGACCGCGCGAACGGCGTCATCGCCGCGGGCGCCGACCCGCGGCGTCCCTGCTACGCCGTGGGCTGGTGAGTCGCGCGCGCTGCCGACGGCGGAACCGGCAGCGGCGCGATCCTCTCGGGAATGAGCCCGGCAGGACGAAAACGCAGCATCAGGATCAGCACGACGGCCACCAGGAACTCGCGCACGGCGGCGCCCTGCACCGGCGTCAAGCCGTGGAACAACGGGATCGCGAAGCGCGACCCTTCGAGCAGCAGCACCACCGCAAACGCGCCGACGATGGCGCCGCGATTGTTGCCGAGCCCGCCTGCGAGCAGCGCGAGCTTGATGTAGAGCGTGAACAGCGGCACGAAGATGTCCGGCGCGATGTACGACGTGTAATGCGCGTACAGCGCCCCCGCGATGCCGAGCGCGGCGGAGCCGAGCGCGAACGCCTTCACCTTGAAGAGCGTCACGTGCTTGCCGGCAACGGATGCGACCTGCTCGTCGTCGCGGATCGCGCGCAGCACGCGGCCGAACGGTGACGCGCGCAAGCGCTCCGCGCCGAGGTACGCGATCGCGACGATGACCGCCACGATGGCGAGATACAGCAGGTTGAACTGCTCGGGCGAAAGCGCGCCGCGATACGGTCCCGGGATGCCGGAGATGCCGTCGGTGCCGTTGGTAAGCGGGATCGCGTTGCTCGCCACGATGCGGATCGTCTCGGCGAAGCCGAGCGTGACGATCGCGAGGTAATCGCCGCGCAGGCGCACGGTGACGAGCGACACCAGCGCACCCACCCCCGAAGCGATCACGCCCGCGGCAACGATGCCGAGCGCGATGGCGACACCGCCCTTGGTCAGCAACGCGCTCGTGTACGCGCCCACGGCGAAGAATCCGACGAGGCCGAGGTTCACCATGCCGGCGAAGCCCCACATCACGTTCACGCCGAGCGCCATCAGGGCATAGATGCCCGCGGACACGGCCATGGCGATGAGGTAGTTCTCCATGTCAGTGGCGGAGCGGCGCCCGATGCCGTCCCATCTACGCCGCCTGGCCCAGAATGCCGCGCGGGCGCAGCGTGAGAACCAGCAGGATGGCGGCAAAGCCCACGACGCTGCGGTAGTCGGGCGACAGGAAGAGCAGGCACAGCTCTTCGCCGATGCCGACCGTGAGCGCGCCGACGACGGCACCCGGAATGCTGCCGAGGCCGCCGACCACGGCGGCCGCGAACACCGACAGGATGGTGCGAAAGCCCGTCAGCGGATCGATCGTCGTGTCGAGGCCGATCAGCATGCCGCCCAGTCCCGCGAGCCCCATGCCGACGAAATTCACCAGGCGCCCGATCGTGTCCGCATCGATGCCCTTGATGCTGGCGAGCATGGGGTTGTCGGCAACGGCGCGCATCGCCTTGCCGGTGCGGGTGAACCCGAGGAAGGCGAACAATGCCGCCATCGCGACCACGGCCACGAGGAGGTTCTCGATCTGCTGCGGCCCTACGCGAATCGACCCGATGCGCAGGTCGCGCGCGATCGGCAGGTCGTAGCCGCGCAGCTCGTTGCCGAACACGAAGCGCACGATGTTCTCGAGCGCGATGGTCAACGCGATCGACGCGATGGCCGTCGTGATGTAGCCGGCGGGCCGGAAGCGCTTCAGCACGATCTCGTCGCTGGCGACACCGACGAGGCCGGCGGCCACGAACGCCATGGCGAGCGACGGCAGGATGGGCCAGTGGAAGGTCGCGTTCGCCACATAGCCCGCGAACGCGCCGACGGTCGCGTGCGATGCGATGGCGAAGTTCGGGAAGCGCAGCACCGCGTAGATCGCGGTGAGGCCGATGGCCGGCACGGCGAGGATCGTGCCCGCCATCGCGCCGTTCACGACGAGCTGCGCCACCTCCGCGAGCGACGCCATCGGCCCGTCAGGCGACCTTGAGGAGCACGAACTTGCCGTCGGTCGCCTTGTTGTAGCGGAACTTGCAGTCGATGATGTCGCCGATGTCGGTGAAGTCGCAGGGCCCGCTCGCGCCTTCGTAATTGATGTCCTTGCCCTGCGCGAGCAGCTTGAGCCCCTCCACCGCGCTGTACACCTTGGTGCCGTTGCCCTGCGAGATCTTGCGCACGGTGTCGTGGATCGCCGTGCCCGTGGCCGCGTTGGCCTTGGCGATCGCGAGCGTCACGAGGCTCGCCCAGTCGGTCGCCTGCGTCTCGTAGGAGTCCGGCTCGGCGACGCCGAGGCGCTTCTTGGCGAGCTCGTACGCGGGCGATGAAATGTCCGAGGAAGGCTGCACCGTGATGACGCCTTCGGTGACCTCGTGCGGCAGCGAATCCAGCACCTTGGTGGTCACCGCGTACGACTGGGCGAAGCGCATGCCCTTGTAGTCGGCGCGGTACAGGTCGCGCAGCAGGATCGTGACGTCGGGCGCGTAGCCGTTGAGGTAGATGAGGTCGGGATTGGTGCGCAGGGCCTGATCGACTTCCGAGCGGTAGGTCGTCTTGTCCTTGTCGTAGATCAGCGTGCCGACCATCTGCGAGCCGTGCTGCTTCAGCACCTCGGTCGCGCGCTCCTGCGTGGGTTGCGCGAACGGCGCCTGGATCGACATCATGAAGCAGCGCTTCACGCCGAGCGAAGCGATGAATTCCGCGTGCTTGCCGGCCTGCAGGTAGTTGTTCGGCTGCGTGCGGATCAGGTAACCCTGATGCGGCAGCTTGGTGATGGAATCGGCACCGGACACCGTGGTGAGGAAGGTCTTGCTCTCCCAGCACAGCGGCGCGACGGCCGTCGTGACCGCCGATGCCCACGTGCCCATGATCGCGGGAACCTTGGTCACGTCGATGAGCTTGCGCGCGGCACGCACGGCCGCTTCGGGATTCGTCTGGCCGTCTTCCACGACCAGGACGACCTTGCGACCGAGCAGTCCGCCGGCGCCGTTCACCTCGTCGATCACCGCCTGCATCGCCTTGGCCATCCGCGGACCGTCGAATCCGCCTGCGCCGGTGAGCGGCGTCAGCACGCCGAGCTGCAGCGGCGCGCCCTGCGCGCGCACGACGCCCGGCAGCGCGGCCGCGAGCCCGAGCGCGCCGCTCGCCTGCATGAATCGACGACGGGATGGTGCGGTCTCGACGCTCATCGGTGCTCCTCCTCCATGTTCATTGGGAAAGTCGCCTCGGCGCACGGTCAGCCACCGAGGAAGATGCGCCGGATGTCGGGGTCGGCGGCGAGCGTGGCAGCGACGCCGTCCCGGTGATTGCGGCCGTCGACGAGGATGTACGCACGATGCGCGATGGTCAAGGCTTCGCGCGCGTTCTGCTCGACCATGGCGATCGCCGTCCCGGCGCGATTGATGGCGACCACGTCCTCGAACAGCCGTTGCGCGGCGATGGGCGACAGGCCCGCCGAAGGCTCGTCGAGCAGGAGCATCTTGGGCTCGACCATCAGCGCCATCGCCATCGCCAGCACCTGCCGCTCCCCGCCGGACAGCGCACGTGCCGCGGTGCGGCGCCGCTTCGCCAGGATGGGAAAGCGCTCGAACGCGGCCTCGATACGTGCCTTCGCGGTGCGCGGCTCGATGAAGCCGCCCATCTCGAGGTTCTCGCGCACCGTCATGCTCGGAAAGATGTTGTTCTCCTGCGGCACGTACGCGATGCCGAGCCGGCTGATCTCGCGCGGCAGATGGCCGCCGATCGCCTGCTCGCCCAGGCGGATCTCGCCGCGTCCCGGCTTCAGCAATCCCGCGATCGTCTTCAACAGCGTCGACTTGCCCGCGCCATTGGGTCCGATGACGCTCACGAGCTCGCCTGCGTCGACGCGAAGGTCGACGCCTTTGAGGACCTCGTCGGTAGCCGAATATCCGGCGACAAGGCCCTGCACGCGCAGGAGCGCGCTCGCACGTTCTCCGTCGAGGCGGCGCTCCGGGTGGCCTACCCGCGGACGAGCGTCGGGTGTTGGGTCGGCGCGATTCATTGCCGCCGCCCCATGTACGCCTCCTGAACCGCTCCGTCTGCGGCGATCTGCGCGAAAGACCCTTCCGCGAGGTTCCTCCCCTCGGCGAGCACCACGACGTGGTCGCAGAGCTCCGCGATCGTGTCCATGTGGTGCTCGATCAGGAGTACGGTGAGGCCCTCGTCGGCGAGGCGCCGCAGGTGCTGCGCGATCTCGCGCGCGAGCGAGGGGTTCACGCCGGCCACCGGCTCGTCGAGCAGGACCACGCGCGGGCTCGCCATCAGGACGCGGCCGATCTCCAGGAGCTTCTTCTGCCCGCCGGACAGACGTGCGGCCGGCTCGTTCAGCACGCGCACCAGATTCAGCCGCTCGGCGATGCGGTACGCGGCTTCGATGAGCTCGGCCTCGCGCTGCCGCGCGTCCCGCGAGCGCACGAGCGCGGGCGCGACCGCTTCGCCCGGCTGCCGCGTGCCGTAGAGCAGCAGGTTCTCGTAGACGCTCAGGCGCGGAAAGCCGCGCGCGATCTGGAACGTGCGCACGAGACCCGCGTGGGCGATGCGATCGGGGCGCCATCCGGTGATGTCGTGCCCCTCGAACACCACTTCGCCCGAGTCGGGCGACACGACACCCGAGATGCAATTGAAGAGCGTCGTCTTGCCCGCGCCATTGGGACCGATCAAGCCGGTGATGCGATGCGGCTGCACGCGCAGGTGCACCCCTGCCAGCGCGTGCACACCATAGAAGCTGCGCGTCAGGTCGCGGACCTCCAGCAGCGCTTGCGGCATCCCGGCTCTTGCAGCGCTCACTCGGTGAGCAGCGACGGCACCACGAAGGCGGCGATCAGGCGTCCGGCGTGCGCATCCGCGTCGGTGAACCACCCGGCCTCGTGCGAGATGTTCATCGTGCCGAGGCGACGGCCGCGCCATGCAAGCGGCACGTTCATGATCGCGCCGACACCGAGGCTCGCGATGAGCTCGTGATCGGCGAACGCTTCGCGCACTTCGTCGGGATTGCGGGCGACGAACACTTCGCCGCGATCAAGCACGACGCGGCTCCACGGCGTGCCGCGCTTCTGCTTGCGGCCACCGACCGGATAGGCGACGGTGTTGCTGCTGTAGATGCGCTCGACCTCAGCGGTCGCCTCGTGCACGCGCATCATCGTGAAGAGCTTGTGGCCGATCACCGCGCCGACGAGGCGGTCCACCTCCACGAACAGCGCCATGGGATCGGCCGCGGTCGCCGAGACGTCGGCCAGCCGGGACAGGTCGGCGAGGGTCAGATTGCGGCGCGTTGCGCTCATCGGCATGCCGTTGGAATCGAATGCGGACGAGTCTACGCCACCGCGCCGGCGGCTTAGAATGGGCGATCTCTCCGGGCACAAGACCCGGCTCACTGGAGGAGGTCACGATGCGCAGAAGGCAAGTGCTGAAGGCCGGCGGTGCCACGCTCGCCGCGCCGCTGCTGGTCCCGTTGTTGCGGCCGCTCGACGCGTTCGCCAAGACGGAGCAGATCGTCGTCATGACGTGGGGTGGCCAATGGGGCGACGCCATGCGCGACAACGTCGACGCCGCGTTCGAGAAGGCCACCGGGATCAAGGTCGTGCAGGACCGCGGTGCAAGTCCCGCGGATCGCATCACCAAGCTCAAGGTCAGCCAGAACAATCCGGTTGCGGACTGCTTCCAGCTCGCCGACGGCCTCGTGCCGCTCGCGATACGGCAAGGCGTCGCCGAGAAGATCAATCGCGACTCGCCGCGCATGCCGAACCTGCGCAACATGATCCCGACGTTCTGGAACGACTACTGGGTGCCGCAGATCTTCTCGGTGATCGGCATCGTCTACAACACGAAGGAAGTGAAGAGCCCGCCGACGGGCTGGTCCGACCTGTGGCGCCCGGAGTTCAAGGGCCGGGTGGTGCTGCCCGAGATCTCGCACTCGATCGGCTCGTACATCATCCCGATCGGCGCGGTCGCCGCGGGCAAGCCTCCCGGCGACGAGGACGCCGGCTTCGACATGCTGAAGCGCATGGCGGCGTTGCGCCCGATCTGGGCGAAGGACACCGACACCATGATGAACTCGATGCGTACCGGCGATGCGGTCATCGGCATCCTGTACAAATCGCAGACGTACACGGTGAAGGGCTACGGCGCGCCGGTGGAATGGGTCTATCCGAAGGAAGGCGGCATCGCGTACACGTCGGGAACCTGCATCGCGAAGGGCACCAAGAACCTCGAGGCTGCGGAGGAGTACATCAACACGACGATGGATCCGACCGTGCAGACGTTCGCCGCCCGCATCTACAACTATGGCGGCACCAACAAGGACACCATCACCAAGCTGCCGCCCGAGCTGCAGGAGCGCGTGAAGTTCCCGCAGGACCAGCTCGATCGCCTGATCAAGCTCGACCTCGGCATGATGACGGACCGCCGCGCGAACTGGGTCGATCGCTGGAACAAGGTGGTCGCCGGCAGCTGATGTCGCGCGCCGGCTCGACCACGCTGTGTCACCTCGGCTGGCGTGACAACCGCGACGGGTTCGACGTCGCGCTGGCCGTCAACCGCCTGCTGCGGCATGGCGCGGCCGCGTGGTGGCTGACCGCACCGCAGGCGGCCGCCGAGGCAGGCGACTATGTCGTCGCACTCGACGCGCACCAGCGCCGTGCGCTGGCGCGTCTCGAAATTCGAGTGGGCGACTGGAGCGGCGCCGTTCCGTCGGGTGCTCGTCCGCTGGTGTCGCCCTCGGTTTGCCTCTTCGCGGGTACCGCGTCGCGATTTCCCTATTTCGCGTATTACGCGCTCGCGCTGCTGCGCCTCGGCCTCGACTACGTACCCTGCGATGGCGCCTCGCTCGCGCACGATGTGCTCGATGACGCGAACCTGCTCGTGCTGCCGGGCGGCTTCTCGACCTGGGGCATCGACGCAGCCGAGACGGCCCCGGGTGCCGATGCGCGGGTGCGCGACTTTCTCTCGCGTGGCGGCACGGCGATCGGCTCGTGCGGCGGCGCGTTCTACCTCTCGTCGGGACGGCCGGGATGGACCGGCACCGCGCAGGCGAAGCCGCTCTACACGCACGAGTACCTGCAAAGCGGCGTCGGCGTGGTGACGCTCCGGATGCAGCCCGGGCCGCTCGCATTCGGATGCCCGCCGACGGTGGAAGTGCCGTACTACCACGGCCCGATCTATGACGAGCTCGGTGCCGGTATCGAGGTCGCCGCGACATTCCACACATTGAGCCTGCCGGGGCGGCTGGCGATCGACAATCCCCTCGACGCGCAGCGCTTCCAGCGCGAGATGGCGGGGAAGCCGGCCATACTCGACGCCCGCGGTTCCCGCGGGCGCGCCGTTCTCTTCTCGCCTCACCCGGAGATGGGCGATCTCGTGCGCAAGTACATCGCGCTCGACGGCTACGTTCGTCACTACCTTCCCATCCGCGGGTTCGGCACGATGCGCGACACGCTGCGCCACTACCGCGTGACCGATGCGCCCAGCTTCCGGCTGGTGCTGAACGCGGTGCATCACCTGATGTGCGACGAGGCGACGCGCACGGTTTCGCGCCGGCCTTCCGCCGCCGCGCACGACGACGGTCTCGTCGACGTGTGCCGGCGCGCACTCGAGACGCTGCCACCGTTCGGTGCAGGCGAGGAGAACGAGCTGTTGCGCGATGTCGCCTCGGGCATTGGTGCGAGGCTCGACGTGACCATGGCCGAGCCCCGGGAAGCTCGACCGGCCACGCAACAGCTGGCCGCTTCGATGTCGCACCTGGAGGCGACGATGCGCGATCACTTCGCGAACGCGTCGGGCGGCACGGCGGCGCAGCACCTGATGGAAGCCGACCTCGCGGTCGCGCTGCTCCAGTGCGCAACACGCGTCGCGCGCTTCGACGTCGCGCTCACCGCACGATGAGCACCGACGATCCGGACGTGCGCCTCGAAGGCGTCAACAAGCGCTTCGGCGCGGTCGCGGCCGTGCAGGGCGTCAGCATCGACATTCCGCGCGGCAGTATTTTCTCGCTGCTCGGACCCTCGGGCTGCGGCAAGACCACGACCTTGCGTCTGATCGCGGGCTTCGAGCAGCCGGACTCGGGCGAGGTCTACATCCGCGGCCAGCGCGTGACCGCGACGCCGCCGTACCGGCGCGACTTCAGCATGGTCTTCCAGAGCTACGCGCTGTTTCCGCACTTGACGGTCGCCGACAACGTCGCCTTCGGATTGCGCATGCGCCGCGTTCCGCGCAGCGAGCGCGCGGCCGCGGTGCGCAACGCGCTCGAGCTCGTGAAGCTCGCGCCGCTCGCGGATCGCCATCCACGGCAGCTCTCGGGCGGACAGCAGCAGCGCGTCGCGCTCGCGCGCGCGATCGTCGTGAAACCGGCGGTGCTGCTCCTCGACGAGCCGCTGGGCGCACTCGACAAGATGCTGCGCGAGGACATGCAGGTCGAGCTCCGCAATCTCCAGCAGCGGCTCGCCATCACTGCCGTCTTCGTGACGCATGACCAGGAGGAGGCGCTCACGCTCTCGGATCGCGTGGCCGTCATGCGCAACGGCGTCATCGAGCAGACCGGCGCGCCGCGCGACATCTACGAGCGACCGCGCAACGAGTTCGTGGCCGGCTTCCTCGGCGCGAGCAACTTCATCGACGGCACCATCGTCGCCAACGACGCAACGGCATCGATCGTGGAGACGCCCGGGGGGCGCATTCCGATGGCGCGCGACGCCGGCGCGATCGGCGAGCACGTGCGGCTCGCGATCCGTCCCGAGCGCGTGCGCGTCGAGCGCGGCGGCGACGGCCTGGCCGCCCGCGTGCGCGATGTCGTGTACCGGGGTCCGATCACGCACCTTTACCTCGACAGCGCAGCGGGCCCGCTGCTGTCCTACCGTCAGAACGCGGGATCGGAGGCGTGGCGCCAGGGCGAGGCGGTGCGCTGCGCCTGGGACGCCGCGAGCGCCATCGCCGTCGAGCCCGAGCGCCCATGAAGGGACGATGGGCCGTTGCGCTCGTGCTGCCGCCGCTCGCCGCCGCGATGCTGCTGTTCGTCGGGCCCCTGCTCTACCTCTTCTGGGTCAGCCTGCACACGCCGTCGCAAAGCGAGCTCTACGGGCCCGCGCTGACGCTGCGGAACTACACGGGCGTCCTCACCGACCCGTTCTATCTCGGCATCATCCGACGCACGCTGGGCGTGGCGACCGTGATCCTCTGCCTGGCGCTGTTCCTCGGCTATCCCGTCGCGTACTTCGTCGCGCTGCAGCCGCCGCGCCGACGGATGACCATCCTCCTCCTGCTGCTGTTCCCGCTGATGGTGAGCAACGTCGTGCGCGCCTACGGCTGGGTGGCGATACTCGGACGTCGCGGCGTGATCAACACGACGCTGCGCGACATCGGCCTGATCGACGTGCCGCTCGACCTGCTCTACACCACCGGCGCGGTGGTGGTCGCACTGATGACGATCCTGCTGCCGTACATGGTGATCTCGATCGCCAACACGCTCTCCGCGCTCGACCGGCGCTACGGGGAGGCCGCGCAAGCGCTCGGCGCGGGGCCGGTGCGCACGTTCCTGCACGTCACGCTGCCGCTGTCGACCCCGGGCGTGGCGTCCGGGATGCTGCTCGTGTTCCTGCTGACGCTGAGCGCGTACGTGACCATCACCCTGCTCGGCGGTCCGCGCTCCAAGCTGCTGGTCAGCATGGTCTACGACAGCGTGACGGCGTTCGAATGGCCGCGCGCGGCGGCGCTCGCGTTCGTCCTGCTCGCGATCGCGCTCGTCGTGACCGGGCTCATCCTCGGCGTGCTGCGCCCGCGCCGCGTCCAGGGCGCCGGATGACGGCGCAGCGGCTCACCACCGGTCCCGTCGTGCGCGGCGTCGCGACCGCGGTGGCGCTCGCGCTGATCATCGTGCCGATCGCGATCGTCGTCGTGACGGCGTTCTCACCGCTCGACTACTTCGAGTTCCCGCCGCGCAGCTTCTCGCTGCGCTGGTTCGTCGAGTTCTTCAGGCTCGAGAACATGCGCAACGCGTTCACGCTGAGCCTCATGCTGGCGCTGATCGCGGCGACGCTCGCCACGCTGCTCGGCACGATGGGCGCGCTGTTCCTCGCCCGGCGCCGCGGCGCGCTCGCCGCGCTGCTGCAATCACTCTTCCTGGCGCCGCTGGTTTTCCCGACCATCATTCTCGGCGTGGCGCTCCTGCTGCTCTACAAAACGGTCGGGATGCCGGTGTTCCCCGGACTGCTGCTCGCGCACGCGATCGTGGGCATGCCGTACGCGTTCCGCACGGTGCTCGCCAGCGCACAGGCGCTCGATCCGTCGCTCGAGGAGGCGGGGCAGAGCCTCGGCGCGGGGCCGCTGCGCACGCTGGTGCTCGTCACGTTGCCGCTGATCTGGCAAGGCGTGCTGTCCGGGTGGCTCTTCGCCTTCATCGTATCGTTCGGCGAGCTCAACACTGCCCTGTTCCTCACGGGCCCGGGCATCACCACGCTGCCGATCGAAATATTCAGCTACCTGCAGTTCCAGGGCAGCCAGCTGGTGATCGCGGCAGCGTCCACGCTGCAGATCGCATTGATCATCCTCATGGTCGCGGGCATCGAGCGCATCGTGGGCATGGGCCGTCTCATCCGCGGCCGGTGAACGCACGCGCGACCTGGCGCGCATTCTCGACGAAGACGCCAACGATCGGGCTCGGCGTTCGATGCTTCAACGTGAAGATCGCGATGGGCATGGGACGCGCCGGGAAATCGGTCGGCAGCACCTTCATCGCCCAGCGGGCTGCGTTGAATCGCAGCACCGAGTCGTGCAGAACCGTCAGGAAGCGGCCCGCTGCAAGCAGATGAAACCGCAGCTGCATCGAGAACGAGATCAGCTGTCGCGGCGGCAGCTCCAGTCCGCATGCCCGAAAGCCGGCCTCGATATACCTGCCGGACAGGCTGGTCGGGGGAAACATGATCCACGACTCGTCCATCAGGTCTGCCAGCGCGAGCTTGCGGCGGCGTGCCCACGCCGTACCCGCCCCGGCCACGACGGCGAACACGTCATCGCAGAGGATCTCGGTGGCGATGTCGTCCACCACGACGGGCTGGAAGAGTCTTCCGAGGAGCAGATCGACGCTGCGCTCGCGCAACTCGGCAAACTCCTGTTCACCGGGCTGCGCAAGCACCACATGCACGGCAATTTTCGGATAGAGGCGTGACATTCGGTCCACGACCGCGGGAACGAATCCCGCCGCCAGCGACTCCGGGCAGCCGATGCTGACGCGCCCGGCAGTCGGGTCGGAGAGGAACTCGATATCCCGGATTCCTTGCGTCAGCTCGTCGAACACGACGTCGGCACGCCGGAGCAATGCACGCGCGTAGATCGTCGGTTCGACGCCTCGCGGACTGCGGTCGAGAAGAGGCACGCGCAGCGCTTGCTCCAGCGCCGCGATCGCCTGCGATACCGAGGGCTGCGACATGCCGAGATATTTCGCCGCGCGCGCCATGGTGCCCCATTGGACCGTGGCGGACAGGATATGAAGGTCGCGCAGCTTGAGCCTCCGACCGAGGCGCTGCTGCCAATCGATGCGCGGATGGGCCATCAGGTTTTTCTATAGCGGCTCGGTCCTTTTCGTATTTGCCCTTATAGCAGACCGTGTGCAGACTTCAAGTACTGCCAACGACGGAGGCGATCGGTGCCCTACACGAAAAGCCGGAGTCATGCAGGGGTGTGGTGCATCGGCGCATTACTGCTTTGCGGTGTCGCGGCATGGGCCCAGCGCGCTCCGCACGATGGCGTCGAACGGCAACTGATCGGCACCTGGCGATACGTGTCGGTCGACGTCGTGAGTCCGGATGGCCATCGAACGCCGCTCTACGGCGCCGATCCTCAAGGGCTTGCCGTCTTCGATGGCATGGGCAACTACGTCCTGATCACGGCGCGCGCCGATTTGCCGCGATTCACCGCCGAGGATCGTACGCGAGGCTCAGCCGAGGAGAATCAAGCGGTCGTTCGTGGCTCGATTGCGCACTTCGGCCGGTACACCGTGAACGAAGACGAGCACACCATCACGTTTCACATTCACACCAGCACCTTCCCGAACTGGAACGGAGCGGACCAGAAGCGACCGTTCACGATCAGCGCAGACGAATTACGGTGGAGGACTCCGGCGTCGAACGGTTCAGGCACCGCCGAAGTGGTGCTGAGGCGCTCCAGCTGATCGCGGGCGGCTCTGACGGCCCGTCACACGGCCGGCCTCCGCGCGAGCACCTCACGGATCGTCGCCAGCGCCTCCTCGCGCTCGCGGCCGGCGAGCACCAGTCGCGGACCCCGCACGCGCTCGTTGCCGTGGCCCACTTGCTGCTGCACGAGCTTGATGAGCTGGACGAACTTCGGCACCGTATCCATGCGCAGCAGCGGCAGGAACCAGCGGTAGAGCGCATCGGCCTTCGCCGTGTCGCCGGCAACGGCCGCGCGAAAAAGCGCGACCGTCTCGCGCGGCAGCGCGTTGACCAATCCCGCGATCCAGCCGACGGCGCCCATCCGGACGGATTCGACGATCATGTCGTCGAGCCCGGCGAACACCGCCAGGCGGTCGCCGCACAGCGCGCGCGTCGCCGTCACGCGGCGCACGTCACCGCTCGACTCCTTGACCGCGTGCAGGTTGGCGTTCTCCTGCGCGAGCTCGGCGATGTGCGGGGCGAGGAAGTCCGTCTTGTAGGCCGGCGGGTTGTTGTACAGCATGCACGACAGGCGCGTGGCGCGTATCACCGCCTGCACGTGCGCTTTCACCTCGCGCCAGTCGGTGCTGTACACGTAGGCGGGGAGCACGAGCAGGCCCGCGCATCCCGCTTTTTCAGCGGCTTTGGCGACCGCGACGGCCTCGCGCGTTGCGAGCGACGCGATGCCGGCCACGACACGCTCGCCGCCGAGCGCGCGTACCAGGGTGTCGAGGATGGCGACTTTCTCGTCGAAGGCCAGCGTCGCGCTTTCGCCGAGCGACCCGAGCGCGACCACGCCATCGACGCCGTTGTCGATCTGCCAGCGCGCGTGGCTCACGAGGAAGTCGTGGTCGACGCGCTCGTCGGCGTCGAACGGAGTAGTGATCGCGGAGATCACGCCGGTCCATTTCATCGGTGGGCCTCTTCGGTGGGTCGGGTCAGTTGTAGCGGTCGGGCGACAGTTGCGAGATGTCGATCTCGGGTCGCTCGTTGGCAAGGAGCTGCGCTGCGAGCTTGCCGGTAATCGGCGCGAGGCTCACGCCCATCATGGCATGGCCCGCGGCAATGACGAGGTTCGAGGCACAGCGCGTGCGACCGAGGTACGGCAGGCCGTCGGGGGAGCATGGGCGCAGGCCGCTCCACGCCGGCACGCCGTCGAAATCGGTGGTCGCGAAATCCGGGTAGTAGCGCGGCATCGCATCGATGATGCTCCGAACGCGCATCGGGTTCACGCTCGCGTCGAGGCCGGCCATCTCCATCGTGCCGCCGACGCGCAGCGCCTCGCCCATGGGGCTCACCGCCACGCGGGCCTCGACGAGGATCGCGCAGTGGCGCGGTCGAACACGGGGACGTTGCAACGTGACGCTGTAGCCCTTGCCCGCCTGCAGCGGCAGGCGCATGCCGAGCGAGCGCGCGAGCCCCGCCGACCACACACCGCCTGCGATGACGAATTCGTCGGCCTCGATCGATTCTCCGGTGTCGGTCAGCAGCGCCCGCACGCGTCGCTGGTCCGTGCGAAAACCGCTCGCCACCGTGTTCCAGTGAAATTGCGCGCCGCCCTCGGCGACGCGTCGCTGCAGCTCGCGCACGAGATTCTGGGGAACCAGGTTCGCATCCTGCGGGAAATGCACCGACCCCGCGACGTCCATCCGCACCGACGGGTCGAGCGCCGCGGTCGCCTGCGCATCGAGCACGTCGGCGTGGATGCCGGCTTCGCGCGCGACGCGGGCCGCGTGCGCTTCCTCGGCGAGCGCATGCTCGGACTGGCACAGCATGAGCGTGCCCGTGGGCGTGAGGCCAAAGCCGTTGCCGCAGCGCGCGAGCGCTTCGTAGCATGCGCGGCTCGCCAGATGAAGATCGCGCAGCACGGGCACGGCGCGGCGCACGTGCTCGGCGGTGGCGGCGCGGAAAAAGCGCAGGCACCAGTCGACGAGGTCCCACGATGCACGCGGCTCGATGCGAAACGGCGCGCGGGGGCGCAGCATCCATTTGAGCGCCAGAGCGACTGCACCGGGCGCGGCGAGCGGAATGACATGGCTCGGGACGAGCATGCCGGCATTTCCGTACGAGCATCCGTCGCGCTCGGCGCCGTTGCGCTCCACCACCGTGACCTGCCAGCCACGCTCGATGCAATACAGCGCCGTGCAGAGGCCGATCACGCCGGCGCCGGTGATCGCCACGTGCCGCGTCACTTCAACGGATGCCCCAGCAGAACGGATCGCGCTCGTCCAGAACCTGCGAGCTCTCGGCGTTCACGAACGCCTTGCCGCGTAGGGTCGGCTCGACCCGGCCGTTCGCACGGTCGAGCCACCGGTACGACGCGGTGAAGGTGGTTCCGAGAATGCTCTCCTGGACCCACGCCTCCCCTTCCTCGAGCTTGCCATCGGCCGCGAGGCACGCGAGCTTTGCGCTCGTGCCGGTGCCGCACGGCGAGCGATCGTACGCGTCGCCGGGACAGAGCACGAAATTGCGCGCGCGTGCACCGGCCCCCGCGCCGGGCCCGAAGAGCTCGACGTGGTCGACCTCGCTCGCGCCGCTCGCGTTCAGCGCGCGGCGGATGCGGCGGCACACGTCGGTCAGCGTCGAGGCATTGTCGAGCGTCAGCGCCTGCCCGTGCTGCTGCACGAGATAGAACCAGTTGCCGCCCCACGCGATGTCGCCGGTGACGCGCCCGAGTCCGGGCACGTCGACGCTCACGTCCTTGCGCGCGCGATGGCTCGGCACGTTGCGCACGCTGACCTCGCCGCTCTCGTGCAGCATCGTGGTCACCACGCCGACCGGCGTCTCGATGCGATGCACGCCCGGCGTGATGCGCCCGAGGTGCGCGAGGGTCGTGACGAGCCCGATCGTCCCGTGCCCGCACATGCCGATGTAGCCGATGTTGTTGAAGTAGATCACGCCGGCCGCGCAGGTCGTGTCCTCCGGCTCGACCAGCAATGCGCCGACGATCACGTCCGAGCCCCGCGGCTCGTTCACCACGGCGGAGCGGTATCGATCGAAGTCGCGCTGGAAGCGGTCGCGGCGCGCGTCGAGCGGCCCGCGGCCGAGGTCCGGGCCGCCGCGCACGATGACGCGCGTGGGCTCGCCTGCGGTATGCGAGTCGACGATGTCGATGCGCCGCGATCCCGCGGCAGGGGCGTGTTCCGGCACGATGGCGCTCGATTGAACCCGACGGCGGGCATGTTACGCCAGCCGGCTCGCGTCGGCACCTCCGGTATCATCGGTTGGCGCGCGCATCGCGGAGCTCACCCGCACGCAGCCGCGCCATCCGCGCATGTTGGAGGATACGATGAAGGTCCACGGCCAATGCCACTGCGGGGCGATCGAGTACGAAGCCGACGTCGACCCCGCGCGCGTGACGATCTGTCACTGCACCGACTGCCAGAACCTCACCGGCACCGCCTTTCGCGTCACCGTGCCGGCGGCGAAGGAGGCGTTCACGCTGCGCCGGGGCACGCCGAAGATCTATCTCAAGACCACGGCGGAAAGCGGCCTGCCGCGCGTGCAGGCGTTTTGCGATCATTGCGGCACCCCGATCTACGCGGCGGCGGCGCACAACGCGCAATCGTACGGATTGCGCGTCGGTGCACTCGCCGAGCGCGCCGAGCTTGCGCCTCGACAGCAGAAGTGGTGCCGCTCGGCCTTGCCGTGGTCGATGGACATCGCGGGCCTCCCGCGCTCCGACCAGGAGTGATGCGCCGGCCGCCGCGGTTGCCCGGCGTCACGTGCGGGTGAGCGGCGCCGCCTTTGCGCAGCGAGCGTGTTGCATCACGGCACGTGATGCATGTCCTGCCCGAGCATCTCGGGAATCACGAGCGTCACGCCACGGTCGGTCACGAAGAAGCGACGGCGGTCGGCTTCCGGGTCGAAACCGATCTCGGCGCCGGGCGGCAGCACGCAGTAACGGTCGATGACGCACTTGCGCAGCTTCACGTGGCGGTGGATCTCGACGTCGGGGAGGATCACGCTGTCCTCGATGTCGCAGTAGCTATGCACGTGGACGTTCGAGAACAGCATCGAGCGGCGCACCATCGAGCCGCTGATGATGCACCCGCCGGATACCAGCGAGTCGAGCGCGGTGCCGACGCGATCGGCATGCTCGAACACGAACTTCGCCGGCGGCAGCTGCGCCTGATACGTCCAGATCGGCCACGCGTCGTCGTACAGGTTGAGGTCCGGCGTGACGTGCGTGAGGTCGAGGTTGGCTTCCCAGTACGCGTCGATGGTCCCGACGTCGCGCCAGTACGGCCGGTCTTCCACCATGTTGACGCACGAGTCGGCGAAGCGGTGGCCATAGACCTTGCATCCGCGCGCGATCATCGACGGAATGATGTTGCGCCCGAAGTCGTGCTCGGAGGCGTCGTCCGCGGCGTCGCGCACCAATTCGTCGTAGAGGAATGCCGCGTCGAACGCGTACACGCCCATGCTCGCCAGCGCGACATCCGTGCGGCCCGGCGCCGGCGCCGGATCGGCCGGCTTCTCGTCGAAGCGAGCGACGCGCGCGTCGTCGCCGAGCGCCATGACGCCATACTGGTCGGCGAGCTCGATCGGAACGTCGACGCACGCGATCGAGACGTTCGCACCGCGGCTCACGTGCTCGGCGAGGAGCCGCGCGTAGTTCATCTTGTAGACGTGATCGCCGGCCAGGATCAGCACGTACTTCGGCGCATGGCGCCGCAAAATGTCGAGATTCTGGTAGACGGCGTCGGCGGTGCCGCGGTACCAATCGGAGGTCACGCGCTGCTGCGCGGGCAGCAGCTCCACGAATTCCTGGAAGCGGCCGTCGAGAAAGCTCCAGCCCCGCTGCACGTGACGGATCAGGCTCTGCGCCTTGTATTGGGTACAGATGCCGATGCGCCGCACGCCGGAGTTGACGCAATTCGACAGCGAGAAGTCGATGATGCGGAACTTGCCGCCGAACGGCACCGCGGGCTTGGCACGCCAGTCGGTGAGCGGCCCGAGGCGGCTGCCGCGTCCGCCGGCGAGCACCAGCGCGAGCGCATCGCGCGCGAGCTCGGACATCGACGCGCCGCGCGGATCCTGCTTGGCTCCGCCGTACACGAACGTGCCTGATGGTTGGTCGTTGGCCATGGCCGCGGGCAGTGTGAGGCGGTCAGGTTATCGTATGACGACGAGATAGCGTCGTAAATCGGACAAACACGCATCGTGTCGTCGCCGCTTCGAGTGCTCTATGCCACGTCGGAATACGCACCACTGGTGAAGACCGGCGGGCTCGGCGACGTCGCCGGTGCGCTGCCCGCCGCGTTGCGCGATCTCGGAATCGACTGCCGCGTGGTCATGCCGGCGTATCGCGGGGTGAAACAGCGCGTGGACACGCATGCGACGTCGACTGCGGTCGAGCCGCTCGCGCGCATGCCGGCAACCCAGCTCGTCGAGGCGGTGTTTCCGGGCGCCGTTCCGGGATGGCTGGTCGACAGCCCGACGTTGTACGACCGCGACGGCGGCCCCTATGTCTCGGCGTCCGGGCGCGACTGGGACGACAATGCGCTGCGCTTCGGCCTCCTCTCGCGCGTCGCCGCCTGGCTCGGACAGCGGCACGGCACCCCATGGCGTGCCGACGTGGTTCACGTGAACGACTGGCAAACCGGGCTTGCGCCTGCGTATTGCGCACTGCGGGGCACGGAACGGACCCCCAGCGTCATCACGGTTCACAATCTCGCCTTCCAGGGTGTGTTCGGCGCGCAGTGGGTCGAGGATCTCGGGCTTCCGCCGAGCAGCTTCACCGTGGAAGGCGTGGAGTATTACGGTCAGCTCTCCTTCCTCAAGGCCGGCCTCTATTACGCCGATGCGATCACGACCGTGAGCCCGACGTACGCCGAGGAAATCCAGCGCGAGCCGGGCGGCATGGGACTGCAGGGCCTGCTCGCGCATCGGCGCGGCGCGCTGACCGGCATCCTGAACGGGATCGACACGGTGGCCTGGGATCCGCGCACCGACCGGCACATCGTGCGTCCCTATGACGCTGCGCACCTCGACGCCAAGGCAGCCAGCAAGCGCGCGTTGCAAGCCGAGGTGGGACTCACGCTCGATGACGGCGCGTTCCTGCTCGGCGTGGTCGCGCGGCTCACCGCCCAAAAGGGCATCGATCTGGTGGCCGACGTCGCGCCCTCGATCGGCCAATCGCGGAGTCAGCTCGTGATGCTCGGCACCGGGGACCCCGCGCTCGAGCAGCGCGTGCGCGACCTGCAACAGCGTCATCCCGGCCGCATCGCGGCCATCATCGGCTTCGACGAGCGCATGGCCCACCGCATCGAGGCCGGCGCCGACGCCTTTCTCATGCCGTCGCGATTCGAGCCATCCGGCTTGAACCAGATGTACAGCCAGCGCTACGGCACCCCGCCGATCGTCCACGCGACCGGCGGCTTGGCCGACTCGGTGGTGGACTGCACGGCCGCGACCTTGGCCACGGGCACGGCGACGGGCTTCACGTTCCGCGAGCCGAGCGCAGCGGCGCTCCTGGCGGCGATCGAGCGCGCGCGGACCACCTGGGCGGACGCCTCGACCTGGCGGCGCATCCAGCGCAGCGGCATGGCCCGGGACTTCGGTTGGCGCCGCGCGGCGGGCGCGTACGCCGACGTGTATCGGCGAGTCGCGGGCCCAGTCCCTGCCTGAGACCGTCGCAGAGCGCCGCCCGGCGTCGCGACTCGTGCAGCAGAGCGCCGTTCATCGGGGGCGCCGGGCGACCCGCGGGCGCGCCCGTTGCATTTGCACCAGTGCGACCGGCGTCTAGGCGCCAGTCCTGAGGAAGGTTCTCAACCAGCCCGCGTAAATTCCTGATATGCTGCGGGCCATCGCTGTTATCGGGTCCACGATCCATGGGCCGAACGTCGCCGCGTGACACAGGAAATGTAAGGCCGGCCGGGCGATGCTCGACCGGCCTTTTAGTCACAGGCACCCTGTTCGCTTCAGCGACAGGCACTGGCATCGCCTTTGCTGGTGTCGAGGCCCTGCACCTGCTACGTCACTAAGGTAGAACGCGCATGTCCGCCGCCCTCCGATCGGCCACGCCTGCCGGCGTCGTGTCCGAGCTCGCGTTCGCGCGCGCGCAGCGCAACACCGTCCTCATCGTCGACGATCTGTTCAGCAGCCGATTGCTCCTCGCGGAGATCGTGCGCCAGATCGACGGCAAGCTGAACCTGGAGCTGTTCGACACGCCGTCGCGGGCCCTCGAGTTCGCGCGCAACAACCGCGTCGACATCGTCCTCACCGATTACAAGCTGCCGGAGTTCGACGGTATCGAGCTCGTCAAGCAGCTTCGCGCCCTGCCTCACTGCGTCGACGTGCCGATCGTGGTCATCACGGTCGTGGACGATCGCAAGATCCGTTACGACGCGCTCGAGGCCGGCGCCACGGACTTCCTCATCAAGCCGCTCGACGATCACGAGACGCGCGCGCGGTGCGCCAACCTCCTCGAGCTGCGCCGCCACAAGATCGTGCTCTCCGACCAGGCGCGCGTGCTGCAGTACCAGGTCGACAAGTCGGTCGCCGAGATCCACGAGCGCGAGCTCGAGACCCTGGCGAAGCTCGCCAAGGCCGGCGAGTTCCGCGACAAGAACACGGGCAACCACCTCGTACGCATGGCGAAATATTCCGCGCTGATCGGGCAGAATCTCGGCCTCGGCGCGGAGACGGTGCACGTCCTCGAGGTCGCCGCGCCCATGCACGACATCGGCAAGATCGGCATTCCCGACGCGATCCTGCTGAAGGAAGGGCCGCTGTCGAAGCCCGAAGAGGACGTGATGCGCAACCATCCGCGCATCGGCTACGACATTCTCAAGGGCTCACCGTCGAAGTACCTGTCGATGGGCGCGATCATCGCGCTCGGCCATCACGAGAAGTTCGACGGCTCGGGCTATCCCAACGGCTTGCACGGCGAGGACATACCGCTGGTCGCGCGCATCGTCGCGGTCGCCGACGTGTTCGATGCGCTGGTCTCCGAGCGCCCCTACAAGCACGCCTGGCCGCTCGAGGAAGGCATCGAGTACCTCAAGGGTCAGCGCGGCAAGCACTTCGATCCGCGCACGGTCGACGCGTTCCTCGCCGACCGCACGCGCATCGAGGCGATCCTCAACGAATTCGCGGACTGAGCGCCCGTTTAGCCGGCCGCTAGTCCATCAGGCAGCCGTCCTCGGGACGCCACGCGGCGTTCAACCGGTCGCCCTCCACGACGGCGGCGGCGTCGCGTAACGACAGCCTCATGCGCACTTCCTTCCCGGCAACGCGGGTCAGGACCAGCACGCTGTCGCCGTAGTTCACGGTGCCTTCCACGACCGCAGCACAGCCATTGTGCACGCCGTCGCCGGCGAGGCCGAACGCCTCCGGCCGGATCATCAGCCGTACGCGCGACCCCGGCGGGCGTTCACTGCGCGGCACGACGATGTCGCCAAGCACGTCGGACGACGCGAGACCCTGCACCGGATCGCTCAGCACGACATCGAAGAAGTTGCTGTCCCCGACGAAGGCCCCGACGAACGGCGTCGCCGGACGCCGATAGACCTCCAGCGGCGCGGCGAACTGCTCGATGCGGCCCTGGTTGAACACGGCGACGCGGTCCGACATGGTCATCGCCTCAGACTGATCGTGCGTCACGAAGATCGTGGTGATCCCAAGCCGGCGGTGCAGTCGCTTGATCTCGACCTGCATCTGCTCGCGCAGGTTCTTGTCGAGCGCGCCGAGCGGCTCGTCCAGCAGCAGCACGTCGGGCGCGAACACGAGCGCGCGCGCGAGTGCCACGCGCTGCTGCTGGCCGCCCGACATCTCGCGCGGATGGCGGTGTGCAAGCGCCTGCAGGTCGACCGACGCCAGCGCCTCGGCCACCCGGCGCTGCTGCTCCGCCCGTTGCACGCCGCGCATGCGCAGTGGAAAGGCGACGTTCTGCGCGGCGGTCATGTGCGGGAACAGTGCGTAGTTCTGGAAGACCATGCCGACGTTGCGCCGGTGAGGCTCGATGCTCACCAGCGAGCGGCCGTCGAGACGGATGTCGCCGGACGTGGGCGCCTCGAAGCCCGCGATCATCATCAGCGTGGTGGTCTTGCCCGATCCGCTCGGGCCCAGGAACGTGACGAACTCGCCCTTGCCGATCGCGAGCGACACGCCATCGACCGCCGGACGCGCCGCGCCGTACGACTTCACGACGTCGACGATATCGAGGTACGCGCTCACGCGGGCGTCTCCACGCGTCGTCGGCGCGCGGCGAGCCGTGACGCGATCGTGCCGGCCAGGACGATGCCGAGCAGCAGCGTCGACACGACGGCGACTACCGGGTCCGCCTGCGTGCGCAGGCTGTCGAAGATCTTGCGCGGCAGCGTCGACGCGTCGCGGCCCGAGATGAAGAGCGCGACCACCGTCTCATCGAATGACTGGATGAATGCGAACAGCGCCGCCACGAGGAATGCCGGCCGCAGCATCGGGAACGTCACGTGACGGAACACGCGCCAGGGATTGGCGCCGAGGTTCATCGCGGCGCGCTCCACGTTGCGGTCGAAGCCTTTGAGCGCAGCCGACAGCGTGAGGTAGACGATCGGCACGCAGAGGCACGTGTGCGCGAGCACGACGCCGAGATAGGTCTGGGTCAGCCGCAGCCGGCCGAAATACGTGTAGTAGCCGAGCGCGAGCACGATGTGCGGAGCTGTGAGCGGCAGCAGCAACAGGAGGTTCACCCAGCCGCGCCCGGCGAAGCGGTGGCGCACGATCGCGAACGCCGCCGGGATGCCCAACGCCATCGTCACGACCGCCGTGGCCGCGCCGATGATGAAGCTGTTGACGGTGGGCTGCAGCCAGCGCGGGTCGGCGAAGAACGCCCGGTAATACTGCACACCCCACGCCGGCGGCGGAAACTGGAACGACGGCGCGTTGCTGAACGACATGGGCACGACGATCGCGAGCGGCGCCGCCAGGAACAGCAGCACGAGCCACGCGAACCAATCGGAAAAGCGCGTCACACTAGCCCCAGAGCTTGTCGATGCCGACGAAGCGGTTGTAGATCCAGAAGAGCCCCAGCGTGGCGGCGAGCAGCACGACGGCCATCGCCGACGCCTGGCCGAAGTCGAGAAGCTCCTCGATCTGCCGCCCGATCAGTCCTGCGAGCATCTGCTCGCGGGGGCTCCCGAGCAGCACGGGAGTCACGTAGAAGCCGAGGCAGAGAATGAACACGATCGTGCAACCGTTCACGATTCCCGGCGCGCTCAGCGGCAGGAACACATGCCGGAACGCCGCGCGGGGCGGCGCTCCGAGGCCCTGCGCCGCCCGCAGGTATGCGGGATCGATCCTGCGCATCACCGCATAGAGCGCCATCACCATGAACGGCAGCAGGATGTGCACCATCCCGAGCGTGGAGGCGACGCGCGTGAAAAGGATCTCGGGCGGCGGCACCACACCGAGCGCGCGAAACGCGGCACTGACGGGACCGCGATTGCCGAGGATCACCATCCATGCGTACGTGCGCACCAGGAAGTTGGTCCAGAGGCTCAGCGTGATGAGGGTGAGCATCACCAGCGCGATCGTCCCCTCGCGCCGCACCGCGGCGTACGCGAGCGGATAGCCGAGGACGAGGCAGGCGAGCGTCACGAGAAGCGCCGTGGCGAACGTGCGTCCCAGCACCAGCAGGTAGAAGCCGTCGGAGAAGAACTCGCGATAGTGCGCGAGCGTGAGCTCCGGCTCGGTGACGCTCGAGGCGACGACCTGGCCGAGCGGCACGAGGAAGAACACGCCAAGGAACGCGACCACCGGCAACAGCAGCAGCCAGGGGCGCTCGCGGTGCGCCTTCGCGGCGTGGGCGATCATGCCGCGAGACGCGCGCGCGTCAGCGAGCGATCCACTGCTCGAAGCGTTTGGTGAATTCGGCGAGCTGCGGCTCCGCCTTCACCACATCCTGCTCGAACTGGACCTTGTAGTTCGCGGGCGCGGTGGGCATGAAGCGCATCTCCGACTGCGGCACGTATTGCAGCGACTTCGGATTGAGCGGGCCGTAGTTCGCCTGCAAGCAGAACCTGGCGAGCCGCTCGGGGCTGACCGCCGACTGGATGAAGCGCCAGGCCTGCTTGGCGCGCGGCGAGCCCTTGGAGACGACCCAGTACGCGCGATCGATCTCGCCCTGGTTCCAGGTGAAGTCCACGGCGGCGTTCTGCTTGATGAGCTCGATGGTGCGGCTGTGCCAGATGCCGATGGCGTCCACCTCGCCGTCGCGCAGCAGCTGCTGCGACTGCTGGCCCTGCGTCCACCACACGCGGATCGCAGGCTTGATGCGCTCGAGCGCGGAGAACGCGCGGTTCACGTCGATCGGATAGAGCTTGTCCTTCGGCAGGCCGTCGGCGAGCAGCGCGAGCGGCAGGACGCGCGCGGCGTAGGACTGCAGGCAGCGCGAGCCGGGAAAGCGCTTGAGGTCCCAGAAGTCCGCCCAGCTCTGCGGCCCGCCGTTGGGATAGCGGTCCTTGCGCCACGCGATGATGGTCGAGAACGCGTGCGACGCCACGCCGTTCTGGAACACCATGTCGGGCGCGAGCTTCGATCGGTCGATGACCGAATCGTCGGCCTTCTCGATGAGGCCGGCATCGTTGGCGCGCACGATGTCCCCGCCGCCCAGCGTCGTCACGTCGAACTCGTACACGCCCGTGCGCGCCTGCGCCGCGAGCTTCGCGAACGACACCGGCGAGACGGTCTTGATCTCGATGCCCGTCTCCTTCGTGAACGGCGCGAAGAGGTTGGCGGCGGCCGCCTCCTCCCAGACGCCGCCCCACGTGTTCACGTAGAGGGGCTCAGCCGATGCGGCGCGCGACGTGATGACGTACGGCGCAGCCACCGCACCCGCGACGGCCGCGCCGATCTGCTTCAGCGCCTTGCGACGCGACGATTGTGCTTCGTTTCCAGTGCTCATTTCCCTCTCCTCCTAGGCGCCGAACACGGCTTCGTAGAGCCGCAGCCAGTTGCGGTGCGTGATCTTGTCCGTCTCGGCGGCGTTGAATCCCGCCTGCCGCAAGCCTTGCGTGATCGTCCCGAGCTGGCGCACGTCCTTGAACCAGTCGGCCGGCGGTACGGCGCCGGGCCGCGCAGCCGATCCCGCGCCGTAGTCGATGCCGCGCGTCCAGCGTCCCTTGCGCATCCAGTCGCGGTCCTTGTCGGTATGGCCATGGCTGCGATCGGTGCCGATGGCGACGTGGTCGATGCCCGCGATCTCCACCGTCTTCGCCACCATCTCGCACCACCGCTCGAGCGTGCTGCAGAAATAGTCGCCCGTGATGTTGCGGTACGCCGCGCAGCCGATGACGCCGCCATTGTCGCGCAGCGCGCGCAGCACGTCGTCGGTCTTGTTGCGCTTGTGCGGGAACAGGCTGTCCGCATTGGCGTGGCTGATCGCGATGGGCTTCTGCGAATGCCGGATCGCATCGAGGGTGGTGCGGTTGCCGACGTGCGAGCAGTCGACCAGGATGCCGACCCGGTTCATCTCGCGCACCACCTCACGGCCGAAGCGCGCGAGGCCGGAGTCCTCGGCCTCGTAGCAGCTGCCGCCAAGCTCGTTCTGGTTGTTGTACGTCAACTGCACGACGCGCACGCCCAGGTCGGCGAAGAGCTCCACGAAGCCGATGCGCCCATCGAGCAGCGTCGCATTCTGGAACCCGAGCAGCGCGGCGACGCGTCCGCTCTGCGCGATGCGGCGGATGTCGGCGGCCGTGCGCGCGATCGCGAACACATCGCCGTCGGCCCGCTCGAGCTCACGCCACCGGCCGATTGCGTCCATCGATTCGATGGCGCCCTCCCAGAATCCGAGCGTCACGGTGACGCCGCTCACGCCCCCTTCGCGCAGCGCCTCGAACACGCCGCGGTTGAAATAGCCGCATTGCAAGCCGTCGATGATCAAGCCTCACTCCTCCTCGTTACGCCGTCGTTCGTCCGAGCAGCGCGAAATCGGTGTCGTCGTCCACCGGACGGCCGATGATGCGTCCGTCCGCCGCGACGATGATGGGACCGGCATGGCGGCGCGAATCGATCGTGTCCGGCGACAGTGCGCGATTGGACAGCTCGTGCAGCGTCCACCACGACGTCGCGGCGACCGGCAAGCCTTCGCGAAGCACGCGATGCAGCACGGGATCCCACCCGGCCAGCGTGCATGGCGGTGGCGTCGTGCTCACCTCGAGCGTTACGGCCGCCGCCCCGGGGTCGCGGCGGATGCGCACGCGCGCGGCCTGGCGGTGCGCGAGCGCCGCGAGCACGCCGGCCTCCTCGCCGGAGCCGACGTTGATTGCTTCGATGCGCGCAGTTGCGGTGCCCGCCGCATCGATGGCGAGATCGAGCAGCGTGGCGCCGATGCACCACAGGTGCTGGCCGTTGGCATCGATGACCGTGCAGTCGGATCGCTCATCGAGCAGCCGTGCGGCGTGTTTCGCCGAAGTCGCGATCGCGGCGTGGTCGTCCAGGACCATGCTCAATCCCCCGAGCCCCAGCGCCGCCGACATCAACGCGTGCTCGCGCACGGAACCGACGAGACCGTCCGGCACCCCCGCCCAGAGGAAGATGCGCTCGAGGGTCATGCGCAGCTCGCGCACCGAAACGCGCAGAACCTCGTCCGCGGCCGACGCGCTCATTGCGACGGCTCCAGCGGATTGAACCATTCAGGCTCGGCGCCGGCGGCGAGATCCGCCGGCATCGGCGCACCGTGGTAGAGCACGCCGCGCAGGTTGCGACCGAGATAGTCGCGCGTCTTGTCGATGCCGTGCAGCGCGACGTTCATCATGCGCACGATGTGAACCGGCACGAAGCCTTCGCCCATCATGTTCATGTGCGGCGAGTGGTAGCGCGCATCGCGCAGCGTCTGGATGCGCGCGACGATCGCGCGAAAGCGCGGCTCGGCGAGGAGGAACCGCGCGACGCTCGTTGCGGAGGAGTGCTCGCGCAGCGCCCGATCGAGCGACTGCGCGAGCGCGGGCAGGTCGAGGCCGAGGTTGAAGGCCCACTCGACCTCGTCCCACGGGCCGCGCCGCGGCTCTTCCGCGTTCTCCGACTTGTACCAGACGTAGCGCCGCGCGGCGGGTGCCCCGAGGTCGATACGGAGCGCCCACTCGTATTGGGTGCGCAGGAGCTCGCGCAGCTCGCCCACGCGCATCTGCGGGACCGTGCTGGTCTCCTCGTCCACCGTCAGTGTTTCGACGAGCGCATCCGCCACGTCGGGCACGAGCTCGATGGCGAGTGACAGCAGCGTCTCGAACGTCTCCGCATGAACGTGCGGCTCGACGGTGTCGAAGACTGCCGCCATCGGGTACGGCGCGCGGCGCAGCGTGTCCGGCTGCGCGAGCGCCGTGTCGAGGCGCGCCCGCACATCCGTGAGCTCGCGCGCAACCTCGGCGCTGGGCGCGAACGCCTCGTAGACCATCCTGTCCTCGGCGCGAAACCGGCTCGCTCGGTCGACGAGCCGCGCGAGATGGCGCAGAGCCGGCGCGACGGCCGGTCCGTGCAGCCGCTTGGCCGCGAGAATGGACGCTTCGCGCGCATGCAGCCAGCGGTCGACGAGCCTCGGATGATTGTTCACGAAGAGCACGAGGCCCAGGGCCGAGCCGTTGCCGACGCCGATGTAGCGCGCGAGATCCGGATTCAATGCGCATGCGCGGGCACTCCGCGCGCGCGCCAGGTGCTCGACCAGGTCGACCGCGAAAACGCGCATCATGTAGGCGCACAGCATCTGCGCGGCGAGCGGCGCGCGCAGGGGATGATCCGGCTCCAGGGCACGAAAACTGCGCGTGCCGAACGTGCCGTTGCCGTCGAGCCCCGTGTTGCGCATCAGGTAGCACACCTGGCCGATCTCGGCCATGTCGGGTTGCCGGCCCGCGGCGAGCGCATCGACGGCGTGATCGAACGCGCGCGAGCTGCGATTCGAGCGGCACCACACCAGCGTGCGCGGCGTGGCGCGGCCGCGATACAGCTTGGGCAGCTCGCGTCCGGTCGCCTCGATGTCGTCGGCGCTTGCGGGGCCCTCGAGCAGCGCGCCCATCATGTCCCAGCTTCGGCCGATGATGCGCCCGGTGCGCCCCTCCTTGCGGTATTCGAACGAATACACGGGGAAATCGAACGTCCCGCCCGGCGTGTCGATGCGATACAGCGCGGTGCCGCGCGACTGCGCGTCGATGCGCCAGTCGAGGCGCGTGACCGACCAGCGCTCGCGGATCGCACGGATCATGAGCGCGCGCGACGCGCTGAGCCGGCTCGGCTGCAAGGCGGCGAGCCGCTCGGGTCGCATGACGAACGCCGGGTCGCGCAGCACGGGCTCGCCGAGCGCCGCATCGCGGCCGGCGGTGGCGAGGACGCTCACGCGCCCACGCCCGCGATGAGCGCGTGCAGGCGTTCCGCGGCGCGACGCAGCGGGCCCTTCAGAGCGGTCTCGTCGAAGCGCGCCTGCGGCATCACGAGCGACAGCGCCGCGACGCATCGGTGCTGCGCGTCGAGCACCGGTGCGGCGATGGCGCGCACACCGGCGAAGTCGAGCCCGCTCGACACGGCATAGCCGTCGCCACGCACCTTGGTCATCAGCGCATCGCCGGGCAGCTTGGCGCCCGACTGGCGCAGATGCTGCAACGTCGCTGGATCGGCATACGCGCACAGTACGCGTCCGGATGCGCTCGTCGCGAGCCGCAGCGGCGTGCCGACGCGCAACTCCGCGCGCAACACGGCCGCGGCCTCGACACGGCGCGCGATATACGCCTCGGCTCCGTCGAGGAGCGCGAGCGACGCGGTCTCCTTCGTCTCGAACGCGAGCGACTGCAGGACGGGATCCGCGCGCTCACCGAGACCCGCCTGCGTCAGCGCGGCCTGGCCCACGCGATTGGCGTGCAGCGAAAGGCGATAGCGTCCGTCGGCGCCGTGCTCGACCCAGCCCGCCTCGCACAGCGTCAGGAGCTTCTGGTAGACCGACCCGCGATTGCCGCCCATCGCGTGGACGACGTCGGCGAGGCGCATGCTCTCCTCCGACGCGCCCAGGCGATCCAGCACGGCGAGCGTCTTGATGACCGTGGACAGCGGCCGCACGCCCGCGACGCGCGGGGCGGCCACCTGTCTTCTATTAGTAGACATTATCTTCTGTTAGGAGATTGTCGCGCCGTTGCGCCGGGCGCGTCAACGGGGCCGCCTCTGCGCCCAAATACGCGTCGCGCGCGTCTCCCACGTGCTCACGTCGATGCTCGCTGGGTCGCACCACGCGTTTTCAGCCGGACCGCGAGCGCGCGAATATCGCCGACAGGTCCTGCCGGACGCCTGGCACCCCGGCCCATGCATCGCCTCGCTTGGCGAGCCGCGCCGGCACCGTGTCGATGCGATAGTCGAGCGGATAGCCGCGGCGCACGTCGCGCCAGTCGAGCGGCATCGACACCGGGGCGCCGGGCAATCCGCGCAGCGAATACGGCAGCGGCATCGACTTGCCGCGCACGTTCATGTTGTAGTCGATGAACACCTTGCCGCTGCGCTTGCCGACCGACCATTCCGTGGTGACGACGTCGGGGTGCTCGCGCAGCAGGTGCTCGCCGATGAGACGCGCGACCTCGCGCGCCGCGTCGTAGCGCAGCGTGCGCAGGATCGGCACGACGACGTGCAGGCCCGTCTTGCCCGACGTCTTCACGAACGCGGCAAGGCCCGTGCGCTCGAGCAGCGCGTGCAGCCAGAGCGCGACCTCGCGCGCGCGGTCGAAAGCCGTGGCGTTGAACTCTGGATGCCTGCCCGCCGGCTCGCTACCGGAATAGATGAACGGATCGATGTCGAAGAGGATGTAGTCCGGGTATTCGATCACCGACGCCTGCAGTGCGGCCTCGGATCGCGCGAAGTCCGTGCTCGACGGCCCGTCGCCGGTCCCGGGCGTGACGCGCGAGTGCCATGCATGCATCTCCAGCGCGCCCATGTGCCCGAGCCACAACAGCGTTGCGAGGTTGTTGCAGAGGATGTAGTCGTCCGCGTGGCCCTTGCTGTTGGAGAAGATCGACGTGCGCGCGACGAATGGCGGCACCGGTACTTGCCAATGCTTCTGCCGCACACGCCGGCCGTTGATGCCGGTCGGCCAGCGGAACAGCGTCAGCGGCCGATCCACGCTGTGCGGCAGCAGAAGCGGCGCGACATCGACGAGGTAGCGCAGCAGATCGCGCTTGGTCACGGCCGGTGCGCGCGTCGCCGCGTCCGCGGGCCAGTACTCGCGCGAAAGGTGCGTGACGCCGAAGGCGTGACCGCCGATCGTCAGCTCGACGCTGTCCTCGGACGTGTCCAATGCGGCGCGGATGCGCTGCCGGTCCCGCGTGGAGACGATGCGTGCGCGCTTCATGCGTCGAGTGTCCGGTTGTCGGATCTGTGCATGCGACACGTCGAACGGTGTTTGCGTTCGCCCTGGCCGCACGCTGCCATGACACCGGCATACAAGGTCCTGGCCCCGTAGCACGCCGCGCTACCTGGCGTAGCGACCCGCGCGACGCCGTGATGGCGGCTTGGCAGCAGGGCGGCGATTCCTTATCGTAGCGGCGCTCGTTCCCCCGAACGACTGGAAGGGCCGCTCGATGACCGTCACGATCTACGCGTTGAAGCCGCGCTTCCAGGCGCTGCTGCGTCCGCTGGCGCAGCGCCTCGCGGCATCGGGCGTCACCGCCAACGCGGTCACGGTTTCGGCAATGGTCGTGTCGATTGGCGTCGGCGCGTTCGTGATCGCGCATGCATCGGATCCACGCGCGTTCCTGCTGTTGCCGCTGTGGCTGTTCGTGCGCATGGCCCTCAACGCGATCGACGGCATGCTCGCGCGCGAGTTCGGACACGCGTCGGCGCTGGGCGCGTATCTCAACGAGTTGACCGACGTGATCTCCGACGCGGCGCTCTACCTGCCGTTCGCGTGGCTCGCACCGTTCGGCCCACTGTCAGTCGGCAGCATCGTTCTGGCGGTCGCGTTGTCCGAAATGGCGGGCGCGCTCGGCCCCATGGTGGGCGCCCCGCGCCGCTACGACGGGCCGATGGGCAAGAGCGACCGCGCGTTCGTGTTCGGCGCGCTCGCGCTGTACGTGGGCCTGGGCGGCGCCCTGCCCGCCAGCGCATGGTGGATCATGCCGATCGTGGTCGTCCTGATCGCGGTGAACGTCGTCAATCGCGTGCGCCGCGGCGTTGCGGCGGCAAAGCGTCCACGATGAACGCGCCCGCGACGCGGCCGGTGGTCGAGCGCACGTTCGCCACGCACGACGGCGTCGACATCTTCTACCGTCACTGGCCGGCAAGCGGCACGCCGCGCGGCGCGATCGTGCTGCTCCATCGCGGTCACGAGCATTCGGGCCGGATCGCGCATCTCGCCGACGAGATGGGCCTGGCGGACTTCGATTGCTTCGCCTGGGACGCGCGCGGTCATGGCCGCTCGCCGGGCGCGCGTGGCTACTCGCCGTCGCTCGGCACCTCGGTTCGCGATGTGCAGACGTTCGTCGACCACCTCGGCGCCGTCCACGGCTTCGGGCCCGAATCGATTGCGATCATCGCACAGAGCGTCGGCGCCGTGCTCGCTGCCACCTGGGTGCACGACTACGCGCCGCCCATCCGCGCGCTGGTGCTCGCTTCGCCGGCCTTCAAGGTGAAGCTGTACGTGCCGTTCGCGCGCGCGGGCCTCGCGCTCATGTACCGGCTTCGCGGGCTGTTCTTCGTCAACAGCTACGTGAAGGCCCGGTTCCTCACCCACGATCCGGCGCGCATCGCATCCTACGACGCCGATCCGCTGGTCACGCGCCCGATCGCCGTCAACATCCTCCTTCAGCTGTACGAGACGTCGGCGCGCATCGTGGCCGATGCCGCGGCGATCACCGTGCCGACGCAGCTGCTGGTGTCCGGGTCGGATTGGGTGGTGCATCACGCGCCCCAGCATGCGTTCTTCGACGCGCTCGGCAGCGCGGTCAAGGAGCGTCACGTGCTGCGCGGCTTTTTTCACGACACGCTCGGCGAGCAGGACCGGCGCGTTGCGATCGACGAGGCACGCGCCTTCGTGCTGCGCGCCTTCGAGCACCCGCCCCGGCGCGTCGACCTCGCGCAAGCCGATCGCGCCGGGTTCACGCACGACGAGGCGGCCGCGCTCGCCCGTCCGCTCGAGCCCTCGTCACCGCGCGCGCTCTACTGGTCGATCACGCGTGCCGGCCTCAAGCTCGCGGGCATGCTGTCCGACGGCGTGCGCCTCGGTCATGCCACCGGATTCGATTCCGGAAGCACCCTCGACTACGTCTATCGGAATCGTCCATCCGGGCGCACGCGGCTCGGGCGTCTCGTCGACTCGAATTACCTGAACGCCGTCGGCTGGCGCGGCATCCGCCAGCGCAAGCTGCACGTCGAGGAGCTGCTGCGCGACGCGATGCGGCGCCTGCGTGCAGCAGGCAGGCCGGTGCGCATCGTCGACATCGCGGCAGGGCATGGACGCTACATCCTCGAGGCGATCGAGGCCTCGGACGCGCCGGCGGAAGCCGTGCTGTTGCGCGACTACAGCGAGCTCAACGTGCGCGAAGGCCGCGCGCTCATCGCGCAGAAGGGCATGGAGCGCATCGCGCGCTTCGAGCGCCGCGACGCATTCGACCGGTCGAGCCTCGCCGCGATCGTCCCCTCGCCTACGATCGGCGTCGTGTCGGGTCTCTACGAGCTGTTCACGGACAACGACGCGGTCGGCCGCTCGCTCGCGGGGCTGCACGACGCGCTCGAGCCGGGCAGCTTTCTCGTGTACACCGGACAGCCGTGGCATCCGCAGCTCGAGTTCGTCGCGCGCGCACTGACGAGCCATCGCGGCGGCGCGGCGTGGGTGATGCGGCGGCGCACGCAGGCGGAGCTCGATCAGCTCGTCGGCGCGGCCGGCTTTCGCAAGGTCGCGCAGCGTATCGACGAAGCGGGAATCTTCACGGTGTCGCTGGCCGAGCGCACGTGACGCGCACCCCGACACCCTCCGGGGAACGGCCCTGGCGCCGCGCGCTCGCCTGGCTCGCGTTCCTCGGTCCTTTCTTTTTCGCCACGTACGGCCTTGCCACTTACCTGTCGTCACAGCGGGCGAGCGTGGGCGCGATCGTTTTCGACTGGGAACGGCACATCCCGTTTCTCGGATGGACCATCGTCCCCTACTGGACGATCGACGCGCTGTACGCGATCTCGCTGTTCGTGTGCGCGAACCGCCGCGAGCTCGATACGCACGCGCGGCGGCTCCTCACCGCGCAGCTGGCGGCGGTTGCCTGCTTCGTCGCCTTCCCCCTGCGCTTCACGTTCGAACGACCTCCGGTCGGCGGCTCGGTCGGCTGGCTCTTCGACGTACTGGGACGCTTCGACCAGCCGTACAACCAAGCGCCGTCGCTGCACGTCGCGCTGCTGGTGATCCTGTGGACGTTGTACGCCGGCAAGCTCGACGGCGCGTGGCGGTGGGCGCTGCACGCCTGGTTCGCGGCCATCGCCGTCTCCGTGCTCACCACGTACCAGCATCATTTCATCGACGTTCCGACGGGCGCGCTGCTCGGGTTCGCATGCCTGTGGGCCTGGCCGATGCGCGCACCGCCGCTGCGCTGGGTCATCACGCGCGACCCCCGACGACGCACGCTGGCTCTGCGCTACGCGGCCGGCGCGCTCGCATGCGCAAGCGTCGCGGTGACGGCGCGCGGCGGCGCGCTATGGCTGTTGTGGCCCGCGCTCTCGCTCGCGCTCGTGGCGCTGGCGTATTTCGCGCTCGGCGTCGCGGTATTCCAGAAGCACGAGGGTCGGCTGTCCGGTGCGGCAACGGCCTTGCTGCTGCCGTACCTCGTCGGCGCGTGGCTCAATGCGCGGTCGCGAACAGGCCGGCTTCGCACGTCCAACACCGTCGCGGACGGCGTTCGCATCGGGCCTTTGCCGTCGCGCGCGTCCCTGCGCCGCGATGGCATCCGGAGCGTCGTCGACCTGGCGGCCGAATTGCCCGTCGACGCGCGCGAGGCTCGCTACGCGGCGTTTCCGGTCCTCGACCTCGTGGCGGCGGACGGCGAGACGCTCACGGCCGCGGCGCATGCGATCGAGCGGGCGCGGGCGCACGGCCCCGTGCTCGTGTGCTGCGCGCTCGGCGTGTCGCGCAGCGCGAGCGCGGTGGCCGCGTGGCTCGTGGCGACCGGGCGCGCACCGGACGCCGCGCGCGCAATCGCGCTCGTGCGCCGCGCACGGCCGAGCATCGTGCTGCATGCGTCGCACCACGCGGCGGTCGACGCCGCATGCGCGGTCCGCTGAACGATGGCGTCGCTCGGCGGGCGCCTCGTTGCACGCGCCATCGTCGCCTTCGCGCGCCTCCTCACCGGCGCGCGTGCCCTGTGGAAGGGCTGTGCACCGCTGCCGGTGCAGCGCATCTACTACGGCAATCACACGAGCCACGGCGATTTCGTGCTGATCTGGGCCGCGCTGCCTCACGCGCTGCGACTGCGCACGCGTCCGGTGGCCGGCGCCGACTACTGGGACCAATCGCGGCTGCGACGCTGGCTGATCCACCAGGCATTCCATGGCGTCGTCATCGAGCGCATCAAGCGCGACGGCGGCCGGGATCCCATCGCGCAGATGGGCGCCGCGCTGGCGCAGGGCGATTCGCTGATCCTCTTCCCCGAAGGCACGCGCAACACGACCGACGCACCGCTGCTGCCGTTCAAGAGCGGCCTGTACCGCATCGGTACGGCGCACCCGGGCGTCGAGTGCGTGCCGGTGTGGATCGAGAACCTCAATCGCGTGATGCCCAAGGGCGAGTTCGTGCCGATTCCCCTGCTCTGCACGCTGACCTTCGGCGCGCCGCTGCGCCCCGCAGCCGACGAGGACCGTGCCATCTTCCTCGAGCGCGCCCGGGCCGCGCTGCTGTCGCTCGCGCCCGCGCGCACCTGATCAGGAGCCGATGATGACCACCGACGCCGTTCCCTCGCAGCTGATGACGCTCTTCGCCGGCGTGTTCGGGGTCCTGGTCCTCGCGACGACCGTCGGCGCGCTGCTGCGGTGGCGCCTCGCCGGGCAGCCGAGCGCGAAGATCGACAACCTCGTCGCCCGGGTGAACGCGTGGTGGGTGATGGTCCTCGTGCTCGGGGTCGCGTTCGTGTTCGGCAAGGCCGGCGTGGTGCTGCTGTTCGCGTTCATCTCGTTCATGGCCCTGCGCGAGTTCGTCTCGCTCGCGTACACGCGGCGTGGCGACCATTGGGCGCTCGCGAGCGCGTTCTTCGTCTTCCTGCCGCTGCAGTACGTGCTGGTCTACGTCGAATGGTACGGGCTGTACGCGATCCTCATTCCGGTGTACGCCTTCCTCATGCTGCCGATCTTCGCCGCGCTCTCGGCGGACACCACGCGCTTCTTCGAGCGCGCCGCGAAGATGCAGTACGCGCTCATGTTGTGCGTGTACTGCATCGCGTACGTCCCCGCGCTGATGACGCTGCGCATCCCGGGGTACGACGGCGGCGACATCCTGCTGATCGCGTGGCTCGTGCTGGTCGTGCAGGGCAGCGACGTGCTGCAGTACGTGTGGGGCCGCCTCGCCGGCAGGCACGCCATCGCGCCGCTGCTCTCGCCCTCGAAGACCGTCGAAGGCTTCGCCGGCGGCGTCGCCAGCGCGACGGTGCTGGGAACCGCCCTGTGGTGGATCACGCCGTTCACGCCGTGGCAGGCGGGCGCGATTGCGCTCGCCGTCTGCCTGATGGGTTTCTTCGGCGGCCTCGTGATGTCCGCGCTCAAGCGCGATCGCGGCGTCAAGGACTGGGGCTCGCTGATCGAGGGCCACGGCGGGATGCTCGACCGGCTCGATTCGGTGATCTTCGCCGCACCGGTGTATTTCCACGTCGTGCGCTATTGGTGGCAACCGTAGCGCGGCGATACCAGCGGGACGCAGGAACCGGCGCGACGCGCCTCCAGTCGAACGGGTGCTTGATGCACGTGGAGGTACGTCATGAATGTGGATACGCTCAACAAGTGCCTGCGCGACGAGCTGTCGGCGGTCGAGACCTATCGCCAGGCGCTCGACAAGATGCGCGGATCGTACGGTGAGGATCCGCGGTTCCAGCAGCTGTCACGCATGCTGCAGGACCACCAGCAGGCCGCGTCGCGCGTGGGCGCGCTGATCCAGCAGATGGGTGGCACGCGAACGAGCGACTCGGGCGCGTGGGGCGCGTGGTCGAAGACAGTGATGGGCACCGCGAAGCTCTTCGGCGACAAGGCCGCGCTCAAGGCGCTGAAGGAAGGCGAAGAAAGCGGCCTGAAGGATTACCGTGACGCGATCGACGACACGTCCACGCCCGCCGACGTCAAGACCGCGCTCAACACGATCGTGTCGACCGAGCAAGGGCACGTGCGCGAGCTCGATCGCATGATGGAGAGCGCGTAGCTACACGCGCACGGTCACGCGCACCGAATCCGGAATGCTTCGCGCGAGCGAGGCGGTGACGCGCTCGCCGACGCGCTGGAACAGCAGGTCGACCGGCTGCCCCGCCACGACCAGGTCGTGGACGAGCAGCCGGTCGACCTCGCTGGGAAGCTCCGGCCGCTCGATGCAAATTTCGCCGCGCCACGCGTCGATGGAAAGTCCGAGGCCGGCCTGCAGCATCATGAAGATCGCCCCGGAGGACCAGGCCTGCGGCAGGCAGGCGACCGGATAGCCGACCGGCGGTTCGCCCGCGGCGCGTGCGAACCCGCAGAAGAGCTCCGGCAGTCGCATGCCGAAGTGATGTGCCGCGGCGAAGAGCTCGTCGATGACGTGCCGGACGCCGCCGCGGTCGCCGTAGCCGGCGATGCCGGCGGCGCAGATGCCCGTGTCGTGCGGCCATACCGAGCCATTGTGGTACGACATCGGGTTGAAGCGTGCGGCGCGGTCGCACAGCGTGCGCACGCCCCAGCCGTTGTCGAGCGCCGATGACAGCAGGTGCGCGCTCACCTGGCGCGCGCGCTCGGCAGAAGGCAGGCCGGTATACAGGAGGTGGCCGGCGTTCGACGCGCGCACGCGGCAGAGCTCGCCCGCGCCGTCGAGCGCGATCGCATAGAAGCCCGCCTCGGGCATCCAGAAGCGGGCCTCGACGGCGGCGCGCAGCTGGTCGGCCGACTCGCGCCACTTTCGCGCAAGCGCCTCGTCTCCGCGATGTGACGCGAGCTCGGCCATCGCCCGTCGCGCCGCGTACACGTAGCCCTGCACCTCCACCAGCGCGATCGGGCCTTGGGCGAGCCGGCCGTCGGCATGGAAGATCGAGTCGACGCTGTCCTTCCAGCCCTGGTTGGCAAGCCCCGTGTCGGCGCCGCGCGCGTAATCCAGGAAGCCGTCGCCGTTGGAGTCGCCCGGCCCTTCGATCCAGTCCATGGCCGCGCACAGATGCGGCCACAGCTCGTCGATGAATGCGCGGTCGGCCGTGCGGCGTGCATACGCGCCCGCGAGCATCACGAACAGCGGTGTCGTATCCACGCCGCCGTAATAGCGCGCGAATGGCACCTCGCGCAGCGCCGCCATCTCGCCGTTGCGCATCTCGTGCAGGATCTTGCCGGGTGCCGAGTCGTCGAACTTCGACGCTTCCTTGGCCTGATTGCGCGCGAGGAACGACAGGACGCCGCGCGCGAGGTCGGGGTCGAGCCACAGCGTCTGCAGGGCCGTGACGATGGCGTCGCGACCGAATGGCGTCGAGAACCAGGGGATGCCGGCGAACGGATAAGGCCCGGTCGGCATCTCCGTTTCCAGCAGCGCGAGGTCGGCGCGCGACTTGTCGATCCACAGATTGAACAGGCGCCCCGACGTGCGCAGCGTGGCGCCGCGACGCCGCTTGCAGCGCATCGCGATGCGCGCCCGCGCGCCCGCCTCGCGGTAGCGCGACTGTCCCGGTTCGGCGAGCTCGGCGCCGATCTCGAGGTACAGCACCTGCCGGGCGTGCCGCTGCAGGATCAGGTCGAACTCGGCGTGGCGCTCGTCGATGACGTTGGGCACGCGCGAAAACGCGATGGCCGACGCCCGCTCGACATCGTCGAGCCCTTCGTAGCGGAAGCGCACGTGCGCGCGCCCGATATCAGGCTGGAGCATGCGGCCGCGACGCGCACGCGCATGTCCGCGCACCTCGAAGATGTCGGCGAAGTCGGCCGCGAAGGCGAACGACAGCGACGCCGGCACCGCGCGCTCGCCGTAGTTGGTGAGGGTGAGGCGCTCGTACAGCCGGGCCTTCCACAACAGCCGCGCGCGCTCGATGTGTATGACGCCTTCGGGCGCCGCATGGTCGCCGAGCTGCGGCAGCGGCCGGTTCGTGACATTCGCCCGGAAGAACACGTTGTCCGAGCTCACGCCCGAGCCGAGCAACGCGGGCGGCGCGTCGCCGACGGTCAGGCGGAACAGCGACAGAACGCGCGTGTCGTCGCGAAACAATCCGTCGGCGCCGCCGCGCACGTCGCCGAGCGAATCCGCGACGAGGAAGGTGTACTCGTGCTTGAGCGCATACGAGCCGATCGGCCCGCGTGCCTCGGTGCTCGGCTCAGGCGCACTCATACTCCGGCTCCGGCCCCACGCGCGACCCGCGGTCGAATCCGAGCACGCGCGCGTAGACCTCGAGGTAGCCGCGCGCCATCGCGCGGGCGGAAAAGCGCCGCTCGAACACCTGCCGCACGTGCGCGCGATCGATCGTGTCGATCCGCTCGATCGCGGCCACCGCCTCGTCCTCGGACCGCACGATGAAGCCGGTCCTGCCGTGGTCGATCACCTCGGCCACGGAGCCTCCCGCCCAGGCGACGACCGGTGTGCCGCACGCCATCGCTTCGATCATCACCAGTCCGAACGGCTCCGGCCAGTCGATGGGAAACAGCAGCGCGGCCGCGCCACCGAGCAGCGCGTTCTTGTCGCGATCGCCGATCTCGCCCAGGAATTCGATCTCGGGCGCCTCCATCAGCGGCTCGATCGCTTCGTCGAAATAGGCTCGATCCACCGCATCGATCTTGGCGGCCATCCGGAGCGTCACGCCCATGCGTCGCGCGACCCGTATGGCGCGATCGGGGCGTTTTTCAGGTGACATGCGCCCGAGGAACGCCAGGTATCCGCGATGGCGCGGCGAGAAATCGAAGAGGTCGAGCGGAAGCCCGTGATGAACCGTGCCCGCCCATTTCACGAGCGGCAACGGCGCGCGCTGGGCGCGGGAGATCGACACGAGCGGGAACCGCGGCCAGCGCCGGTACATCGGCGCGAGGTCCGTCAGGTCGAGACGGCCATGCAGCGTCGTGACGGTACGTCGCGCGTGCGCTTCGAACAACGGGAACTGCAGCGGATCGACGTGGAAGTGCAGGATGTCGAATTCGCCGGCGCGGGCGCGCACGTCGAAGAGCATCGAAAGATGCGCCGCGACGTCCGATTTCAGCGGATTGGGGTCGAGTCGAATCGCGCGCGCGCGCGCCTCGACCAGCCGCGCCCGAGTGCGCGAATCCGCGCTCGCGAAGAGCGTGACGTCGTGGCCCATGTCGACCAGGGCGTCAGTGAGATAGGCGACCACCCGCTCGGTGCCCCCGTAAAGGCTCGGCGGCGTCGATTCGTAGAGTGGAGCGACCTGGGCGATGCGCATGGCGGCGACACGCGGCCGCGCCCCGAACGACGGCCCGCGGCAGCGCCCGCATCCATAGTAGACGCGCCGGTGACGCCGAAGTTTCGTCGATCGGTGCTTGGTTCCAGCGGCCGACCGGGCGCCGCGGCGGTTGATGCACAATTGCGACCAGCATGAAGGTCGCGACCTGGAACGTGAACGGCATTCGCGCGCGCGAGGCGCAGCTCTGCGACTGGCTCGCGCGCGACGGCCCCGACGTGGTGTGCCTGCAGGAGCTCAAGGCCAAGCCCGAGCAGATCCCGGAGCGATGCCGGCTGCCCGACTATCACGTTTACTGGCATGGCGTGGGCGCGTACTCGGGCGTGTCCCTGCACGTGCGCAAGGATCTCCTCGATGCGGACCCGCTGTTCACCCATCCCGAGTTCGACATGGAGACGCGCATCGTCCAGGCGCAGCTCGGCAACATCGTCCTGGCGTCGGTGTACGTGCCCAACGGCGGCAAGGACTACGCCGCCAAGATCGACTTCGTCACGCGGCTCGCGAGCTGGACGCGGCGGGTGCACGACGAAGGCCGCGAGCTCGTCGTATGCGGCGACCTCAACATCGCGCGCACGGACATGGACGTGCATCCGAAGGAGCGCAAGGCCGGGGTCATCGGCCAGCGGGCCGAGGAGCGCGAGCTGTTCGACCGCATGCTGGGCGACCATCTCGTCGACGTCTGCCGCAAGCTCGCGCCCGACAAGGATGACCTGTTCACCTGGTGGCCGCCGTGGCGCAACATGCGACAACGCAACATCGGCTGGCGCATCGACTATATCCTCGCCTCGCCTTCCATCGCCGAGCGCGCAACGAGCTGCGTGGTGCTCGCCGACGTCGGCACGAGCGATCACGCGCCCGTGATGATGACCACGACGTAGCCGCGGCAGCGAACGACAACACGGAGCGCACGAGATTGGCTCGGGGAACCTACGAAGAATCGTCGATCCGCGTGCTGAAGGGCCTCCAGCCCGTCAAGGAGCGCCCCGGCATGTACACGCGGACCAGCGATCCCACGCATATCATCCAGGAAGTGATCGACAACGCGGCCGACGAGGCGCTCGCGGGCTTCGCGAAGCGCATCGAGGTGTGGGTGCACGCCGATCACTCCGTCACGGTGCAGGACGACGGACGCGGCATTCCGGTCGGGCCGCATCCCGAGGAGAAGGTGCCCGCGATCGAGCTCGTCTTCACGCGCCTCCACACCGGCGGCAAGTTCGACAAGCGCGGCGGTCAGGGCGCCTACGCGTTCTCCGGCGGCCTGCACGGCGTCGGCGTGTCGGTCACCAACGCGCTTTCGCGCAGACTCGAAGTCGAGGTCGTGCGCGACGGCAAGCTGCATCGCATGGCGTTCGCCGATGGCGACGTCGCCGAAAAGCTGAAGGTGGTCGGCAAGGCGCCGCCGCGCGCATCGGGCACGACCATCCGCGTGTTCCCCGATCCGAAATATTTCGATTCGCCCACCGTGTCGGTGCCGGAGCTCGAGCGCCTGCTGCGCGCGAAGGCGGTGCTGCTGCCGGGCGTCAACGTGACGCTGCACGTGCAGAAGGGCAAGGAAGAGAAGATTCGCACGTGGTCGTATCCCGAAGGGCTCACGGGCTACCTCGCCGAGCTGTCCGAGGGCGAGGCGCCGGTTGCCCCGATCTTCAGCGGCGAGATGTATTTCGGCAAGCCGGGCGACGGCGACGCGTTTGCGGAAGGCGAAGGCGCGGCGTGGGCGCTGGCGTGGTACGACGATGCCGGCGGCGGCGAAAGCTACGTCAACCTGATCCCGACCGCCGCGGGTGGCACGCACGAGGCCGGACTGCGCGCCGCGCTCTTCGAGGGCGTCAAGGCATTCGTCGATCATCACGGCCTTCTGCCGCGCGGCGCCCGCCTGCAGACCGAAGACGTTTCGGCGCGCCTGCGCTACGTCCTGTCCGCGCGCATTCTCGATCCGCAGTTCCAGGGCCAGGTGAAGGAGAAGCTCACCAGCCGCGATGCGCTGAAGCTGATCGCGCAGGTCGTCAAGGATCCTTTCGAGGTGTGGCTGAACCACCACGTCGACTACGGCCGGCGCATCGCGGAGCTGGCGATCCAGCAGGCGATGACGCGCATGCGCTCCGCGCAGAAGGTCGAGAAGAAGAAGGGCTCCGGTGTCGCCGTGCTGCCCGGCAAGCTCACGGACTGCGAGTCGGACGACGTGTCGCGCCGCGAAGTGTTCCTGGTCGAAGGTGATTCCGCGGGTGGCTCGGCGAAGCTCGCGCGCGACAAGCAATACCAGGCGATCCTGCCGCTGCGCGGCAAGGTGCTCAACACGTTCGAGATCGATCGTGATCGACTCTTCGCGAACACCGAGATCCACGACATCGCCGTGGCGATCGGCGTCGATCCGCACGGCGCTGACGACGACGCCGACCTCACGGGACTTCGTTATGCGCGCATCATCATCATGGCGGACGCGGACGTCGACGGCAGCCACATCAAGGTGCTGTTGCTGACGCTCTTCTTTCGCCATTTTCCGAAGCTCATCGAGCGCGGCCACATCTGCGTCGCGAGCCCGCCGCTGTATCGCGTGGACGTGCCCGCGCAGGGCAAGCGGCCGGCGCGCAAGCTCTACGCGCTCGACGATGCGGAGCTCGATGCCATCGAGGATCGCCTCGTCAAGGAAGGCGTGAAGCAGGGTTCGTGGTCGGTGGGCCGCTTCAAGGGACTTGGCGAGATGAACCCCGAGCAGCTCTGGGAGACCACCATGAATCCGGAGACGCGCCGCGTCATGCCCGTGCGCGTCGCGGCCGACCGTGCATCCGACACGCGCCAGGTCTTCAACAAGCTGATGGGCAAGGCCGAGGCCGCCGCGCGCCGTGAATGGATGGAGCAGAACGGCAACGCGGTCGAGGTCGATGTCTAGCCGTTCGCGCAACGCCCGCGCATCGGCGCGCAAGCCGCGCAGCAGCGCGCGTGTGCCGGTCGACACGGCCACCGGGGAGCTCTTCGTGGAAGGCGGCTCGGGCGCGCCGCCCCCTGCCATCCCGCCAACTCAGCCACCCGAGGACGATTCGCTGCCGCTCGCCGAGTTCGCCGAGCGCAGCTACCTCGAATACGCGATGAGCGTGGTGACCGGGCGCGCGCTGCCCGACGTCGCCGATGGCCAGAAGCCGGTGCAGCGCCGCATTCTCTATGCGATGCACGAGCTCGGGCTCTATGCCCCGACGCGGCACGTCAAGTCCGCGCGCGTGGTCGGCGACGTGCTCGGCAAGTACCACCCGCACGGCGACACCGCGGCGTACGACGCGCTCGTGCGGCAGGCGCAGGACTTCACGTTGCGCTATCCGCTCATCGACGGCCAGGGCAACTTCGGCTCGCGCGACGGCGACAACGCCGCGGCGATGCGCTACACCGAGTGCCGCCTGACCCCCATTGCCGAGCTGCTCCTGTCGGAGATCGACCGCGACACGGTGGACTTCGCGCCCAACTACGATGGCGCGTTCCAGGAGCCGAAGCTGTTGCCTGCGCGGTTGCCCGTGGTGCTCCTGAACGGCACGTCGGGCATCGGCGTCGGCATGGCGACCGACATTCCGTCGCACAACCTCGCCGAGGTCGCGAAGGCCGCGATCGGGGTCATCCGCAAGCCGCGCATCTCCATCGAGGACCTGCTGCAGATCATGCCGGGCCCCGATCTTCCTGGGGGCGGCCACATCATCTCGGACAGCGACACCCTTCGCACCGTCTATGAGACGGGGCGCGGGACGCTGCGCGTGCGCGCGCGGTGGACCGTCGAGGAGCTCGCGCGCGGCCAGTGGCGCGTCGCGATCACGGAGCTTCCGTTCGGCGTGTCGTCGAAGGCCGTGCAGGAGGACGTCGAGCGGATCATCAATCCCAAGCCGCGGGAGGGCAAGAAATCGCTGTCGCAGGATCAGGTGAACCTCAAGGCCGTGCTCGGCGGTGCGCTGGAGACGATGCGCGACGAATCCGACAAGGCCTCGCCGGTGCGGTTGGTGTTCGAGCCGCGCAGCAGTCGCCAGGATCCGCAGGAGTTCGTCAACCTTCTCCTCGCCAACACGCGGCTCGAATCCACGCTGCCGGTCAATCTGGTGATGCTCGGCCGCGACGGCCGGCCGCGACCAAAGAACCTGAAGCAGATCCTCGAGGAATGGACGTCCTTCCGATTCGAGACGGTCACACGGCGCACGCGGCACCGGCTCGCCGAGGTGGAGCGGCGGATCCATATCCTCGAAGGTCGGCAGCTCGCACTGCTGTCGATCGACAAGGTGATTCGCATCATCCGCAAGTCGGACGATCCGAAGCAGGACCTGATTTCCGAGTTCCGGCTCACCGATGTGCAGGCGGACGACATCCTCGAGATCCGCCTGCGCCAGCTCGCGCGCCTCGAAGGCATCAAGATCGAGAACGAGCTGAAGTCGCTCGCCACCGAGCGCAAGTCGCTGAAGCACGTGCTCGCCGACGACAAGGCGCTGTCCGCGCTGGTCGTGTCGGAGATCGAGTCCGATGCGAAGAAGTACGGCGACGCACGCCGCACGCTGATCGAAGCGGTTGCTCCCGTCATCGTGACGCGCACCGTCCCCGACGAGCCGACCACGGTCACGCTGTCACGGCACGGATGGATTCGCTCGCGCCAGGGCCATGGGCTCGACGCCGCCCAGTTCACGTACAAGGCGGGCGACGCCCCGCTCGCCGTGCTGGAGACGCGCACGGTGAACGCGGTCATCGTGCTCGACACCCGCGGGCGCGCGTACACGATCCGTGCGTCCGAGGTTCCCGGCGGCCGCGGCGACGGCGTGCCCGTCACGACGCTCATCGAGCTGCAGGCCGGCGCGAAGGTGGCGCAGGCGATCTCCGGAACGCCCGAGCAGAAGTATCTCGTCGCCGGCAGCGGCGGGTACGGCTTCATCGCATCGTTGCAGGACATGACATCGCGCGTGAAAGCCGGCAAGGCGTTCATGACGCTCGACGAAGGCGAGGAGCCGATCGCGCCGGTGCTCCTCGCCCCGGGCCTCGATCACGTCGCCGCGCTTTCTTCCAAGGGCCGGCTGCTCGTGTTCCCGCTCGCGGAGATGCGCGAGGTCGAGCGTGGCCGCGGCGTCATCGTAATGGGGCTCGACGACGGCGAGCGGTTGCTCGCGGTCGCGTTGACCACGTCGAGCAAGGTGCTGGTGCAGGGGACGAACCGTCTCGGCCGCGCGGTCGTCGCGGTGGTCGAGGGCGACGAGCTCGCCCGGCACCTGCTGCATCGCGCGCGCAAGGGCGCGCTCGTCGGCCACCGCATCAAGGCGACGGGGTTCGCACGCGAGGCGTGACCGCCCTTCCGGGCCTCTCCCCGCACGCGGGGAGAAGGCCGGAAGGACAAGCCGGAACACCTCAGCTTGCGGTTCCGAACGTGTCGCGCTCGATGACGCCGACGTCCGCGTCGGGATCCGAGATGGGGCGCAGCTTGTCGCCGCGGCAGTAGAACATCGCGCCGCGGTAGCGCACGTCGTAATACGTGCCCGGCAGGTAGGTCCAGTCGGGCGCCGCGTACGGTTGCGAAACGACTTCGACGATCTTGCCCACCGCGCAGCGCGCCTTGGGGCTCGCGACGCAGTCCGTCACCACGTAGCACAGGGTGCCAATCTTGATCATGCTGCCTTCACTGCCTCACGCGTACGACCATCACTTTGGCGAGATCGTGGCGCGCGAGAACTCCTCGAACGACAGCGTGCCGTCATGATTGGTGTCGAGCTGGTCGAACACCTTGCGGGCCTGGCTGTTCGGATCGCTTGCTGCCGCAGCCGCCGGTCGCTCGGGCGGCATCGCGGCGCCGCTCGTGCTGCCCGTGGTGCTCATCGACGAGCCGCTCGTCCCGGTGCTGCTCGTACCCGCGCTGGTCGTGCCGGTGGCACTGCCGGTCGATCCGGTGCCCGTCGCGCTCGTGCTGCTCGACGGTGCCGTGCTGCCGGGCATCACCTGCGTGTCGCTGGACGACGACGTCTGTGCAAGGGCGGCGCCGGCACCGGCCAGCGCGACCGCAACCACGCCGGACACCAGCGTGCGCCTGAATATCGAACCCATGGGACACCTCCGCAAGGTTGGTCAGGTGGCCGCGGGTATCGCGGCCGCCGAGTGGAACCACATTTGCAAACTCTCTGCCACCGTAACCCCTTGAAGCGACAGCGTGCAGTGCAGCGTGTGCGAAAATTTTTCATGCGCCCGTCGAATCCGGCGGCGCGGAGTCGGACAAAATCCGACCACGCCCGCGCGTCGGCCTACGCGCAACGCCGGCGCGCTCGCACGGCAAGCTCCGGCTCGCACCGCGGTCGTCCCCATCGCGCTGCCCTGACTCGCAGGTCGCCATGACAGGAAGCCGCGCGCAGGATCCGACGCCCACCCCACGCGCGCCGCTCGCATTGGCCCCCTGGACGTGGCTCGTTCCCGCGATCGGCGCCGGCGCCCTCGCCGCATCGGTATGGATGCCGTCGGGCGGCGTCGTCGCGCTGGTCGCCGCAGCTGCGCTGATCGGGTGCGTCGTCGCCGCGGTGCATCACGCCGAGGTCGTGGCGCATCGCGTGGGCGAGCCGTTCGGAACGCTCGTGCTCGCGATCGCCATCACCGTGATCGAGGTAGCGCTCATCGTCTCGCTCATGATGAGCGGCGGCGACAAGGCCGCGCTGCCGCGCGACACCGTGTACTCGACGATCATGATCATCTGCAACGGTGTGGTCGGCATCTGCATCCTCGTAGGCGGCGTGCGCCATCACGAGCAGGTGTTTCGCATCGAGGGCGCCAACTCCGCGCTCGCGGCGCTCGCGACCCTCTCCGCGCTCTGCCTCGTGCTGCCCACGTTCACCGTCACTGCGCCCGGGCCGTCGTACACGGCGGCACAACTGGCGTTCGCGGCGGTCGCCTCGGTGGTCGTATGGTCGGTGTTCGTTTTCGTGCAGACGGTGCGCCACCGGGATTACTTCCTGCCGCTCGATGCCGACGAGGACCACCATGTGCCGGCTCCGACGGTTGCGGTGACGTGGGCGAGCGCGGGCTTGCTGATGGTCGCCCTCGTCGCGGTGGTGGGCCTCGCCAAGTCGCTCTCCCCCGGCATCGAGCGCATCGTCGCCGCGGCCGGCGCGCCGCAGGCCATGATCGGCATCGCGATCGCGCTCCTCGTGCTGCTGCCCGAGACGTGGGCCGCGATCCGTGCCGCGCTGGCCAACCGGCTGCAGACGAGCCTCAACCTGGCGCTGGGCTCGGCACTGGCCAGCATCGGCCTTACCATTCCTGCCGTCGCCGCGGCATCGGTGTGGCTCGAGGTTCCGCTGGTGCTCGGGGTGGACGCGAAGGACCTGGTCATGCTCGTGCTCACGTTCATGGTCGGCTCCTTCACGCTGGTGAGCGGCCGCACGAGCGTCATGCAGGGCGCGATCCATCTCGTGATCTTCGCGGCGTTCCTCTTCCTGTCGCTGGTGCCGTAGCCGGCCCGAGCCGCCAGGCGGGAATAACGAGCCGCCGCCTGCGGTATGAACGTGCATCCTTCCCCGGAGACCGGGCGCTTGTCCGACCACCAACGCTTCGAAGAGCTCGTGCTGCCGCATCTCGATGCCGCTTACAACCTGGCGCGCTGGCTCGCGCGCGACGCGCACGATGCCGAGGACGTGGTGCAGGACGCGTGCATGCGTGCACTGCGCTACGTCGGGTCGCTGCACGGCTCGGACGCCCGTCCCTGGTTCCTCACGATCGTGCGTCGCGCGTTCTACGACTGGCTCGCGCGCAATCGGCCGGCCGAGGTCGTGCACGACGACCTCGCGATCGACCAGGCCGTCGACCACAGCGTGCCGGGACCCGAGCAGGCGCTCATGCGCAGCGACGACGCGAGGGCGCTCTCCGACGCCCTCGCCGAGCTTCCGCTGCCTTATCGCGAAGTGCTGATCCTGCGCGAGCTGGAGTCGCTGTCGTACAAGGAGATCGCGCGCGTGGCCGACATCCCGATCGGCACCGTGATGTCGCGCCTTGCGCGCGCCCGCGGCCTGTTGCAGCGCTCGCCGCTGCTGCGGGCCGTCGCAGAGCCCGGCGGAGCACAACGATGAACTGCCACGAAGCCACCACACGCGTCGCCGCGCACGCCGACGGCGAGCTCGACGGCGTGCAACGCCGCGCCGTCGAGAAGCATCTTGCAGCGTGCCCGAGCTGCGCCGAGGCGCACCAGCGCATTCTTGCGCTGCGCGCGCGCCTGCAGAGCGAGGTCACGTATCACAAGGCGCCCGAGGCGCTGCGGGCGCGCATCGCCGAGCAGGCGCGCCCCGCTCGCCGGGCGCGCGAACCGCGCTGGCGTTGGCTGTCGCTCGGCGCGCTCGCCGGGTGTGCGGCGACCGTGCTCGCGTTCTTCGTCACCACCGCGATGGTCGAGCATCGCGCGGTCGACGATCTCGCCGTGGAAGCCGTCGGCGCGCACGTACGCGCGACGCTCAGCCAGCACGTGATCGAGGTCGCCTCGTCGGACCAGCACACGGTCAAGCCGTGGCTCTCGGCCCGGCTCGACTATTCGCCGCCGGTGCCGCGCCTCGATGCGAGCGGCTTCGTGCTCACCGGCGGACGCCTCGACTACCTCGACAAGCAACGCGTCGCGGTGCTCGTCTACCGGTATCGGGATCACGTGATCGACGTGTTCGTGCGGCCCGCCACGGCGCGGCCGCCGGCGATGCCCTTGCGCACGCTGCGCGGATTCAACATCGCGCACGCGCGCGGCGCGGACATGGACTGGCTCGCGGTGAGCGACGTCAGCGCCGACGTGTTGGTGCCCTTCGTCGAAGCGCTGGCCGCGGCGCGATGACTACGCGGGTTGCGGCTGTGGCGTTTTGCGTCGCAGGAGCCACGAGGTGATCGACAGGTTGACGAGGTTGAACAGGATGCCGTTGATGAAGGCGGCCTTGTACGTCCCGGTGAGGTCGTAGACCACGCCCGACAGCCAGCCCCCGAGCGCCATGCCGAACAGCGTCGCCATGAGCACGGCGCTCACGCGCGAGCCCGCCTCGCTCGGCGGGAAATACTCGCGCGCGATGATGGCGTAGGACGGCACGATGCCGCCCTGGAACAATCCGAAGAGCGCCGAGACCACGTAGAGCGACACCAGGCCGTCGAACGGCAGGAACAGGAACAGCGCGACGCATTGCAGCATGCCCCCGAGCAGCAGCGTGCGCAGGCCGCCGATGCGATCGCTGATGAAGCCGAACGTGAGGCGGCTCACCACGCCGAACGCGAGCATCACCGACAGCATCTGGGCACCGCGCGCGGGCCCGTAGCCGAGGTCGCTGCAGTACGCGACCAGATGAACCTGCGGCATCGACATGGCCACGCAGCAGCACACGCCCGCCATCACCAGCAGCGTCTGCAGCGCCCGGGGTGATACGTCGAGCGGCTGCACGGCGCGGATTTTGCCGAGCGCGGATGCCGTCGCGCGCGCATTGGGGTGCGGCGGCTTGCGCCGCAGCGCGAGCGCCAGCGGAAGCATCGTGCACGCGCAGAACGCCGCGATGCCGAAGCATGTGTGGCGCCAGCCGGCGCTTTCGATGAAATGCTGCACGATGGGGGGCCACACGGCGCCCGCGAGGTAGTTGCCGCTCGCGAAGATCGCCACCGCGATGCCGCGCCGGCGCGCGAACCACATCGACGTGTCGGCGAGCAGCGGCGCGAAGGTGGCGGAGCTGCCCGCGCCGATCAGCAGTCCCTGCGCGAGCGTGTATTGCCACAGCGACGCCGACGCGCCCGCCGCCGCATAGCCGAGCGCCATGGTGATGGTGCCGAGCACCACGGGCGCCATGATGCCGAATCGATCGGACAGGCGTCCCATGCCGATGCCGGCGACGCCGAACCCGAGCATGGTCAGGGTATAGGGCAGCGACGCGTCGCCGCGCGCGACGGCGAACTCCTGTTGCACTGCGGGCAGCGCTACGACGACGGACCACATGCCGACGCCGCCGATGGTCGACAGGAGCATCGAAACGGCGAGGCGCATCCACGCATAGGTGGACTCCATGCCGGCGCCCGGGGTCGAGTCCCCCGATAGCGAGCGCGCGCCGGCACGAGGTGATTTTTCCATTGCGTTTGTCATGCGGGGCGACGATTGTGCCATGCACGCACGAGTAGAATCCCCGCTTCCTGCGCATTCGCGACTCTCATGACCGATCATCATCACGGCTACCTGCGGCACCCCACGCTGCACGACGATGCCGTCCTCTTCGTCAGCGACGACGACCTCTGGCGCGTATCCACCTCGGGCGGGGTCGCCCGGCGACTCACGGCGGGCCTTTCCGAGCCATCCACGCCGTGCCTGTCGCCCGACGGACGGCACGTCGCCTTCGTCGGCCGCGACGAGCAGCATCCCGAGGTCTATCTGATGGACAGCGACGGCGGTCCGGCGCGCCGCATGACGTGGCTCGGCCCCGACGTCATCGTGCGCGGCTGGACGCCGGAGGGGCACATCCTGTTCGTGACGACGTACGGGCAGCCGTTCTTTCGCAACTATCGCGCGTACACGCTCGATCCCGCGGGCGGCATGCCGCAGCTCCTGCCTCTCGGACAGGTCAATCACCTGGCGTACGGCCCGGGCAAGGCGTGCGTGATCGGCCGCAACACCGCGGATCCCGCGCGCTGGAAGCGCTATCGCGGCGGCACGGCGGGACATTTCTGGATCGACGCCGAAGGTTCCGGCAGCTTCCGGCGCATGAGCGAGCTGCAGGGCAATCTGACGAGTCCCATGTGGATCGGCGATCGCGTCTATTTCATCTCCGATTTCGAGTCGATCGGCAATCTCTACTCGTGCCGCGCCAATGGCAGCGACGTGCGCCGGCACACCGACCACGACACGTATTACGCGCGGCACGCGCAGACCGACGGCAAGCGCATCGTCTATCAGTGCGCCGCCGAGCTGTGGCTGTTCGACCCCGCGTCGGATCGCACGACGCGACTCGACGTGCGCTTGCCTTCGCATCGCACGCAGGCGGCGCGCAAGTTCGTGCCCGCCGCCGATCATCTCGACTCGTATCACGTGCACCCCGAAGGTCACAGCGTCGCGGTGGTCACGCGCGGCAAGGTCTTCGCGTTCCCGCTGTGGGAAGGCGCGGTGCGTCAGTACGGCAGCGACGAGGGCGCGCGCTACCGGCACGGTCAGTGGCTCGCGGACGGCCGCACCGTGGTCGCCGTGGGCGACGCGACCGGCGAGGAGCGCATCGAGGTCTTCGAAGGCGAGTCGACGCGAACGCTCGACTGGGACATCGGGCGCGTCGTCGCGCTGCGCGCCTCACCGCGCGGCCGCCGCGTCGCGCTCGCGAACCATCGCAACGAAGTGATGATCGGCGACCTCGACAGCGGCACGCTGACGAGCGTCGATCGCAGCGACGCGGGGCGCACCGAGGACCTCGCATGGTCGCCCGACGGCGAATGGCTCGCGTATTCGTTCTGGACGTCGCCGCGACATTGCGCGATCAAGCTGTACGGCGTGGCGAAGCAGTCGCACACCACGCTCACGCAGCCCGAATTCAGGGACTACAGCCCCGCCTTCGATCCCGACGGACGCTATCTGTATTTCCTGTCGGTGCGCACGTTCGATCCGGTCTACGACAACGTGCAGTTCGAGCTGAGCTTCCCGCGCGGCGCGCGCCCTTACCTGATCGCGTTGCAGGCCGGCGGGCGGCCGCCGTTCGACCCGGTGCCGAAGGGCCTGCGCGGCGACGATCACGGCGGCAAGGCGCACCACGACGGCGAAGCGAACCGCGCCCTGCCCCCCATCGAGCTCGACGGCATCGCGCGACGCGTGTCGGCGTTTCCCGTCCCCGAGAATCGCTTCGGCCAGATCGCCGGCGCATCGGACGACAAGGTCGTGTGGACGGTACTGCCGATCGCCGGCGCGCACGGTCGCGGCGGTCACAAGGATCTGCCGGGCCGCCTCGAGATCTTCGATTTCGCGACGCAGGCCGCCGACCCGCTGATGGACAAGGCCGACATGTTCGCGATCGCCAACGACGCGACGACGCTCGTGGTGCGCGAAGGCAAGCGCCTGCGCGCGCTGGCCGCGCGACGCAAGCCGGAAGGCGAGCGCGATCCGGGGCGCGCGTCGGACCAGCCGTCGCGCAAGACGGGATGGATCGACCTCGATCGCATACGCCTCTCGGTCGAGCCGCGGCGCGAATGGAAGCAGATGCTGCGGGAGGTCTGGCGCCTGCAGCGCGACCAGTTCTGGGTGGCCGACATGTCGGGCATCGACTGGAACGGCGTCTACGCCCGCTACGCGCCGCTGCTCGCGCGCGTGGCGACGCGCGCCGAGCTGTCCGACCTCATCTGGGAGATGCAGGGCGAGCTCGGCACCTCGCACGCGTACGAGATGGGCGGCGACTATCGCCGTCCGCCGCAGGTCGCGCTTGGATATCTCGCGGCGGAGACGAAGCTCGTCGACGACGGCAGCTACGAGATCGCGCGCATCGTGCAGGGCGATCCCTGGGACGCCGGCGCCGACTCGCCGCTGCACGCGGTCGGGGTCGAAGCAAAGCCGGGCGAGCGCATCGTCGCGGTGAACGGCCAGCGCACGTCGCGCGAACGGCCGCCGCAATCGCTGCTCGTGCACCAGGCGGGCATCAAGGTCGAGCTCACGCTTGCGCCGCCGAAGGGCGGCACCGGCGCGCATCGCAACGTGGTCGTCACCACGCTGGCCGACGAAGTGCCCGCGCGCTATCGCGAATGGGTCGAGCGCAACCGCGCGTGGGTGCACGAGCACTCCGGCGGGCGCGTCGGCTACTTCCACCTTCCGGACATGATGTCGGCGGGCTTCGCCGAGTTCCATCGCTATTTCCGCACGGAGTGCGACCGCGATGGGCTCGTCGTGGACGTTCGCTACAACCGCGGCGGTCACGTCTCCGAGCTGCTGCTCGAGAAGGTGGCGCGCAAGCGCATCGGCTACAACCTGTCACGCTGGGGACAGGCGGCGTCGTATCCCGACGAAGCCGTCGCTGGTCCGGTGGTCGCGCTCACCAACGAGCATGCCGGCTCGGATGGCGACATCTTCTCGCACGGCTTCAAGCTGATGCGGATCGGGCCGCTGGTCGGCACGCGCACGTGGGGCGGCGTGATCGGCATCTGGCCGCGCCACAAGCTGGTCGACGGCACGGAGACGACGCAGCCCGAGTTCTCGTTCTGGTTCAGCGACGTCGGCTGGGGTGTCGAGAACTACGGCACGGACCCGACGGTCGAGGTCGACAACGCGCCGCAGGATGCAGCCGCGGGACGCGACCGCCAGCTGGAGACCGCGCTTGCGACGACGCTGCAGCTGATCGAGCGTGCGGGCACCGCGAAGCCGGAGTTCCATCCGCGGCCGAACCTCGCCGCGGCGCCGCTGCCGCCGCGCGCACGGGTCCGCTAGCTCGCGTCGAGGCGCAACGGATGTCCGCGCTGCTGTTCCACATGATCGGCGGCGCGCCCGATCCGGTCGCGCCGTTCAGCCATGCCGTCGAAGCCGACGGCTGGCTGTTCCTGACCGGTCAGATGCCCTTCACGGGCACGTCCAGCACGTCGCCCTACCCCGAGACGATCGAGGATCAGACGCATCAGGTGATGCACAACCTCGTCACCGTGTTGCGCGGCTGCGGCCTCGATCTCTCCCACGTGGCCGCCGTGCGGGTGTATCTGCGCGACTTCGACGCCGACTACGCGCGCATGAATGCGGTCTACGCCACGTACTTCCCGCCGGAACGTCGGCCGGCGCGCACGTGCATCGGCGTCAGCGGACTGGCGCGCGGCGCGCGCATCGAGATCGACATGGTCGCGCGCCGCCCCTGACTCGCTAGAACGCCTGGACGGGCTCCTCGGGCGGCCCGGCATGCAGCTCGAACTGCGACGGGAAGTACGCGGTCGGCGCGGGCGCAGGCGTCGTCGCGCTTGCGGCGACCGGCGGCGCGGCGGTGGCGTCGCTCGTGCCGGCGCGATGCAGCGCGACGCCAGCGACCGCGAGCGCGCCAATCGTGATCGCCACGGCAGCGGCCCGGCCGCTTTCACGGTGCCGCGAGATCTTGTAAATCTTACGCATCTCGAGTCCTTTCGGATGATGGGACCGCGTGGCGCTCCCTAGACCATCCATCGGAAACGCGGCGGCGAAAGCGACAGGCGCAGCACGATCCTTCTGCGCGATCGGCGTAGAATTTTCCGAAGCGCCGGGCGCGCGTTTGGCGGTATGTATGGCGTTTCGGGTTGGCACGATGGTTCGACGATGATGCCGTCTTCACCCGGCGATCACGGCAATGCCGAGCGCGACTCGGCTGCGCTCTTCGCCGACCTGTATCGCGAGCTGCACAGGCTCGCGGCGCGCCAGCTGCGCCGCAACGCCGGCGCGACGCTCGGCGCCACGACGCTGCTGCACGAGGCCTACATGGACATGTCGGCGCGCGTGCGCGACTTTCCCGACCGTGCGCATTTCTTCGCGTATGCCGCGCGCGCGATGCGCGGGCTCGTCATCGATTACGCGCGCCAGCGGCGCGCGCAAAAGCGCGGCGGGCAATACCACCTGACTGCGATCGATACGCAGGTTGCCGATGCCGTTCCCGCGACCGAGGACATGGATGCGATCAGCGATGCGCTCGAGGAGCTCGAGCGCATCGACCGACCCCTCGCCGAGCTCGTCGATCTCAAGTTCTTCTGCGGATTCACGTTCGCGGAGATCGCCCAGCAGCGCGGCGTGTCCGAGCGCACGGTGCAGCGCGACTGGCAGAAGGCGCGACTGTTCCTGCATCACGTACTGACCGATCAATAGCCGCCTCGCGCAGGAAGCACGCGCCATGGCGGGGTTCGACGCCATCCGCTGGAACAGGATCAGCCCCCTGCTCGACGAGCTGCTCGAGCAGGAACCGGCCGCGCGCCGTGCGCGCCTCGATGTGCTGCGCGCCCAGGACGGCGAGCTCGCCGACGCCGTGGAAGCGCTCCTCGATCGAGCGGCGGGCCTGGACCGCGATGGCTTCCTGTGCGGCGCGCCGGTGCTTCCTCCCGACGCGCCGTCGCTCGAGGGACAGCGCATCGGCGCGTACCGCATCGTGCGCGCGATCGGCCAGGGCGGCATGGGCACGGTGTGGCTCGCCGCGCGCGACGACGGCCGCTTCGAAGGCCAGGCCGCCGTCAAGTTCCTGAATCTCGCGCTGCTCGGCGAAGGCGGCGCCGAGCGCTTCGCACGCGAGGGCCGCATCCTCGCCCGCCTCGCGCACCCCAACATCGCGCGGCTCATCGACGCCGGCGTCGCGCCGGGCGGCCAGCCGTACCTCGTGCTCGAGTACGTCGAGGGCGCGCCGCTCGACCGCTATTGCGACGATCATGCGCTCGACACGACGGCGCGCATCGAGCTCTTCCTGCAGGTGCTCGATGCCGTGTCGCACGCGCACCGGAATCTGGTGCTGCATCGCGACCTCAAGCCGTCGAACATCCTGGTGGATGCGAGCGGACAGGCGAAGCTCCTCGATTTCGGCGTCGCCAAGCTCTTGCACGACGGCGACCCGGCGGGCGCGGAAACGGAGCTCACCGCGGTGGCGGGACGTGCGTTCACGCCGGAGTACGCGGCACCCGAGCAGGTCCAGGGCGGAGATGTCACGACCGCGACCGATGTCTACGCGCTCGGCGTGCTGCTCTACGTGCTGCTGAGCGGGCATCATCCGACGGCAGCCCAGGCCACCACGCCGGTCGAGCGGCTGCGCGCGGTCGTGGACGTGCCGCCGGCGCGATTGTCCGCGGTCGCGCAGCGCACCACCCGGGACATGGCGCGCATGCGCGCCGCGACGCCCGCCACGCTCGCCCACCGCTTGCGTGGCGACCTCGAGAACATCGCCGCCAAGGCGCTGCGCAAGGCGCCTGCGGAGCGGTATGCCAGCGTCGACGCGCTCGCCGACGACGTGCGCCGCTATCTGCGGCAGCAGCCCGTGAGCGCGCGCGCCGATACCCTGCGCTACCGCGCGTCCAAATTCATGCGTCGGCATCGTTTGCCGGTTGCGCTGGCGGCGCTGGCCGGCGTGGCGCTCATCGCCGGCGTCGCCGGCACGTTCATCGAAGCACGCCGCGCGACCGCGCACGCCGTGCTGGCCGAAGCACAACGCCAGCGCGCGGACCGCGAGGCGCGCGCGGCGGCGGAGCAGCGCGACTTCGCGTTGCAGCAGCTCTCGCGCGCGGATGCGGTCAACGATCTCGACACGTTCCTGCTGAGCGACGCGGTGCCCGCCGGCACGCCGCTGACGGTGGGCCAGCTCCTGGCGCGCGCCGAGGAGATCGTCGAGCGCCAGCGCGGCGACAGCGACGCCAATCGCATCGCGATGCTCGTCGCGATCGGCCAGCAATACAAGTTCCTCGATCGCGACGAGAAGGCGCGTGAGGTGCTCTCGCGCGCGTACGAGGCGTCGCGTGGCACGAACAACGCCTCGGTGCGTGCCGAGGCGGCCTGCGCGTACGCCCAGGCCGTTGCAGCGGGGGGTGACACCGCGCGCGGCGAAGCCCTGCTGCGCGATGCGCTCGCCGAGCTGCCGCGCGAGCCGCAGTTCGACCTCGATCGCATGGCCTGCTACTGGCGCGGCAGCGAGCTTGCGAAGTCGGCCGACAATCGTGAAGAGGCGATCCGGCGAGCCGAGGCGGCGCGCGACCTGTACCAGCGGCTGCCGTATCCATCCCGCGCGTGGGACGTGCACATCATGATCTCGCTGGGCGAGGCGTATCGCATCGCGGGCCGCTTTCCGGAGGCCATCGCGGCGTTCGAGCGCGCGCACGCGAGCCTGGTCGCCCTCGGCCGCGAGAACACCGAGAACGCGAGCTCGCTCTACAACAACTGGGCGCTGGCGTTCGAAGGCATGGGGCGCCCCGTCGACGCCGAACCGCTGTATCGCCGCGCCATCGACAACAGCAGCGCCGAGGGGCGCGACAAGGACGTCTCACCGATGCTGCAGAACAATTACGCGCGCACGCTCGATCGCCTCGGACGCTCGCGCGACGCGGCCGCATGGGTGGACCGCGCCTACGCGGGCGCGCGCCGCGCGGGCGACGAGATCGTCATCAACCAGGCGCTCCTCGTGCGCTCGGCCGTCGAGCGGCATCTCGGGCATCTCGACGCGGCGCAGGCCGCGCTCGCGGAGGCGCAACCGCGGTTCGCGCGCATGTACCCGGCGAGCCACCCGGCGATGGCGGCGCTCGCCAGCCAGCGCGCGCTCCTCGACGACGCACGCGGCGATCTGCACGACGCTCTTCGCGAGCTCGACGATGCGATGGCGCCCTCCCGCCGCCACGACGGCTCGTCCGGTGCCGACCTGTTGCGGCGCCGCGCCGAGATCGAGCTGCGGCTCGGGCGCATCCCCGCGGCGCGCAAGGACGCAGCGGACGCCCTCGCGATGCAGCGGCAGCGCGCCATTCCGGGCGAGGCGTCGAGCTTCGTCGGGCTCGCCTATCTCACGCTTGGCCGCACCCTGCGCGCGTCCGGCGACACGCGCGCGGCGCACGACGCCTTCGTCGCGGCAGCGGCGGCCCTGCGGCCGACGGTGGGCGCGGGCCACGCAGAGACCCGGGCGGCCGAGCGCGAGGCTGCCGAAACCGCCGACCCGCCCCTTTCCTGAGCGATCCGCGCCCGTCGTGGCGGGTTTGCCGCTCCGATTGCGATTGTGAAGGCAAGGGAGGCCACGATGTCCGTATATCGGTCACGCGACCGGCTGTTGCGCGCCGTGTCGCTGTTCCTCGCAATGAGCGCGCCCGCCACGGCGGACCCGGGCAACGCATTGCCCAGCATGGCGCTCTTTCCCAACCCGAGCGGATTCGCGGCCACCTACAGCACCGCAGGCGCGATCGACACGAGCAACCCGTTCTTCCAGGTGCTCGGTACGAACGGGCGCGCGTGCGTGACGTGCCACCAGCCGAGCCAGGGATGGTCGGTCACGCCCGACCAGCTCAAGGCGCGGTTCGAGGCGAGCGCGGGCACCGATCCCATCTTCCGCACCGTCGACGGGGCGAACTCGCCGACCGCGGACGTCTCCACCGTCGACGCGCGCCGGATCGCGTACAGCCAGCTGCTGGACAAGGGCCTGATCCGGGTCGGCATCGGCATTCCCGCGAACGCGGAGTTCGAGCTCATCGGCGTCGACGACCCGTACGGCCACGCGAGCGCGAGCGAGCTGTCGCTGTTCCGTCGCGTCCTGCCGTCGACCAATCTGGGCTTCCTCAGCACCGTGATGTGGGACGGACGCGAGACGCTCGCGGATGCGACGTCGCAAACGTGCCTGCTTGGCACCACGACCTGCTTCGCGACGCTGCACGCCGACCTCGGGCAGCAGGCGCTCGACGCGACGACGGGCCATGCGCAAGCGACGGAGCCGCTCACCGAAGCGCAGCGCGATGCGATCGTGGCGTTCGAGGCGGGCCTCTACACGGCGCAGGTCATCGACTTCCAGGCCGGCGGCCTCACGGCGCGCCACGCCGACGGCGGCGTCGAGGCGCTCGCCGACGTGCCGTTCTACTTCGGCATGAACGACGTGGTGTCCGGCGATTATCGCAACGGCGCCGTGTTCAATCCGACGGTGTTCACGCTCTACGACCACTGGGACAACTGGGAGAAGAACGGGAGCACCTTCGGCGATGACACGCGCATCGTCGCGGCGCGCCACGCGATCGCGCGCGGCCAGACGACCTTCAACAGCAAGCCGATCCGCATCACCGGCGTGAGCGGCCTGAACGACGACCTCCACGTGCCGGTCCTGGTCGGGACATGCACGACCTGCCACGATACGCCGAATGCGGGCAACCACTCGATCCCGGCGCCGCTCAACATCGGCATCGCGGACGCGTCACGCCGAACGCCCGACATGCCGCTCTACACGCTGCGCAACAACACGACGCTCGAAGTCGTGCAGACCACCGATCCGGGCCGCGCGCTGATCACGGGCAAATGGAAGGATATCGGACGCTTCAAGGGCCCGACGCTACGCGCGCTCGCGAGCCGCGCGCCCTACTTCCACAACGGCATGGCGGGGGATCTCGCGGCCGTGGTCGATTTCTACGATCAGCGCTTCGAGATCGGCCTCACCGTGCAGGAAAAGGCGGATCTCGTCGCGTTCCTGCGCGCGCTCTAGGGCCTTCATCGATCGCCCGTCTGGGCGACCAGCGCTTCGATCGCGCGCCTCACGTCGTGGGGCCTCTCGAGGTACGAGAAGTGGCCGCAGTCCTCCAGCGACTCGAAGCGCGCGGCCGGTATCGCTTCGGCGATGCGCCTCGCGCACGCGACGGGTACGAGGTCGCGATCGCCATGGACGACGAGCGTCGGCACATGGACGTCGCGTAGCGCCGGCACGACGTCGTAATCCGGGCGACGCCACGTCTGCGCGTACAGGCGCTCCTCGATGACTCGCGCCTTGACGACGTCGTCGGGCGTGAAGTGCATGCGCAGCCGCGAGACGATGCACTCGAGCGCGTTCACGCGGCCGAACGCATGCCGGAAATGGATGCGGTAGTACTCGGCCTCGGTCGCGATGTCGCCGCTCGCGTACGCTTGAGAGGCGGCGATCGCCTGCATCCGCATTCCGTCCTCCGCGTCGTCGGACGCGCGCGCGGCGCGAAAGTGCATGAGGTCGGCATGCGATGCGGGCGCCGGATTCAGCAGGATCAGATGCGACACGCGGTGCGCATGGCGCGCGGTGTACTCCAGCGCCAGCAGGCAGCCCCACGAGTGGCCCAGGATCGCGACGGTCTCCACGGCGAGATGACGCCTCACCGCATCGAGGTCATCGATTTCGGAGTCGAGCGTCACGTCCTCGGCCGAGACGCCCGCCGAGGAGCGGCCGCGTCCGCGCTGGTCGTAACAGATCAGGCGGAACACCGTCGCCAGGTGGTCGAGCTCCGGCAGGAGGTACGCGTGATCGAAGTCCGGGCCGCCATGCACCACCAGCAACGGCAATCCGCGGCCCGTCTGCCGGACGAAAAGCCGCGCGCCGGCGACGGCGAGGTACTCCTCATGCGGCTGCAGCGGCCCGTCCGACGACATGACCGCGGATGGTGGTCCGAACGGGCGTGCCGCGCTTGCTGCCGGCAGGCCGATCGGAGATGCTATCGGTCACCATGGACGACACCGACAAGCTGCACCGCGCGACGCGCATTGCGCAGGGCCTCGGCCGCGTGGCGCCGCCCTATCTCGACGTCGTGCCGCCGATCCACGTCTCGACGACGTACGAGCGCGGCGCGGACGGCGGCTATCCCGGCGGGCGTATCTATGCCCGCGCGGACAATCCGACCTACGACGGGCCCGAAGCGTTGATCGCGTCGCTCGAGGGCGCCGCGGCGGCGCTGCTCTTCTCCTCGGGGCAGGCCGCGGCGGCCGCCGTATTCCAGGCCCTGCAGCACGGCGACAACGTGCTGGTCCCCCGCAACATGTACTGGGGACTGCGCAAGTGGTTCATCGACTTCGCTCGAACGTGGGGGCTCGGGCTCGATCTCTACGACAACGCGTCGCTCGACGATCTCGCGGCCAAGGCTCGCGCACGGCGCCCGCGCCTGATCTGGGTCGAGACGCCGGCCAATCCCACGTGGGACATCACCGACATCGCGGCGGCGAGCTCGATCGCGCGCCAGACCGGCGCGATCGTCGCGGTCGATTCGACCGTCGCGACTCCGTTGCTGACGCGGCCGCTGGCACTCGGCGCGAACATCGTGATGCATTCCGCGACGAAGTACCTCAACGGCCATTCCGACGTGGTCGCCGGCGTGCTCGCGACCGCGGCCGACGACGACCTGTGGCAGCGCATCCGCTACGTCCGCGGCTCCGGCGGCGCCGTGCTCGGACCGGTCGAAGCGTCGCTCCTCGCGCGGGGCATGCGCACGCTGCACCTGCGCGTCGCCACCGCGTGCGACAACGCCATGGCGATCGCGACCCGTTTCCACGGTCATGCGAGGCTGTCGCACGTGCTGTATCCGGGACTTCCGGACCACCCGGGACACGAGACCGCGGCGCGGCAGATGTCCGCGCGCTACGGCGGCATGCTGTCGCTGCGCCTGCGTGACGGCGAAGCGGCGGCACGCGCGTTCACCGCGCGGCTTCGCGTGTTCAAGCGCGCCACTTCGCTCGGCTCGGTGGAAAGCCTCGCCGAGCATCGCGCGAGCGTCGAAGGCCCTGCAACGACCTGTCCCGCGGATCTGGTGCGCCTGTCGGTCGGCATCGAGCACGTCGACGACCTCATCGGCGACATCGAGCAGGCGCTCGCGCAGGCATACTGAACCGCGCGGTTAAGTATTTCGGCGGATGAGCACGTGCATCGCGCGCTCGCCGGCGACCATGCGCTCGCATGCGTAGCCGAGCGCGCGCAGGTCGAGATCCTGGAACAGCGCCTCGCCCGCACCCAGCAGAACAGGACGCACCGCGAGGTGCAGCTCGTCGATCAGGCCGGCGCGGAGGTATTGCCGCACCGTGGCGACGCCGCCGCCGATGCGCACATCCTTGCCGCCGGCCGCCGCGCGCGCCTGATCGAGCGCCGCATGAATGCCCTCGGTGACGAAGCGGAACTCCGTGCCGCCCTTCATGCGCAGCGGCGCGCGCTCGTGGTGCGTCAGCACGTAGGTCGGCACGTGATACGGCGGCTCCTCGCCCCACCAGCCCTGCCAGCTCTCGTCGGGCCAGGGGCCTCGCACCGGGCCGAACATGTTGCGTCCGAGGATCCATGCGCCGATGTTCTGAAAGCCCTGCTCGGCCATGCCGTTGTCGATGCCGGACTCGCCGTCGCCGAGTCCGTGCATGTCGCGCCATACGCGCGTCGGGAAGAACCACTCCATGAGCTCGGGCCCCCGCTCGCCGAGCGGATTCTTGAGGCTCTGATTCGGGCCCGCACCGAACCCGTCGATCGATACCGCGAAGCTCTGTACACGCAATTTCGACATGATGCTCTAGCTCCAGTTGCGCTCGCCAAGCAGGATCCCGTGATTCTGTCCGGGCGCATTGCACGCGTACATGCGGACCTCCGACGCGTCGAAGAGGCGCGCCACCTCGCGGACCGAGGCGGCGTCGGATTGCTCGTACAACTGGATGGCGCACAACGCGGGTCTCGGCGCGAACGACTCGACCACGCGTTGCACGACATCGGCGACCGGTGGCTCCGTGCTGCGCAGGTCGAGCCCGCGCACCGGATCGAGCGCGCGTCCCCAGGGTGGCGCAATGAAGACGACGAATCGGTCATGATCGGCCGTCGAGAGCGCGGCGAGTCCTTCCCGATAGTCGCGTCGCACCACGTCGATCGCGAGCCCGAGCGCAGCCACGTTGCGTCGGGTGAGGTCGGACACCTGCGCATCGAGCTCGAAGCCGATGGCGCGCGCGCCGGGCAGATGATGCGCGAGCCAGTGCAGCGTGTTCCCCGACCCGGCGAACGGATCGATCACCCACGTGGCAGGGCGATGCGACCTCGACGCGGCACCCGCTGCGACGTCCTGCGCGATCGCGCGGGCGAGCACGTCGCGCGTGCATTCGACCGCCGTTCGGCCCAGGACGCGAACGCCCCTGGCGTGCCACTCGGCCGGTTGCATGCCGTAGAGCGAGACGTAGTTCTCGTCGCCGTAGCTGTCCAAACCGTAACGTTGCACTTCCCACAGCCCCAGCACGACGTCGCGCTTGGGGCCGCTCAGCAGCAATGCACGGTCGTACCGATCGGTCACGGAACGCCCGCGTCGAACGCCACCATGCCCGAGGGCCGCGCCCGCCATGCAGCGCACCACGCCGTTCGACTCATGCGTCCGCTCGATAGACACGCTGTCGCTCGGCATCGGACAGCACCGTGACGGTCCGGATCGGCGTGCGTGTTCCCGCCAGGAAGAAAGGGTTGCGCTTGTACGCACCCGACATGCGATCGACCGCCGCGCGCGACATCAGGCGGGCGACCGCCGCAACGGTCGCGGCACGGCTGCTCGTCACCGGTCGGCGCGCAGAGCCGGTGTTGACCGCCACGCGCGGCGGCCCGAACGACGCGTCCACCGACGATCCGCCATGCTCGAGGCAGTTGTGGACCAGTCCGACGTAGGGGACCTTCGGATCCCGCGGCGTGTTGCCGATCGGTGTATTGCAACAGCTCGCAAACCAGCGCAACAGCCCGCGCTCGCTCAGCGACATGCACGCGAGGCATTGCAGGCCGGCCGTAAGCGCGACGTGACGCGGCAGCGTGGCCACCACGCGCGTGCCGCCGTCGACGTCGGCGATCTCGCCCGTGCCCAGGAAACGGGCATACGCCTGGCAGTCCCTGCAATAGCAGACCGCATGCGTCGCGCCCGATGCAGCGGCGACATGCCCTTGAAGCGTTCCGCAGCGACATCGGATCGGATGATGGCTCGTCGCGTTCATGGCGCGCCCGTCCGTTCGTGGATCATCAAGAGCGCCGGGCCATCCGGCGTGACGATGCGTCGCGCTTCGCGAAACCCGGCCTTCGCGTAGCAGCGGATGGCGCGCGCGTTGTCGGGCGACGGGTCCGTCTGGATCCGGGTGACCTCCGAATCGGCGAAGAGCATCGACACGAACGCGCGGACCATGCGCGTGCCGAGTCCCTGCCCGAGCGTCGTGGCGTCGTACAGGAACTGATCGATGCCGCGTACACCGGGATCCGTTTCGTCCTCCCACCATCCGCCGCCCGCGCCGAGGGCGACGTACCATTGCGCCCAGCCGATCGGCCGCTCACCCATCAGCGCGAAGTATGCATGAACGTTGTCCAACGCGAGGCTGCGGCTCGAGTACCGCGCGCGGATCTCGTCCAGGCTCACGAGCGCGTCGTCGCCGCCCCACCATTCGCGGACATGCGGTCGCCGGATCCATTCGTGGAACACCGGGAGGTCGGCGTCACGCATTGCGCGAAACACGATGCGGTCGGCGTCTTCGCTCATTCGAGGCATTCGCGATGCCGCGTTCCGGCTCGACGTTCGCGCCTGCGCGCTCGCCCACGGATCGGGGTCATGCCGGGATGACGGTCGCCAGCGTGGCGAGCGTTTCGCACCGATAGCGCGCGTCATCGTGTCGGCATCGCACGAGCACGCCCGGTATGCCGACCCGTTGCGCGACGGTGCGCCAGGGCGCCGTCGAAATCCCACGGGATGCAGCGTTGCGCCGTCGCCATGCCGCGCGATCCCGTTTCCTATCGAGCACTGCGCGTCCGCGCCTCGTACGCGCGGACCATCAGATCGTCCACGACCTTGTTCCGGGCGAACGGATTCAGGTTGAACGACCGCCGCGGCATGAAGGCCACTTCGTCGCCCAACGGGCCGGCCTCGACGAGGCGCAGCGTGACGCGTGGCGGATTGATGTACATCGAGCCGCTGACGTTCATGATGTTCGCGAGCGGCACCCGCTGTTCGAGGCCGCCTTTGCGCACGATGAGATAGTCGCCGCCGTCGAGCACTTCGTCGGCGAGAGGCCACACCAGGCGGCGGAAGAACAGGAATCCGAATACCGCCATGACGGCCGGACCGACGAAGAGTCCGAACGCCTGCCGCTCGTCATTCTGAGCCACGCCCATGACGACGAACACGACAATGAATCCGAACCAGAATATCGGAAGCAGCCGCTTGTGAACGAAGGTGGCGCGGGACGACAGCGCGTTCATCGCGTTCCTGGGTGTGGGCCTATGTTCAACCAGCGGCCCGCGCGGCGTCGTGACGTCGCGCCGCCGTCCGTCCGGCGCCCCTCCGCGATGGCGGGAGGATCGCGCTGCTTCGGAAACGCTCACTTCATCTTTCGGTCCTCGCGCTTCGCTTCTTCCATCGCCTCGGGCTCGAGCTCCTCGGCGTCGCGGTTGAGGCGAATGAAGACACCCCATCCGGCGATGAGCAATCCAACCGATATGAGCAGCGACGCGGCATAGACCAGGTGATCGAGATCCTCGTGAATCGCCTTGAACGCGGCGACCAGGCCCTCGATCGCCAGCGCGACGACGATCACGACCAGGAATCGCGACAGGTACCGTCGCACGCGCGTCGGCGCGCTCACGTGCACGTCCCGCACGACCTCCTCTTCGACGATGGTCTGCGCGATCTGCAGCGCAACCACGGCCGCGGCCAGCAAGCCCACGGCCTCGATCACGCCCTGCGCGGCGGCGCGGTCGAGCTCGCCGGCCAGCGCGGCGACGGCAACGCGTGTGGCGATCACCACGAGTGCCAGCCCCCCACAAGCGAAGAGCACGGCCAAGCCGGCGTGAATGGTGGACATGACCCGCAGAACGGCCCTCATGCTGTCGCCCTAGTCATTTACGGTGTGCAACGGTGCGGCGTGATCATACGCCCGACCCCGGCCCATTGACGGCACCTGCGGTGTCGACAACAATCGACGATCGCCGACCCCGCTCACCCTCCATGTCGCTCACGACACCGGCCGCGCGCCGCGATCGTTCGTTCCACCTGCATCCTTCGACGAATCTGCGCACGGTGCTCACCGAGGGCCCGCTCGTCATCACCCGCGGCGAGGGCGTGTACGTTTATGACGACGAGGGGCGACGGTACATCGAAGGCATGGCGGGTCTGTGGTGCGCCTCGCTCGGCTTCTCGGAGAAGCGCCTCGCCGACGCCGCGCACCGGCAGATGCTGGAGCTGCCCTTCTATCACAGCTTCGGCGGCAAGGTGCCCGCCGTCAGCACGGAGCTGGCGGAGCGCCTCATCGGCATTGCCCCCCAGGGCATGGGCAAGGTGCTCTTCGCCAACTCCGGCTCCGAGGCCAACGATACGGCCGTGAAGCTCGTGTGGTACATCAACAACGCGCTCGGGCGCCCGCGCAAGAAGAAGATCGTGTCGCGCGCTCGCGCCTATCACGGCGTCACGATCGCCACCGCGAGCCTGACGGGACTCGCGTTCGCGCACGACGACTTCGACCTGCCGATCGACCGCATCGTGCGTGCCGAGTGCCCGTACCACTATCGGGAGGCGAAGCGCGGCGAGCCGGAAGAGGCGTACGCCGAGCGCCTCGCGGCCGATCTCGAGTCGCTGATCCAGCGCGAAGGACCGGATACCGTCGCGGCGTTCATCGCGGAGCCCGTGATGGGCGCGGGCGGCGTGATCGTGCCGCCCGCCACCTATTTCGATCGCATCCAGCCGATCCTGCGCAAGCACGACATCCTCTTCATCGCCGACGAAGTGATCTGCGGCTTCGGGCGCACGGGCAACATGTTCGGCTCGCAGACGTTCGATCTGAAGCCGGACATCGTCACCGTCGCCAAAGGCCTCTCCGCGGGGTATCAGCCGATTTCGGGCACGCTCGTCAGCAACCGCCTCTACGAGATCCTTCTCGCTCAGAGCGACAAGCTCGGCATCTTCGGTCACGGCTACACGTATTCGTCGCATCCGGTGCCCGCCGCGGTCGCGCTCGAGACGCTTCGCATCTACGAGGAGCGCGACATCGTGGGGGCGGTGCGTCGGGTCGGTCCGCACCTCCAGGCGGGCATCCGCAGCTTCGCCGATCACCCGCTGGTCGGTGACGCGCGCGGCATCGGCCTCATCGGCGCGGTCGAGCTCGTGCGCAACAAGTCGAGCAAGGAACGGTTCGATCCGAAGGCGGGCGTGGCGGCGTTTCTGGTGCGTCGCGCGCAGCAGCATGGCGCCATCCTGCGCAACATGCCCGGCGACATCGTCGCGTTCAGCCCGCCGCTGATCATCGACGAATCCGGCATCGACGAAATGCTGGGGTGCTTTGGCGCCGCGCTGGACGACACCTGGGCCACGGTGCGGGAGAAGGGGCTGGCTTGAGCGCTGGCGACACGATCGTCCGCTTCGTCGACATCGGCAAGACCTACGACGGTGTCGCCCGCATCATCGACAAGCTCGATCTCGACATTCGTCGCGGCGAGTTCCTGACCCTCCTCGGCCCGTCGGGCTCCGGCAAGACGACGACGCTCATGCTGCTCGCGGGATTCGAGACGCCGACATCGGGGGAGATCCTGCTCGACGGCAAGCCGCTCTCGCGCGTGCCGGCGTATCGACGGGACATCGGCATGGTGTTCCAGAACTACGCCCTGTTCCCGCACATGACGATCGCGGAGAACATCGGCTTCCCGTTGTCGGTGCGCGGCGTGGCAGCCGCGGAGCGCGCACGCCGCATCGAGCACGCGCTCGACATGGTGCAGCTCGCCGGCTTCGGCGAGCGGCGCCCGGCGCAGCTGTCGGGCGGCCAGCAGCAGCGCGTTGCCGTGGCGCGCGCGCTCGTCTTCGAGCCGAAGCTGATCCTGATGGACGAGCCGCTCGGCGCGCTCGACAAATACCTGCGCGAGCAGATGCAGCTCGAGATCCGACGGCTGCACCAACGCCTCGGCGTGACGATGGTCTATGTCACCCATGACCAGGCCGAAGCGCTCACGATGTCCGATCGCATCGCGGTGTTCCATCGCGGTCGAATCGAGCAGCTCGACACGCCGGAGCGTATCTACGAGCATCCCCGCAACGCGTTCGTCGCGCGCTTCATCGGGGAGAACAACCGCCTGGCCGGGCGGGTGGAATCGGCCGCGGCCGGTCGTTGCACGATCCGCGTCGCCGCCGGCGACAGCCGCATCGAAGGAACGCTCGTCGAGCCCGTCGCCGAGGGCGCCGCCGTGAGCGTTTCGCTGCGGCCGGAGCGGGTGCAAATCCGGGCGCCGCAGCATACAATCGACGCGCATCCGGGCTGCCGGCTCGCCGGCGCGCTCCGCGAAGTGATCTACCTGGGCGATCACGTGAGGGCGCGCGTCGCGATCGGCGGTCACGAGGATTTCATGGTCAAGCGTCCCATCTCCGAGGCGCATCTTCTGCCGGACGTCGGCGCGCCGGTGGAAATTTTCTGGACACCCGAGCATTGCCGGGCGTTCGCCGAGGAAAGATGAGCACTGCGGGTTTCCGCGCGAGTGGAAGCTCGTGTCATTCTCGGCGGCCGCGCAGCGCGCGGCTCGCTCGAGCGATCGCCGGTTGGCCCGGGCCGGGCGCGCACAGCGCAGCTCGCTCGGGCATCTGCGCAGTTTTTCCTGTTTCCGCTGGGAGGGCACAATGAGCAAGAGCTGGATCGTCGCAATTGCCGCAGCCGGCGTTGCATTCTGCACGCACGCCTCGGCGCGAGACCTGTCCGTGGTGTCGTGGGGCGGCGCCTACCAGGACGCGCAGCGCGAGGTCTACTTCAAGCCGTTCATGGACAAGACCAAGGTCAAGATGACCGAGGAGAACTGGGACGGCGGCGTCGGCACGCTGCGCGCGAAGGTCCAGGGCGGCAACAACAACTGGGACGTCGTGCAGGTCGAGTCCGAGGAGCTGCTCATCGGCTGCGAGGAGGGCCTCTACGAGAAGCTCGACTGGAACAAGCTGGGCGGCAAGGACAAGTACCTGCCCGACGCGGTCAACGATTGCGGCGTGGGCGCCATCGTCTACAGCTTCGTGCTCGGTTACGACGGCGACAAGATCAAGGGCGACGCACCGAAATCGTGGGCCGACTTCTGGAACGTGCAGAAGTGGCCCGGCAAGCGCGCACTGCGCAAGGGACCGAAGACCACCCTCGAGATCGCGTTGATGGCGGATGGCGTCGCGCCCAAGGACGTGTACAAGACGCTCGCGACGGATGCAGGCGTCGAGCGCGCGTTCCGCAAGCTCGACCAGCTGAAGCCGAATCTCGTGTGGTGGGAGAAGGGCTCGCAGCCGCCACAGCTCCTCGCCTCCGGCGAGGTCGTCATGACCGACGCCTACAACGGCCGTCTCGCCGCCGCGAACGAGAAGGACAAGAAGAACTTCAAGATCGTGTGGAACAACAACCTCTACACGATCGACTCGTGGGTCGTCATGAAGGGCACGCCGAACAAGGCGCAGGCCGAGCAGTTCCTCGTTTTCGTGAACGATCCGCAGAACCAGAAGAACCTGCCGCCGAAGATCCCGTACGGCCCGACCACCAAGGCGTCGACGGCGCTCATCGACAAGGACGTGCTGCCCAATCTGGCGACGGCACCGCAGAACATCGCGACGGCGCTGCCGATCGATGACAAGTTCTGGCTCGAGAATCTCGACAAGCTGAACCAGCGCTTCAACGCCTGGGTCGCCAAGTAGCGGCCGGCCCGTCCGAGGACGGAGCGATGCTAGGCGGCGCCGCGGCATCGCTCCACGCGAGCCTCGCGGGCAAGCAGCGCGACACCGGTCTCGTCCACGCGCTGCGGCGCAGCCGTCGCCGCGAGCAATTGCGCGCGGCGACGCTCGTGCTGCCGCTGCTCGTGTTCCTGTGCGCCTGCTTCGTCCTGCCGATCGGCATGATGCTGTCGCACGCGCTGATCGATCCCGACATCGCGCGCATCCTGCCGGATGTGACCGTTGCGCTGAAGCACTGGGACGGCCGCGATCTTCCGCCCGAATCGGCCTATGCCGCGCTCGCCCGCGACATCCGCGCGGCGCGCGAAGCGGGTACGCTCGCCAGCGCCGCGACGCGGCTCAACTACGATGTCCCCGGATTCCGCACGCTGCTCTTCACGACGGGACGTCGAGTCCCGGCCGAGATCACCGGATCGGCGCGCGAGACGCTGATCGGCATCGACCCGAAGTGGGGCGAGCGCGACACCTGGGCGGCAATGCGCCGCGCCGGCGGCCCGGTCACCGACTTCTATCTCCTGGGCGCGCTCGACTTGCGCCGCGACGCCAACGGCGCGATCGAGGGTGCGCCCGCCGAGCAACGCGTCTTTCGGGAAGTCCTCGGGCGCACGCTGTGGATCTCCGCCGTCGTGACCACGGTCTGCCTGCTGCTCGGCTATCCCGTGGCGTTGGTCATCGCATCGCAGCCGCCGGGCCGCGCGAGCGTGCTGCTCTTCCTCGTGCTGCTGCCGTTCTGGACCTCGCTGCTCGTGCGCACGGCGGCGTGGGTCGTGCTCCTGCAGAAGGAAGGCGTGCTCAACAGCCTCCTGCTGTCGCTGGGGATCGTGCACGAGCCGCTCAAGATGATCTTCAACCGCTTCGCGGTCTACGTGGCGATGGTGCACGTGCTGCTGCCGTTCATGGTGCTGCCGCTGTACAGCGTGATGAAGAGTATCCCGGCCTCGTACGTGCGCGCAGCGGCATCGCTCGGCGCGACGCCCTTCACCGCGTTCCGGCGCGTGTATCTGCCGATGACGCTTCCCGGCATCGGCGCCGGTTGTCTCATCGTGTTCATCCAGGCGCTGGGCTACTACATCACGCCGGCGCTCGTGGGCGGCGGCGACGATCAGATGATCAGCTATTTCATCGCGTTCTATGCGAGCAAGACGGTGAACTGGGGCATGGCGGCGGCATTGTCGGTCATGCTGCTCACGGCGACCTTGATCCTGTACGCCGTGTACAACCGGCTCATCGGCATCGAGCGCATGCGCCTCGGCTAGCGGCGATGCATTCGGGCGCGACCACACACGGCGAGCGCATCACGCGCATGACGCTGGTCGTGCTCACGGGCGCCGTGCTGATCTTCCTGATCGCGCCGATCGTCACGATCGTGCCGCTTTCCTTCTCCGCAGGATCGTTCTTCTACTATCCCCTGCCCGGGCTGAGCCTGCGCTGGTACGAGGATTTCTTCACTTCGTCGTTCTGGCTTCCCGCGCTCGAGAACAGCGTCATCGTCGGCGTTTCGGCAACGGTTCTCGCGACCACACTCGGCACGCTGGCGGCGATGGGGTTGTGGCGCGCGCGCTTTCCTGCTCAGGGTCTCGTGCTCGCGATCCTCATCTCGCCGATGGTCGTGCCCGTCGTCATCATCGCCGTCGGCGTGTATTTCGCGTTCGCACCACTCGGCCTGACCGACGGCTACGCGGGCCTCATTCTCGCGCACACCACGCTGGGAGTTCCCTTCGTGGTCATCACCGTGCTGGCCACGCTGTCGGGCTTCGATCGCACGCTCGTGCGCGCGGCGGAAAGCCTCGGCGCATCGCCGCTCACGACGTTTCGGCGCGTAACGCTCCCGCTCATATTGCCCGGTGTCGCATCGGGCGCCGTGTTCGCGTTCGCGGCATCGTTCGACGAGGTCGTCGTCGCGCTGCTGATCACCGGCCCGGGCCAGCGCACATTGCCGCGCCAGATGTTCGCAGGGATCAACGACAGCATCAGCCTCACCATCGCTGCCGCCGCGACCTTGCTGATCGCGATCTCGCTGATGCTGATGGTCGTCGTGGGCTGGCTGCAGCGGCGCGCGGCGCGCATGCACCGGGCGTAGCCGCCGGCGCCGGCAGTCAGGTCGCGCGTCGAGCGCGCAATCGATGGACGCGACTATTTCGTGCGCTTCGGCTTGGCCCTCGCGCCGGACACGTTGTGTGCGACCGCGGCGCGGATCAATGCCTTGAAGGCGCGCGCGTCGACGTCCTCACCCTGGTGGATGTCGATGGCGCGCCGTACGTTGCCCTCGAGGCTGGCGTTGAAGAGGCTGGCCGGGTCGGGCAGCGACGCGCCCTTCGGGAAGGTCAGCTTGACGGCCGCCTTGTACGTCTCGCCCGTGCAGAGGATCCCGTCGTGCGACCACACCGGAACGCTCCACTTCCACTCCTCGACAACGTCGGGGTCGGCTTCCCTGATGAGCCTGCGCACCCGGCTCAAGGCCGTGCCGCGCCAGTCCGTCAGCGCCTCGATCTTCCGGTCGATCAGGACGGAGGCGGATTCGCCGTCGTTTGCAGCGCTCTTCTTCATCGTGCGTTCGTCAATTCGACATGGCTTCCGAGCCGGGCCGGCGGCAGGCGCGCTCGAGCGAGGCGGCGGACCTCCGCAAGCGCCTTCACACGCCGTCCACAACGACCAACATGTCGCGGTCGCTCGTGCTCGCCTTGCGAAGCGCAATGAGCGGCTGGTATTCCGGCGCGTGGTACCACCGCTCGAGGGCCGCCATGTCGGGAAACTCGATGATGACCACGCGCTCGGGCTTCCATTCGCCGCCCTCGGGGAACGTGTGGCCGCTCCCGCTCGTGATGTAGCGACCGCCGTAGCGGGCGATCATGGGCACGACCTTCGCCCGGTATTCCTCGAATGCCGCCGCATCCGCGATGTCGTGTGCGGCGATGAGATAAGCCGCCATGGCAATGCTCCTCGATCGTCAATCGGCGAACACGATCGCGGCCACCAGCAGGCCGAGGACGAGCAGCGCCGTGGACCACGTGAAATACAGAACGGTCTTTCGATACTCGCGCGGATGATCGTCCTCGAGCCGCAACGACCGCACCAGGGCGATGATCTGCAACAGCACCGCGATGCCGAGCGCGACCGTCGCCACGATGGATTGCTTCGTCCATTCGCCCGGCGCCTCGAAGCCCCAATACCGCAGGAATGCCAGCGTGAAGCCGAGGAGGACGGTGATCGCGGTGATCAGGCCCTGGCGATAGCCCTGCGGAACACCGCGACGGCGGTGCTCGGCTTCCTCGTAAGTCGGCTCGTTCATCGCTTCGGCCAGACGAATCGCCCCGTGCAGCGGCTAAGCCGCGACCTTCTGGCTCTCGAGCGAGGCCACCAACGCGATGTAGCGTCGCATCGCGTCGTCGCGGTTGACACCCTTCTCGCGCGCCCAGGCGTCGTACTTTGCCCGACCGACCACGTCGAGCGGACCGGGACGCCTCGCATGCACGTCGCCCTCGCTGCTTTGCTTGTACAACGCGTAGAGCTCGAGCAGCGTGGATTCGGGTGGCGTGATCGACAACAGGCGCGAGCGCGCGACGGCGTCCTCGAACTGGTTGTCCAGCGTAGGCGCGGCGGTGGAGACTTCCGTCGGGGCACCCCAGAACGCGTCCTCGGCCGACACCTCGTCCGCGAACCAGCGGACCTCGTTGATCTTGCCGGCGCGCATGGCGACGAGCAGCGCACCCTGCGACTGCAGCGCTTCGCCTCCACGCCGCGCGAGCCACGCCGCCGGCATCAACGCCGTGCCCCGGTTGAAAACCGGCGTTCCGAAGGCGGTGAACCGCGCATCGTCGCTGGCGCTTCCGAGCTCGTTCGCGAAGGCCCGCACTGCCTTGGCGCCGCGATGGATTCCGGACACGCGATTGCTCCCCGGCTGATACCACGCCATCTCGGGTATGCCTAGGGTCGGCAGGTCGCGGAACGAGCCTTCTTCCAGCAGCTTGCGCACGCTGCCGGCAAGCGTCGCGAGCGCATCCTGCGACATGAGCGGATCGTCGCTGAGCTGCCCGGCTTCCACCCACGGCACGCCGAGGAACTCGAGCACGTTGCGCGCCACGAGCTCGCGGTCGTTGTCGACGCACACCATGTGATAGCTGTTCTCGAGCACGATCATGCGGGCGCGGTCGCCGCCGATGCCGCTCACGAGGAAATCCGCCGAGCGCAGGCTGGTGAGCTCGTCCTGTCGCGCGTGCACCACCAGCGTCTGGCACTGGATGCGCTTCAGACCCTTCATCACGAGGCCGCGCAGCCGGTCCACCTGCCGCAGGCACGCGAGCGGCACCCAGCCATAGTGAAAATTCTCGCCCCGTTCGAACTTGCCTTTCACGATCGCGCGGAGCTGCTCGTTCTTGATGCCGTAGGGCTCCTCTTCCTCGATTCGCATGGTGCGCAACATCGGAATGCGATACAGAAGCCCGCGCAACACGCGATACCAGGGCGTAGCCCAGCCGTCGATGAAGATCGGCGGCGCGAGCGCGATCAGCCGACCCTTGTCGTGACGCTCCTGCTTGGCCACCTCGGTCGCGAGCAGCGCGCCCATGCACATGCCCATCAGGTGCAGCGTCTTGTAGCGGGCCGCGAGCTCGGTGTACATCCCCCGGCACGCCGCGAGCCAGTCCTCGGCAGTGATGCCGACCAGGTCTTCGGGCGTCGTGCCGTGCCCCGGCAAGGTCAGCGAATGCGTTTCGAACCCCGCGAGCTTGAGGCGCTTGTGCATCGAGCCCATGTCGTACTGCGTGCCCCCGAGCCCGTGGATCAGGAACACGGCCTGATCGGCCTCGGGCGATTCCTCCTGCTCCATCACGCGGCGCGCCGCTCGACGGGCGCGCCGGCGGACGGCGAGGCGCGCAGGAATCCGACCACGCGGTGGACGCTGTCGTCGAAGTCGACGATCGCATTGGCGTCGCCGTCGACGCGCAGGTCTTCGCCGCTGCCGGAGCGCAGGCGGTGCGTCAGGGGCGAATGGCGGATCGTGCCGCGGGCGAGCGCGATGAACGCGTCGTGCACCGCCTCACGATCGGAAGAATGCACGCGCTCGAGATAGCCCGCGAGAGTGGATGGCGCCTGTCCGGCGAAGCCGAGCCGACGCGTGTCGCCCGACCAGTCGAGCCGGCCGGACGCGGGGTCGAGCTCGTAGAGCGCCTGCCCGCTCGCGACGATGGCCGCTTCGTAACGCGTCTTCCAGCTCGCGGCCTCGCGCAGCGCGACCTGCCTGCTTGCCGTCAACGCGGACACCAGCAGGCTCATGAGCGCCGCTGCCGCGACGTAGCCCTGCACTTCGAGCACGGCCTCACCGAGGAATCCCTCCACGCCGGCGAACGGTCCCTGCGCGCGAACGGTGTAGACGACGGCGATTGCGGCGAGCACGAACGTGGACAGCGTGGCGCCGCGCGGTCCCCACACGAGCGCACCGAGGACGAGGAAAACGAAAGGCAGGTACGTGATCGAATAGCCCACGCTCCCGGAGAAGCGCGCGGCCGTCTCGCCGTGGAAGACGAAGATCGTCGACAGCACGACGAGCAGGAACAGCGGCCCGCCCCACGCGAAATCCACCATCGTCGCGCCTCCGGATCGCTTGGGCCGGAAGTCGGCCCACGTGAGGATCAGCGGCGTGACGATCAGCGTGCCGACGCTGCCGGAGACGATCCAAAGACGCCATGCGAGCAGCGGGCTCGGCTCACCGAGCGGCGGATACGCGGCGAGGTTGACGAGCCAGCTCGCCAGCGCGCCGCCGAAGGCGCCGACGACAACGAACACGAGCACGTTGCGCACGCTGTCGAGTCGGAAGCTGGCGCCGAGCAGTCGCTTCAGCGCCCACGCGACAAGCAGCGCGATGGCCACCTCCTCCACGGCGTAGACGAGCGCCGCAACGATCGACTCGCCGGCGATCAGGTTCGCGACCAGCGCACCGATCGCGAGTCCCGCAGCATACGCACGCCAGCGACGCGTGTCGGCGGCGGCGAGCACGCCGATCGCGACGCCGCTCGCGAGCCAGATCGTCGCCTCCTGTCCGAAGCCGCCCCCGTAGTAATACGAGACGAGCAGCGCGACGACATAAGCGATTGCCGCGAGGACCGCGCGCACGGCGACCGCCCCGGCAGTCGTCGAGCGTCGTCCGTCGCGATCGGCATACAAGCTTGCTTCCATGCGGGCCACCCGGGATTCTGCGACTACGTCAGTACGAGGAAACCTCCGATGACGCCATTCTGATGCACAATAGCGCCGGACTTCCAGGCAGCGAGGCTGCGGTGACGCTCACGCTCGATCGGCGGGCGGGCATGTTGCGGTGTTTCGCTCACCTCGCGCTCGCGGCGAGCGTGCTGCTCCTCGCTGGCTGCGGCAACAGCGCACATTACCCCGTCAACGCCCCGCTCGGCCAGCAGGATGCCAAAGAGGGGTACCGCTTGCAACGGGTCGCGCGCGATCCGACCAACCCCGGCGACGTTCTCGTCGTGCTCAGCTTCTCCGGGGGCGGGATGCGCGCCGCCGCGCTCGCCTACGGAACGCTCGAGGCGCTGCGCGATACCCGCGTCCCGATCGGCGGCACGCGGCGCAGCCTCCTCGACGAAGTGGACATCATCAACGCGGTGTCGGGCGGGAGCATCGTCGCGGCGTATTACGCCCTCTACCGCGACGCCATCTTCAACGACTTCAAGGAGCAGTTCCTGCGCCGCGACGTCGAGCGCGATCTTCAGCTGCGTGCGGCGACCAATGCGGCGCGCCTCGCCTCCAAGCATTTCGGGCGCACCGACCTTCTCGCCGAGTACTTCGACGATCGCCTGTTCCATGGAAAGACGTTCGGGGACCTCGCGCGCGGCGCGTATCGGCCATTCGTGGTCATCAACGCTTCGGACCTATCGACCGGCGCGCGCTTTCCCTTCACCCAGACGCAATTCGACCTGCTGTGCTCGGACCTCGGCCAGGTGCCCGTGGCCCGGGCCGTCGCCGCTTCGGCCGCCTTGCCGCCCTACTTCACGGCGATCACGCTGCGCAACTACGCCGGCAGCTGCAATGCCGCAGCGCCGCGCGGCTTCATCAACGCCGCGCACCCGGCCGGCGACACCGCCGGCCCGCTCGCGCGCCTTCGCGACGCGCATTCCTATCGGGATGTGGCGAAGCGCCCTTACGTCCATCTCGTCGACGGCGGGCTGATCGACAACCTCGGTGTGCGCGCGTCCATCGATTTCGCCGTGGAGAACGGCGGCTTCCTCGAGCTCATGGACGCGCTCGGCTACCATCACCTGACGCATGCCGTGTTCATCTCCGTGAACGCGCAGCGGGCGCCGGACCTGTCGATCGATCAGAGCGATGAAGTGCCGTCGTTCCGGCGGGTCATGCGCGCATTCGAGCTGCCGGTGAATGCCCAGTCGCTGCACATGTCGGAGCAGCTACGCGCGAGCTTCACGCGGTGGCGCGATGAAATCGAGCGCCACCGCGCGTCGAACGACGCGGACGACGCGCACGGGCAGCCGCGCTTCTACTTCATCGACGTCTCGCTCCAGGCGATACCGGACGAGAGCGAGCGGGATTACTTCAAGCAGATTCCGACCACGCTCTCGCTCGACGCCGCGAGTGTCGATCGCTTGCGCGCCGTCGCCCGCAAGCTGCTGCTCGATTCCCCGGACTTCAAGCAGCTCATGAGCGACCTCGGCGAGTGACGGCGAACCGGCGCCAACGGTTCGCTCGTGCTCGAAACCGGGCAGCGAGAAGAGATGCCTTGCGGGCCTCGACGTCGCGCACGACGACCGTGACGTGATCGAAGGATTTGATCATTGGTATTCCCCGCGCTCCGTTCCGCACACCGGCATCGCGATCATTCCATCGCTGAACCGTGCGTCTCGCGAACCGGGATACCCGAGGGATCGAAGCCCTCGAGACAGAACACGTTGACGCCAAGGTGGTCCGGCGTCACCCGCTTGCGGT
>DATJIS010000062.1:0-6406 GCA_035493035.1 Casimicrobiaceae bacterium | reverse complement strand
GCGCCGTCGACGAGCCAGCCGATGGTGCCGATGTCGGCCCACGTGAGCGTCGGATAGTTGAAGATCGACGAGTATTTCACCTTGCCCGCGTGCAGATCCTCGACGAGCTGATCGCGCGAAACGCCCAGCGTCTCGGCCGCGGCGTAGAGATAGAGCCCGTGGCCGCCCTCGTCCTGCACCTTGGCCATGAGGATCGCCTTGCGCTTCAGCGTCGGCGCGCGGGTAATCCAGTTGCCTTCGGGCAGCATGCCGACGATCTCCGAATGCGCGTGCTGCTGGATCTGTCGCACCAGCGTGCGCCGGTACGCTTCGGGCATCCAGTCCTTGGGCTCGATCTTGACGTCGGCGTCCACGCGCGCCTGGAACGCCTGCTCCTCGGCGCTCATCTGCGCCGCGTCCTGCACCTTCGCAACGCCGGTGTCGACCATCTGTGCGTACATCGCGCCTCCGCCGGGCCGCGCGGCCCAGTCCCATGCGCGAGTTTATGATACAGTGTTCCGATGCGTCAAGCCGTTTCTGTATCATATCCAGCGGCGCCCTCGCCACGTGCGCGACCCGACGCGCACGTCGCGCGCTGGATCCGGCGCACGCTCGCCGAAGACCCGCCGCGCGCGCGCTCGCTCGTCATCACGGTGTGGGGCGATTCCCTCGCCCCGCATGGCGGCGAGGTGTGGCTCGCCGGCTTGATTCGCCTGCTCGCGCCGCTCGGCATCAACGAGCGACTGACGCGCACGAGCGTGTTCCGCCTGGCCCGCGACGGCTGGCTCGCGGCCGAGACGCACGGCCGCCAGAGCCGCTATCGACTCACCCCCGAAGGTCGCGCGCGGTTCGAGGCGGCGTATCGGCGCATCTACGCCCCACCCGCGAGCGACTGGAGCGGGGAATGGGAGATCGTGATCGACCCGCCGCTCACTGCCAGGGCCGCCGAGCGCGCGCGTTTGCGTGACGAGTTGCGCTGGGACGGCTTCGGAACCCTCGCCTCGGGCCTGTACGTGCGACCGCGCACGGACGGTGACGCCGCGGCCGAGGTGGCGCGCGTCGGCGCGCGGGCGCGTGCGATCGTCCTGCACGCGCACGACGTCGCGGACTCGGGCGCGCAGACGCTCGCCGCGCGCGTCGCCGCCGTCTGGGACCTCGCATCGCTCGCGCGGAGCTATCGGCAGTTCCTCGCCCGCTTCGGCCGCGTGATCGATCGCTTTCGCATGCGCGACATCGAGGCGAGCGATCCCGGCCAATGCTTCGTGGTGCGCACGCTGCTGATCCACGCGTATCGCCGCGTGCTGCTGCGCGACCCGCGCCTGCCGCCGGCGGTGCTGCCGCTCGACTGGCCCGGTGCAGCCGCGTTCGCGCTGACGCGCGACTTCTATCGCCTCACCGAGGCGCGCGCGGAAGCGCACCTCGCCGCACTGCTCTCGGTGAACGGCAGCACGCTGCCTCCGGCCGACGACGCTTTCTACGACCGCTTCGGCGGGCTGCCGCGTTGAGCATCGTGTCCGACTACGTCGCGTCGCTGGTCCGCTGAACCCGTCGCGCGTCGCGAGATCGGCTGACACCACCCTCCCGGGCGCGAAACGCGCGCGCGATCGCGTGGTCCATCGACGACGCATCGTCAAAAGGAGCGCGCCATGAGCTCACCGTCGAAGTCGACTCCGATTGCCACGCCGAACGCGGCGCCGATGAACCCGGGCGACGAAGCGCCACGCGGCACGCCGGGCACGGGTGACAACGTATGCCCGGTCTGCCACGGCAGCGGCAAGCTGCGCGGCGGCGTGTGCGGCAATTGCGCCGGCACCGGCCGCGTCGTTACCGCCATCGGCGGCGCGTGAGGATTCGCCATGTCAGCTCCGCACCCGGTCCCCCGCTCCCGACCCGCCAACGAGCAGCTCGTCGACGAAATGGTCGAGGAGTCGTTTCCCGCCAGCGATCCTCCCCAGGTAGCCGGCCGCGCCGATGCACCGGAAGCCGAAGGAAGCGCGTCGCCGCCACCCGAGCGCACGACCGTCGCGTCGGAGCGTGCGCGCGGCAACGCGCCCACCATCGGCAACCAGGGTCAGATCCCGGCGTCGCGGGTGCTGGAGGAGACAGTCCCGCTGTCGGACCGGGGCGCCGTGACGCTGCGCTTCGACGGCGAGCACCGGCGGCTGCACGTGTACCTCGGCGACGAGGGCCTCGCGCTCGACGCAAAGGCCGTCGATCGCCTGATCGAGGTCCTGTCGCGCAAGCGGGCGCAGATGGGGGCCTGAGCGCGCTTGGGGCTGCGCTGACTCGCCTCCCGCCGCGTGCGCCGCACGGCGTGTGCGTCAGCGCCCGACCATCGCCAGCACGTCGGACTTCAGGAAGCGCTCGACCACGAGCATGAAGCCGATCGAAGGGACGAGCAGCAGGAGTGCGGTGATCGACGCGATCTGATAGTTGCCGCCCATGCTGGCGTTGAACATCAGCAGCGGCAGCGTCGTGACGTCCGGCACGCCGACGAAATACGTGCCGGTGAACTCGTCGAGCGACTCGAGGAACACGAAGATGGCGCTTGCCATCAGTCCGGGCGCGGCGAGCGGCAGGGTGACCGTGCGAAAGCACGTCCACGGCGAGGCGCCCATGTTGCGCGCGGCCTCCTCGAGCGAGCCGTCGACCGCGGCAAACGCGGCGGACGCGATCCACACCGCGAGCACTAGGCCATGCGACGCGTGCACCAGTACGACACCGGTGACAGTGCCCGCGAGTCCGATCTGGTAGAACACCTGCGCGATGTTCACGTACACCGGCAGGTTCGGCACCGCCTGCGGCAGCAGGAACGCGAGCAGGATGGCCCCGCGCCACGGAAGCCGCAGTCGCGCGAGCGCGTAGCCGGCCGGAATCGCCACCGCGAGGCTGAACACGACGGTCAGGAGCGCGATCCAGACGCTGGTGCCGAGCGAGCCGATCGCATTGCCGCGCGGCGCGAACACGCGCCGCCAGAACGTGAAGCCGTATTCGAGCGGAAGCTTGCTCGGGAAGTACCACTTCTCGGCGAACGCCCAGAGCAGGAGATTCAGGAGCGGCCCGAAGATGACGAACGCGAGGAGTGCCAGCAGCAGCGCGCGCGTGAACGCGCCCGGTACGTGACGCAGCCACGGTGTGCCGGTCTGAACCGCGCTGGTCAAGCGCCCTCCGCCTTCTGCACCGCGTGGCGCAGATAGAACGCCGCGCCCACTGCGGCGAGCAGGAGCGAGATCAGGCAGAGCGCGTTGGCGACGGCGTAATCGGACAGCGTGCTGATGCGGTATGCGACGTCGACGGTCATCATCGTCGGCGAGTTGGGATTGATCATCAGCGGCACCGACAGCACCGACAGCATCGTGACGAACGACAGCACGAGGCCGACCAGCAGCGTGCCCCGCACCTGCGGCAGCACGATGCCGAACAGCACCCGCCAGCGCGGCGCGCCGAGGTTGCGCGCGGCCTCGACGTGCGTGCGATCGAGCGACGCCATGGCGCCCGCCAGCAGCAGCGTCACGAACGGCGCCTGCTTCCACACGAACGCGACGACGATGCCCCGCCAGTCGAGCATGCTCTCCGCAGAGAGGGGCTCGATCAGGCCGGTGCCGATGAGCACGTGGTTGAGCAGCCCGTTCTTGGCGAGGAAGGTGCGCATGACCTGCCCTGCGACGACGAACGGGATGAAGAGCGGCCACCGATAGAGCCAGCGCAGGAGGGCAACCCCGCGCGGGTTCTCGCCGAGCGTGAGATAGCCGGCGATCGCGATGGCGACGATGGAGATCAGGAGCGTCGACAGGCCGACGATGCCGATCGTGAAGACGATGTCCTTGGTGTAGAGGTCGATCGACTTCGCGAAGTGCGCGAGGGTGAAGCTGCCGTCCGCGGCACGGAAAGCGCCCACGGCGGACAGGACGAGCGGCATCACGAAGAACAGCGCAACGACCGTGAGCGCCGGCGTGATCAGCGCGAAGCCGGCCCATCGCTGCGTGCGCGCCTGGTTGCGCACGCGCGATTCGGGCTCTACGGGCGCGATTCCGGCGGCGAGATCGGTGGACATCGACATGCCCGTCACCTGCCCTCTCCCCGCACGGGGAGAGGGTGCCCGCAGAGGGCCGGCGACGGCGGCGTTGGACGCGCTACTTCAACACCACGCGCTCGTACCCTTCGACGATGTCCGTGAAGTACTCGGACAGCGGGAACGGGCGGCCGTACTTCGAAAGGTCCTGCGGCGAGATGTCGGTGAACAGCTTGTTCCACGCCGCCGGATCGAGCTTCGATTGCACGTACTGCGGATCGATGCCCGGGTACCAGTTGAACTGCTTCACGATGCCGTCGGCCTGGACTTCAGGGCTTTCCGCGAAGTCGATGAACTTTTTCGCGAGCGCCGCGTTGGCCGCCTTGGCGGGGATGACGTAGTACATGGGCTGGCCGGGCAGTCCCGGAGAGGGCAGTTCGAGCTTGATCTTGGGGTTCATCTTGCCGTCGGACACCCAGGTGTAGAACATGTCGACCCACACCGGCCCCATCGCGATCTCGCCGCGGTTCAGCATGTCGAGCGTGCCGGCGTTGCCCGGCGTCATCACGACGTACTGGTTGAACTCCTTCAGGCCCGTGAGCGCCTTGTCGATCTGCGCCTTGGCATTCGGATCATAAGGACCCTTCTCGAGCTTGTCGGCAATGCCGCTGTTCGCCGCGACCCAGCCGGTCACGAATCCGACGCCCGACATGCCGCCCTTGACGCCGTTGTAGCCGAACTGCTTGGGATTCTTCTTCACCCACTCATTGAGCTCGGCGAAGCTCTTTGGCGGCTGCTTCACGAGGTCGGGGTTGTACGCGAACGCGATCTGGCTGTGGAACATCGGCAGCACGTAGCCGTCGACGTTCGCGCCGAGCGCGTTCTTCGCCGTGTCGCGCGACACGAGCTTGCCCGCGCCGACGTCGTTGCGATACGGCATCAGCAGCTTGTCGTTCACCATGGTCGCAGCACCGCGCTGATGCACCACCGCGACGTCGATGTCCCAGGTGTTCTGCCCCGCCTTCTGCTCGGCGGAAAGCTTCTCGTAGATCTTCTGCGACCCGGAATCGCCCGGGCCCGTGCCGACGGCGCGCACTTTCACGCCGGGGTTCATCTTCTCGAACTTCGGCCCGAGGTAATTGTTGACGTAGTCGACCATGTTCTGATCGCCCGCGGATACGACGTTGAGCGTCGTGTCCGCCAGCGCGGGCGCTCCCGGCAACGCGATCAGCGCGCCGACTGCCACCGCTCCCAACAGTCTCGAAATATGCATGGTGATAGGCCTCCTCCAAATCAGCGGGCGCAGGACGGCGCCCTCGTGTTGCGCATCCTAATGCCCGGCTAGGACTGCGCCATCGAAGCCGAGCGGGGAAAGACCAGCAGCGCCCCGCGAGGCACCGCGACCGTGACGGGTTCGCCTTCGGCGATGCGTGCCGGCGCATGGCCCCAGACGTCCGCGCCGTCCGTGCGCACGCGATACCGGTAGACCTGCCCGACGTAGAGCGTTTGCACGACCTTGCCCGCGAGCGCCAGGTCATCGGCGGCCGCGCGCTCCCCGCCCGGCAGCACCCGCGCCGCTTCGCTGCGGAAATGCGCGGTGAGGGGCTCGCCACGGCCGGCGTTGGTCGGCGCCAGCGCACCGTCGGCGAGGCGGTACAGGGCGATCGTGTTGTCCGCGCCCATGAACCCCGCGACGAAGGGCGACGTGGGCCGGTGGAAGATCTCCTCGGGCGGTGCGTATTGCACGATGTTGCCCGAGTCCATGACCGCGATGCGGTCGGCGAGCGTCAACGCCTCCTCACGATCGTGCGTCACATACACCGCCGTGATGCCGATGCGCTGCTGCAGCGCGCGCAGCTCGTGCCGCAGCTCGATGCGCACCTTGTAGTCGAGGTTCGACATCGGCTCGTCGAGCAGCAGCAGGCGCGGATCGACCGCGAGCGCGCGCCCGAGCGCGACGCGCTGTCGCTGGCCACCCGAAAGCTGCGTCACCGGACGCGGCCCGAAGCCGTGGAGTTGCAGCAGGCTCAGCATCTCGTCGACGCGCTTGGCAATCGCGTCGCGCTTCCAGCTACGCATGCGCAGGCCGTAGGCGATGTTGTCGGCGACGCTCATGTGGGGCCACAGCGCGTACGACTGGAACATCATCGCGGTGTCGCGCTTTTCCGGCGGCAGGCCCACGATGTTCCGACCCTCGACCCGGATGGCGCCCGAATCCGGGGTCACGAACCCCGCGATCGAGCGCAGCAACGTGGTCTTGCCGCAGCCGGAGCTGCCGAGCAGCGCCACCAGCTCGCCGCGGGCGACGTCGAGGCTGACGTCGCGCAGCACGGGCGCAGCGCCGTAGGAAACCGACAGGGACTCGATCGCGAGATAAGGGGCCATGGCATCCCGTGCCGTGCGGCGCGCATTTGC
>DATJIS010000061.1:0-10530 GCA_035493035.1 Casimicrobiaceae bacterium | reverse complement strand
CGTCCTCCGGCATGCATGATCCAGGCGCGCACGTCGCGCGGTGCGATGCGGGCGTCGCGCAGGACCTCGCTCATCACCTCGAATGCGTGCTCCGCGGCGAGGCCGGGCACCGGCCGGGTGAGAACGTTGCGCAGCATGCCGGCGCGCGTCTCGAAGCGCAGCGCGTCGCGATGCGCAGGATCGGTGCGCGAGCCGTACGCGCGCACCTCGATCGGCCGCTTGGCGGCCGATCGCTGCGAGAGCACCGCCGCGCCGGCGCCGTCGCCGAAGAGGCACGCGCTGATCAGCACGCCGGGATCGTTGTCGAGGTACATCGCCGCGCTGCTCACCTCGACGCACACCGACAGGACGTGCTCGCAGCCCTGTCCGCGCAGCAGCGCGTCCGCCGTGCGCCAGTTCGGCAGCGCGGCCGCGCAGCCCTGGCCGACCAGGTCCAGCGCGACGACGTCGCGACGCAGGTTCAGGCGCTCGACGAGATAGCTCGTGATGCCCGGGCACAGGTAGCCCGTGCACGTGCTGGCGATCACTCCGTCGAGCGCGTGCACGTCCACGCCGGCGCCTTCGATCGCGCGCTTCGCCGCGGCGCTCGCGAGCGCGGGCGCGTGCGTCGCGAAGCGCGCGTGCAGCGTGTCGGGATCGATGCGAAAGACGTCGTCGAGCGAGTCGAGCGCGAGATGGCGCGCCTCGATGCCGTTGTCGCCGAAGAGCACGATCTCGGCGATGCGATGCGCCCGCCGGTCGAGCTTGCGGAACCATTCCGAGGTGCGAAAGGCCTCCCAGCACTGCGCCTTGGTGTAGCGATGCGGCGGGTGCGCAGTGCCGAGGCCGTTGACGAACATCGTGAACGCGCAGAACAGGACCCGGTGCCGGGCTATTCCGCGACAGCTCCGATGCTCATGCGGCGTCCAGCGGGCCGCCCGCGAGCCAGGCCTTGCCGCGCGCGTACAGGCGCTCCACCTCCGGCCCGGTCAATTGCGGCATGTCGTGCTTGACCGCGTAGCCGATGAGCGACTGCATGTACGCGAGATGGCGATAGCCCGCCGGAGATTCGGCGAGCTTCGCGGCATCGAGCACAAGGTGCGCTGCAGGATCGACGGGGTCCATGCGGTCCTTCTCGTAGATCGGCTGTCGCAGGCGCACGCCCCAGCGTCCGTCGCGCTTCTCGACGAAGTCGTAGAAGCGGCCCGTGCAGACGACGTCGCAGAGAACGCCGTGCACCTCGCCGCGCTGGGAGATCGTCATCTTGGTCTGCGCGACGGCGCGCATTCCCGCGAGATCGATCGACATTCCCCCGAGGAAATGCAGGATGCTGACGCCTCTCGCCCAGCCTTCCCGCGTCACGCGAATGAACTCGCGCGCCGGACCCTGGAACCACGTGGCCATCATCACGCCGTCGTCGTGCCAGCACGTCGCGAAGCGTGTCCAGTCACCGGCGTCCCGCCACACCGCCCAGTTCTCGATCAGATCGCGGATCGCGAGGCGATCCGCGCGGTCGTCGTCCATTCCCTGCTCCTCGAGGATCTGCCGTACCGTCGCGCGCGCCCGACGCATCACCCGCCGTTCTCGCCCTCTGGCATTCTACGTCCCCGCCGCGCGCGCGGGCCTTGAATTCCGGGCCGGCGACCCTATCATCCGCCGCGCAGGCCCCTATCCGGACCCCACGTCATGAACGAAACGACAACTCAGACCGCCGGCGGCGCGCGCGAGACGCTCGGCTTCCAGGCCGAGGTGAAGCAGCTGCTTCACCTCATGATCCATTCGCTGTACTCGAACCGCGAGATCTTCCTGCGCGAGCTCACGAGCAACGCATCCGACGCCTGCGACAAGCTGCGCTTCGAGGCGATCGCGAAGCCGGAGCTCCTGCAGGGCGACGCCGACCTGGCCATCGAGATCGCGTACGACAAGGCCGCCCGCACCATCACCGTCTCGGACAACGGCATCGGGATGAGCCGCGACGAGGCGGTGCTGCAACTCGGCACCATCGCCAAGAGCGGCACGCGCGAGTTCTTCGCGCGGCTGACCGGCGACCAGCAGAAGGACGCGCAGCTCATCGGCCAGTTCGGCGTCGGCTTCTATTCGAGCTTCATCGTGGCCGATCGCGTGACCGTGCTGTCGCGCCGCGCCGGCCTTGCGGCCGACGAGGCCGTGCGCTGGGAAAGCGATGGCGCCGGCGAGTTCACGGTCGAGACCGCCACCCGGCCGCGGCGCGGCACCGACGTCGTCCTGCACCTGAAGGAAGGCGAGGACGAGCTCCTGTCGCACTGGAAGTTGAAGTCGATCCTAACGCGCTACTCCGACCACATCGCGACGCCGATCCGCATGAGGAAGGAGGAATGGGACAAGGACCGCAACGAGCTCGTCGTGCGCGACGAATGGGAGACGGTGAACCAGGCGAGCGCGCTGTGGGCACGCGCGAAGTCCGAGATCACCGACGAGCAGTACAGGGATTTCTACAAGCACGTCGCGCACGACCTCGGCGAGCCGCTCGCATGGACGCACAATCGCGTCGAAGGCAAGACCGAGTACATCCAGCTCCTCTACGTCCCGTCCAAGGCGCCGTTCGACCTGTGGGACCGCGATCACCGGCACGGCGTGAAGCTCTACGTGCGTCGCGTGTTCATCATGGACGACGCCGAGCAGCTCCTGCCGACGTACCTTCGCTTCGTGCGCGGCGTGATCGACTCGGCCGACCTGCCGCTCAACGTGAGCCGCGAGATCCTGCAGGAATCGCGCGACGTGAAGGCGATCCGCGAGGGTTCGACCAAGCGCATCCTCGGGCTGCTCGAGGACCTTGCCGAGAACCGCAAGGACGACTACGCGAAGTTCTGGGGCGAGTTCGGACAGGTGCTGAAGGAAGGCGTCGGCGAGGACCACGTCAATGCCGCGCGCATCGCGAAGCTGCTGCGCTTCGCGTCCACGACGAGCGCGGGCGCGCAGGCCGTGTCGCTCGCCGACTACGTCGGGCGCGCCAAGGAAAAGCACGGCGACAAGCAGAAGGCGATCTACTACCTCACCGCGGATTCACTGGAGGCCGCCCAGGCGAGCCCGCACCTCGAGATCTTTCGACGCAAGGGCGTCGAGGTGCTGCTGCTGTGCGACCGCGTCGACGAATGGATGCTGAGCTTCCTGCGCGATTTCGACGGCACCCCGCTCGTCTCGGTGGCCAAGGGCGATCTCGATCTCGGCGAGCTCGCGGACACCGAGGAAAAGGCGACGCAGGAAAGGGCCGCCGAAGCGAGCAAGGACCTGGTTGCGGCGATCAAGGCGGCGCTGGGCGACAAGGTGCAGGACGTGCGCATCACGCTGCGGCTCACCGACTCGCCGGCGTGCGTGGTGGTCGACCGCGACGCCATGAGCCAGCACCTGACGCGCCTCCTCAAGGCGGCGGGCCAGAACGCGCCCGAGGCCAAACCGATCCTCGAGCTCAATCCCGAGCACGCGCTGATCCGCCGGCTGAAGCCCGATGACCCACGGCTCGCCGACTGGGCGCACCTCCTGCTCGACCAGGCGCAGCTCGCCGAAGGCGGCACGCTCGACGACCCCGCGGGGTTCGTCAAGCGCATGAATGCCATGCTGCTCGACGGCGCGGCGGCCATCACGACATCGGGTTCGGCGGCGGAGGCGGATCGCCCGGCAGCGGAATGAACTCGGCGTCGTCGTGCACGGGCAGCTTCATGCGTCCCGCACGCCAGTCCGCCTTCGCCTGCTCGATGCGCTCCTTCGACGAGCTCACGAAATTCCATTCGACATGGCGCTCGCCGATCGGCTCGCCGCCGAGCAGCATCACCGTCGACGGCGCGAGCGCGGTGAAGAGCGCCGGCTTGCCGGGCTCGAACACGATCATGTGGCCCGACTCGAAGCGCTGGCCCGCCACGTCGACCGTTCCGGCGGCGACATAGGCCGCGCGCTCGGGATAGCGCGCCTCGAGCTGCGCCTGCGTGCCGGGCTCGAGCGACCAGTGCACATAGAAAAGCGGCGACTGCGTGCGCACCGCCGCCTTCGCGCCGAACGCCTCGCCCGCCACCAGGCGCGCCTTGAGACCGCCCGATTCGTATTCCGGCAGGTCGCCTCCGGCGTAGTGGTCGAATGCGGGCTCGGTCTCCTCGAGCTCGCGCGGCAAGCCGACCCACGCCTGGATGCCGTGCATGCGCCCGCCTTCGCGCCGCGCGCGCTCGAAGCGCTCGGAATGCGTGATGCCGCGGCCCGCCGTCATCCAGTTCACCTCGCCCGGGCGAATCGGCTGCTCCGATCCGACGCTGTCGCGGTGCATGATCTCGCCATCGAAGAGATACGTGACCGTCGCGAGCCCGATGTGCGGATGCGGGCGCACGTCGACCGAGCGCGGGATGCCGGGCGCGAAATCGATCGGTCCCATGTGATCGAAGAAGACGAACGGGCCGACCATCCGGCGCTGCGCGAAAGGCAGCACCCGTGCGACCTCGAATCCACCGAGGTCGCGTCGGCGTGTCGGGATGACGAGCTCGATCATGGGTGTCTCGCGTCGCGCACGGGCGCGTCGACTAGAATACTCGCATGACCGGCCAGCCCGACGTGCGCGTCGCGCTCGCGGCGCTCGAAGCGGTGCTCGCGCGCCGCGCGGCCGCGCTCATCGACGAGGTCGCCCACTACCCGACGCCCATCGCGCGCTGCGACGAGCAGCTCACGAAGCTGATCGAGCAGCGCACGCAGGCCATCGCCCAGCTTCGCGCCGTGCGCGACCTCGCCGCGGCTGCCGCGTATGCGGCGCCGCGCGAATGGCTCGAGCGGGTCGGGCGCTGGCTGGAAGGCTACGCGTCAACAGACGACGCCGACGAGGCGGCGTCGGTCGCACATGCGCGCAGCGTCGCTAGCGCTGCCGCCGAAGCTCGTCCCTGACCGCCTCGGGGTCGTTGCCGACCTTCTCCACCGCGCGCCGGAGCTGCGTCTCGGTGCACACGAAGCGCTGGCACCAGCGGCGCACTTCGTACGCGTTCTCGACGGCGATCCGGGTGTGGTCGGCAGGAGGGATCCTGTCGCGATCCGGCATCGCAGTTCCGACAACGGATCGAGTTCCTACTGCGCGCCCCGGCGGCTGCGCCCGCGCACGCGCTGCTCGACCGCGCTCGCCATCGGTCCCACGGCCTCTACGGCATCTCGCAGCTCCTCGGGCGTCACGCCGAGCTTCTCGGTCCAGTAACGGACCTCGTGCTCCTGATGGATATCGATGCGTTCGCGGTCGCGCGGTCCGCGCATGCCTGGATTGTCGGCCATGTCGGCTCTCCAATGGTTGCGGAGCGCAAATGGTGCGATGACTGCGGCGGCGCTTGTATCGGACAAGGCCGCGAGCGCTCGTGAGGATGTTCCTACGCGACCCGAAGCCGCCGTTCTCTCGGCCTCGGCGCGGTGCGCGCCGACCGTCCGGCTCGCCGCTGGAGCAGTCACCCTGTAGACTTGCGCGCCACTGACCGCGGCAAGCGAGGACGCGATGGCGGTGTCATCCCGCAAGAAGACGGCGACGCCCCGGAAGAAGAAGCCGGCCGGGGGCACGGCCCGCTCGCGCGCCGGGTCACGGACCACGCGATCGCAAGCGACTCGCAAGCCGGCCGCGCCCAAGGCGCCGCCTTCGCCCGAACGGCGGCCGCGACGCGCCGCGACGGGCAGCGGCGCCGCATCGCGACTCGATCTCGAGATCGCGCGCCGCAACGCCGAGATCGCGGTCCTGACCACCATCCAGGAAGGTGTCGCGAACCGCGACAGCTTCGCCGACATCGTCGAGAGCATCGGCGATCGCGTGTCGCGCCTGTTCGACACGCCGAACTGCAGCATCACCTGGTACGACGAGACGACCGGCCTGCTCCATTACCTGTACGCGACCGAGCACGGCAAGCGGGTCAGCATTTCACCGCGCGAGCCCGTTCGCGGCGGCATGTTCGAGACGATCCTGCGCACGCGCAAGCCGTACGTCGCGAACACCGCCGACATGCCGACCACCGTCGTGCCGGGCACGGAAGCGTCGCGCTGCGTCGTGCGGGTTCCGATCATCACCCACGGCCGCGTGGTCGGCCTTATCGGAACGGAGAGCTTCCTGCGCGAGGACGCGTACAGCGATGCCGACATCGCGTTCATGACGACCATCGCCGGCTCGCTCGGCACGGCGCTCGACAATGCGCGGCTGTTCGACGAAACGCAGAAGCTCCTGAAGGAGACCGAGCAGCGCGCCGCCGAGCTCGCGATCATCAACTCGGTGCAGCAGGGCCTCGCCGCGCGCCTCGATCTCGGTGCGATCTTCGAGATCGTCGGGGAAAAGATCCGCGAGACCTTCGATGCGCAGGCCGTGGGCATCATGATGGCCGACGGCAACGGCGGCGCTTGGTTTCCCTACCTCATCGAGCGCGGCGTGCGGCTCCACGAGCCGCCGAGCCCGTCGGGACTCAAGGGCTTCAGCGCCAAGGTCGTGCGCACGCGCGAGCCGCTGCTGATCAACGAGAACTTCGCCGCGCGCGCCGCGGAAGTGGGCTCGGTCATTACCGGCGGCGGCGGCTTCGCCAAGTCCGGCATGTTCGTGCCGCTCGTAGTCGGTGGCGAAGCGCATGGCGTGATCTCGCTGCAGAACGTCGACCGCGAGCATGCCTTCACCGACGCCGACGTGCGGCTGCTGACGACGCTGGCGGGAAGCCTGAGCGTCGCGCTCGAGAACGCACGCCTGTTCGACGAGACCCAGCGCCTGCTGAAGGAGACTCAGCAGCGCGCGGCCGAGCTCGCCGTCATCAACGGCATCCAGGAAGCCGTCGCGGCCGAGCTCGACTTCCAGAAGATCGTCGACGTCGTGGGCGACAAGCTGCGCGAGGTGTTCGCGACGCAGGAGCTGACCATCGCCTGGCACGATCCGGCCGCGGGGCTCAACCATCACCTGTATGTCGTCGAGCACGGCAAGCGCCTCACCGTGCCACCGGTCATGCCGAGGCCGGGCGGCGCGTGGGAGACGATGAAAAGGACGCGGCGGCCGATCGTCATCGACACGGTGGCCGAGATGGACAAGCTCGGCGCTGGACTCGTTCCGGGAACGGACGAGAGCAAGTCGCTGGTCCGGGTTCCGATCATCAATGCCGACCGCGTGCTCGGGGCCATCACCATCGAGAACTACGAGCGCGAGCATGCGTTCGGCGAGTCCGACGTGCGCCTGCTCACGACCGTCGCGTCGAGCATGGGCGTCGCGCTCGAGAACGCCCGGCTCTTTTCCGAGACGCAGCGCCTCTTGAAGGAGACCGAGCAGCGCAACGCCGAGCTCGCCGTCATCAACAGCATCCAGCGCGGGATGGCGGAGAAGCTCGACTTCCAGGCGATCGTCGACCTGGTCGGCGACAAGCTGCGCGAGGTGTTTCGAACCGGCGACCTGGGCATCCGCTGGTATGACGCGCGGAACGGCATGCTGCTGTGCCCGTACGACTACGAGCACGGCGTGCGCCTCGATCTCGCGCCCGTGCCGGTCACCGACACCTGGTTGCGGCTGGTCGAGTCGCGCAAGCCGATCGTGTTCGGAACGCCGGAGGAAATGGAGGCGGCCGGACTGGTCGCCATACCCGGGACCGACGCGAGCCTGTCCTCCGTTCGCGTGCCCATCATGGGCGGCGACCGCGTGCTCGGCTCGATCATCCTCGAGAGCTTCGAGCGCAGGCACGCCTACGGCGACGCAGAGGTGCGACTCCTCAGCACCGTCGCGGCGAGCATGGGCGTGGCGCTGGAGAACGCGCGGCTGTTCGACGAGACGCAGCGGCTCTTGAAGGAAACGGAGCAGCGCAACGCCGAGCTCGCGGTGATCAACAGCATCCAGCGCGGCATGGCCGAGAAGCTCGACTTCCAGGGCATCGTCGACCTCGTGGGCGACAAGCTCCGCGAAGTGTTCCAGACCGGCGACATGGGCATCCGCTGGCACGATGCCGCCACCGACCAGGTGCATTTCCTGTATTCGTACGAGCACGGCAAGCGGCTCACGCTCCCGCCGCGCGCGCTGTCGCCCGATACGCTGATGGGAAAGACGCTGCGCACGCGCGCGCCGATCGTCTTCGGCACCGAGGCCGAGAGCGAGGCGCTCGGCAGCTTCACGCTTCCGGGAACCGATTCCAGCCGCTCCGGCGTTTTCGTGCCGATCCTCGGCAGCGATCGTGCGCTCGGCGTGATCAGCATCGAGAACTACGAGCGCGATCACGCGTTCGGTGAAGCCGAGGTGCGCCTCGTGAGCACGGTCGCGGCCAGCATGGGCGTGGCGCTCGAGAACGCGCGCCTCTTCGACGAGACGCAGCGCCTCCTGAAGGAGACGGAGCAGCGCAACGCCGAGCTCGCGGTCATCAACAGCATCCAGCAGGGTGTCGCGAGGGAGCTCGACTTCCAGGCGATCATCGATCTCGTCGGCGACAAGATCGCCGAGATCTTCCAGTCGAAGGACATGGCGATCATCCTGTACGACGCGCGCAACGGCATGCGGTCCATCCCGTACTTCCTCGAGCACGGCGAGCGCTTCCCCGTCGAGACCGGGCCGCTCGCGGGAGGCTTCGCCGCGCACGTGATCCGCTCGCGCCGGTCACTCGTGATCAACGACATCAGGCAGACGCATCGGCAGTCGTACGGCACCATGCCGATCGGCGACTCCAACGCTCCGTCGGACGAGCGGAGCTATCTCGGCGTGCCGATCCTGAAAGGCGAGGAGCCGCTCGGTGCGGTGGCGCTCTATTCGAACGAGGAGAACGCGTTCGGCGACGCGGAGGTGAACCTCCTCACGACCATCGCGAACACGATGAGCGTCGCGCTGGAGAACGCGCGTCTCTTCGACGAGACGCAGCGGCGCACGCGCGAGACCGCGGCGCTCGCCGAGGTCGGGCGCGACATCTCCTCGACGCTGGAGCTCGCGAACGTCATGAACCGCATCGCGCACCACGCGAGGGACCTCCTCCACGGCGACAACAGCGCGATCTTCCTGCCCGACGCCGACGGACGGACCTACCGCGCCATCGTCGCGATCGGGACGGTCGCCGAGCAGATCAAGGCCACCGACATCGTCACCGGCTCGGGCATCATCGGCGCGCTGCTCGAGGAAGGCCGTGCCGAGTACATCAACGACACGCAGGCCGATCCGCGCGCCGTGCAGATCGCCGGCACGGACCGCTCCGACCACGAGCGCCTCATGGTCGCCCCGCTCCTCGCCGGCAGCACGGTCAAGGGGGCCATGGCCGTGTGGCGCACCGGCGGCCGTGTCTTCGACGACGCCGAGCTCGAGTTCCTGGTAGGGCTGTCGCTGCAGGCCGCGGTGGCGATCGAGAACGCGCGCCTCTTCCACGAAGCGCGCGAAGCGCGCGCGCTCGCCGAGGCCGCCAACGAGGCCAAGAGCTCGTTCCTCGCGACCATGAGCCACGAGATCCGCACGCCGATGAACGCGGTGATCGGCATGAGCGGGCTGCTGCTCGACACCACGCTCGACGACGAGCAGCGCGACTACGTGCAGACCATCCGCGAGTCGGGCGACGCGCTCCTCACCATCATCAACGACATCCTCGACTTCTCCAAGATCGAAGCGGGCCGCATGGACATCGAGGCGCAGCCGTTCGACCTGCGCGAATGCGTCGAGTCGGCCCTCGACCTCGTCACGCCGCGGGCGGTGGAGAAGGCGCTCGATACCGCGTACCTGTTCGAGGGCGACGTGCCGCCCGCGGTGGTGGGCGACGTCACGCGCGTGCGCCAGGTCATGCTCAACCTTCTGAGCAACGCGGTGAAGTTCACCGATCACGGCGAGGTGGTCCTGACGGTGACCTCGCGCGCGCTGTCCCAGGGCAGCGTTGAGCTGACGTTCGCCGTGCGCGACACCGGCATCGGGCTGTCGTCGGAGCACATGAGCCGCCTGTTCGAGTCGTTCTCGCAGGCCGACTCGTCCACCACCCGCAAGTACGGCGGCACGGGGCTCGGGCTCGCGATCAGCAAGCGGCTGGCCGAGCTGATGGGTGGCCGCATGTGGGCGCACAGCGACGGACCCGGCTACGGCTCGACGTTCTGCTTCAGCGTGGTCCTGGCGGTCGGCGACCTGCCGCAGGCGCGCCATCGCGAGTTCATCGGCGTGCAGCCCGCGCTCGAAGGCAAGCGCGTGCTCGCGGTGGACGACAACGAGACGAACCGGCGCGTGCTCGCGCTGCAGGCGGCGAAGTGGGGTATGCACTGCCTCCTGGCGTCGACGCCGGACGAAGCGCTCTCGCTGCTGCGCACCGAGGACGTGGACCTCGCGATCCTCGACATGCACATGCCACGGATGGACGGCGTCGAGCTCGCGCGCGTCATCCGCCGGTCGCACCCCGCGCTGCCGCTCGTGCTCTTCAGCTCGCTCGGACGCCGCGAGGTGGGCGCGGACGACGGTCTCTTCGCCGCCTATCTTGCGAAGCCCATGCGCCAGTCCCAGCTCTTCGACACGCTCGCCAGCCTGCTCATGCCCGACGTCGCCCGCAAGCCGGCGCCGGTCGCGGCGGCGGTCACGCGACTCGACGCGCAGATGGCCGCACGGCATCCGCTGCG
>DATJIS010000060.1:0-13558 GCA_035493035.1 Casimicrobiaceae bacterium | reverse complement strand
CGAACAGCATCGGCAACGGCGCACCCGCGTCGACCACGGTGTCGTGGCAGCGTCCCGCGCCGCCGACGTGCACGGCGTCGGCGAGCAACCCGAATCCGATGGTGGGCGCGAACGTGACGCTCACCGCGAGTTGCTCCGGATCGCCCACGAGCTACGTGTGGACCGGCTGCGCAGGCTCGACCTCGAGCTGCGTGACCACCGCGTCGAGCGCAGGCGCGCAGCAATACTCCGTTTCCGGGGTGAACGCATCGGGCACGGGATCGGCGGCGAACGTCACGGTCAACTGGCAGCCGCAGCCCACGGCGCCGCCGAGCTGCACGGTGTCATCCAGCGACAGCGCGCCGTTCACGGGCCAGTCGATCACCCTGACGGCGTCGTGCAACAACTCGCCGACGAGCTACAAGTGGACGAACTGCTCGAGCACGACCTCGACGTGCAGCACGACGTCGGGCACGGCGGGCACGCAAACGTACTCGGTGAGCGGGACCAACGGGGTGGGAACGGGCACCGCCGCATCGGTCAACGTCAACTGGCAGCAGTCGACGGCACCGCCGGACCTTTGCGGCCAGTACCGCAGCGTGAGGCGTCTCTCGCAAGGGTGGGGCAACAGCACGCCGATCGTCCCCAGCAACTTCGGCGCCAACGAGATCCTCGTCGTCGCGGTCAACGTGCCGTCGGTGTCCGGCAGCAATGCCAACTTCGGCGCCACCGTTTCCGAATACCAGAGCGCCCCGTCTTCGCGCGAGATCACGCTGTCGCGCAGCGCGTGCGACTTCCGTCCCGTCGACAGGTCGGGCCAGAACGGCCCCATCTCGCTTCAGTTCGGCAACACGGCGAGCGCCTACGGCAGCGCCACGATGCCGAGCGGCACCTGGTACTTCAACGTGCGCAGCGCCAACCGTGACGGGTCGGGATCGTGCGCTACGTCCGTCTGCAACATCATCGTCGGCTTCCACTTCTGACGCCGACGACCTGACGACGAAAACGGGCGCCTCGGCGCCCGTTTCGTTTCTAGGCGGCCTTCGCGCGCATCAAGCCCTCGTACCTGAGGAAAAGCACCTCGCGCGTCTCGACGTGGTCGGGGTGGACGGGAATGCAATCGACCGGGCACACCTCGCGACACTGCGGCTTGTCATGGTGTCCCACGCATTCGGTGCAGCGGTCGACGTCGATGACGTAGATCTCCGCGCCCTGCGAGATCGCCTCGTTGGGACATTCGGGCTCGCACACGTCGCAGTTGATGCACTCGTCGGTGATCATCAGCGCCATGCGGGCCCCGCTCGCAGGATCAGAGGTGACATGGGCGGTCAGGGTGCCGTGCTTCGCGCCTTCGCTGAGAGCCGCGCGGCGACGCTCGGCTGCACGAACTTGGATACGTCGCCGCCGAAGCGCGCGATCTCGCGCACGATGGTCGCGGACACGAACATGTAGTTCTCGTCGGGGGTGAGGAACAGGGTTTCGACATCGGGGTAGAGCTTGCGGTTCATGCCGGCCAGCTGGAACTCGTACTCGAAGTCCGACACCGCGCGCAGGCCGCGCAGGATGATGCGCGCGCCCTGCTCGTGCACGAAGTCCATCAGGAGCGTGTCGAAGCCGAGCACGTCGATGTTGGCGTGCGGCCGCAGCACCTCGCGCGCCATGTCGATGCGCTCCTCGAGCGTGAAGAACGGGCCCTTGCCCGAGCTCTGCGCGACGGCGACGATGACGCGGTCGAAGATGCGCGACGCGCGCCGCACGAGGTCCTCGTGTCCGCGCGTGAACGGATCGAACGTGCCGGGGTAGACGCACTTCAACATGGGAGCCGGCACGCGCGTTTCAATCCGCGCGGCCGAGCAGATGATAATGGACGTGACCTGCCTTGTCGTTGCGCAGGACACGCAAGCCCGGCGGAGGCGACAGCGGCGCGCCGCCTTCGGCATAGATACGGCCGCCCGGCGCGAGACGCGCGCTCGCCGCGTCCAGCAGCCAGGACCACGGGTCGCTGTCGAACGGCGGGTCGAGGAACACCACGTCGTAGCGCCGCGCATCGCGAGCGAGCCAGGCACGCGCATCCGCGACGTGCGTCTCGAGACCCGCCGCACCGATCGTCGCGCCGGTTGCCGCGATCGCGCGCACGAGCGCCGGATTGCGGTCGACCGCCACGGCCCGCGCTGCACCGCGCGAGAGTGCCTCGAGCGACAGCACACCCGTGCCGGCGAAGACCTCGAGCGTCGCCTGGTCGTCGAGGCGCTGTCCGAGCCAGTTGAACAGCGTCTCGCGGACGCGATCGGGCGTGGGTCGAAGACCCGGCTCGGCGGGAAAGCGCACGATGCGGCCGCGGAATCGGCCGCCGATGATCCGGATGCGGTTCTGGGGTGCGGGCAACGCGGCGGTACCGGACAGGCGGGGCGGTAGAATTGCAGCTTTGCGTGCCGCCGTCCACGCGGCGCCATGCGATGTTCGATTTCTTCCGCAAGAAGCCGGCCGAGCGTTCCGAGGAGCCGGCCGCGCAGCCCGAAGCCCCGCCCGCGAGCCCGGTTGCGGAGCCGCCGGGCGAGCCGCCGCGCGCACAGCCGCCGCTGCCGGCGCCATCCGAAGACACGCCCGCGCGATCGTGGCGAGACCGACTGAAGGCGGGTCTCGGCCTGTCGCGCGAGAAGCTCGCCGGTGCGCTGTCGACGGTTTTCGTCCGGCGCACGCTCGACGACGCCGCGCTCGACGAGCTCGAGTCCGCGCTGCTGCAGGCCGACGTGGGCATGGGCGCCACGGCGCATCTGATCGACGATCTGCGCACCCGCTATCGGCGCGCGGGCCCCGATGCCGATCCGCGGGCCGTTCTGCGCGACGCCTTCGTGGACCTCCTGCAGCCGCTCGAGCAGCCGCTGGTGATCGGGCCGCAGCGACCTTTCGTGATCATGCTCGCGGGGGTCAACGGCGCCGGCAAGACCACGTCGATCGGCAAGCTCGCGAAGTGGCTGCGCGAGCAGAACCTCTCGGTGCTCCTCGCCGCGGGCGACACGTTCCGCGCCGCGGCGCGCGAGCAGCTCGCCGCCTGGGGCGAGCGCAACGGGGTGGCCGTCGTGCAGCAGCAGGGGGGTGACCCCGCCGCGGTCGTGTTCGACGCCATCGGTGCCGCCAAGGCGCGCGGCATCGACGTCGTCATTGCCGACACCGCCGGGCGCCTTCCCACCCAGGCGCACCTCATGGACGAGCTGCGCAAGATCCGGCGCGTCGTCGGCAAGGCGCGCGAGGGAGCCCCGGATGCCGTGCTGCTCGTCCTGGATGCGAACACGGGCCAGAACGGCCTGGCGCAGGTCAAGGCGTTCGACGCGGCGGTGGGCCTCACCGGCCTCGTCGTGACCAAACTCGACGGGACGGCCAAGGGCGGAGTGGTCGCCGCAATCGCCAAGCAGCATCCGCTGCCGCTGCAGTTCATCGGGATCGGCGAGGGCGTGGACGACCTCCGGCCCTTCGCCGCGCGGGATTTCGTGGAGGCCCTGCTGCCCGACTCGCCGGCCTGACGGAACGCGCTTCGGACGCTGCCCTCCAACCCGTATGTGGAAGGATGATCGGAGTGGGGAGCAGCAGGAGCCCGCGGCTGCTATCGGCCCGCCTGATAGCGGGCGCTTACACAGCGCTTCCGGCAAGGCCGTCGGGGCGCATCGCGACGCCCGGGCAGCAGGCCGGGCCAAGGCGGGCGGGAACCGGAGCCGTCGCGGGCGGTCAGACGACTCGCCCTCGCATACCCGACTAAAAAACTCGGGAACTCCTGGCGATATTAGCACTCTTAGTCTGCGAGTGCTAAACTGGTCGCCGACGACGCAGGGCACTCCAGAATCGAACCGTCGGCGCCGTCGAAAGGAGATGTCGATGTCGGGTACCGCCCTCACTTTTCCCACCCCCGCTTCCCTCGGGAGCCTGGACCACTACATCCAGGCCGTGAACCGTTTCCCGCTGCTCACCGCAGAGCAGGAGACGGCGCTCGGGCGAGCGTGGCGGGAGCAGGAGGATATCGACGCCGCCCGCCAGCTCGTGATGTCGCACCTGCGGCTGGTGGTCGCCGTGTCCCGCAATTACCTGGGCTATGGTCTCCCGCAGGCCGACCTCATCCAGGAAGGCAACGTCGGCCTCATGAAGGCCGTGCGACGCTTCGACCCCGAGCGCGGTGTGCGCCTGGTGTCGTTCGCGCTGCACTGGATCAAGGCCGAGATCCACGAGTACATCCTGCGCAACTGGCGCCTGGTCAAGGTCGCGACCACCAAGGCGCAGCGCAAGCTGTTCTTCAACCTGCGCAGCATGAAGACGCGCTCCGCCGCGCTGACGCAAGGCGAGGCGAAGGACATCGCGCGCGAGCTCGGGGTGAAGCCCGAGGAAGTGCTCGAGATGGAGATGCGCCTCTCGGGCTCGGACGTGGCGCTCGACCCGACGCCGGGCGACGAGGAGACGATCACCCCGATCGCCTATCTCGCCGACAGCGACGACGAGCCGGTGGAGGTCCTCGAGAAGGCCGAGACCGCGCGCAACCGCAGCACCGGGCTGCGCAACGCGATGGCCAAGCTCGACGATCGCAGCCGTCGCATCATCGAGGCGCGCTGGCTGAAGGAAGAAGATCCGGCGACGCTGCAGGAGCTCGCGGACGAGTACGGGGTCTCCGCGGAGCGCATCCGCCAGATCGAGAGCAAGGCGCTCAAGACCATGCGCGCGCAGATGGCGGACGTGCAGTAACGATCGGCCTCGCAATCCCAACTGACGCCGGCGCTCGCGCCGGCGTTTTTGTGGGTGGATCCCGCAGCGCGAATGCGCCGCCGGCGCTACTGCGCGCGCGTTGCGCCGCGGCCCGTCTTCCGCTGAAGCTCGTCGATGCGCAGCGACGCCTGCGCCTTGGTGAGCGTCTCGTCGAGTTCCTCGCCCGCCTCCTGGCAAAGCGTCTGCAGGTACGAGCGTTGCGGCCCTGTCATGGGCTCGTCGCCGGTGCTCCAGTCGTGTGGGTCCTTCTGCGGATTCTCGTGCGGCGCACGCGGCGCTTCATTGCTGGACATGCGGTTCTCCGAACGAACGTTCTCGCCTGCCATTTCATCGCATCGCCCGGCCTCGCGCCATGACCGCGATTCCGAACCGCGTGTAGGAAAAGACGCACAGCCCGCGCGGGCTACAGCTCGACCTGCGTGCCGAGCTCGACGACGCGATTGGTGGGGATCTGGAAGAACTCGGAGGCCTTGGTCGCGTTCTTCGACATCGACACGAAGAGCTTCTCGCGCCACAGCGCCATGCCCGGGGTGACGGTCGCGATCAGCGTCTCGCGCGACACGAAGAACGACGTGTCCATCATGTCGAAGGCGAAGCCGCGCGCGGCGGTGCCTTCCAGCAGCTCGGGGACGTCCGGGTCCTCCTTGAAGCCGTAGTCCGCGGTCATGCGGTAGAAGTCGCAACCGAGCGCCTTCACGTCGAGCCGCTCGTCTTCGTTCACGAACGGAACGTCGCGCGTCACCACCGTGAGGAACACCACGCGCTCGTGCAGCACCTTGTTGTGCTTCAGGTTGTGCAGCAGGGCGTGCGGCACGCGGTTGGGCGTCGAGGTCAGGAACACCGCGGTGCCGGGCACGCGCACGGGCGGCGACGCCTCGATGCTCTGGATGAACACGTCGAGCGGCATCGCGTCCTCGGCGAGGCGCTGCATCAGCACGGCCCGGCCGCGCTTCCACGTCGTGAGCAGCGTGAACACGATGCCGCCGATCAGCAGCGGGAACCAGCCGCCCTCGGGGATCTTGAACGAGTTCGAGGCGAGGAACGTGAGATCGATGATCGCGAACGGCGCCGCGATGATCGCCGCCACGGTGCGCGGCCAGCGCCATACGCGCCGCATGACCACGAAGATCAGCAGCGAGTCGATGAGCATCGCCATCATCACGGCGATGCCGTAGGCGCCGGCGAGGTTCTCGGAGCTGCGGAATCCGACGACGAGCGCGATCACGGCGCAGAACAGCATCCAGTTGATGAACGGCACGTAGATCTGGCCGATCGCGCGCTCGGAGGTGTGCTGGATCGTGAGGCGCGGCGCGTAGCCCATCTGGATCGCCGCGCGCGTGAGCGAGAACGCGCCCGAGATCACCGCCTGCGACGCGATGATCGCCGCGGCGGTGGCGAGCAAGAGCAGCGGCACGCGCGCCCACTCGGGCGCGAGCAGGTAGAACGGATTCTGGATCGCCGAGGGATCGCCGAGAACCAGCGCGCCCTGTCCGAGGTAGTTCAGAACGAGCGCCGGCATGATGAAGTAGAGCCACGCACGGCGGATGGGCATCGCGCCGAAGTGGCCCATGTCGGCGTACATCGCCTCGGTGCCGGTGATCGCGAGCACCACCGCGCCGAAAGCGAAGAACGCCATCAGCGGGTTGTCGATGATGAAGCGCGCCGCGTAGAGCGGGTTGATCGCCTCCAGCACGGTCGGCGAGCGGGCGATCTCCAGCACGCCGAGGACCGCGATGGTGACGAACCACACGCCGATGATCGGTCCGAACCATGCGCCGATGCGCGCGGTGCCGTGACGCTGGAACGCGAACAGCCCGGCGAGGATCAGCACGCAGATCGGCACCACGAACGCGTGCAGCGACGGCGCGATGATGGTGATGCCCTCGACCGCGCCCATCACGCTGATCGCGGGCGTGATCATGCCGTCGCCGTAGAACATGGCCGCGCCGAAGATACCGAGGCCCACCAGCCACCACCGCAGTCGCGCGCGATCCTCCAGCCCGCGCGAGACGAGCGCCGTGAGCGCCAGGATGCCGCCTTCGCCGCGGTTGTCGGCGCGCATGATCAGCGTCGCGTACTTCAGCGTGACGACGATGACGAGCGCCCACACGATCATCGACAGCACGCCCAGCACGTTCTCGGTGGTGAGGGACAGCGCGCGCTCGCCGGAGAATGCCGTGCGCACGGTGTACAGCGGGCTGGTGCCGATGTCACCGTAGACGACGCCGATGGCGCCGACGATCAGCGGAGCAAGGCGTTGCCGCGAGCCTGGAGCGAGGGGCGGCGCGCTCATGGAGCCGGGCCGGCGCTCACAGGAGGGGATCTTCGGTGCGGCGCGAGAAGCGGATGTTGAGCTGCTTCAGCTTGCGGTAGTGGTGCGTGCGCTCGAGGCCGGCCTTTTCGGCGACCTTGCTCATGTTGCTCTGCTCGCGGCCGAGGAGCTGCTCGAAGTACAGCCGCTCGAAGGCCTCGCGCGCCTCGCGCAACGGCAGCTCGAAGAAGCGCGCGGCGATCTCCGGCGTCACCGGCGGCGCCGGCGTCGCGGTTTCGCCGAGGAGGCGCTTCACGTGCTCGAGGGTGACGTCGCCGCGCGTCACGCGCAGGTTGGCGACCACGCCGGCGAGATGGTCGAGGTTGCCGGGCCAATGCGCGCTTTGCAGCGCGGTGAGCGTGGCCGGCGCAAGCGCGGCCAGGAGCGACGACGCGGCGCCGTCGCCGTCGTCCTTCCAGAACCGCTCGATCAGAATGGGAATGTCCTCGCGCCGCTGTCGAAGCGGCGGCAGGATCACCGCGCCGGGTGAGAGCTGCGCGAGCAGCGACGGGTCGAACCGCCCGTCGGTCGCGAGGTTGCCGAGAGGCTCCGCGCTCGTCGCCACGAGCAGCACGTTGTTGCGATCGAGCTTCGACAGCAGGAACGAGAGACCCTTTTGCTCGGGCTTGCCGTACGCGCCGATCTCCTGGAGGTACAGCACCCCGTCGCGCGCTTCCTCGATGAGCGACAGCGGATTGGCGGTGATGCGCGCGCCGTTGGGCAGGACGATGAAGGGCGCGTCACGCTGCTGCAGCGCGCGCGCCGCGGCGTCGTGCCCCGTGCCCGGCTCGCCGAGGATGAGCACGGGCTTGCGCGCCGTGACCAGCGCCTCCAGCGCGCGCTCGGCCTCGCGCACCGGAGCGCTGGAGCCGAGCGCCGCGAGCGAGATGCGATGCGGCTCCTGCGCCGCGGCGCTCTTCAGCGCGCGATTGATCGTGCCGAGCAGCTTCGACAGGCCGATCGGCTTCTCGAGGAAGTCGAATGCGCCGATCTTCGTCGCCTCGACCGCGGTCTCGATCGTGCCGTGCCCGGACATCATGACCACCGGCATCGTCAGCAGGCCGCTCGCGCCCCATTCGCGCAGGAGCGTCACGCCGTCGGCGTCGGGCATCCAGATGTCGAGCAGCACGAGCGCGGGCTGATGGCGCGCGCGATACGCGCGCGCCTCGCCGGCGTTCTCGGCGACGGCGACGTGATAGCCCTCGTCCTGCAGGATTTCCGAGAGCAGCTCGCGGATGCCCACTTCGTCGTCGACGATCAGTATTTCGCGTGCCTGCACCCTCGGTGACTCCCTCGTTTGCCGTTCACGCCGCGACAGCGGCGGCACGCGCGACGGGCAGCGTGAGCATGACGCGCGCGCCGCGCGGCGACGCGTTCTCGATCGTCACCCGGCCGCCGTGCTCGTCGACGATCTTCTTGACGATCGCGAGACCGAGCCCGGTGCCCTTCGCCTTCGTGGTTACGTACGGCTCGAATGCATGCGCGATCACGTCCGGCGCGAACCCCGGCCCGCCGTCGGTGAACGACAGCGTCACCTCTCCGCCCGCGGCGGTGAGGCTGATCGCGAAACGGGGATCGGGGTCGTCGGCCTGCGCATCGACCGCATTCTGGATGAGATTATGGAACACCTGGCGCAGACGGGTCGGCTCCCCCTGCACGACGACGGGCGTGTCGGGCAGCGACAGGGCGACCTGGGGCCGCAGATTGTCGTATAGAGCCAGCACGTCGAGCAAGAGGCCGGAGACGTCCACCGCCTGCAGCTGCCCGGGGCGCGGCTGCCGGGCGTAGATCGCGAAATCGTCGACCATGTGCTTCATCGCGGCGACCTGGGAAACGATGGTCTGCGTGCCGCGCCGCAGGGTCTCCGCGTCGGCGCCGTCGAGCCGCTCCGCGAGCTTGTGCACCAGCCGCTCGGCGGAGAGCTGGATGGGCGTCAGCGGATTCTTGATCTCGTGCGCGAGCCGGCGCGCGACCTCGGCCCATGCCGCGTCGCGCTGCGCCTGCAGGAGCTCCGACACGTCGTCGAACACGACCACATAGCCCGGGCCCGGCGCACCGGGCAGGCGCGTGCCGCGCAGCAGCAGCGTGCGCGATTGCCCCGCGACCGCGATCTCGGCTTCGCGCTGCCATTGCCCTTCCCGCGCCTGTCGAAAGCCTTCCGCGCAGAGCTCCGCGAACGCGGAGAGCGCGGGCAGGCGCTTGCCCCATTCGGCCATCGGCTCGCCGGTGACCTCCGCGAGCGGTTGCTGCAGGATGACTGCCGCACTCGGGTTCGCCGTGCGCAGGCGATAGCGCTCGTCGAACGCGAGCACGCCCGCGGACAGGTTGGCGAGAATGCTCTCGAGATACGCGCGCGTCGTTTCGGTCGCGCGTCGCGACTCCTCGGTGCGCGCCTGCGCCTCGGCGAGCTGGGCGGTCATCGTGTTGAACGATTCGGTGAGCACGCCGAGCTCGTCGCGCGACGTGACCGGCTGGCGTCGCGTGAAATCGCCACCGGCGACCGCGCGCGTGCCCTCCGCCAGCAAGCCGAGCGGCTCGGCGAATCGTTCCGAGAGCACCACCGCGAGCCCGAGCGCCGACGTGAGCGCGAGCAGCAGCGTCAACGTCAGCGTCAGGGTGTACAGCCGCTTCAGCGCCGCGCGCGAGAACGAGATCTCCTGGTAGTCGCGCGCGCCGGCCTGCACCTTGTCCATGTCGAGCGCCAGCGCGCGCGGCACGGGCTCGATCACCTGGAGCACCGTCGTGGGATCGAGGCGCGTCGGGTTGTTCACCGGAACGACGACGCGCACGAGCAATCCGCGCTCGGCGCTCTGCTCGACCTGCGCGTACGTCTGTTGCAGGCGCGCGCGCCGCAACGCCTCGCCCGGCGGCGGCTCGGGCGTGCGGATCGAGCCGCCGACGCCGCCGACGGCGAGCACGTTGCCGCCGGTGCCGTACAGCGCCGCCTCGAACACGCCGGTCTGCTCGGCGATGCGAGGCAGCGCCGACGCAGCGCCCCCCGGTGCATCGGCGAGCGCGGCGGCGATCGTCGACGCGCGATTGGCCGCCTCCTTCTGCAGGTACTCGAGCGAGCTGCGCCCGAGATTGATGCCGCCTTCCATCGCGCGATCGACGCGGACGTCGAACCAGCTCTCGATGCTGCGCCCGATGAACTGCACCGACACCGTATAGAGCACGAGCCCGGGGAGGCCGGCCACCAGCGCGAAGAGCAGCACGAGCCGGATCGCGAGCCGCGAGCCGAACACGCCGCGATGCACCTTGCGCCACAGCTGGATGAGCTGCCAGCCGACGAGCAGCATCAGCAGGCCCACCAGCGCCCCGTTCGCGATCACCAGCGTGTCGTAGTGGCCGGCGAAGAGCGCCGTGTTCGCAGTCGCGGTCGCGAGCAGAAAGACCGTGATCGCGGCAGAGCACGCGCACACGAGCAGCAGCCATCGCAAGGCACGCGAGTGCAGCAGGCCGGTCACGGCGTGAAGCTCCAGCGATAGGGTTCGGAGTCGAGCTGCCATTCACGCGACGCGAGCGCGTTGAGCTGGAACGGCTTCGGCAACTGGTTGGCGTCGAGCCTCATGCGGAGCATGGCCTCATAGCGTGCGCCCGGGACGAGACTGTCCACGCGCGCCACCGGCCGCGACGCCACGCGGCCGAGGAAGCGCTGCACGTCGTCGAGCGTGTCGAAGCTCGCGCCGGCGAGCGGCCCGCTCGCGACGCGATACTGGCGCGTGAGCGCGTTGTACGAAACGCGGTAGGTGATCGACCACTGCGCGACCTTCTCGTCGACCCAGAAGCGCCGCGGCCGCGTGAGCTCGAACTCGATCGTGAAGTACAGCGGTATGCCCTTCTCGAGGGCTTCCTCGAGCGGCTGCGTGAGCGCGAGGTCGAACTGCGCCGAGAGCAGGACGTCGCCCTCCTCGGCGCGCAGGTCGGCGGAGCGCACTGGGATGGGATCGGCGCGAGCGCACAGCGGCACGAGCGCGAGGAGCGCGACGGCGGCCATGATGCGCAGCGCGCTGCGGCGGGCGTGTGCGGGCATCGAGGTGCGCGAGGGACCAGCGCGGCACGACGCCGCGTCATGTCTTGCGGAGCCGCGCGTAGTAGAACCCGTCCTGATTGTGGGCCCCGGGAGAGGCGCTAGGCAAGAGTTGACCGCCTTCGTGCGCGACCCCGGCGGGGAACGTGAGTGTTTCGCGCAACGCGTCGGGGTGCCGCGCGGCGAACGCCTCGACGCGCGCCTCGTTCTCGTCCGTGAACACCGAGCACGTGACGTACAGCATCGCGCCGCCGGTGGACACCAGCGGCCACAGCGATTCGAGGATCCGGTCCTGCTGCGCGGCGAACGCGGCCACGTCGCCCGGCCTGCGCAGCCACTTGCCGTCCGGATGCCGGCGCACGACGCCCGACGCGCTGCACGGCACGTCGGCGAGGACGCGATCGAAGGCGCGGCCGTCCCACCACGACGCCGGCGCCGTGGCGTCGCCTCGCAGGACGCGCACGCGCCGCTCGGCGTGACCGAGGCGTGCCAGGTTGTCGCGCACGCGCGCGAGGCGTGACTCGTCGTCGTCGAGCGCGGTCATGTCGACGTCCGCGCGCTCGATCACGTGCGTCGTCTTGCCGCCCGGCGCTGCGCACGCGTCGAGCACGCGCATGCCGTCGCGCGCCTCGAGCAGCGGCGCGGCGAGCTGCGCGCCGAGATCCTGCACCGCGAACCAGCCTTCGACGTATCCCGGCAGTTCGGTCACGGGCCGCGGCGGCTCGACGATGATGCCCACCTCGCCTTGGGCCTGCGCGGACGCGCCGGCCTGACGCAACATGCCGATCATCGCGTCGCGCGTCGTGCGCCGCGTGTTCACGCGCAACGCGAGCGGCGGCCGCGTGTTGCCCGCCGCGAGGATCGACTGCCAGTGCTGGGGATGATCGCGCTGCACGCGCTCGATCCACCAGCGCGGATGCGACCAGTGCGCAACGGGATCGTCGGCGATCGCCGACTCGATGACCGCGCGCTCGCGCAGGTAGCGCCGCAGAAGCGCGTTCACGAGCCCTTTCGCCGCAGGCCTTTCGAGCAGCGTCACTGCGGCTACCGCGCGGTCGACCACGGCGAAGGCCGGCGCACGCGTCTGCGTCAGCTGATACAGCGCGACTTCGATCAGCGTGCGCACCGGCGCGTCGGCGATCGGCTTCGCGGCGAGCCGCTCGACGATGGCGCGCAGCGCGCCGTGATACCGCAGCGTGCCGTAGGCGAGCTCCTGCACGAGCGCGCGCCCGCGCAGCGCGCTGCCGTCGTCCACCGATGCGAGCGCGCTCGTGAGCGTCGCCCCTTCGAGCACGTGCGCCACCGCCCGGGCGGCCTGGGCCTGCTCGTGCTGCACGATTCAGCCGTCCGCGTGGATCGCGAAGCGCGCGCCCGGCGCGAGCGCTCGTCCCGCGGCGAATGCGGCAGCCGCCATGGCGCGGCGTCCCGCGGGCTTGAGCGACACGAGCCGCAATGCGCCCCCGCCGCACGCGACGTCGATGCCCGCGGCGCTCACCGCAACGACGCTGCCAGGCTCGACCGGCATATCGCGCTCGATCGGCTCCGCGCTCACGATTTTCACGCGGGCGCCGTCGAGAGCGGTGAAGGCGCCCGGCACGGGATCGAACGCGCGAATCCGCCGGTCCAGCAGCGCGGACGGCAGGCGCCAGTCGATCGCCGCTTCGCCCGGCTCGATCTTGCGCGCGTACGTGACGCCGTCTTCGGGCTGCGGAGTCGCAACGATCCGGCGGTCCCGGGCGAGATCGCGCAGCACATCGACGATGACCCGGGCACCGAGGTCGGCGAGCTTGTCGTGAAGCGATCCGGCGGTCTCCCGAGGCGCGACGTCGACCGCGCGGGCGGTGACCATCGGCCCGGTGTCGAGGCCCGCGTCCATTTGCATGATGGTGATGCCCGATCTTGGGTCACCCGCCTCGATCGCGCGCGCGATCGGCGCGGCGCCGCGCCAGCGCGGCAGCAGGGATGCATGGATGTTCAGGCAGCCGTGACGCGGCGCGTCGAGGACCGCGCGCGGCAGAATGAGCCCATACGCGGCCACCACCAGCACGTCGAGCGCAACGTCGAGCACGGTGGCCTGCCCCGATTGCGGGCGCAGCGATGCCGGCTGCGCCACCGGCAGGCCGTGCCGCAGCGCGTACGCCTTGACCGGCGAGGGGGCGAGCTTCAGGCCTCGGCCATGCGGACGATCGGGCTGGGTCAGGACCACGGGTATCGTGCATCCGGTCTCGCGCAGCGCCGCGAGCGCGCGGACCGCGAACTCGGGCGTGCCGGCGAAGCCGACGCGCAGGCTGGACAGGGCAGCGCTCAACGGCTGACCTCCGGGCGGGCTCGGTACCGAGGGACGCTCAGCCCGCGAGCTTCTGCTTCTTGCGCAGCTTGGCGAGCAGGCGCGCCCGCTTCAGGGGCGAAAGTTTCTCGACGAAGACCTTGCCCTCGAGGTGGTCCATTTCGTGCTGGATGCAGACCGCGAGAAGGCCTTCGGCGTCGAGGGT
>DATJIS010000059.1:0-29267 GCA_035493035.1 Casimicrobiaceae bacterium | reverse complement strand
CGGAGACGGTTCATGCAACGGAGGCGAGGCCGCCTGCGCGGGCGCCGGTCAGTCCAAGGGCACAAGCTACATCGGCAACGATGCGTGCAACAACCTGAACATCGGCGCCAGTCACAACACGTGCCTGTTCATCGCTTCCGGTGACTTCGACACCGTGGACGGCGGTCACATCGTGATCGGTAACGGCTCGTGCAACGGCAGCAGCGCGTGCACGTTCGGCGCGCAGTTCGGCGCCACCAGCACGATAGGCAACAACGCCTGCAACGGGCTGGGCGCCTGCTTCGATGTCGCGCAGGGTCCTTTCCCGGGTATTGGGGTGGACTTTCAAAGCGCGAGCGTCATCGGCAACGCGTCGTGCAACGCGGAGTCCGCCTGCGAGTTCGCCGGCGTCGCAGGGTCCAGCGCCATCGGCAATCATTCGTGCAACGGAGAACCCGACCGCACCGATCCCGACTTTCCGATCGGTGTCTGCGATTTCAACCACGGCGTGATCGGCAACAACGAGAGGAACAGCCCGTAGCCGGGCTGTTTCGATCCCACCACGCGCCGACGGTCGCGAGCCGGCCCGGCGCGTGGCGGATGTTGCGTCAACGCCGTTCGGCGCCGCGCAGGAGGATCAGCACGGCGCCGCCGCCGCCCGCGTGCCGCGGTGCCTCGCAGTACGCGAGCACGTCGTCCCAGTGCGAAAGCCACTTGCGCACCTTGCCCTTCAGCACGGGTTCGCGGTTGGGTGAGGTGAGGCCCTTGCCGTGGATCACGCGTATGCAGCGCAGGCCGCGATTGCGCGCGTCGAGCAGGAAATCGGCGAGCGTGTCGCGCGACTCGTCCGCGGTGAGCCCGTGCAGATCGAGCTCCGCCTGCACGCTCCAGCGGCCTCGCCGCAGCTTTGAGAGCACGTCGCTGCCGATGCCGCGGCGCACGAACGTCTGCTCCGCCTCGAGCTCCTGGCCGATGTCCCATGAATGCGGCGCGGGCTCCGCGCCGTACTTGGAAAGCTCGAGGGCCTCGCGCTCGTCCTCGAGGCGCTGCGACGGCACGGGCGCAGGAGCCGGGCGCGCGATGACAGCCCTGTTGCGTGCCTTCAGCCGCTGTACGTCGGCGAACGCCTTGCGCAGGTCGATGTCGCCATCGGCATGCTTGGTGGCGGCGACGTCCCGCTTGTGGCGTGGCGTCGCCGTCGCAGCGGGCGCGCGTTGCGGCTTCTGCGTGGGCGTGGGGGCCGCGCGCGCGCCGCGCGCCGCCTCGTACAGCGTCTTCAGGTCGTCGAGCTTGGCCACGCTACTCGACCGCTTCGGTGGCGCTCTCCAGCGAAACCGCGATCGGATGATCGTCCAGATACGCTTCGGCGTCGAGCGCGGCCATGCAGCCCGTGCCGGCGGACGTCACGGCCTGGCGATAGACGTGGTCGGCGACATCGCCCGCCGCGAAGACGCCGGGGACGCTCGTGGCCGTGGCATTGCCGTCCGCGCCGCCATGCACCTTGATGTAGCCGCCGACCATGTCGAGCTGGCCTTCGAAGATCTGGGTGTTGGGCGTGTGGCCGATGGCGATGAACACGCCATGCAGCGCGAGATCCTGGAAGGCGCCGCTGCGCACGTCGCGCACGCGCACGCCGGTCACGCCCGACGCATCACCCTGCACCTCGTGCAGCACGTGGTTCCACAGCACGCGGATGTTGCCGCCGTTGCCGGTGCGCGCCATGAGCTTGTCGATGAGGATGGCCTCGGCCCGGAACTTGTCGCGGCGGTGCACCACCGTCACCGTGCGCGCGATGTTGGCGAGATAGAGCGCTTCCTCCACCGCCGTGTTGCCGCCGCCGACCACGACCACGTCCTGACCCTTGTAGAAGAAGCCGTCGCAGGTAGCGCACGCGGAGACGCCGCGCCCCATGTACGCTTCTTCGGACGGAAGGCCGAGATATCGCGCGGACGCGCCCGTCGCGATGATGAGCGCGTCGCACGTGTACTCGCCGTTGTCACCGAAGAGGTGGAACGGCTTGCGGCCGAGGTCGACGCGATGGATGTGATCGAACACGAGCTCGGTATCGAACCGCTCCGCGTGCTTCTGGAAGCGCGTCATGAGATCGGGGCCGAGCACGCCGTCGGCGTCCGCCGGCCAGTTGTCGACCTCCGTGGTCGTCATGAGCTGCCCGCCCTGCGCGAGTCCCGTGATCAACACCGGCTTCAGGTTCGCGCGCGCGGCGTACACCGCGGCGGTGTAGCCGGCGGGGCCGGAGCCCAGGATCAGCAATCGGGCGTGCTTGGGAGTCATGTGGGCGAGCGTGATGAAGGTGCGGGCAGTTTAGTTCAAGTGGGGGCGGGCACCGCTGCCGCAAGCGCGCATCCCGGCCGTGCGCCACGCCCAAAACGCGTCGCGCAGACGCTATAATGCGACGGATGAGGTCCTCGCGCCAACTGCGTGTTTTTCAATAGGAAGCGCAATGGGCGTCGTCGGGCCGCCGCGCCCGGGGCCGCGCTGTCGCCGCGCTTCGCCCGCCTCGTGCGCGAGGCGTTCTGGCTGGTCGTCGTCGCCGGGTTCCTCTATCTCGCGCTGATCCTCGCGACGTACACGCGAAGCGACGCGGCGTGGTCCACGTCCGGCATGGGCGACGCCATCTCGAATCGTGGTGGCGTCGTCGGCGCATGGCTCTCCGACCTGCTCCTGTACTTGTTCGGTATTTCGGCGTGGTGGTGGGTCGTCGCCGGCGTGGTGCTCGTCGTCGCCGGCTATCGGCACGTCCGCGAGCCGGAGCGCGACAGCGATCATCCCCTCGGTCTGCGCCTGGTCGGCTTCGGGCTGGTCCTCCTTGCGAGCGCTGCGCTGGAGGCGTTCCGGTTCACCGGTTCCTCGCTCACGCTGCCGGACAAGGCGGGCGGTGCCATCGGCCGCAGTCTCGGCGAAGCGCTTGCCACGTCGCTCGGCTACAACGGCGCGACCCTGTTGCTGCTCGCCCTGGTCGCGGCGGGCTCGTCGCTGTTCTTCGGCTTCTCGTGGCTGCGCGTGATGGAGCGCATCGGCACGGCCATCGACGTCGGCATCGCCGCCGCGCGCCGCTGGCGCGAGCAACGCGCCGACCAGCGCATCGGCGAGGCGCGCGCGGCGCAGCGCGAGCAGGTGGTCGAGCACCTGCGCGAGGAGGAGTTCGAGCGCGAGCCGATGATCGTAGTGCCCCAGGCGCCGGTGGTGCCGCGCTCGGAGCGCGTGGTCAAGGAGAAGCAGCGGCCCCTCTTCACGGAGATGCCCGATTCGGCACTGCCGCCGCTGTCACTGCTCGAGGACGCGCCGCCCGCCACTGAATCGGTGAGCGCGGAGACGCTCGAGTTCACGTCGCGGCTGATCGAGCGCAAGCTCGCCGACTTCGGCGTGAACGTCAAAGTGCTCGCGGCCTATCCGGGCCCGGTCATCACGCGCTTCGAGATCGAGCCTGCGGTCGGCGTGAAAGGCGCGCAGATCGTCAACCTGATGAAGGACCTCGCGCGTGCGTTGTCGGTCGTGTCGATCCGCGTGGTCGAGACGATTCCCGGCAAGTCGTGCATGGCGCTCGAGCTGCCCAACACGCGCCGCCAGATCGTCAAGCTCGTCGAGATCCTGGCCTCGACCGTGTACAACGACGCGCCCGGCGCGCTCACGCTCGCGCTCGGCAAGGACATTGCCGGCAAGCCGGTGATCGCCGATCTCGCGCGCATGCCGCATCTGCTGGTCGCCGGCACGACGGGCTCGGGCAAGTCGGTCGCGGTCAACGCGATGATCCTGTCGCTGCTCTACAAGGCGGAGCCGCGGCAGGTGCGGCTCATCCTCATCGATCCCAAGATGCTGGAGCTGTCCGTCTACGAAGGCATTCCGCATCTGCTGGCGCCGGTGGTGACGGACATGAAGCTCGCGCCCAACGCGCTCAACTGGTGCGTGAGCGAGATGGAGCGCCGCTACAAGCTCATGAGCTCGCTCGGCGTGCGCAACCTCGCGGGCTACAACCAGAAGGTCGCTGACGCCAAGAAGGCCGGGAAGCCGCTCACCAATCCCTTCACGCTCACGCCGGATCAGCCCGAGCCGATCGAGGAGATGCCGCTCATCGTCGTCGTGGTCGACGAGCTCGCCGATCTCATGATGGTCACGGGCAAGAAGATCGAGGAGCTCATCGCGCGCATCGCCCAGAAGGCGCGCGCCGCGGGCATCCATCTGATCCTCGCGACGCAGCGGCCGTCGGTCGACGTGATCACCGGGCTCATCAAGGCGAACATTCCGTCGCGCATCGCGTTCCAGGTCGCGAGCAAGGTCGACTCGCGCACGATCCTCGACCAGATGGGCGCCGAGACGCTGCTCGGTCAGGGCGACATGCTGTACATGCCGCCGGGCACCGGGTATCCGCTGCGCGTCCACGGCGCGTTCGTGTCCGACGCGGAAGTTCACCGCGTCGTCGAGCATCTGAAGCAGCTGGGCGAGCCGCAGTACATCGAGGGCATCCTGGAAGGTGGCGTTGCCGCCGACGGCGAGGAGGGCGGCCTCGCGCTCGACAGCCCCGACGCGGAGGCCGACCCGATGTACGACCAGGCGGTCTCGGTCGTCCTGAAGACGCGCCGGCCGTCGATCTCGCTCGTGCAACGCCATCTTCGCATCGGCTACAACCGCGCTGCACGCCTCATCGAGCAGATGGAGCGCGCGGGCCTCGTGTCACCGATGCAGGCGAACGGCAACCGCGAAGTGCTGGTCCCGGCCGCGAAGTCCGAGACATGATCGCGCGCCGGCTCACGGGCGCAGCCGCGGCTGCGGCGCTGACCGTTGCGCTGCCGCTGGCCGCGGGCCCGGTCGAGGTGTATCGCGAAGGTCCGCGGTTCTGTCCGCACGACCGCCCCGCGACCGCTGCACCGCTCACCGAAGCTCAGGCGATCGAGCGCGCGCGAACATTGCTGCCCTCCGAGTTCTGCGGGCCCACGAGCTATGTCTCCGGCTGCGACGTCATTCCCGAATACGCCCTGTCGAGCTGGCGCATCTACTTCCATCAATACAAGCTGCGCGGCGGCGTGCACGATCCGGGCGGTCTTACGCACACGTACGTCATCCTCGATCCGGTCGGCAACTGCTATGCGAACATCCCGGGCACGGAGCTCGGGGCGCCGCGTTGATGCAACCGGCGCGCGGGCACGCGGACTAACGACGATGAACCGCCTCCTTCTCGCCGTTCTCGGCCTGGTCGCAGCGACCGCGCACGCGCGGGGGCTCGACCAGCTTCACGCATTCCTCGACGGCACGAGGACCGCCAGGGGCACTTTTCACCAGACGGTGTCCAACGCGCAAGGCCGCGTGACGCAAAAGAGCGCCGGCTCGTTCGCGTTCGCCCGCCCGGGCAAATTCCGGTGGACGTACGACAAGCCATTCGACCAGCTCATCGTCGGCGACGGGCAGACGGTCTGGGTGTATGACAAGGACTTGAACCAGGTGATCGAGCGCAAGCTCGACACCGCGCTCGGATCGACACCGGCTGCGCTCCTTGCCGGCGACAACGCGCTCGATCGCAGCTTCGATCTGACCGAAGGCGCGGCGGCCAACGGCCTCGAGTACGTCGATGCCGCGCCAAAGAGCGCCGATACGCAGTTCAAGCGCATTCGCCTCGGCTTCCGCGACAACCTGCCGCGCGCCATGACACTCACCGATGCGTTCGGGCAGACGACCGAGCTCGTGTTCGACTCGATCGAGCGCAATCCCGCCGTGGCGCCTGATCAGTTCAAGTTCACGCCGCCGCCCGGTGCGGACGTGATCGGACCGAAGTAACGGTCAGCGCGCGGCGCGCCGATCCGAGGCAGCCGTCCCCGTGCCCCGCCTGCCGGTTCTCACGCCGATTTCCAGTGAGGCGGATACGTGCGTTCGAAGTACGGCAATGCCTCGACACGCCGCATCCACGCGGTGAGGCGAGGACCGAGGCTCTCGCGAATCCCGATCTGCGGCTGCTTGCGATCCTGCATGCGCAACGCGAGCGCGATGATGGGGTATACGGTGAAGTCGGCAGCGCCGACGTCGCCCGCGAGAAACGGTGCCTGCGACGATTGCTCCAGCACCGAGGCCTCGGCGAGAAACGCCTCGCGTGCCTGCGCCACGGCGGCGGCGTCCGGCGCGGCGGCTCCGAACAGGAGGTCGCCGAGCACCTCCATCCCGTGCGCGAGGTATTCGTCGGCCTCGCGGATCATCCTTCGGGCCTGCGCACGTGCGCGCACGTCGCCCGGAAGCAGCGCCGGTCCCGAACCGGGATACGCGTCCTGCAGGTATTCGAGGATGGCGGCGGATTCGGCGAGCGCGAAGCCGCCGTCCACGATGGCCGGCACGCGCCCGCGGGGATTGATCGCGCGAAACGCGTCCGTCTTGAGGTCTCCCCCGGAAAAGGACATCACGTGGAGCTCGTAGGGCAGCCGCTTGTGCTCCAGCGCGAGCCAGACGCGCCACGCGTAGGGCGAGCCCGAGCCGTAGTAGAAATCGATCATGACGCGGACGCTTTGACAGAGGCGCCCAAGATAGGCGTAATGCGCGGGCAACGCAACGTCCGACCCATATGACCGACCTCTTCGCCGACGCCGCGCCCGCCGCGCCGCTGGCCGAGCGCCTGCGGCCCCGCACCGTCGAGCAGGTGATCGGCCAGCGTCATCCGCTGGCGCCGGGCAAGCCGCTCGCCGTCGCGTTCGCCTCGGGCAAGCTGCATTCGATGATCCTGTGGGGCCCGCCCGGCGTCGGCAAGACGACGCTGGCGCGGCTCATGGCCGACGCGTTCAATGCCGAGTTCATCGCGATCTCCGCCGTGCTGGCGGGCGTGAAGGACATTCGCGAAGCCGTCGCGCGCGCGCAGGCGGTCCGCGACCAGTACAACCGCCCGACCATCCTGTTCGTCGACGAGGTGCACCGCTTCAACAAGGCGCAGCAGGATGCGTTCCTGCCGTTTGTCGAGCAGGGGTTGCTCACGTTCATCGGCGCGACCACCGAGAACCCGTCGTTCGAGGTCAACAGCGCGCTCCTGTCGCGCGCCGCGGTGTACGTGCTCGAACCACTCTCTCCGGATGAGCTCGCGCTGCTGCTCGATCGCGCGATCGAAGCGGCCATGCCGGGCGTCACCCTCGAGCAGCCGGCGCGCGACGCGATCGTCGGCTACGCCGACGGCGACGCGCGCCGGCTGATCAACATGGTCGAGCAACTCGCGACCGCCGTCGGCGAGGCGCGCCGCACCGATGTCGACGTCGCGTTTGTCGAGACGACGATCGCGCGCAGCCTGCGTCGCTTCGACAAGGGCGGCGACGCGTTCTACGACCAGATCTCGGCGCTGCACAAGGCGGTTCGCGGGTCGGACCCGGATGCGTCGCTCTACTGGATGTGCCGCATGCTCGACGGCGGCGCCGATCCGCTCTACGTCGGCCGTCGCATGATTCGCATGGCCGTGGAGGACATCGGCCTCGCGGATCCGCGCGCCCTGCAGGTCGCGCTCGACTCGGTGGCAACCTACCAGCGGCTCGGCACACCGGAAGGCGAGCTCGCGCTCGCCCAGTGCGTGCTCTATCTCGCGTGCGCGGCCAAGAGCAACGCCGTGTACAACGCGTACAACGCGGCGCGCGCGTTCATCGCCGACGACGGCACGCGTCCCGTGCCGATGCGGCTGCGCAATGCGCCGACGCGTCTCATGAAGGGCATGGGCTACGGCAAGGGCTACCGCTACGCTCACGACGAGGCCGACGCCTACGCGGCCGGAGAGCGCTACCTGCCCGACGACATGCCCGATGTGACGTTCTACGAGCCGACCGAGCGGGGGCTCGAGGCGCGTATACGCGAGCGCCTCGAAGCGCTGCGCGCGCGCGACGCCGTAGCGGGCGGACGCAAGCCGCCGCCCGAGGAAGAGTGAGCGTCGCGCCGTGTAGAATCGGTCGATGCTCGACATCAACCTCCTGCGCAACGATCTTCCCGCGGTCGCGGCCGGGCTCGCGAAGCGCGGTGTCGTGCTCGACACGGCGACGTTCGAGTCGCTCGAAGCCGAGCGCAAGTCGATCCAGACGCGCACGCAGGAGCTGCAGCAGAAGCGCAACGTCATCAGCAAGCAGGTCGGTGCCGCCAAGGGCAAGGGCGAGGACGCGAGCGCGCTCCTCGCCGAGGTGGCGGGCGTCGGCGAGGACCTGAAGCGCCTGGAAGGCGAGCTCGCGCGGGTCCAGGCGAAGCTGCGCGACTTCCTGCTCGTGCTGCCGAACCTGACGCATCCGAGCACGCCGGTCGGCAAGTCCGAGGCGGACAACGTCGAGGTGCGCCGGCACGGCACGCCGCGCACGTTCGACTTTCCCGCGAAGGACCACGCCGATCTCGGCGAGGCGCTCGGCCTCCTCGACTTCGCGACGGCGGCGAAGATGTCGGGCGCGCGGTTCACGTTCCTGCGCGGCGAGCTCGCGCGCCTGCAGCGGGCGCTCGCGCAATACATGCTCGATGTGCAGACGCGCGAGCATGGCTACACCGAGTGCTATACGCCGTACATCGTGACGGCCGAAACGCTTGTCGGCACCACGCAGCTGCCCAAGTTCGAGGCCGACATGTTCGCGGTGCGCAAGGGCGGCGCCGACGGCGAGGACACGATGTACCTCATCTCGACCTCCGAGATCACGCTTGCCAACAGCGTGCGCGAGGAGATCCTGCCGCTCGAAGCGCTGCCGGTGAAGCTGACGGCGCATACGCCGTGCTTCCGCTCGGAGGCCGGCAGCTACGGCAAGGACACGCGCGGCATGATCCGGCAGCATCAGTTCGACAAGGTCGAGCTCGTGCAGATCGTGGAACCGGAGCGCTCGTACGAAGCGCTCGAGGAGATCACGCGTCACGCCGAGACGATCCTGCAGCGCCTGGAGCTCCCGTACCGCGTTGTCGCGTTATGCACGGCGGACATCGGCTTCGCGTCGGCGAAGACCTACGATCTCGAGGTGTGGCTGCCCGGACAGGGCGCGTACCGCGAGATCTCGTCGTGCTCGAATTGCGAGGCGTTCCAGGCTCGGCGCATGCAGGCGCGCTTTCGCAACGCGCAGGGCAAGCCGGAGCTCGTGCACACGCTGAACGGCTCGGGACTTGCCGTGGGCCGCACGCTCGTGGCGGTGATGGAGAACTATCAGCAGCCCGATGGGTCGATCACCGTGCCCCAGGTGCTGGTGCCGTACATGGGCGGCGTCGACCGCATAGCACGCAAAGGTTGAATGGAAACGGCCCGCCATCGGCGGGCCGTAAAGGGTTAGCGTCCGGCGCCGCAAGGCGCCGGCTTCCCGATCCCAAGCGTGCTCTTCAACGCATGTTGCCCGTATGCCCGAGGCTGTAGCGCCCCGGCTGAGGCCATACCGCGAGCCCATGCGGCTCGTGTCCCACCGGAATGGTCGTCACGCTTCCCTTGGCGGTGTCGAACACGTACACGACGTTGTCGTAGCGCCCGGACAGCCAGAGCTCCTTGCCGTCGGCGCTCACGTTACCCATGTCGGGACTGCCGCCGCCGGGTATGGGCCATGTCGCCTCGACCTTCTCGGTGGCGAAATCGATCACCGACACGCTGCCGGGTCCGTGCGCAGGTCCGTGGATCCTGTTCGATCCGCGGTTGGCCACATAGAGCTTCTTGCCGTCGCGACTCGGATAGAGGCCGTGCGTCCCCTTGCCGGTCGCGATGAAGCCCACTTCCTTGAATGATTCGCCGTCGATGACGAAGACGCCGTCGGCCATCATGTCGGCGACGTAGAAGCGCTTGCCGTCGGGCGACACCCGAATGTCCTGCGGCATGCCGCCGCGCGACAGCTTGAGGTAGCCGACCACCTTGCGATCGACGAAGTCGATCTTGGCGAGGCCCTTGCCGAACTCGCAGGTGAAGATGGCGTAGCGGCCGTCGATGGAGAAATCGGCGTGATTGATGCCGCCGCAGTCGGGCGTCGGCAGCGACGACTGCAGCGCCATCGTGTGCGGATCGCGAAAGTCCAGTCGCTTGAACGCCTCCGCGACGACGATCGCGGAACGGCCGTCGGGCGTGAAATACATGTTGTAAGGGTCGTCCACGGCGACGGGCTTGCCCGGCTTGCCGGTCTTGGGATCGATCGGCGTCAGGCTGCCCTTCCGGGTGTTCTCCGCGTTGTTCGCCACCCACAGCGTTTGCAGGTCCCACGACGGCACGACGTGCTGCGGATTCAGCCCAACCTTGAAGCGATCGACCACCTGATGCGTGGCGGGATCGATGACGTACACGTCATTGGAGACGACGTTGGGCACGTAGACACGAGGCAGCGCGCCGGCAACGGCGCTCGACAGCTTGTTGGCAGTCGTCTCGCTGTACAGGTTGGCCGCGTCCACCACGGGCGGCATTCCCGGCACGGTCGCGATGGTGACGCGCGCGGGACCGGGGGCCTGCGCGGTCGCGACGCCCGAGACGACGAGCGCGGCAAGGCAGGCGAGGCGAAAGCAGGAGAGGTTCACGAGGGTTCTCACGAAGACGAATACGAAGGGATTCAGCGCCGCGTGGCCTTGCGGATCGCGGCGACGGTGTCCTTGACGATGAGCGCCACGCCGGCTTCGCCGAGCGCGGCGCTGGCGCGCGCGGGATCGCCTTCGACGCCGGCGACGCCGGCGCCCCGCGCAAGCGCATCGGCGCGCACGAGCTCGGGGTCGAGCGCCAGCGTGAGCGACGTGTCGGCGAGGCCCGCGTGCGTACCGATCTCGGCGTCGGCGTAGCCTCGGTCTCGCAGCAGCCTGGCGTATCCGATCGACGCGGCGCGATAGTACTCCGGCACGGCATGCACGCGCACGTCGCTCCGCGCCCATTGGCGATCGAGCCGCTCGGCGACGCGCTGCTCGTCCTTCTGGTAGCCGCCGTGATCGCCCAGGAAGACGATGTCGCGAAAACCGTGCGCGCGGAAGCTGCGCGCCGCGCCGTCGAGCACCTGCTCGAATGCCGCGTCGGTGATCGTGATCGTGCCGGGAAAACGCATGTGCGCGCTGGGTGGATCGGTGCGCCCCTCGGGAACGTACGCGATCACCGGTGCGACCAGGGCGTTTCCGAGCGCGCTCGCGATGCGCCCGGCGAGCGCGCGCGCACGCGCATTGTGCTTGCCGAGCGCCATGTGCGCGCCGTTCTGCTCGGTGCCGCCGATCGGAACGAGGACGGTGGTCGCGCCCGCGCGCACGCGTGCCGCAAGCTCGGTCGACGTGAGCTCCTCGACGTACACCGAGGCGGCCCGGTCGGCCGCGTGCGCGAGCATCGTCGCTGCAGCGAGCAGAAACGCGAGGACGCATTGAGTGATGCGCGGCATGCGCGCATCTTAGGCGATGGCGCGGGTATGGCGTGCGCCGGCGTTGACGGTGCGCGCGTTCAGCGGGCGAGCGCGGCGGTCTGCGCAGGCGCGGCGGGCTCCGTGGGCGCCGTGCTGCGCGCTGCCGGCGCGACGAGTGCCGGCAGCGTCGACTGCGGCGTGGCGGCTACGCGCAGGCGAGCGTGATACGGCTCCTCGGTGCGCAGCAGCACGTCGTAGTACGCGCGCACGCGATCGACGAACGCCACGGGCATGCCGCCGCGCGCGTAGCCGTATTTCGCCTGCAAGAAGTAGTCCTGCTGCGCGAGGAGTGGAAGCGTCTTCTTCACGTCGGTCCACAAGTCCGGATTGAGCTTCTGCCGCTGCGCGAGGATGCGCGCATCCTCGAGGTGCGCGATGCCGATATTGAACGCCGCGAGCGCGAGCCATGTGCGATCGGGCTCGGCGATGCGCGCGGGCAACTTGTCCTTGAGCTCGCGCAGGTAGCGTGCCGCGCCGAGCGCGGAAGACTTGGCGTCGAGGCGGTCGGCCACACCGAGCTTGCGCGCCGTGTCCTCGGTGAGCTGCATGAGGCCGCGCACACCGGTTTCGCTGGTGGCGAGTGGATCCCACTGCGACTCCTGGTAGGCGACCGCCGCGAGGAGGCGCCATTCGATGCCGGTCTCCGCCTGGGCGTCGTAGAAGAACGAGCGGTATTGCGGCAGCGTCTTGTCGATGCGGTCGCGGAAGATCCCCGCGTCGATGCGCTCGATGTCGCGCGCGCCGAAGTAGCGCTCGGCGTAGCGCGCGAGCGTGCCGTCGGCGCGCAGGCGGCGGAAGAACTGGTCGACCGCCGCGCGGAGCTCGGGATGGTCCGGCGACACGGCCCAGGCGAGCTCGCGCCGCGGCCCCAGGGGAAACGCGACGTCGAAATCGAGGTACACGTTGCGCGACGCCGCGGCGTCCGACGACGCGACGATCGCATAGTCGATGTCGCCTTCCGACACCTGCGCGATGAGTGCGTCGGCGGAAGGCGGGTCGAGCGGCTTCCAGTGCACTTCCGGATGTGCGGTGCGGACCGCGGCAATCGAGGCTTCGAGACCGGTGTGCTCCGCGTAAGCGATCGTCGCACCCGTGAGATCGGACCACGACTGCGGCTTGTAGCTCTCGCTGTTGTAGATCAGCACCGGCTCGACGGAATGGTAGCCGTCGGTCCACAGCACGCGCGCGCGCGCCTCCGGCGGCGCGTGCGCATCGGGCGGAGGAAGCTGGAACAGGCCGCCGGCGCCGATGTGCGCGTCGCCGTGAGCGACCTTGCTGATGAGCTGCGTCGCGTTCTCGGCGACGACGACCATGAGAGGAAGCTTCTGCTCGCGCGCGAACCGCTCGATGAGATCGTGATCGAGCCCGGCCGGGCGGCCGTTCTCGCCCGCGAACCATGTGGTGGGACCAGGACGAACGACGACGATCAGCGCATTGACCGCGGGTGCCGGCGTGGGCGCCATGGCAGGACCGCAGCCGCAAAGCACGAGCGCACCGGCGCCGGCGAGCAGAGTGGCCCGTCGCACGACGCCGTGTCGCCATCGAGCGGGATCGGATGCAAGCAAATCATCCCCGTCGACGATGCAAACGCGGCGATTATAGCCGCAGGGGCGACGGGTCCTCCGACGGTTCGTCGGAAAGGACGGGTATAATGTCGTTTCGCGCGATGCGCACCGATCAACGGCGGGTCGCCCCGCATTGCCGCCTCGTGAACCTGGTCAGGTCCGGAAGGAAGCAGCCACAGCGGGTCACGGCAAGTGCCGGGGGAACGGCTCGCCACCCCATTGACGCGGCGTCGTAACGGCCGCATGTTGTAGCGTTGCGCCGTACTTTCGGCGCTTCGCTCAGATCCACGATGTCCTACCAGGTCCTCGCCCGCAAGTGGCGGCCCAAGGCATTCGCCGAGCTGACGGGCCAGGAGCACGTCGTGACCGCGCTGTCCAACGCGCTCGCGAACGGACGCCTGCATCACGCTTACCTGCTCACGGGCACGCGCGGCGTCGGCAAGACGACCATCGCGCGCATCCTCGCGAAGAGCCTCAACTGCGAGCGCGGCGTGTCCGCCACGCCGTGCGGCGAATGCGCGGCGTGCCGCGACATCGACGCCGGGCGCTTCGTCGATCTGCTCGAGCTCGACGCCGCCTCCAACACCGGCATCGACAACATGCGCGAGATCCTCGACAACGCGCGCTATGCCGCCACGGCCGGCCGCTACAAGGTGTACCTGATCGACGAGGTGCACATGCTGTCGAAGGCGGCCTTCAACTCGATGCTGAAGACGCTCGAGGAGCCGCCCGAGCATGTCAAGTTCGTGCTCGCGACCACCGATCCGCAGAAGATCCCGATCACGGTGCTGTCGCGTTGCCTGCAGTTCAACCTGAAGCCGCTCGGTCCCGAGCTCGTCGCGCAGCGCCTCACGCACATCCTCGAGGCGGAAGGCGTCGCGCACGACACCGCGAGCGTGGGGCTGATCGCGCGTGCCGCGCAAGGCTCGATGCGCGACGGCCTTTCGCTGCTCGACCAGGCCATCGCCTTCGGCGGCGGCAGCCTCGAGGAGACCGCGGTGCGCGCCATGCTGGGCGTGGTCGACCGCGACTTCCTCTATCGCATCGTCGATGCGCTGGCGTCGGACGACGGCGCGGCGCTGCTCGATGAAGCGCGCGCGCTCGCCGAGCGCGGCCTCTCGCTCTCGAGCGCGCTCGACGAGCTCGCATCGCTGTTCCATCGCATGGCGGTCGCGCAAGCCGTTCCCGACGCCGCCGCGCAGTTCGACGACGGCGAGCGCGTGATGGCCGCGGCGGCCCGCTTCACGCCGGAAGCCGTGCAGCTTTGCTACCAGATCTGCGTGCAGGGTCGTGTCGACCTGCCCCTCGCGCCCGACGAGACCACGGGGTTCGCCATGACGCTCCTGCGACTGCTGGCATTCGAGCCGGGCAAAGGAAGCGCGGACGCGGCACCGACGACCGGCGGTGCGCGGGGCGAGCGCCCTGCGTCGGCCGCGCCGGCGCGTGCCGCGGCCGCAACGGCCTCGACGCGCACCGCCGCCCCGGCGCCGGGCGTGTCCAACGTCGCATCGCTGCGCGCGGCCGCGGATTCGCCGTCGCGCGTGAACGCGCCGTCGCGCGTCGAGCCGTCGACGCCGGCGGTGCCGATGCCCGCACCCGAGACATGGCCGACGTTCGTCGCGGGCATGAAGCTCACCGGCATGGCGGCGCAGCTCGCTGCGCAATCCGAGCTCCGCGCGGTCAATGGCAACGCGCTCACGCTCGCGCTGCCCACGTCGCACAAGCATCTCGCCGACAGGTCCTATGCCGACAAGCTCAAGGCTGCGCTGGAGGCCGCGGTGGGCCGGCGTCTCCTGCTCGCGTTCGAGGTGGGCGACACGTCGGACACGTCGCTCGCGGCGCAGGAGCGGCGCCAGCGCGCCGAAGCCAAAGCCAAGGGCGAGCAGGCCTTCCGCGACGAGCCGTTCGTGCGCGAGCTCATCACGCGCTTCGACGGGCGCGTCAAGGCGGAAACCGTCGAGCCGTTGCCCGCGTCCACGCCAAATCCAACGCAGGACTCCGCATCATGATGAAGAACCAGCTCGCCGGCCTGATGAAGCAGGCCCAGCAGATGCAGGACAATCTCAAGCGCGCCCAGGAGGAGCTCGCCAGGACCGAGGTCGAAGGCCAGGCGGGTGCGGGGATGGTCAAGGTCGTGATGACGTGCCGGCATGACGTGAAGCGCGTGCAGATCGATCCGTCGCTCCTCGGCGAGGAGCGCGACATGCTCGAGGACCTCGTGGCGGCCGCGTTCAACGATGCCGTGCGCAAGGTCGAGAGCACGACGCAGGAAAAGATGTCGGGCTTGACCATGGGCATGCCCATGCCGCCCGGATTCAAGCTGCCGTTCTGATGAAGGCTTCATGAGCGGCGAGGATCGTCCCGCCGTGCGCGGCAATGCGCGCAGCCATGCGGCACGCGAGCCCCTCGGCAGCCTCGACGAGCTCGCGAGCGCGTTGCGCTGCCTCCCCGGCGTTGGACCGAAGGCCGCGCAGCGCATGGCGCTGCACCTGCTGCAGCACGATCGTGCCGGCGCGCACCGCCTCGCGCTCGCGCTGTCGCACGCCTCGGCCGTGGTGCGTCATTGCGAGCGCTGCAACACGTTCACCGAAGACACGTTGTGCGCGCTGTGTCGCTCGGGCAAGCGCGACGCGGCGCAGCTGTGCGTGGTCGAGACGCCCGCCGATCTCCTGATGGTCGAGCAGACGCAGGCCTACAACGGCCTGTATTTCGTGCTGATGGGACGCCTGTCGCCGCTCGACGGGATCGGCCCCCGCGAGATCCATCTCGACCGCCTTCTGAAGCGCGCGACCGACGGCGAAGTGCGCGAGGTCGTGCTCGCCACCAACTTCACGAACGAGGGCGAGGCCACCGCGGATTACATCGGCGAGATGCTCGCCGCGCGCGGGCTCACGGTGTCACGCCTCGCCCGCGGCGTGCCCGTCGGTGGCGAGCTCGAGTACGTCGACGCGGGCACGCTCGCGCAGGCGTTGCGCGAGCGCCGGCCGTTCGAAGCCTGACGCTTGTCACGCCGCGCTTGCAGGCTTAATCTGGCTCGTCGGCGTCGAAGGAGAACCTCATGCTGGTCAGCGAGATCCTGCGCATCAAGGGCAATGCGCTGTTCACGACCACGCCCGACGGCGCCGTGCTCGACGCGGTCAAGGTCATGGCGCATCACGATATCGGCTCGCTGGTGGTCATGGACCGCGGTCGCATGGCCGGCATCCTGACATTCGCGGAAGTGCTGAAGGCACTGTCGGAGCGCGGCGGCGCGCTCGGAAGCCTCCGGATCGAAGAGATCTGCCAGCGCGATCCGCTGACGGCCACGCCGCACCTCGACGTCATGGAGCTGCGGCGCATCATGCTCGAGCGCCACGCCCGCTACGTGCCGGTGATGGACGACACCACCCTGCAGGGCGTCGTGTCGTTCCACGACGTCGCCAAGGCGGTCTACGAGGAGCAGAGCTTCGAGAACCGCATGCTGAAGTCGTACATCAAGAACTGGCCCGAGGACGAGACGTCGGCGCCCTAGCGGCCTGAATCAGAAAGATCGCGGGGCGCTTATCGAAGCGCCTTGCGTCGGCCTCGCGCCATTCGCGCGCGTCGCGCCGCTCGATCGTCTCCGTGTCGAGCGTGAGATCGGCGGCCACGCACAGCGTCGTCGACGCCTGCAGCGCCTGCGCGCAGGCCTGGATCATCGCGGCGTTGCGATACGGCGTCTCGATGAAGATCTGCGTGCAGTCGTCGTTGCGTGACGCCTGCTCGAGCCGAAGCAGAGCCTGCGCGCGCGCATCCGGCCTGACCGGCAGATAGCCATGAAACGCAAAGCGCTGGCCGTTCATGCCGGCGGCCATCAGCGCGAGCAGGATCGCGGAGGGGCCCACCAGCGGCACGACCCGGACACGGCGGGCATGCGCGGCCGCGACCAGTGCGGCGCCGGGGTCCGCGACGCCCGGGCAACCCGCATCCGACAGCAGTCCGATGTCGCGGCCGGCGAGGGCGGGTTCCAGCAGCCCCGCGCAGCGTGCGGCGTCGGCGTGCTTGGGCAACGCCTCGATGTGCAGCGTCGCGATGGGTTGCGGGACCTCGACGGTCTTCAGGAACGCACGGGCCGCCTTGGGCGTCTCGACCACCCAGTGCGTGAGCGCGCGCGCGACGGCGATCGTGTGTGCCGGCAGGACGCGCGCCGGCTCGACCACGCCCAGCAGATTCGGCACGAGATACAGCGCCGCCATCACGCCCGCGCGAGGACGTCGTAGCCCTCGTCGCGCAGCATCGACGCCACGGCGATGAGCGGCAGGCCGATGAGCGCCGTGGGATCGTCGCTCGCAATGCGCTCGAAGAGCGCGATGCCGAATCCCTCCGATTTCACGCTGCCCGCGCAGTCGTACGGCTGCTCACGCGCGAGATAGCGTGCGATGTCGTCGTCGGTCAGCACGCGAAACGTGCTGGCGACGTCGACGAGGCGCGAACGGCAGCGGCCGCTCGCCGCATCGACCAATGCCACCCCGGTGTGGAACACCACGGTGCGGCCGGATGCGGCGCGGAGCTGCGCGATGGCGTCGGCGTGATCGACGGGCTTGCCGACGGCGCGGCCGTCGAGCTCGGCGACCTGGTCGGATCCGATGACGAGCGCGTCCTGGTAGCGGCCCACCACGGCCCGCGCCTTGGCCTCGGCCAGTCGGGACGCCGTCGCCGCAGGCGGCTCGCTTGGAAGGGGCGCCTCGTCGATGCCCGGCGAGGCGACCTCGAACGGGCAACCGAGGCGCTCCAGGAGCATGCGGCGGTAGCGCGAGGTGGAGGCCAGCACGAGGAGCTTCGGCATTGTTTTTGCGACGCTTTTTTTTGACACGACCCGACGATGGGAATATTATCCCGGGTTTACGTTGCGGGCGGTGGCGGCCGGTGGCTGGCCTCGTCCGGCGCAGTCGATGCAGCGCGATTCCGCGGTCTCCCCGGGCACCGGTCGCTTCGATGCCTTTCGCCTGGTACGCGAGCGGAGCGCGCTCGAGGGCACTGTCGACGCGGTGGCGTTGCCCCGCATCGCGGATTTGATCGTGGCAGAGCCTGCCCCGATCCGGTGGCGCATCCGCGGCACGGTCGACGCGATGGGCAGGCCGGCGCTGGACCTCGACATCGAAGGCGAGCTGCCGCTCACGTGCCAGCGCTGTCTCGGCGTTCTTCGCTGGCCGGTGGATGAGCACTCCGAGGTGCTGCTCGGGCGCTCGGCGGACGAGGTCGCGCATCTCGACAACAACAGCGAGCTCGAGGTCGTGCTCGCGAGCGGGCCGGTGGATCCGCTGGAGCTCGTCGAAGACGAGCTCGTGCTCGCCGTGCCGTTCGCGCCGCGCCATGCGAGCGACGAGTGCGCGCCGCCGACCTAGCGACGTAACGGATCACGAACCCGCACAACAGGAGAGCAGCATGGCAGTCCAGCAGAACAAGAAGTCGCCGTCCAAGCGCGGCATGCACCGCGCGCACGACCACATCGACACGCCGCCGCTCGCGGTCGAGCCGGTGAGCGGCGAAGTGCATCGCCGGCATCACATCAGCCCGAGCGGCTACTATCGCGGCAAGAAGGTCGTCCGGACGAAGGCCGACGAGTAACGCGCGCGGCCGGTGCGCCGCGTGACAGCGTACAATCGCGCGCGCCGCGCGGCACGCGCGGTCACGCACGCGCATTGCAGGAACAACCTGCTCCCGAATCCATGCCAGTCACGGTAGCCGTCGATGCGATGGGCGGCGATCACGGCCCCGCGGTCACGGTGCCGGCCGCCGCGCGCTTCCTGCGCAAGCGTCCCGACGCCCAGGTGATCCTCGTCGGTCGCGAGGCCGACATGCAGGCCGCGCTCCGCAAGGTCAGCGCCCGCGTGCGCGGTCGGCTGCGCACGCAGGCGGCGAGCGAGGTCGTCGACATGGACGAGCCGCCCGCCGACGCGCTGCGCAAGAAGAAGGATTCGTCGATGCGCGTCGCCGTCAATCTCGTGCGCAACGGTGCGGCCGACGCCTGCGTCTCCGCGGGCAACACCGGTGCCCTGATGGCGATCGCGCGATTCGTGCTGAAGACGCTGCCCGGCATCGACCGCCCCGCGATCGCCTCGCAGCTGCCGACGCGCCACGGCCAGACGACCGTGCTCGACCTCGGCGCCAACGTGAACTGCTCGCCTGTGCAGCTCGTGCAGTTCGCCGCGATGGGCAGCGCGCTGGTGGCGGCCGTCGAGGGCGACGAGCGTCCGACCGTGGGCCTGCTCAACATCGGCGAGGAAGACATCAAGGGCAACGATCTCGTCAAGGAGACGGCGGAGCTGCTCAAGGTCTCGGGGCTCAACTTCTTCGGCAATGTCGAGGGCGACGACATCTACAACGGCACGACCAAGGTCGTGGTGTGCGACGGATTCGTGGGCAACGTGGCGCTCAAGGCCTCGGAAGGCCTCGCGATGATGCTCTACGACTTCCTCAAGGCCGAGTTCACGCGCAATCCGCTCACCCGCGCGTCGGCATTGTTCGCCTATCCGGTGATGCTCGCGTTCAAGCGGCGCATCGATCCGCGCCGCTATAACGGCGCGACGCTGATCGGCCTGAAGGGCGTGGTGGTGAAGAGCCACGGCGGGGCCGACGCCGCGTCGTTCGCCAACGCGCTCGACAAGGCCTATGCCGAAGTAAGCCACGGTGTGCTCGACCGCATCGCCCAGCGCATCGCCGGAATGCCCATGGCGGCCCCCGTCGCCGCGCCGACGCCGGCTCCGGGCCCGGCCGCCACGCATGCATAGCCGCATCGTGGGCACGGGCCGGTATCTTCCGGCGACGGTGATGACGAACGAGGCGCTCGCGCGGCGCGTCGACAGCAGCGACGAATGGATCCGCACGCGCACGGGCATCCGCCAGCGCCACATCGCGGCCGACGACGAGCAGACGTCCGATCTCGCGCTCGCCGCATCGCGGCAGGCATTGGAATCGGCCGGCATTGCGGCGGCGGACGTCGATCTCATCGTGCTCGCCACGACGACGCCCGACGCCATCTTCCCGTCCAGTGCGTGCACCCTGCAGGCGAAGCTCGGGGCACACGGCGGCGCGGCGTTCGACGTGCAGGCGGTCTGCTCGGGGTTCGTATACGCGCTCGCGATCGCGGACCGCATGCTCGCGAGCGGCATGGCGCGCAATGCGCTGGTCGTCGGCGCGGAGATCTATTCGCGGATCCTCGACTGGAGCGATCGCGGCACGTGCGTGCTGTTCGGCGATGGTGCGGGCGCCGTCGTGCTCGTGCCGTCGCGCGAGCCGGGAATCCTGTCGGCGCACCTGCATGCCGACGGCCGCTATCGCGATATCCTGTGCGTGCCGGGACAGGTGCACAACGGCAAGGTCACCGGTCGCCCGTTCCTGCACATGGACGGACCGGGCGTTTTCAAGTTCGCGGTTCGCGTGCTGGCGGAGGTGGGGCACGAGGCGCTCGAGGCCAATCGCATGCACGCGGAGCAGGTCGACTGGCTCGTCCCGCACCAGGCGAACCTGCGCATCATGAACGCCACCGCACACAAGCTCGGTATCCCCGAGTCGCGCGTGGTGTCGACAGTGGATGTGCACGCGAACACGTCGGCCGCGTCGATTCCGCTCGCCATCGACGTCGCGGTGCGCGACGGCCGCATCCGCGCGGGCCAGCATCTGCTGCTGCTCGGTGTGGGCGGCGGCTTCACGTGGGGCTCGGTGCTGGTGCGCTGGTGAGCCCTCGACATCCTCTTCGGGCGCAATCGACATGAAGCTGGCATTCGTTTTTCCGGGCCAGGGCTCGCAGCAGGTCGGGATGATGCAATGCTATGCCGCGCATCCCGTCGTGAAGGAGACCTTCACCAGCGCGTCGGCGGTGCTCGGCGAGGACCTGTGGACGCTCGTCGAGAGCGGTCCCGCGGAGGCGCTGAACCTCACGCGCAACACGCAGCCCGTCATGCTCACCGCCGGCGTCGCCGTGTGGCGCGCGTGGCGTGCCGCAGGCGGACCGCAGCCGTCGGTCATGGCGGGACACAGCCTCGGCGAATACACCGCGTTGGTCGCCGCGGGTGCGCTGAAATTCGAGGACGCGGTGCCGCTGGTGCGCTTTCGCGCCGAGGCGATGCAGGACGCCGTGCCCGCCGGTGTGGGCGCCATGGCCGCGGTGATCGGCGGTGACGACGACGCGGTGATCGCGGCATGCGCCGAGAGTGCCCAGGGCGACGTCGTGGAAGCGGTCAATTTCAATGCGCCAGGGCAGCTCGTGATTGCAGGGCATCGCGCCGCCGTCGAGCGCGCCATCGCGGCCGCGAAGGCGCGCGGCGCGAAGCGGGCGATGCTGCTGCCCGTGTCCGCGCCATTCCACAGCTCGCTGCTCGCGCCCGCCGCCGAGCGGCTCGCGCAACGCCTCGCCCAGGTCGACGTGCAGCCGCCCGCCGTCGCGGTGCTGCACAACGTCGACGCTCGAACGCACGCCGACGCGGATGCCATCCGTGGCGCGCTGGCGCGCCAGGCGGCGAGCCCCGTGCAATGGACCGGCATCGTGCGCGCGATGATCGCGGACGGCGTGACGCACATCGTCGAATGCGGTCCGGGCAAGGTGCTCACGGGTCTCGCGCGGCGCATCGCGGACGACGTCACGACGTTCTCGCTCAGCGACAGCGCCGCCATCGACGAAGCACTTGCCGCCGTGAAGGCATCATGAGCAGCGCAGAGCTTGCCGGACGCATCGCGCTCGTGACCGGCGCAACGCGCGGCATCGGCGCGGCGATCGCAAGGGCGCTCGCGGAGCAGGGTGCGCGCGTGATCGGCACCGCCACCACGGAGGAGGGTGCGGCGCGCATCACGACCGCGCTTGCGCCCATGGGTGGTGCGGGCATTCGGCTCGACGTCACCGACGCGGACGCCTGCGACGCCGCGCTCGCGTCGATCGAGACGCGCCATGGCGCGGTCACGATCCTCGTGAACAACGCCGGCATCACGCGCGACAACCTGCTCCTGCGCATGAAGAACGACGACTGGGATGCGATCCTGGCGACAAATCTGACGCCTGCGTTCCGACTGTCGCGCGGCGTGCTCCGCGGCATGATGAAGCAGCGCTACGGCCGCATCGTGCAGATCGGCTCCGTGGTCGGCGCTTCGGGCAACGCCGGCCAGGCCAACTATGCGGCCGCAAAGGCGGCGCTGGTCGGCTTCACCAAGTCGCTCGCGCAGGAGGTCGGAAGCCGCAACATCACGGTCAACTGCGTTGCACCCGGCTTCATCGACACCGACATGACGCGTGAGCTGCCCGACGCCGCACGCACCACGTTGCTGGGTCGCATACCGCTCGGGAGGCTCGGCGCGGCGGAGGACGTCGCCCACGCGGTGGCCTTCCTCGCGAGCCCGCGCGCGGGCTACATCACGGGTACGACGCTTCACGTGAATGGCGGCATGTACATGGCGTGAAGGCGCGTCGGTCGCCCGGCGCGAGCCGCGACAGGGACGGGCGTGAGGGCAATTCGTCGCCGACAGGCGACGCACCTCTGGTAAAATCCGCGGGTTATGGATCTTTGATCCCCTTGGGGGAGGAGACGCATGGAAAACGTCGAACAACGGGTCAAGAAGATCGTGGCCGAGCAGCTCGGCGTGAACGAAGCCGAGATCAAGAACGAGTCGTCGTTCGTCGACGACCTCGGTGCCGACTCGCTTGACACGGTGGAGCTCGTCATGGCCCTCGAGGAGGAATTCGAGACGGAGATTCCTGACGAGGAAGCCGAGAAGATCACGACGGTTCAGCAGGCCGTCGATTACATCAGCTCGCACTTGAAGAAGTAGCGCCCACGAGCGCGCGCGGCGATGCGCCGCGCCGCGCCAAGGTCCGGGCTCGTCAGGCCCCGACCGTTGTCGTTCCCGACGCTCACGCCCACACGCAGATCGCGTTCGCCCGTCCATGTCCCGTCGCCGCGTCGTCGTCACCGGTCTCGGCATCGTCTCTCCCGTAGGCGTCGGCGTGCCGGCGGCGTGGGAGAACATCCTCGCCGGGCGGTCGGGCATCACGGCGATCACGCGCTTCGATGCGTCGGCGTTTCCGTCGCGCATCGCGGGCGAGGTGAAGGACTTCGACGTATCGAAGTACCTTTCGGCCAAGGAAGCGCGCCGCTACGACACGTTCATTCATTACGGCCTCGTGGCGACGATGGAAGCCGTTCGCGACGCGGGCCTCGAGGGCTATGGCGGCGACAGGAACATGGTTGGCGTATGCATCGGCTCCGGGATCGGCGGGCTGCCGCTGATCGAGGAGACCGATCACGCGTACGAGCAGGGCGGCCTGCGCAAGATCTCGCCGTTCTTCGTGCCCGGGTCGATCATCAACATGATCTCGGGCCTGGTGTCGATCCAGTACGGCTACTGCGGCCCGAACCTCGCCACGGTGAGCGCGTGCTCGACCGCCAATCACAGCCTCGGCGAGGCCGCGCGACTCATCGAGTATGGCGACGCCGACATCATGATCGCCGGGGGATCGGAGGCGACCGTCTCGCCGCTCGGCGTGGGCGGCTTCTGCGCGGCACGCGCGCTTTCGCATCGCAACGAGGAGCCGGCGACGGCGAGCCGGCCCTGGGACGTCGACCGCGACGGCTTCGTGCTCGGGGAAGGCGCCGGCGTGCTGGTGCTGGAGGAATACGATCACGCGCGCGATCGCAACGCCAGGATCTACTGCGAGCTCTCGGGTTATGGCATGAGCGCGGATGCGCATCACATCACCGCGCCGCCGGAAGACGGCGCCGGCGCGGCACGCAGCATGCAGCACGCGCTGCGCAACGCGCGGCTCGCACCGTCCGACATCGACTACATCAATGCCCACGGCACGTCGACGCCGCTCGGCGACGTCGCCGAGTGCATCGCGGTCAAGCGGGCGTTCGGCGAGCATGCCTACAAGCTCGCCGTCTCGTCGACCAAGTCCATGACGGGTCATTTGCTCGGCGCCGCGGGTGGCATCGAGGCGGTGTTCACCGCGCTCGCCCTGCGCGATCAGGTGGCGCCGCCCACGGCGAACCTGTTCCGGCAGGATCCGCAGTGCGACCTCGATTTCGTGCCCAACACCGCGCGCAGGATGACCATCCGCGCGGCGCTGTCGAATTCGTTCGGCTTCGGCGGCACGAACGCGACGCTCGCGTTCCGCGCGGTCTGAAGCTGCCGCGATGGCGCTGATCGTCCAGAAGTACGGCGGCACGTCCGTGGGAAGCGTCGAGCGCATCCGCAGCGTCGCCCGGCGCATCGAACACTTTCACCGCCAGGGACATCGGCTGGTGGTCGTGCCCTCCGCAATGGCGGGCGAGACCAACCGCCTGCTCGGTCTCGCCAAGGAGCTTTCGGTAAGCCCCGACCCGCGCGAGCTGGACGTCGTCGCGGCGACCGGCGAGCAGGTCACCATCGGCCTGCTCGCGATCGCGCTGCAGGAGCGCGGGCTTCGCGCCAAGAGCTACACCGGCGCGCAGGTGCGCATCCTCACGGACAGCGCGCACACCAAGGCACGCATCCTGCAGATCGACGACGCGCGCATGCGCGCGGATCTGGAGGCCGGCACCATCGTGGTGGTCGCCGGATTCCAGGGCATCGACGAGCACGGCAACATCACCACGCTCGGGCGGGGCGGCTCCGACACGTCGGCGGTCGCGCTGGCGGCGGCACTGAAGGCCGACGAGTGCCAGATCTACACCGACGTCGACGGCGTCTACACGACCGATCCGCGGATCGTGCCCGAGGCCCGCAGGCTCGACACGATCACGTTCGAGGAAATGCTCGAGCTCGCGAGCCAGGGGTCCAAGGTCCTGCAGATCCGCTCGGTGGAGTTCGCGGGCAAGTACCTGGTGAAGCTACGCGTGCTGTCGTCGTTCGAGGCGCCGGAATCGACGTCGCCTGGCACGCTCATCACCTTCGAGGAAGACGACACCATGGAACAGGCGATCATTTCCGGGATCGCGTTCAATCGCGACGAGGCGAAGGTTTCCGTGATGGGCGTGGAGGATCGCCCCGGCATCGCGTACGCGATCCTCGGGCCCATCGCGCAGGCCAACATCGACGTCGACATGATCGTGCAGAACATCGGCGCGTCGGGCCACACGGACTTCTCGTTCACGGTGCACCGCAACGAGTACCAGAAGGCGGTCGACGCGCTGCGGGGCGCGCGGGCGGCTGGAAGCTTCGAGGCGCGCGAGATCATCGGCGACAACCGCATCGCCAAGGTGTCGGTGGTCGGCATCGGCATGCGCTCGCACGTCGGCCTCGCGTCCAAGATGTTCAAGGCGCTCGCCGACGAGAACATCAACATCCAGATGATCTCGACCTCGGAGATCAAGATCGCCGTGGTGATCGACGAGAAGTACGTCGAGCTCGCCGTGCGCGTGCTGCACAAGGCGTTCGAGCTCGAGAAGGCGCCGCAGTCGGCCTGATTTGGCGCGCCTCGCGCGCTCGCCGCCGGCGACGCGAACTTCATCGCATCCTTCGCAGTCGATTGCTCGATGGTCGCATCGGGCCGAGTCGCCATGACGCGTGGCGGCCGGCCGATGCGGGTCGTCGAGCCACAGCGAAGGAGAAGGCAATGGCGAATCAGACTGGTACCAGCAGCGGCATGTCGAGTGGAACGCGGATGGGCGCGGGCGGTCAACGCGGCGAAGCCGCGAGCGACGTCACCTACAACCTCATCAGCGTGCTCTATCACACGCTCCAGGGCTGCGAGACCTACGAGCAGTATGCGCAGGACGCCGAGCAGCAGGGCAGGCAGGAGGTTGCGCAGTATTTCCGCGAGGTTCAGCAGCACGCGCGGCAGATGGCCGACCGGGGCCAGCAGCTTCTGATGCAATGCCTGCAAAGCGAGCAGGGCGGCGGCCACTCCGGCCAGCAGATGCACAGCCAGGGCACGGGTGGCGGCCAGCAGCAGGGCGGCAGCGGATCGATGCAGCGCGGCCGCGGATCCTCTCAGGCGTAGCGGCGCGGTCCCTCGAAAGCGACAAAGGGCGAGGCTGGGGCCTCGCCCTTTTTCCGCGCGCCTCGCGGTCGGAGCGCGCTCGACGCGGCTGAGGCCTCGCCGTTTTCCGCGCGCCTCGCGGTCGGCGCGCTCGACGCATCTGGCGGAGACGCAGGGATTCGAACCCTGGATACAGGTTTTGGCCCGTATGCTCCCTTAGCAGGGGAGTGCCTTCGACCTCTCGGCCACGTCTCCGGTGAACGTGACATTGTACTGGTCGAGGCCAAGGGCCGCCAATTCGGTAGACTTTACCGATGTCGCGTGTCGGGTTTTGGCTGACACGCCGATGGCGTTCTGATAACCTCGCTGTTGCAGCGCGCAATTCCATGCGGGTGCGGAAAACGCGCGTCGGCGGTGTCTCAGCAGCCGTCGAAAAGGCCGGCCCGCGCCTTTCCTGCCCATCACAACAACGACTTCCGCGTTGCTCGAGCGTCGGAACCGTCGTCCGCAAGGACCACGGCGAGAGTCTTTTCACTCTCGACGCTAAAGCACCGAGGCTTGCGTGCCGATAGGCACTTCAGCGGCCTCTTTGCCGTCCGATGGACAACCTAGGGGAACGAGAAACGGATCGCGGCGACAGGCGCGCGTCCGTGACCAGGCAAATCCTGTCGCGGAGATTCATCGTGTCATTGCGCAAGAAGCTGCTCGTCCTGCTCGTCGTCCTCGCCAGCGCGGTGTTGCTGACGCTCGCGCTCGCGCCGGGCAATCAGGATCGCTCGCCCCTCGCCAAGTCCATGACGGAGGACTCGGCTGCCTGGTTCGATCACGAGCAGGACCTGTCGACGCTGGGTGCGGACCTGCGCGCCGGACACGTCGCCGCGATCGGCGTCGGGGAGCGCTACGCGCTCGTCTCGCTCAGGGACGATACGCGCTACTACGTCAACATCCCGACCGGGCACGAAGCGCTCGCGACGCTGCTCGCGCAGCACCTCGGCGCCGACGGGCTCAAGGTCTTCGCCATCGAAGGCGTGCAGCCGCCGCGCAATCCGGTCGCGACCATGTTCGCGAAGGTCTCGGGACAGGCGGCTTACCAGGTGCTCGTGCTGCTCCTGCTCTGCGGCGCCGCGGCGATGACCCTGACGCCGTTCTTCGATCGCAACAGCAGCTTCAAGGTGCAGAAGGCGCCCTCGACGCGCTTCGGCGAGGTGCTCGGCGTGGCCGAGGCCAAGGCTGCGCTGGCCGATATCTGCAGCTATCTCAAGTCGCCGAAGGCATTCACCGCGCTCGGCGCGAAGCCGCCGCGCGGCGTGCTTCTCGAAGGGCCACCCGGCACGGGCAAGACGCTCCTCGCGCGTGCGCTCGCGGGCGAATGCGGCGCCAACTTCATCGCACTGGCCGGCAGCGACTTCTCCGACAAGTTCCTCGGTGTCGGTGTCGCGCGCGTGCGGCGGCTGTTCCGCAAGGCGCGCGAGCTCGCGCCGTGCGTGGTGTTCATCGACGAGATCGACGGCATCGGCCAGCGCGCGGCGAACGCGGCGAGCGCCGCGGACACCGAGAACAACCGCATCATCGACGCGCTGCTCGTCGAGCTCGACGGCTTCAAGGCCAACGACGGCGTGATCGTCGTCGGTGCCACCAACCATGCGGAGAACGTCGATCCTGCCCTGACACGGGACGGTCGCTTCGACCGCACCGTGTACTTGAGCCTGCCAAGCCTCGAGGAGCGCGAGCATCTTTTCCGGCTGTACGCGCAGGACGTGTCCCTCGCCGTGCCGCAGCCCGCTGCGCGCGACGCGCTGTTCCGCGCGCTGGCGCGGCTGGCCGTCGGGCTGTCGCCCGCCACCATCGCCAACGTGGTGAACGCAGCGGCCGTGCTCGCGGTGCAGGACGGCAGCAAGGCGGTCACGCTCGAGCACTTCCAGGTCGCGCTGGAGCAGAAGCGCATGGGTGCGCCGGTCGAAGCGATGAGCAAGGCGATGCGCGCCGAGGAGCGGCGGCGCATCGCGGTGCACGAATCGGGTCACGCGATCATCGCCAAGCTCACGGCCTGCGGCGTCGTCGAGAAGGTCACGATCATGCCGCGCGGTCGCGCGCTCGGCGTCACGCTGGTCACGCAGGACGAGGAGCAGTTCCTGCACACGCGGTCGGAGATGATCGCCCGCATCGAGATGCTCCTGGGCGGCCGCGCCGCCGAGCTGCTCGTGCTCGGCGAAGCGTCGAGCGGCGCGTCCGACGATCTCAAGCGTGCCTCGGAGCTCGCATACAAGATGGTGAGCGAGTACGGGCTCGGCAGCACGCTCGGCGCGTTCAGCTACGCAGCGCTCGACAAGGACACGATCCCGGCGAGTCTGCACGACCAGCTGCTGTGCGAGGCTCGCGACCTGCTCGACGATGCCGCCAAGCGTTGCGAGGCGCATCTCATGGCGCATCGGCCGGGTCTCGACTTGCTGGTCGAGGCGCTGCTCGATCAGGAGACGGTGCCCGGATCGCGGGTCGACGAATGCCTCGGTCTGCCGGCACGTGCGCCGCAGGCACTGGAGCTCGTCGCCTGATGTGAAGCGCGTGCGCCGCGGATGCGGCGCACGCGGGTGGCATAATCCTCCGCACGCACGCGGAGGACATCATGAGCCAAGTCACGACGGCGGCCGGCCTCGGCCGTCGCGCAACGCCGCCGTTTCGCGCCGACCACGTCGGCAGTTTCCTCAGGCCGAAATTCCTGCTCGACGCGCGCGACCAGTTCAAGTCGGGCGCCATCGACCGTGCCGCCCTGCGCAAGGTCGAGGACGAGGCGATCCGCGGCATCGTCAAGTTCCAGGAAGATCTCGGACTGCGCGGCGTCACCGACGGCGAGTTCAGGCGCACGTATTTCCACATCGATTTCCTGACCCAGCTCGACGGCGTCGAGACGCACGGTGGCATCGCCGTGCATTTCCACAGCGCGAAGGGCGACATCGACTTCGCGCCGCCGGTGATGCAGGTCACCGGCAAGGTGCGTCACGCGCGTCCCATCCAGCGCGCTGACTTCGAGTTCCTGAAGTCGATCACGTCGCGCACGCCGAAGGTGACCATTCCGTCACCGACCATGCTTCACTTTCGCGGCGGGCGCAATGCGATCAGCCGCGATGCGTACCCGGACCTCGAGGCGTTCTACGCCGACGTCGCGGCTGCCTATCGCGAGGAGCTGCGCGACCTCGCCGCCGCCGGCTGCACCTACGTGCAGTTCGACGACACCAACCTCGCGTACCTGTGCGACCAGAAGATGCGCGAAGGCGCCCGAGCGCGCGGCGATGATCCCGACGAGCTGCCGCGGCGCTATGCGCGGCTCATCAACGCGGCGATCGCCGAGCGCCCGGCCGGGATGACGGTCTGCGTGCACCTGTGCCGCGGCAACTTCAAGAGCGCGTGGGCCGCAGAAGGCGGCTACGAGCCGGTCGCCGAGGTGCTGTTCAACGAGCTCGCGGTGGACGGCTACTTCCTCGAATACGACGACGCGCGCTC
>DATJIS010000058.1:0-41702 GCA_035493035.1 Casimicrobiaceae bacterium | reverse complement strand
ACTGAAGGCGAATCGAAACGGCGCACGGCGTGTGCGCAGTACAACGGTGCGTCAGGCCGCCTTCGCAGACTGGAACGCGGCGTGGATGCGGCGAAAGACCGGGCCTGGATGGCCGCCGGCGAATGGACGACCATCGAGCGTCGTCACGGCCAGCACTTCCTTGGTGGACGAGGACAGCCACATCTCGTCGGCGGCGAGCGCGTCGTCACGCGACACGGGCCGTATCTCGAGCGGCACGCCCGCCGCTCGCGTGACCTCGAGCGTCGCGTCGTAGGTGATGCCCGGCAGGATGAGATTGTCCTTGGGCGGCGCGACGACGACGCCGTCGCGAACGACCATGACGTTCGACGCCGATGCCTCGGTGAGGAAGCCGTTGCGGAACATGACGGCCTCCACGGCATTGGCGTCGGCCGCGAGCTGGCGCATCAGCACGTTGCCAAGCAGCGACGTGGTCTTGAGATCGCAGCGCAGCCATCGATTGTCCTCGGCGGTCACGACCGCAACGCCGCCCTCGACCTGCTCGCGCGACGGCGTCACCAGCGGGTTGCTCATCATGAAGACGGTCGGCGCGACGCCGGCCGGAAACGTGTGGTCGCGCTTGGCCACGCCGCGTGTCACCTGAAGGTAGACGGCCTGGTCGTCGAACGGTTGTCGTTCGACGATCGCCCGCACCAAGCGCTGCCATTCGGCGTCGGTATGCGGATTCGCGAGGCGGATGCCTTCGAGCGAGCGCGACAGCCGCGAGAGATGCTGCGGCATGCGGAACGCACGCCGCCGGTACACGGGGATCACCTCGTACACGCCGTCGCCGTAGATGAAACCCCGGTCGAGCACGGAGATCTTCGCGTCCGGCAGGGCGACGAAGCTGCCGTTCAGGTACACGATCTGCTCGGGATTCATCGCGGCTCCTTCTACTTGAACCACAGTCTCACCGTATCCCACGCGCGGCCGAATACGTTGGCGACCGGCACGTCCTCGAGCGCGATCAGCGGAAACTCGGCGACCTGCTTGCCTTCGAGCGCCACTTTGACGACGCCGACGGGTTGGGCGCTCTGAACCGGCGCCACGAGCGGCTCCTGCGTCTGCAGCGTCAGCTTGAGCTTGTCCGCCTTGCCCTTGGGCAGCGTGAGATAGCGGTCCGCGAGGAAGCCGGCCTGCACTTCCTTCGCGGCGCCTTTCCACACGCGCACGTTGGCGACCGCTTTCCCCGATTGATAGAGCTGCACGGTGTCGAACGCCTGGAAGCCCCAGTTGAGCAGCTTCTGGCTGTCCGACGCGCGCGCCGAATCGCCTTGCGCGCCGAGCACAACCGAAAGGAGGCGCCGGTCGCCGCGCTTGGCCGACGCGACGAGGCACCAGCCGGCGCTGTCGGTGTGCCCGGTCTTGACGCCGTCGACGTACGGGTCGGTCCAGAGCAGGCGGTTGCGATTCGACTGCGTGATGTTGTTGTAGCGGAATTCCTTCTGCGAGTAGATCGGGTAGTACTCGGGATAGTCGCGTATCAGCGCGCTCGTGAGGCGCGCGAGGTCACCCGCCGTGGAGTAATGCTGCGGGTCGGGAAGGCCCGTGGAGTTGGTGAAGTGCGTGTTCGCGAGGCCGAGGCGCTGCGCCTCGGCGTTCATGCGCTTGACGAATTCCTCCTCGCTGCCCGACACGAGCTCGGCGAGCGCGATCGCCGCGTCGTTGCCCGACTGCACGATCAGCCCGCGTACGAGCTCGTCCACGGTCACCGCCTTGCGGGGCTCGATGAACATGCGCGAGCCTGCGGCTTTCCATGCGCGCGGCGACACGTTCACCATCTGCGACGGCGTGATCGTCTTGGCGCGCAGCGCGGCGAACACGACGTACGCGGTCATCAGCTTGGTGAGCGATGCGGGATCGCGGCGCTCGTCGGCATTGGCCGCACCGAGCGTCTGTCCGCTCAACGTATCGACGAGCACCCACGATGCCGCCGCGACCGCGGGCGAGCCGTCGGGACCCGGCGCCGCGACCTCGGGCGCCGGCGCAGCGGAGACATGCGATTTGGCGGGTGCCCGGGTCTTGCGGGCATCGGCCGAGGGGGTGAAGAGGATGAGCGCCGCGACGAGCGCGCAACAGAAGCGGGGGAGCAGCATGAACGAACCGCGGGAAGAGCGCGTGATTATACTGCCGTGCATGCGAAAGGGCGTCTCGAAACGCATGCAACGATGCCGCCGCATGGCGTGGCTGCTCGCGCTCGGCGCGGTGGCGTGCGCGTCGCTGCCGCGCGAAAGCGCGCGCAACGAGCTTGCCGACGCCGAGCGGGCGTTCGCGGCCGATTGCGCCGCGCGCGGCATCAACGCAAGCTTCGTCGCGCATTTCGCGCCCGACGGCCTGGTGTTCGAGCCACAGCCCACGCGCGTGGTCGAGGTCTGGCCCACGCGCGCGCAGCCGTCGAGTCCGTCACCGTCGCTGACCTGGCGCCCGGAGCTCGTCGAAGTGTCGCGCGCGGGTGATCTCGGTTATTCGACGGGCCCGTTCGAGGTCGTCGACGCCGCGCGCACGCGGCCGGTGGCGCACGGCGCGTTCTTCTCGGTGTGGCAGCGGCAGAGCGACGGCCAGTGGAAGGTATGGCTCGACCTCGGCGGGCGAACCGGCGCAGCGATCGATGCGTCGTCGTGGTCACGCCGTCCGCGCGTGCGCGACGTGGCGCAGACCGTTGAGCACGCGACCGCCACCGCGGTCACCGAGCTCGACCACGCCCTGTCGAATGCCGACCCGGCGGCGTTCGCCGGTCGCCTCACGATCGACGCGCGCCAATATCGCCCCGGCGATCAACCCGCCATCGGCGACGCATGGGCTACGCGCCGGGCCGCCGAAGCCGCGCGCTACGAATACGCGCCGAGCGAGGCGCGCGTATCCGCGTCGGGGGACCTGGCGGCGAGCTACGGCCGCGTCATGCAGCGCGACCGAGATGGTGCGCAACACGCGGGCCACTACGTGCACGTGTGGCTGCGCGACGACGGCGCCTGGTGGCTCGCGGTCGAGTCGCTCGTGTTCGAGCCCGGCTGAGCGCGTCAGTGCTTGTGCGCGCCGTGCGCGCGGCGCTCGTCGTCGATGGGCGAGCGATGGCGCACCTCCGCCTGCACCGGGATATCCTGCGTGCCGCCCTGCGCGTCGCGCAGGGTGAGCGTGAGCGACACGTGGTCACCGAGCACGACCCGCCGATTCAGCTTGCGCACGAGCAGGTGCGGCCCCGCTTGCGTCAGGGCCAGGGGCTCTCCGGGCGGAACGTCGATTTCCGTGGCACGCGCCTTGCCGCGCATCAGGGAGACCTCACCGTCCGATGAGCGCGCACCGACGAGGCGTGCACCGGTCGAACTGCCCAGGATGAGGAAAACGCCGGCGCTTCCGCCTGCCGGCGCAGGGTGCAGCCAGGGCTGATTCACCGTCACCACGTCGACGCCCCATGCCAGCCGGGCATGCAGCGCGATCACCGCGGCGAGCGCCGCGACCCATCGTGCGGCACCCAGGCGCGTCGCTGGAATAGCCGCGCGGACGCTCTGTTGACCGAAGCGATCGCCGCATCGGGCGATGGAGGCCGTATGAAAACCGTGATCCGCCTGCTCGTCGCCGGCGCACTCGCCGCGCTCACGCCGCTCGCCGCGGCCGAGTTCCACACCTTCAAGATCGACCGCATCTATTCCAACGCCGACGGCACCGTGCAGTACGCCGTGCTGGTCGAGTCGGCCGGCTTCAGCGAGGAGAACTTCCTGGGCGGGCATCAGATCACCGTCACGCACAACGGCGTGGTCAAGAGCTTCACCTTCGATCACAACCTGCCGCTCTCCAGCACGTCTCACATGAGCGTGCTGATCGCGACGCAGGGCTTCGCCGCGCTCGGCATCGTAACGCCGGACTACGTCGTGCCGAACGGGTTCTTCGCAACCGACGGCGCGACGGTCAACTACGCGTTCGTCGACCAGATGACCTACGCGACGCTTCCCACCGATGGCGTGACGAGTCTCACGCGCGCCGGCGCGATCGTCGCCAACGCCGCGACCAACTTCTCAGGTGTCACCGCCGCCGCCCCCGTCACGCCGGTGACGACCGTCGAGTTCTACAACGCAGCGCTCGATCATTACTTCATCAGTCCCCTGCAGCCGGACATCGACGCGCTCGACTCGGGGCGCATCGCCGGTTGGGCGCGGACGGGCCAGTCGTTCAAGGTTTTCCCGACCGCCGCCGCGGGTGGCGGATCAGTGAACCCGGTTTGCCGCTTCCTCATTCCACCCGAGCACGGCAATTCGCACTTCTTCAGCGCATCGCCCGACGAGTGCAACGCCATCCTCGGCAAGATCGGCGTCGATCCCAACTACAGCGGTTACATCGAGGAGACGCCGAGCGCGTTCTTCGTGGCCCTGCCCGACACGGGCACGGGCGCGTGTCCCGCGGGGACCATCCCGGTGTACCGGCTCTTCAACAACCGCGTCGACGCGAACCACCGCTACACGACCGATCCCGCGATCCAGGCGCAAATGATCATGCGCGGCTACATCGCCGAAGGCTACGGGCCGAACGCCACGATCATGTGCGCGGCGCAATAGCGACGCATCATGGGTGCGTGAACGCGAAGTCGACCTCGGGCTTGCGCCCGGAGATCACGTCGGCGAGCGCGCGACCGGAGCCGCAGGCCATGGTCCAGCCGAGCGTGCCGTGGCCGGTATTGAGGTACAGGTTCGCGTAGCGCGTGCGGCCGATCAGGGGAACGTTCGACGGCGTGGCGGGGCGCAATCCGGTCCAGTAACGGACACCGTCCCGCTGGCCGGCGTCGGGAAAGAGCTCGAACGTGCGACGCGTGAGCGCTTCGCAGCGCGTGGGATTCAGCGTCTTGTTCCAGCCGTTGAGCTCGGCGGTGCCCGCGACCCGCAGGCGATCGCCGAGGCGCGTGAGCACGATCTTCCACGCGAGGTCGGTCAGCGACACCGTCGGCGCGCCCTTGTGGTCGCCGACGCGGATCGTCGCGGAGTAGCCCTTGGCCGGGTACACGTTGCACGGCACGCCGATCGGCTCGAGGAGGAACGTGCTGTAGCTTCCGAGCGCGAGCACGTACGCGTCCGCGCTCAGGGTGTGGAACTCGCCTTCCGCGTCGTGAACGCGAACGCCGGCAACGCGGTCGCCTTCCGTGAGGATGCGATCCACCGTGACGCCGAATTCGAGCTTCACGCCGCGCGCCGCGGCGAGATTCGCGAGCCCCGTAGTGAAAGCCTGCGCGTCGCCCGACTCGTCCGTCGCGGTGTAGATGCCGCCCGCGAGCCGGTCGCGGCACTGGGCGAGCGCCGGCTCGATGGCGACGCACTCGTCGACGGTGCGAATGTCGCGATCGCAGCCGAGCTCGCGCATGAGACCGGCCGCGGCAACGCCCTGCTCGAACTCCTTCGCGTCGGTGTAGAACTGGAGGATGCCGTGCTCGAGATGGTCGTACTCGATGCCCGTTTCCGCGCGCAGCTTCTGCAGGCAGGCACGTGAATAGAGCGCGAGGTTGAGGCACTGCACGGTGTTGTGGCGCGTGCGCGAGGGGAGGCATTCGACCAGGAACTGCAGGCCCCAGCGCCACTGCCGCCAGTCGGCACGCAGGCGGAACAGGAGCGGCGCGTCCTCCTGTCCGAGCCACTTCAGGATCTTGAGCGGCGCTTCGGGATTCGCCCACGGCTCGGCGTAGGACGCGGAGATCTGGCCGCCGTTGGCGAACGACGTCTCCAGCGCGGGCCCGGCGTGGCGATCGACGAGCGTGACGTCGTGGCCGTCGTGCGCGAGATACCACGCGGCGGTGACGCCGATGACGCCACCGCCCAGCACCAGGATGCGCATCAGGCCGCGGCCTGCTCGGCGACCGCGTCCTCTTCCGTGCCCGCGTCGCTCACCGGAATGCAGCTGCAGAACAGGTTGCGATCGCCGTAGACGTTGTCGACGCGCGCGACCGGCGGCCAGTATTTCGCGCCGCGCAGCGTGGCCACGGGATACGCCGCCTGCGCACGCGTGTAGCCGTGCGTCCACGTGTCGTCGCACACGGCAGCCGCGGTGTGCGGCGCGTTCTTGAGCGGATTGTCCTTGCGGTCCATGCGGCCCGCCTCGACGGCACGGATCTCGGCGCGGATGGCGATCATGGCATCGATGAAACGATCGAGCTCGGCCTTGGACTCGCTCTCCGTCGGCTCGACCATCAGCGTGCCGGGCACCGGGAAGCTCATCGTCGGCGCATGGAAGCCATAGTCCATGAGGCGCTTGGCGACGTCCTCGGCCTCGATGCCGCTCGTGGCCTTGAGCGGGCGCAGGTCCAGGATGCATTCGTGCGCGACGAACCCCCCCGGGCCGCTGTAGAGCACGGGATAGTGGGGCGCGAGCCGGCGCGCGACATAGTTGGCGGCGAGGATTGCGCTCTCGGTCGCCGCGCGCAGCCCTTCGGCGCCCATCATCGTCACGTACATCCACGAGATCGGGAGGATCGCTGCGGAGCCGTACGGCGCGGCGCTCACGGCGCCGATGGGCCGCGGCGCGGCGTTTTGCGGGACATTGCCCGCATTGCGACCGCGCAACTGGCGATGTCCCGGGAGGAACGGCGCGAGATGCGCCTTGCACGCCACCGGGCCCACGCCCGGCCCGCCGCCGCCGTGGGGAATGCAGAACGTCTTGTGCAGGTTGAGGTGCGAGACGTCCGCGCCGAAGTGACCGGGGGCCGCGACGCCGACGAGCGCGTTGAGGTTGGCGCCGTCGACGTACACCTGGCCGCCGTTGGCATGCACGATGTCGCACAGATCCGACACGCCCGCCTCGAACACGCCGTGCGTCGACGGGTACGTGATCATGACCGCGGCGAGATCGTCGCGATGCGCCTGGGCCTTCGATTTCAGATCGGCCAGGTCGACGTTGCCCGCGGCATCGCACGCGACCACGACGACGCGCAGCCCTGCCATCTGCGCCGATGCGGGATTGGTGCCGTGCGCCGACGCGGGGATGAGGCACACGTCGCGGTGGCCGTGACCGCGGCTTGCGTGATAGGCGCGGATCATGAGCAGGCCCGCGTATTCGCCCTGCGATCCCGCGTTCGGCTGCAGCGACACCGCGTCGTAGCCGGTCACCGCGCACAGCATCGACTCGAGCTCGCCCACGAGCTCGGCGTAGCCGCGCGCCTGGTCGTCCGGCGCGAACGGGTGCAGCGACGCGAACTGCGGCCACGTGACGGGAATCATCTCCGCTGTGGCGTTGAGCTTCATCGTGCACGAGCCGAGCGGGATCATCGCGCGATCGAGCGCGAGGTCGCGGTCGGCGAGGCCGCGCAGATAGCGCAGCATGGCCGTCTCGGAGCGATGCCGGTGGAACACCGGGTGCGTGAGGAACGCCGACTTGCGCCGCAGCGCGGCGGGAATCGCATCCGGCGCCGCGTGATCGAGCTCCGCGAGCGACAGCGTGGTTGCCTCGCCGGCGAAGACCGTGAAGAGCCGCTCGACGTCCCCGGCCGTCGTGGTCTCGTCGAGTGAAAGGCCCAGCGTCGCGTCGTCGACGAGGCGCAGGTTGACGCCGGCGGCAACGGCACGCTCGAGCACCGTGCGCGTGCGCGGGCCGCTGCGCACCGTGAGGGTGTCGAAGAAGGCGTGCCGGGACACGTCGAAGCCGAGGCGCAGCAATCCGTCGCGCAGCAGGACGGTCAGGCGGTGCACGCGTTCGGCGATGCGCGTGAGCCCTTCGGGGCCATGGTAGACGGCGTACATGCTCGCGATCACCGCGAGCAGCACCTGCGCCGTGCAGATGTTCGACGTCGCCTTCTCGCGGCGGATGTGCTGCTCGCGCGTCTGCAGCGCGAGGCGGTACGCCGGCGCGCCGCCGGCGTCGACGGTCACGCCCACGAGGCGCCCGGGCAGCGCGCGCTTGTATGCGTCGCGCGTCGCCATGAATGCGGCGTGCGGCCCGCCGTAGCCCATCGGCACTCCGAAGCGCTGCGACGAGCCGACGACGACGTCCGCGCCCCATTCGCCGGGCGCGACGAGCAGCGTGAGCGCGAGAAGGTCGCTGGCGCACGCGACGAGGCCGCCGCGCGCGTGCACGCGCTCGGCGAGCGCGCGATAGTCGCGCACCTCGCCGTTGCCGCCCGGATACTGGAGCAGCACGCCGAACGCGTCGGCGTCGGCAGCCTCCTCGGCCGCTCCGACGACCACCTCGATCCCGAGCGGTGCGGCGCGCGTGCGAACGACGTCGAGGGTCTGCCCGAACACGTCGTCGGCCACGAAGAACACCGTGCTCCCGCCCCCGCCCACCCGATGCAGCAGCGTCATCGCCTCTGCCGCCGCGGTCGCCTCGTCGAGCATCGACGCATTGGCGATGTCCATCGCGGTGAGGTCGGTCACCATCGTCTGGAAATTCAGCAGCGCTTCGAGCCGCCCCTGCGCGATCTCCGGCTGATAGGGCGTGTACGCCGTGTACCACGCGGGGCTCTGCAGCACGTTGCGCAGGATCACCGGCGGCGTGTGCGTGCCGTAGTACCCCTGGCCGATGTACGTTTTCATCACGCGGTTGCGGTCGGCGATCGCCTGCAGTTGCGCGAGCGCCTCGGCCTCGGTGCGCGGGCCCGGCAAGGGCAGCGGCCCGCGGCTGCGGATCGCGCCAGGCACGACCGCATCGATCAGCGCGGCGCGCGAGGCGACACCGATCGCGTCGAGCATCGCGCGCTGATCGGCGTCGGTCGTGCCGATGTGGCGAGTCACGAAGTTGCCGTGATCCTCGAGCGCGGCCAGCGAAGGCGCGCGGGGTTCGTTCATCTTCATGGCTTCTCCATCCCGGCGCGGATCAGGCCTCGCCGACGCTCGCCACGTACGCATCGGCGCCGAGCAGCGAGTCGATGGCGCCGGCGTCGTCCGGCTTGAGCTTGTACAGCCACGCACCGTAGGCGTCGGCGTTGACCTGTTCCGGCGCGCTCTTCAGCGCTTCGTTGACCGCGACGATCTCGCCCGCGATCGGCGCGTAGACGTCGCTGGCGGCTTTCACCGATTCGACGACGGCCACGGCGTCGCGGGCCTTGACCTTGCGCCCCACGGCCGGCAGCTCGACGTACACCAGGTCGCCGAGGGCGGCCTGCGCATGATCGGTGATGCCGACCGTCGCGGTGCCGTCGCCTTCACGGCGCACCCATTCGTGGCTCTCGGTGTAATGCAGGTCGGCGGGAACGTTCATGAGCTCTCCTTCACCAGGATCTTGCCGTTGCGAACGAACGGCGGTTTCACGACGCGCGCCGCCAGCCGGCGATCGCGGACTTCGACCTCGACGGTGCTGCCGTCGTGCACGCCGGCCGGGATGCGCGCGAGCGCGATCGACTTGCCGAGCGTGGGCGAGAAGGTGCCGCTCGTGATCTCGCCGTGGCCGTTGCCGGTGTGCACCTTCTGGTGCGCGCGCAGCACGCCGCCGGTGTCGAGCAGGACGAGGCCCGCGAGCCGGCGCGATGGCGGCTGGGCGAGGAGCGCCTCCTTCCCGGCGAAGTCGCGCTCCGACACGAGATCGACGGTCCAGGCGAGCGCCGATTCGAGCGGCGTCACCGTCTCGTCCATGTCCTGCCCGTACAGGTTCATGCCCGCTTCGAGCCGCAGCGTATCGCGCGCGCCGAGGCCGCACGGACGCGCGCCCGCGGATTGCAGCGCACGCCACACTTCCTCGACGCACGCCGCGGGCAGCATGATCTCGAAGCCGTCCTCGCCGGTGTAGCCCGTGCGCGCGACGAAGAGCTCGCAGCGCCGCGTCGATACGGGGACCCCATTGAAAGGCTTGAGGTCGCGCGTTGCGTGCTCGGCCTCGGGCAACGCGAGCCACGTGCGCGATCGCGCGTTCGGTCCCTGCACGGCGATCATGGCGAGATCGACGCGCTCCATCAGGCTCGTCGACGAAGCGACGCGTGCCGCGAGGCTGCGCAGCCAGGCGACGTCCTTGTCCGCGGTGGCGGCGTTGACGACGGCCCGGTAGGCATCGTCGCCGCGCCAATACACGATCAGGTCGTCGATCACGCCGCCGTTCTCCGCGAGCATGCACCCGTAGAGCGCCTTGCCCGGCGTGGTCAGCTTGTCGATGTTGTTCGCGAGCGCGTAGCGGAGGAACGCCTTCGCGTCGGGTCCGGCGATGTCGACGATGCGCATGTGCGACACGTCGAACATGCCGGCGTCGCGGCGCACCGCGTGGTGCTCCTCGATCTGCGAGCCGTAGTGCAGCGGCATGTCGAAGCCGCCGAAGTCGACCATGCGCGCACCGGAGGCGCGATGCACGGCATTGAGCGGAGTGGTCTTCGGCAAGGGCGCTCCCGGTGGCAGCGACAAAAAGGGCGAAACGCAATGCCGTTTCGCCCCGTCTGTCCTTTTACCTGAGAGATTGCGGCGCGCGTCGTGCGCTGCGCGCCGGTGCCCCTTCGGTGGACCCGTCGCATCAACGTCGCGCGGGCCGCTCTCCAGATGTGACTTGCGTCGGGTGCAGTCCTTTTGCCTGAGCGTTCTCGGGATTACGCCTTCGGCGGCGCCGGCGTCTCGCCACCCGGCGCGCTCTCCTGCACGGACGGCGGGAAGCTTACCGCATCACGTAGCGCATGTCATCCCGAGGATCCCGGGAAAAGGAATGGACGTTCGCGCCGTCGCGCAGCGACGGCGCGTGGTCGTGCCGAATCGAGTCGTAGGCTTATTTCTTCAGCTTCAGGATGTCGTCGACGATCTTCTTCACGTCCGCGTCGCTCGCCTGCGTGTTCGGCGGCATCGGGATCTGTCCCCACACCCCGGAACCGCCCTGCTTGATCTTGTTGAAGAGATACGTCGGTGCCTTGGCGTCGCCCTTGTACTTGGCGGCCACGTCCACGTACGCCGGCCCGATCACTTTCTTGTCGACCGCGTGGCACGCGGTGCAGCCGTTCTTCTTCAGGAGATCGTCGAGCGACTGCGCGTGGACACCGCCCACGAGGCCGATCGCGGCAACCGCGACGGCAACACGAACTGCTTGCATGACACCTCCGGTCGGGTGGAAACCAAGACGGGGATTCCGGGCAATCTTACAACGCGCGCGCGGACGTCATGTCTCGAGGGTGCGCAACAGGTCGTGGAGGCTGCGCGACGGCGGCAGGCACGTCGTGCCGCGACAGACCCACGCGGTCGCACCGACCGCGCCCGGTGCGCCCTTGTCCAGTTGTGGCGGCACGCTGCGCACGCTCGACACGTCGAAGACGCGCACGGTCGGCCGATAGACGCGCTCCACCGCGCGCTGCCATTCCTGCGCGGCGCGCGGATCGCCGCGAATGACGATGGACGTGGGCGGCGCCTGGAGATCCTCGAGCGCGGTGAGCAGGCTCGAGGAGCCGCCGGGCGCGTCGGCGAGCATCGGCGCGAAGAGCCGCAGCGTGCGCTCGGCCGCGTCGACGTAGCGTGGCTCGCCGCACAGATGACCGAGCGCGATCAGCGCGCCCGCCGCCACGCCGTTGCCCGACGGCGTGGCGTTGTCGTGTCCGGGCTTGGTGCGATGGAAGAGCTTTTCGTGATCGTGGCTGGTGAACCAGAAGCCGCCGCGCTGCCAATCCTCGAAGCGCTCCAGGAGCACGTCGGCGACGTCGCGCGCGAACGCGAAGTCCTCGACGCGAAAGCGTGTCTGCATGAGCTCCAGCGCGGCCGCGAGCATGAAAGCGTAGTCGTCGAGGTAGCCGTTCAGCGAGGGCGCGTCGCCCTTGCGCGTCGCGTGGAGACGCTGGTCGCGCCACGCGACGCGCGTGACCGCGTCGAAGGCGGTGAACGCGAGGTCCGCGAGGCGCGCATCGTCGAGCGCGCGCGAGGCCCGCGCGAGGCCCGCGATCGCGAGCGCGTTCCACGAGGTGAGGATCTTCTCGTCGCGTCCGGGATGAACGCGCGACTCGCGTGCGCGGAACAGCGCGCTCTTCGCGGCCGCGAGGTGCGCCTGCGCCGTCGCGAGCGGAATCGACAGCCGCGTGGCGACCTCGGCAAGCGGAATGACGATGCGGAGGTGCCATGCATGGCCCTCGAAGTTGGGCGCCGCGTCGAGGCCGAAGAACGGCGCCGCGACCGCCCACTGCTCGGGCGTCAGCAGCGCGCGCACCTCGTCGGGCGACCATACATAGAAGCGGCCCTCGACGCCTTCGCTGTCGGCGTCGAGGCTCGCGTACCAGGCCCCATCCGGCGCACGCATCTCGCGCACCATCCACGCCACGATGCCGCGCGCGACTTCGCCGAAGCGTCCGTCGCCGGTCGCGCGCGCGGTGTCGGCGTAGAGCGCGAGCAGCGGCCCGTTGTCGTACAGCATCTTCTCGAAATGCGGAATGGTCCATTGCGCATCGACGCTGTATCGGCAGAAGCCCCCGCCCAGGTGATCGTGGATGCCGCCGTCGGCCATGCGCGCGAGCGTGGTGCGCACCACCGCGAGCGCCGCTTCGTCGTGTCCCGTCGCGGACGCGCGCAGGCAGAACTCGAGCTCCGCGGCATGCGGGAATTTCGGTGCACCGCCGAAGCCGCCGTGCACCGGATCGAAGCTGCGCTTCAGCGAGGCGAGCGCCACGCCCGGCGCGCGCGCCGGCAGCGCCTGCGCGCCCTCGGCGGGCTCGAGCGATTGCATGGCCTGCGCGAGCTGCTCGTTCTGCGATGCGATCGCGGGTCCCTGCTCGCGATACGCCGCCGCCACGCGCGGCAGGATGTCCATGAATCCCGGCAAGCCGTAGCGGCCGTGCTTGGGAAAGTACGTTCCCGCGAAGAACGGCGCGCCGTCAGGGGTGAGGAACACCGTCAGCGGCCAGCCGCCGGAGCGGCGCGTCAGGAGCGCGTGCGCGGTCTGGTAGATCTGGTCGAGATCAGGGCGCTCCTCGCGGTCGACCTTGATGTTGATGAAGTGCGCGTTCATCGCCGAGGCGACCGCGCGATCCTCGAACGACTCGTGCGCCATCACGTGACACCAGTGGCACGCCGAGTAACCGATCGACAGGAGGATCGGCTTGTCCTCGGTTCGGGCGCGGGCGAGCGCCTCCTCGCACCACGGATACCACTCGACGGGATTGTCCGCGTGCTGACGCAGGTAAGGGCTCGAGGCCCCGGCAAGACGATTGGCCATCGCGCTGACGAGTGTACCGGCCGGCCGGGCCGGTCGTGCGCGAGTTAAGCCTCTTCGAACGCCACCCGCTCGAAGTCCGCGCCGCGCTGGACCAGGCGCGTGAGGCGAAACTTGCGTTCCGGACCCGGATCGACCGAGCGCAGCACGCGGCCCGCGGTGAAGACGCGCGGCAACAGGATTAGCGTCGCCGGCTCTTCGGGCGTCGCAGCGAGCAGCAGCGTCGGCGTCGGCGGCTCCTCGTTGAACGCGATGGTCGCGGGGCGCATCGCCATCGTCTTCGGCGCGCCGGGCCACGTATGGAGCGACAGGGCGAGGTCGCCCGCGGTTCCGCGCGCGACGCGCGTGAGCCAGCCGAGGCGCGTGCGCTCGTCGTCGCGCACCACCACGAGCTGGTCGAAGAACCAGCGATAGTGGCCGGTCTCACGACGCGAGAGGGTCGCCTCGTCCGGTTGGCACGTGCCCTGCCACCGCTCCCAGGGCCAGTTCCGCTCGGCCTCTTCCTTGTTGCGATCGTAGTCGGTCAGCGCGCCGAGCGTTTGCAGGTGCTGGGTGCCATGGAACGTGAGCCGGCCCAGAGGATCCTGGCGGTCGAACGTGCGGCCGCTGATGCGGAAGTACGCGGCCGGAATGCCGCCCGCCACGAGCTCGACGCGATCGCTGCCCGGCGCCGACGGCTTGCCGGGCTGGCACCAGCGCGAATCGAGATGCGTGAGCAGCCCGATCGCCTGTTCGGTGGCCACTTCGTGTCCGAGCTGCAGCTCCGCGGGGCTCGCGCCGGCCGAGAGCCGCTTCAGCCTTCCGCGCACGCTCGTCGACAGCTTGGCAGGATAGCCGAAGCGCATCGAGGGCGTAGCGTGCGACGGCGCGACCGCGCAAACGCTCGCGCCTTCGGCGCCGTCGAGGTCCACGACCAGCACCGCGCCTTCGGTCTCGCGCTGCTGCGCATACGGGAACAGCTTGCGCGCCCATTGTCCGAGCCAGCGATCGACGAGCTCGATCTGGCGCACGGACAGCGCGCACCCGTCGGCGAGGCCGAGCAGCAGCGCGTGGCTGTATGTCGAATAGCACGAGATGCCGACCGCGTGCGGCATGAGATCGTCGGACACCGCGGCGACGGTGCAATCGAGCATCTCCGCGAGCCGGTAGTAGGCATGCAATTCCTGCCACAGCGAAGGCGGCGGCACGCGCCGTGCGAGCCCGTGCACGAGCACGAGCTGCTTGCCGACGAAGAGACCGCGCTGCAGCAGCTTGGCCTTCACGCCCTGCAGCTCGGGGTCGCCCTCGAGCAGTGGCTTCAGGCACGAGGAATACTGCTCCCACAGCGCCTGCCACATCGCGATGGCCTGCTCGGCCGCCTCGTGCTCGCGATCCCCGGCGGGCTGCGGCTTGCCGGCATAGCGGCGGGCGAGCTCGGTGTGCAGGTGCGCGGCCTGGATCCGCGCGTGCTCGGCGATGGTGCCGCGCTCGCGCGGCGTGAAGTCGGCGCCGGCCAGCGCCGCAAGCTGTCCCATCAACGCCTCGTACGCCTGTGGGACCGGCAGCAGGACCAGCGACTTGAGATACTTGGACGCGCTCTCCGGATCCGAGAAGGCGAGCGCAGGCGCGTCGGAGGACGGCACCGGGGGCGCTTCGGGAGCGGATACGACCTGTTCGGGCATCACGAGATGCCCCGCGGGTCGCCGCAGGCGCGGGGGGGCCGGCCGATCGATGCAAGCTTCATGGGCGCAACCCGGGACTCCACGTCCCGGCCAGGTTTTCGCGCGACGCGTCGACCCCCCATGGTGCGGCGCTTCCTCGCACAGTTGCACGGCAGCGATGCATGCCGTGCGCTTGACGCGGTCGTTATAGCACAAAGGATTGCGACGACGCGCCCGCGCGCCGTCCGGTGCCGACCGGCGGCGCGACCGCGTTGCAAAACACACGGATTTCACGACGTGCGCCGCCGCGAATTTTCCGCGCGCGCGAGTCCGATTGATCGGTTCCGACCGCATCGCCACCCGTCCTATCGTCCTCCCACGCCGGCGCGGACCGGTCGGCTCACACCGATTGCCTCCACCCGCGGCCCTGTCCGCCTGCCATCGGCCCGTACGTACTTGGAGGTACAGGCATACGGCCGCGGGCTTTTTTTCCGCCCGGCACACCAGGAGCCCTCATGAGCATGACCGCCGAGCAAACCTTCATCAACGACAACACGCGTGCCGGAGCGAGCGCACCGTCGCGACGCGCCACGCGCGACAGACGCCTTGCGGACTACATCGCGGATGTAGTGTTCATCGTGATCCTCGCGGCGCCGTTCGTGATGTTCAGCTGCCCGTCCAGCGTGCTCGACGCGGTGGCGCCGGATCGGCCGGCGGTCGTCGCGGCGTCGCCGGAGGCCAGCGGCCCGTAGGCGCCGCACCCGGGCGCCATCGTCCGGGCTACACCAGGACGCGCTCGATCCCGCCCCGGTTCGCGCGGTCGACGTAATCGCGCAGCCAGTTCTCGCCAAGGGTGAGACGAGCGATCTCGACGACGATGTAGTCGGCATCGGTGCCGGCGTCGTCCGAGAACCGCGACAGGCCCTGCAGGCACGAGGGGCAGGACGTCAGCACCTTCACCGGACCCTCGTAACCGTCGGCGCGCAGGGCGCTCGCGCCCTTGCGCATCTCGCCTTCCTTGCGAAAGCGAACCTGCGTCGAGATGTCGGGCCGGCTCGTCGCCAGCGTGCCCGATTCGCCGCAACAGCGATCGTTCAGCGGCACGCTCGTTCCCATGAGCTTGTTCACGACCGCGAGGGGACGGTGCGTCTTCATCGGCGTGTGGCAGGGGTCGTGGTACATGTAGCGCACGCCGCCGACGCCTTCGAGGGCGACGCCCTTCTCCATCAGGTATTCGTGGATGTCCAGCAGCCGGCATCCGGGGAAGATCTTGTCGAACTCGTACTTCGACAGCTGATCCATGCACGTGCCGCACGACACGATGACCGTCCTGATGTCGAGGTAGTTCAGCGTGTTCGCGACGCGATGGAACAGCACGCGGTTGTCGGTGATGATCTCCTGGCCCTTGTCGTGATTGCCCGCCGCGGTCTGCGGATAGCCGCAGCACAGGTAGCCGGGCGGCAGCACGCATTGCGCACCGACGTGATAGAGCATCGCCTGCGTGGCGAGGCCCACCTGCGAGAACAGCCGCTCGGAGCCGCAGCCGGGAAAGTAGAAGACCGCGTCGGACTCGTCGCCCACCTTGGCCGGATCGCGGATGATCGGCACGATGGTCGGGTCCTCGACGTCGAGCAGCGCGCGCGCCGTGCGCTTCGGCAGTCCGCCGGGCATGGGCTTGTTCACGAAGTGGATCACCTGCGCCGCGCGCGGCGTGCCGCCGGTGGTGTTCGGCGGACGCGACGTCTGCTTCTGCGCGATGCCGAGCTTTTTCACGACCTTGTACGCGAGCCGCTGCGCGCAATAGCCGACGTCGATCATGGCCGTCTTGGCCAGCTTCACCGTCGCGGGATCGGTCGCGTTGAGGAAGAACATGGAGGCCGCGGTGCCCGGATTGAACGGCCGCCGGTGCTCGCGACGCAGCAGGTTGCGCATCGCAATGGACACGTCGCCGAAGTCGATGTCCACCGGACACGGGTTCTTGCACTTGTGGCAGATCGTGCAATGGTCGGCGATGTCGCCGAACTCGTCGAAGTGCTGCAGGCTCACGCCGCGGCGCGTCTGCTCCTCGTAGAGGAACGCCTCGATCAGGAGCGACGCGCCGAGGATCTTGTTGCGCGGGCTGTAGAGCATGTTCGCGCGCGGGCTGTGCGTCGCGCACGGCGCCTTGCACTTGCCGCAGCGCAGGCAGTCCTTGATCGAGTCGGCGATGCCGCCGATGGCGCTCTGCTCGAGGATCAGGCTCTCGTGGCCGATCAGCGAGAACGAGGGCGTGTACGCGTTGGTGAGGTCGGCCGGCTGTGTGGGCGACGCCAGCAGCTTGCCGCGGTTGAACCGGCCGTGCGGATCGACGCGCAGCTTGTATTGCGCGAACGGTGCCAGCTCCTCCTCGGTCAGGTACTCGAGCTTCGTGATGCCGATGCCGTGCTCGCCCGAGATCACGCCCCCGAGCGATCGCGCGAGCACCATGACCCGATCCACCGCTGCCTTGGCTTCCTGCAGCATCCCGTAGTCGTCCGAGTTCACGGGGATGTTGGTGTGCACGTTGCCGTCGCCGGCGTGCATGTGCAGCGCGATGAACACGCGGCTGCGCAGGATCTCGCCGTGGATCTGCCGGATGCGGTGGCGCACCGGCTCGAAGGCGCGTCCCTCGAAGAGCGCATCGAGCGGCGCCTTGAGCTCGCTCTTCCACGACACGACGAGCGAGTGGTCCTGCAGCGCACGAAACGTCTCGTCGATGCGCGCGAGCAGATCGCTCCAGCGCGCGCCCACCTCGCTCACCAGCGCGCGCGCTTCCTCGGCGTTCGCTTCCAGGTGCTCGGCTTCCGGCGGCGCGCCGCTGTCGGTGGTCCACAGCTGTGCGAGCGCCGGCATCGCGAAGAGGTCGGCGAGCGCGTCGCACAAGCGGAGCTTGTTGCGGATCGACAGCTCGATGTTGATGCGCTCGATGCCGTCGGTGTAGTCACCGAGCCGTTCGAGCGGGATGACCACGTCCTCGTTGATCTTGAACGCGTTGGTGTGGCGCGCGATCGCGGCCGTGCGCGAGCGATCGGCCCAGAACTTCTTGCGCGCCTCGGCCGACACCGCGACGAAGCCTTCGGCACCGCGCGCGTTCGCGAGACGAATCACGTCGGACGCGGCCTTCGCGACGTCGTCGTCATTCTCGCCGACGATGTCGCCGAGCAGCACCATCTTAGGCCGGCCGTGGCGCTTCGCCTTGGTCGCGTAGCCGACCGCTTTGACGTAGCGCTCGTCGAGATGCTCGAGCCCGGCGAGGATCGCGCCGTGCGGCCTGCCGTCGAGGTAGCGCTTGATCTCCACGATCGCCGGCGTGGAATCGCGAACCTGCCCGAAGAATTCCAGGCACACCGTGCGGATCGCCGGCGGCATGCGATGCAGGACGAAGCGCGCGCTGGTGACGATCCCGTCGGTGCCTTCCTTCTGTACGCCCGGCAGGCCGGCCAGGAACTTGTCGGTCACGTCCTTGCCGAGGCCGACCTTGCGGAAGCTGCCACCCGGAATGGTGAGCATCTCCGTGCGGACGACCTTCGCGGCATCGTCGTCGAGCCAGTTGAGCTCGAAGGTCGCCGATTCGGCGTCGTGGATCTTGCCGCGGTTGTGGTCGATGCGCACGACCTCGAGCCACCGCGCGTCCGGCGTGACCATGCGCCACGATGCGAGGTTGTCGAGCGCCGTGCCCCACAGCACGGCCTTCTTGCCGCCGGCGTTCATCGCGACGTTGCCGCCGATGCACGAAGCGTCCGCCGAGGTCGGGTCGCACGCGAACACGAGCCCTGCGCCTTCCGCCGACTGCATGGCCCGTGCGGTCACGACGCCGGCGCCGCAATCGATCGTGGGCGTCGCGTCGTGGTGGCCCGGCAAAACGACACGCTCGACCTCGGACAGCCGCTCGAGCTTCTCGGTATTGATCACGGCGCTGCGCGCGTCGAGCGGGATGGCGCCGCCGGTATATCCGGTGCCGCCGCCGCGCGGGATGATGGTGAGGCCGAGCTCGATGCAGCCCTCGACCAGCCCGCGGACTTCGGCTTCCGTGTCGGGATAGAGCACCACGAACGGATACTCGACGCGCCAGTCGGTCGCGTCGGTGACGTGCGACACGCGCGCCAGGCCATCGAACGCGATGTTGTCCTTGTGCGTGTAGCGACGCAGCGTGCGCTGGACGCGCTTGCGCAGCGCCGCAGTGTCGGGGAACGACGCCGCGAACCGATCCACCGCCTTGCGCGCCGCGACGAGCAGCTGCGCCACCTTCTGCGCCCGCACCGGATCGGTCGCCGCGTTGTGAACGCGCCGCTTCTCGACCTCGTTCAGCCGGTGATGCAGCGCGTCGACGAGCATTTGCTGCCGGCGCGGGTTGTCGAGGAGATCGTCCTGAAGGTAGGGGTTTCGCTCCACGACCCAGATGTCGCCGAGCACCTCGTAGAGCATGCGCGCCGAGCGCCCGGTGAGACGCTCGTGGCGCAGCTCGTCCAGGATTGTCCACATGTCCGGCCCGAGCAGCCGGAGCGCGATCTCGCGGTCGGAGAACGAGGTGTAGTTGTACGGGATCTCGCGCAGGCGCGGCGGCGCCTGTGTCATCGATTCCGTGGCGAACGAGTCCCGTGCGGCGTTCATGGGACCGTTCAGTTTACCGCAGCGCAGCAACGCGACTGCGGGGCTTTGCGATCAGCCCGTGTAGGCCGGCTCCGGCCGCGTGAACCAGTCGTGCAGGATGGCGTACACGAGCTTGTAGTTCTTCTGCTGGAAGCTCGCGTGCGAGATCCCGGGCATGACGGTGAACTGCTTGTCCGGGCTGGGGAGGCGCTTGAAGAACTCGAGGAGATCGTCGAGCGCGGCGATGCCGTCGTACTGTCCGCGCATGACGAGCGTCGGCATCGTGATCCTCGCCGGATCGTTGACCGGCAGGTTCGAGCACATGTCGATGTACGTGCCGTTGGGCATCGAGTCGTCGAGTGCCAGGATCGCGTCGGCGAACGCGTCGACGACGCGCCGTTCCGCGCAATCCGGGTGATCGCGCTCGAAGATCGAGTACACGAAGGCGCGGTCGATCGGACGACGCTTCTTCGCCATGAACTCGGGAAGCTTCTTGCGTCGCTGCTCGAGCGTGGGCGCGCCCGCGCCGGTCCAGACGTAAGCGTCCAGGGCGAGCCTCGCCACGCGCTCGGGATGGCGCTCGGCAAAGAGCGCTGCGCGAAGCGCCCCCGACGAGATGCCGTAGGCGAGGAATCGGTCGACGCCGCGTGTCCGGGCGATGTAGTCGGTCGCGGCGGCGAGATCGTCGGCGCCGTTGGCGATGTCGCAGAAGATGTCGCGCGACTTGTCGGAGCGTCCGTAGCCTTCCATGTCCACCGACCAGCAGACGAAGCCGCGCCGCGCGAACCAGTCCATCACCGACGAATCCGGACGACCCGGAACGGTCAGGTCGAAGGTCGGCTGCGATGCCATCGAGGAGCCGTGGACGAACAGCACCGCGGGCTTGCCCCGCGGCGCGCCGACGTATTTCTCCCAGAGGAAGAGTCGCACGTTGCCCTTGCGCGTCCAGTGCTCTTCGCCCGTGATCTCACCGGCCAGCGTTTCACCAACCTCCATCGTCGTGCTCTCCATCAGTCGATCTTCACGCCCGTCTCGCGCACCACGCGGCCCCACAGGTCGCGCTCGGCGCGGAAGAACTGCCCGAAGTCGGCCGGCGTGGAAGCGACGATCTCGATTCCCGCGTTCGCCATGAACCGCTTGGCGTCCTCGGATGCGAGCACTTCGCTCACCTCGCGATACAGCCGGTCGACGATGCGGCTCGGCGTACCCTTCGGCGCGAGAAGCCCCATCCACACGTACGCCTCGTAGCCCGTCACACCGACCTCCTGCAGCGTCGGAACGTCGGGCAGCTGCGGTGCGCGCTTGGCGCCGGTGACGGCGAGCGCGCGCAAGCGGCCCGCCTTCACGTGGCCGACCATGCCGGCCGTGCCGGGGATGGCCACCGCGACCCGGCCGCCGATGAGATCGGTGGTGGCCTGCGCGCTGCCGCGATACGGCACGTGATTGAGCGAAAGCCCGAGCTGCGAGAAGAGCAGCGCAGCGAACAGGTGCTGCCCGCTGCCATTGCCGGACGACGCGAAATCGAGCTGTCCCGGCCGCGCCTTGGCGTACGCCACGAACTCCTGGAACGTCTTCACCGGCAACGAGGGATTGACGACCACCACGCCCGGCTCGCGGCCGATCAGCGTGATCGGCTGGAAATCCTCGACCGGATCGTAGGAGAGGTTGCGATACAGCGAGCCGCTGATGGCGTTCGTCTGCGAAGCGAGCAACAGCGTGTAGCCGTCGGGCGCCGCCTTGGCGACCGCCTCGCTGCCGATCGTGGCGCCGGCACCCGGCCGGTTCTCGACCGTGACAGGCTGCCCGAGGCGCTTGCTCAATTCCTGCGCGATGAGACGCATGGGGCCGTCGACGGCGCCGCCGGGCGAGAACGGGACGATCACCTTGATCGCGTGCGTGGGATAGTCCTGCGCCGAGGCGACCGCAGGTAAGGCCAGTCCAACGAGCGCCGCGAGCGCGAGACGCGCGAGCCATTCGTTCATCGAGGATTCCTCCGGCACCTTGCGCATTCTAACGACCTGCCGGCTCGCCGCACGCGCTCTCGCGCTCCACCACCGCACGGCGATAGGCGAGCGCCTCCGCGGCGTGCGGCGCTTCCACGCGCGCATCGCCCGCGAGGTCGGCGATCGTGCGCGCGACCTTCAGCACGCGATGGAACGCGCGCGCGGACAGCTGCATGCGCGACATCGCGCGCGTGAGCGTTTGCATCGCACCCGGCGTGGCATCGCAGAGCGCGAGCTCGCCGGCGGACAACCGCGCGTTGCATTTGCCCTGACGCGTGACCTGCCGCTCGCGCACCGCGACCACCCGCGCCTGCGCGGCGGGTGACTCGGCCGCCGGTGTCGCAGTGGCCTCGAGCACGGACGCCGGAACCGCCGGCACGTCGATCGCGAGATCGATGCGGTCGAGCAACGGGCCGGAGATGCGGCTGCGATAGCGGCGCACGAAGTCCGGTCCGCAGCGGCAGCGGCCGCCCGGGTGGCCGTACCAGCCGCAGGGGCAGGGGTTCATCGCGGCGACCAGCTGGAACTGCGCCGGAAACGTGCTCTGGCGTGCGGCGCGCGAGATGTTGATCACGCCCGACTCGAGTGGCTCGCGCAGCACCTCGAGCACGCGCCGATCCCATTCCGGCAGCTCGTCGAGGAAGAGCACGCCGTGATGGGCGAGCGAGATCTCGCCCGGGCGCGCGTGGCTGCCGCCGCCCACGATCGCGATGCCGCTCGCGGTGTGATGCGGCGCGCGAAACGGCCGCACGCGCCATCGCTCCGGCACGAAGCGGCCCGCGAGCGAGGCGATCGCGGCGGCTTCGAGCGCCTCGTCCTCGCCGAGCGGCGGCAGAAGGCCCGGCAGCCGCTGCGCGAGCATCGACTTGCCGGTGCCTGGCGGCCCGATGAGCAGCAGCGAATGGCCGCCCGCAGCGGCGATCTCCAGCACGCGCTTGGCCTGCGCCTGTCCCCGCACGTCGGCGAGATCGAGCGTTGCGCCCGGCGCAACCGGCAACGACGCGCAGAGCGGCGCGAGCGGCGTGCGTCCCGTGAGATGAGCGCACACGGCGAGCAGCGACTGCGCGGGATGGACGACGACGTCGCGCACGAGCGCAGCTTCGTCGGCGGATGCCGCCGGCAGCACGAACGCCCGGCCGTCGCGCCGCGCGGACAGCACCATCGCGAGCGCGCCGCGAATGGCGCGCAGCTCGCCGGTGAGCGCGAGCTCGCCCGCGAATTCGTAACGCTCGAGCGCTGGCGCGGGAATCTGCCCGGTTGCCGCAAGGACCGCCAGCGCGATCGGCAGGTCGAAGCGTCCCGACTCCTTCGGGAGATCCGCCGGCGCCAGGTTGACCGTCACCTTGCGCGACGGAAACTCGAACTGCGCGTTCTGCAGCGCGGCGCGCACGCGATCGCGTGCCTCGCGCACTTCGGTCAGCGGCAGCCCGACCAGATGGAAGTTGGGCAGCCCATTGGCGAGATGCACCTCGACCGCGACGGGCGGCGCGGACACGCCCGCGAGCGCGCGGCTGCGAACGACGGCGACGCTGATAGCGGCCTCGGCAACGTGATCGAGGGCGTCACGATGCGCGAGGCGGCCTCAGCGCGCATTCAGCCCGACGGATGACTCGCCGCGGCGCGCGCCTCGAGCTCCGACAGCCTCGCCTCGAGCTGCTCGACTTTCTCGCGCGTGCGCAGCAGCACCTGCGACTGCGTGTCGAACTCCTGGCGCGTGACGAGATCGAGCCGCAGCAGTCCGCTCTGCAGCAGCGCCTTGACGTTCCGCTCGATGTCCTTCGCCGGCGACGCCTCGATCGCCTTGCCGATGCGCGCCGCGAGATCGTCGAGGGTATTGCTATTCAGGTTCAGCATGGCGGCCTCCGGTCCTTGCCATCGAGCCAGTCTAGCAAGGCCGGCCGCGCGCGCCGCTCGACCATTCGAGCGACCCTCGCGCCGCGACACCGCTCGAAATGCGTGCATCGCGCCATCTGCGCGCACCGCACCGGTGCGACGACCGGGTGCGGCTGCGCCCGCAGTCGCGCACGACGCGACGGATGTTGCTGATTCGCTTGCGCTTTGCGCGGTGGCACAGCGGTTGCTGTCGCAGCATCGCAAGACACTGCTTCTCCCCCTTCAACATCCCAGGATCCAACCAATGACAACGAAATCCTGTTCGCGCCGTCTCGCCGCGTGCGCCGCGCTTGCGGCATGCGCGACCGGTACGGCGCTCGCGCAGACCGCGGCGGCACCGGCGACGCCCGCGACGCCGGAGCACACGCTCACCGCGAACGTCGGCCTCTACAGCGAATACATCTTCCGCGGAATCGCGCAAACGGGTGGCAAGCCCGCCGTGCAGGGCGGCTTCGATTATGCGCACTCGAGCGGCTTCTACGCCGGCACGTGGGCCTCGAACATCAGCTGGCTCGAGGACTTCGGTGCGTACAACCGCTCGAGCCTCGAGTGGGATCTGTACGGCGGCTTCAAGAACGCGTTTCCCGGGCAGGACGACTGGAACTACGACGTCGGCCTCTACTACTACTACTACCCGGGCCACAAGAACGAGAACGTGTCGTCGGCCAACACGCTCGAGCTGTACGGCGCCGTCGGCTGGCGGTGGGCGAGCCTCAAGGCCTCGTACACGCTTTCGGACAACTATTTCGGCACCCGGCCCACGGGCGAGAAATCGCAGGGCACGTGGTACTGGGACTTGAGCGCGACGTATCCGCTGCCGGACACGGCGTGGGCGCTCGTGGGACACGTGGGACACCTCGACCTGCGCAACAACGGCAGCGGCGACTTCGACGCCTCGTATACCGACTGGAAGCTCGGCGTTTCCTACACGGTCGCCGACGGGTTGTTCAAGGGCACCGAGCTCGGCGCCTATTACACCGACAACAACGCCCGGGAAGCCTTCTACACCGACCTCACGGGCTACGACACGTCGAAAGCGCGCGGCGTCGTGTACGTGAAGAAGACGTTCTGACCATCACGCGCGCGCGGCGCACGCGTTGCCGCTGCGCGCGCACCACGGGGAGACCATGAAACTCGTCACCGCCATCATCAAGCCGTTCAAGCTGGACGAGGTCCGCGAGGCCCTCTCGGCGATCGGCGTGCAGGGCATCACCGTCACCGAGGTGAAGGGCTTCGGGCGGCAGAAGGGCCACACCGAGCTCTATCGCGGCGCGGAGTACGTCGTCGACTTCCTGCCGAAGGTGAAGATCGAGGCCGCCGTCAAGGACGACCTGCTCGAGCGCGTCATCGAAGCGATCGAGAAGGCCGCCAACACCGGGAAGATCGGCGACGGCAAGATCTTCGTGTTCGACCTCCAGCAGGTCGTGCGCATCCGCACCGGCGAAGTCGGCGCGGAAGCGCTGTAAGGGAGCTGCCATGAAAAGGACCTGGCTCATGATCGTGCTGGCGTGCACGGTCGCACTCGGCAATCTCGCATTCGCGCAGGACAAGGCCGCGACGGCGCCCGCTGCGACGGCGCCCGCTGCGACGGCGCCCGCTGCGACGGCGCCCGCTGCGACGGCGCCCGCTGCCATGACGCCCGCTGCGGCGCCGGCGGCAACTGCGGCGTCCACGCCCGCGCCCGCCGCGACGGCGTCACCCGCCCCGACGCCGAACAAGGGCGACGTCGCGTGGATGCTGACGTCCACCGCGCTGGTGCTCATGATGAGCGTGCCGGCGCTGGCGCTCTTCTACGGCGGCATGGTGCGGGCGAAGAACATGCTGTCGATGCTGATGCAGGTGTTCGTCGTGTTCTCCATGATCACCGTGCTCTGGTGCATCTACGGCTACAGCCTCGCGTTCACGGAGGGCAACGCGTTCTTCGGCGGCTGGGACCGGCTGTTCCTGAACGGAACGTTCGACTCGGCCAAGGGCGAGTTCGCGATGGCGGCCACCTTCTCGAAGGGCACGCCGCTCTACGAGCTCGTGTACGTCGCGTTCCAGGCGACGTTCGCGGCGATCACCGTATGCCTCATCCTCGGCGGATTCGCGGAGCGCATGAAGTTCTCGGCGCTGCTCATGTTCTGTGCGCTGTGGTTCACGTTCTCGTACTGCCCGATCGCGCACATGGTCTGGTTCTGGCCGGGGCCGGACGCGTACACCGCCGCGAGCGTGGTCGACGCGCAGAACGCGAAGGGCGGGTTCATCTGGCAGATGGGCGCGCTCGACTTCGCTGGCGGCACCGTCGTGCACATCAACTCGGGCATCGCGGGCCTGGTCGGCGCGATCGTGCTCGGCAAGCGCGTCGGCTGGGGCAAGGAATCGATGGCGCCGCACAACCTGCCCATGACGATGATCGGCGCGTCGCTGCTGTGGACCGGCTGGTTCGGGTTCAACGCGGGCTCCGCGCTCGAGGCCAACGGCTTCGCGGCGCTGGCGTTCATCAACACGTTCCTCGCAACCGCCTGCGCCGTGCTGTCGTGGACGTTCGGAGAATGGATGGTGAAGGGCAAGCCGTCGATGCTCGGCGCGGCGTCCGGCGCGGTGGCGGGTCTCGTGGCCATCACGCCGGCCGCGGGCAACGTCGGCATCCCCGGCGCGTTCGTGATCGGGATCGCGGCGGGCCTCGTGTGCCTGTGGGGCGTCAACGGCCTGAAGCGCATCATCGGCGTCGACGACTCGCTCGACGTGTTCGGCGTGCATGCCGTGGGCGGCATCCTCGGCGCCCTCCTCACCGGCATCTTCGTCGCGCCCGCGCTCGGCGGCCCGAGCGTCGTCTCCGACTGGGTGACAGGAAAGACCGAGTACCCGGGCTATCTCGCGCAGCTGTGGATCCAGGCGAAGGCGGTCGGCATCACGGTCGTGTGGTCCGCCGTGGTCGCCTACGTCTCGTACAAGATCGTCGACCTCGTGATCGGTCTTCGCGTGACGGAAGAAGAGGAACGCGAGGGCCTGGACATCTCGTCGCATGGCGAATCGGCTTACCGCATGTAGATCGCGGACGTTCTCCTCGTTGGCCTTCGGGCGCCCATGCGGCGCCCGTTTCTTTTTCGGGACGGCCCCTCCTTATAATCGCGTCATGATCGACCCCGACTACTGCCGCCTGCTCGCGCGCTACAACCGCTGGATGAACGAGCGCATGTACGCGACCGTCGCGGAGCTGAGCGACCAGGAGCGCAAGCGCGATCGCGGCGCGTTCTTCGGCTCGATCCATCGCACGCTGTGCCATCTCGTGTGGGCGGACCGCGTGTGGCTTGCGCGCTTCGGCGGCCCGGCGTACGAGGTGCCGGGATACGGCGCGGATCTGTACGACGACTTCGCGGACGTCGCGCGCGAGCGCGCGCAGGCCGACACCGACATCCTCGACTGGGCCGGCCGCGTCGCGGCCGAATGGCTCGCCGGCTCGCTCCAGTACACGCGCAAGGCGGACGGCCGCAACGCGAGCCTGCCGGCCTGGGTCGGCGTGGTGCACCTCTTCAACCATGGCACGCATCATCGGGGGCAGCTGACGACGCTCATGAAGCAGGCGGGGCTCGATCCCGGCGTCACCGACCTGCCGTGGACGCCGGGCGTGACGCAGCTCGCCTAGCGCCTGGTCTTTCGCTTCGCCCTGGGGTGCGCGGCGTCGTAGACCTTCGCGAGCGCCTGGAAGTCGAGATGCGTGTAGACCTGCGTGCTCGCGATCGACGCGTGACCGAGCATCTCCTGCACGGCGCGAAGATCACCCGACGACTGCAGCACGTGCGAGGCGAACGAGTGCCGCAGCATGTGCGGATGCACGTGCTGCAGCAGGCCCTGCTTCACCGCCCATTCCGCGAGGCGCTTCTGGATCGCGCGCGGCGTGAGCCGGCGCCCGCGCCGCCCGACGAAGAGCGCGCGCTCGTCGCGTGGGGCGAGCGTCGCGCGCGCCGCGAGCCACGCGTCGAGCGCTTGGAGCGCGGCCGCTCCGACGGGCACCACGCGCTCCTTCGAGCCCTTGCCGAGCACGCGCACTTCGGCGCCTGCGCGATCGAGCCCGTCGACGTCGAGCGAGGCGAGCTCGGCAAGGCGCAGTCCCGACGAATACGCGAGCTCGAACAGCGCGCGATCGCGCATCCCCAGCGGCTCGTCCGACTCGATCGTGACGAGCCGCGCCGCCTCGTCGGGCGACAGCGCCGACGGCAGCCGCCGCGTGGCCTTGGGCGCGCGCAATCCGGCGCACGGGTCTTCGCGCAGCGACGAATCGCGCTCGCGCGCGAAGCGATAGAACGCCCGCCACGCCGAGAGCTTGCGCCGCAGGCTCACGCCCGACAGGCCCTCGCCGTGGAGGCGCGCCAGCGTTCGCGACACTTCGTTCCGCGTGAGCGCGCAAATCGAAGTGCCGTGCGTCATGCGCGCGAGTTGCGTGACGTCGCGCACATACGCGTCGCGCGTACGTGCGGGTTGCGTGGCGAGATGCTCGGCGAAGTCCGCGAGCCAGCGGGCGTTGTCGGCGTCGGGCTTGTCCTCGCCCGCCTTCATGCCGCTCAGGCTGCCGGAAGGAAGCGCGCCGCGGCGACGCTCGCGAGCTCGGACAGGCGCGTCAGGTACAGCGTGCCCATGCCGGGATGGAAGCGATCCTGCTGCTCGCTGCCGAGCGCGAGGAGGCCGAACGTCTGCGCCGTGCGCAGCGGCAGGTAAGCGAAGGACGCGAGGCGATCGCCGCCCTCGAACCATTCGCGCGTCTCGAAAGCGGCCGACGGGCCGCAATACGGCGCGCCGAGGTGCTCGGCGTATTGGCGCACTTCCGCCGACGTGGCGGCAAGCTCCGGCAGGTAGGACTGCTCCGGCACGCGCCCCCACAGGCGTGCGGCGACCTCCGGCACGTCGAAGTCTTCCTTCAGGCTGTGGTAGAGCACGGCCAGCGTCGTCTCCAGGTCGGGCGCGGCGAACAGCGCGAGCGTCGCCCGGTGCAGCTTCTCGCCGATCGCGTCGTTCTCGGTGCCGAACGAGATGAGCTCGCGCAGCTTGCTGTCGAGCTCGTGATTCTTGTCGCGCAGCGCGAGGATCTGGCGCTCGGCGAGAGGGATCGCATGCCCGCCGTGCGGATGCGGCACGAGGATCTGCGTGAGGACGTCGGCGTGCTCCTCGAAGAAATGCGGGTGATTCTTCAGGTACTCGGCGACGGCGCTCGCGTCCATGCTCGGGATCGGATCCTCTCGTGATTCTCGGTCTGTCGTCGAAACGGCGCTCGATCAATCGCCCGGCGGCTGCCACGTGCCTTCGAAGACGGTCACCGCGGGACCGGTCATCATCACGGGATGGCCATCGCCGCTCCACGCGATCGTCAGCCAACCGCCTCTCGTCTGCACGCGAACCGGCGAATCGAGCAAGCCGCGGCGGATGCCTGCCACGACCGCGGCGCATGCCCCCGTTCCGCAGGCCAGCGTTTCACCCGCACCGCGCTCCCACACGCGCAGGCGAATGGTAGCGCGATCGACGACCTGCATGTAGCCGGCGTTCACGCGTGCGGGAAAGCGCGGATGATTCTCGATGCGCGGACCCTGCTTCGCGAGCGGTGCGGCGTCGACGTCGGCAACGACCTGCACGGCATGCGGATTACCGATCGACAGCGCGGACACCTGCAGCATGGTGCCGTCCACGTCGAGCGGCTCGATCACGGCGCTCGTGCCACCGGCGAACGGCACGTCTTCCGCGCGAAAGCGCGGCCGGCCCATGTCGACGGCCACGTTGCCGTCGTCGTCGAGCGTGGGATGGATGAGGCCGCCGGCCGTCTCGACCACGAGGCTGCGCTTGTCGGAGAGTCCATGCTCGCGAACGAACACGACGAAGCAGCGCGCGCCGTTGCCGCACTGCTCGACCTCGCCGCCGTCGGCATTGAAGATGCGATAGCCGAAATCGGCGCGCGCACTGCGCGGCCGCTCGACGACGAGCACCTGATCGCAGCCCACGCCGAAGCGACGGTCGGCGAGCACACGGATCTGCGCCGGGGAGAGCTCGAACGGCTCGCGCGTGGCGTCGACGACGACGAAGTCGTTGCCGAGACCCTGCATCTTGGTGAACGCGAGCGGCTTCATGGCGATCGGTTCGACGGCCGCGTGCCGAGCTCGCCGCCGCGGTGGAAAGGAACCTGCAAGCCGCCGGCGAGGCGCGCCGTTCCGGCGATCTCGTAGCGCAGCGTGGGCGGCGAGCCGGGTGCCGCGCCGGCCATCCGGCGCATGGCGCTCGCGACGGCGCGCAGGACGGCGTCCATGCCGGTGTGCGCGACGACCTCGGCCGAGGACGTCGCGCCGGCTGCGAGCGTGACCGGGGCCGCGAGCCGGGCGGTGGCGACCGTCTGGTCCTCGATCGAAAGGCTCGCGTCGATGGCGTCCACCGATACGGGGCGATCATTGGGATTGAACAGCTCCACCGACGCGACGAACCACGCGTCGGCGCCTTCCAGGCGATCGAGCCGGACGTCGACCACCGTGACGCGCGGCGCGTCGATGCGGGGCCCGAGCGCGGCGCACGCCGCGAGCATGCAGGCGACGACCGCGAGTGCGAGGCGCGCCATGACCCGCCTAGACGTTGAAGCGGAAGTGCACTACGTCGCCGTCGTGCACGACGTAGTCCTTGCCCTCGAGGCGCATGCGTCCCGCCTCGCGGGCGCCCTGCTCGCCGTTGCGGGCGACGTAATCGTCGTACGCGATCACTTCGGCGCGGATGAAGCCGCGCTCGAAGTCGGTATGGATCGCTCCGGCGGCCTGCGGCGCGGTCGCGCCGACCGCCACCGTCCAGGCGCGCACTTCCTTCTCGCCCGCGGTGAAGTACGTCTGCAGGCCGAGCAGCTCGTACGCGGCACGGATCAGGCGATCGAGCCCCGGCTCGGTCATGCCCATGTCGGCCAGGAAGAGCGCCTTGTCGTCGGCGTCGAGATCGGCGATCTGCGACTCGAGCGCGGCGCAGATGGCCACGACGGGCGCGTGCTCGCACGCGGCGAACGCCTCGACCTGCTCGAGCAGTGGATTGCCGGCGAACCCGTGCTCTGCGACGTTGGCGACGTACATCGTGGGCTTCATGGTGAGCAGGAAGAATGGGCGCAGCAGCGCCTTCTCCTCCGGATACAGGTCCACGGTACGTGCAGGACGCGCCTCGTTGAGCGCCTCGCGCACCTTCGCGAGCACCTCGTAGGTGCGCTTCGCCTCCTTGTCGCCGCCGGCGCGCGCGAGCTTCTCGACTTTCGCGATCTGCTTGTCCACCGCAGCGAGGTCGGCCAGCGCGAGCTCGGTGTTGATCGTCTCGATGTCGGACACGGGATCGATCGCGCCGGCGACGTGAACCACGTTCGGGTCCTCGAAGCAGCGCACGACATGCGCGATGGCATCGGTCTCGCGGATGTTGGCGAGGAACTGGTTGCCGAGCCCCTCACCCTTCGATGCGCCGGCCACCAGCCCGGCGATGTCGACGAACTCCACCGTGGCCGGGATGACCTTCTGCGGTCGCGCGATCGCGGCGAGCTTCGCGAGGCGCGCGTCCGGTACCTCGACGATGCCGACGTTCGGCTCGATGGTGCAGAACGGATAGTTCTCCGCGGCGATGCCGGCCTTGGTCAGCGCATTGAACAGCGTCGACTTGCCGACGTTGGGCAAGCCGACGATCCCGCATTTGAGGCTCATGTCTTGCTTTCTCGCGTATCCGGTGCGCGCGTGTGCAGGTCCTGCATGGCGCGCTCCATGTCGCCGCGCGCGAGATCGGGCCACGCGTCGAGCGCGCGATCGAGCGCCGCATCGATCGCCGACAGCTCCTCGGGCCGCGGAGGCTTCAGCACGTAGTCGACGACCGCCTGCTGCGGCAGCGCGGAATCGCGCGGATGGCCGATGCCGATGCGAAGGCGCCAGAAGTCGGGCGACCCGAGCTGGGCCTGGATGTCGCGCAGGCCGTTGTGGCCCGCCACGCCGCCGCCGAGCTTCAACTTCGCTTCGCCGGGCTTCAGATCGAGCTCGTCGTGCACGACCAGGATGTCGCCGGGGAGATGACCGAAGAAGCGCGCCAACGCACCGACCGCCCGCCCCGACAGGTTCATGTAGGTGAGCGGCTTGACGATGCGCACGTCGCCCGTCTTCGCGACATCGCTCTGGAAGCGCGACTCGTGCGTGAACGACGCGCCGAGCCGCGAAGCGAGCCGATCCGCGAACCAGAAGCCGGCGTTGTGCCGCGTGGCGAGGTGCTCGCGGCCCGGATTGCCGAGGCCGACGACGAGACGAAGATGGGCTTCTGCGGGCATCGTGCGGGCCGCGCGGCGGCGGGGATGCGCACGCCGCGCCCCGTCGCCGCGGCGCGAGCGCCCTCGCTACTTCTTCTTGTCGTCCTTCTTGTCGCCGCCCTTGTCGGCGCTCTTGGCGTCGCCTGCCTTCGCTTCCGCGGCGGGCGCCGCAACGGCCGCGGCCGCCTCGCCTTCGGCGGGTGCAGCACCTTCCTCGACTTCCTCGACCACAGCCTTCGGCACGACCGCCGTGGCGACGACCGGATCGACGGTGCCATGCGACACCGCGGTTACGCCGGCCGGCAGCTTCACGCCCGACACGTGCAGCGAATGGCTGGTGTCGAGCGGCGACAGGTCGACCTCGATGAACTCGGGCAGGTCCTTCGGCAGGCACGCGATGTCGAGCTCCGTCATCACGTGGCTCACCACGGCGCCCTGCTCCTTCACCGCCGGCGACACGTCCTCGTTCACGAAGTGCAGCGGCACCTTCATGTGAATGCGGCGATTCGGGTCGACGCGCTGGAAGTCGATGTGCAGCACCTCGTTGCGAAACGGGTGCATCTGCACGTCGCGCAGCAGCACCTGTGCCGCGCCGCCGTCGAGCTTCATCGTCAGGATGGACGAATGGAATGCCTCGTTGCGCAACGCATGGATGAGCGCGTTGTGATCGAGCTCGATCGGCGTGGGTTGCGCGGTGCCGCCGTAGACGATGCCGGGGGCCTTGCCGGTGCGGCGCAGCCGCCGCGACGCGGCGCGGCCTTCGGTGCCGCGGGGAAATGCGGTGAATTCGATGGTGGCCATGGTGCGACTCCTTCTTTCGTTGTCTGCGGCCTTCCGGGTGGCGGTCCCGGTCGTCCGCGATGGCCCAGCAGCAGCGGGCAGAAAACCGATGATTATACTAGGAATTAGCGGTGCCGCTCAAGGCATGTACTGGCCGCCGTTGACCTCGAGCACCTGGCCCGTGACATAGCTCGACAGCTCGTCGGAGGCGAGGAACAGGAAGGCGCCGGCGCATTCGTCGGCGGAGCCCAGCCGGTTCATGGGCACCGTCGCTCGCATGGCTTCGAGCATCGCCGGCGTCGAATAGCGCTCGTGGAACGGCGTGGTGATCACGCCCGGCGACACGGCATTGACGCGGATGTTGTCCTTGACGAGCTCCTTGGCAAGCCCGTGCGTGAACGTCGACACGAACCCCTTGGCGGAGGCGTACATCACGGCGCCGTTGCCGCCGCCGGTGCGCGCCGCGATCGAGGTGACGTTGATGATGTTGCCGCGCGCCGCCTTGCGCATGTGCGGGATCGCCGCCGAGCAGCACGTCACGAGCGACCTCACGTTGAGGTCCATCACGGCATCGAAGAACGCGTCGTCGACCTCGGCGATCGGCACGCGCTGGACCAGTCCGCCGGCGTTGTTGATCAGGATGTCGAGGCCGCCGAAGTGATCCGCGGCCGCGTCGACGACCTCGCGGCATTTCGCCGAGGACCGCAGGTCGCCTCCGACGAGGAACGCGTCGGCGCCGTTGAAGCGCACGTCGGCTGCGACTTCCTCGGCGCGATTGAGGCTCGCGTTGTAATGGATACCCACGCGGCATCCCACGCGCGCGAGAAGGCGCGCCACCGCGGCACCGATGCCGGTCGAAGCGCCGGTCACCAGCACCGATTTGCCGGCGAGATCGCCTGCCAATCCGTTGGCCATCGCGTTACTCCGTGAACAGCGAGGAGACCGACTCCTCGTTGCTGATGCGCGTCATGGTCTCGGCGAGGAGCTGCGCGCACGACAGCTGGCGAATGCGCGGGCTCGCGAGCGCCTCCTGCGACAACGGGATCGTGTCGGTGACCACGATCTCGTCCATGTCGGACTGGTTGATGCGCGCGACGGCGCCGCCCGAAAGCACGGGATGCGTGCAATACGCGACGACCTTGGTCGCGCCGTGCTCCTTCAGCGCGGTCGCCGCCTTGCACAGCGTGTTCGCCGTGTCGACGATGTCATCCATGATGACGCACGTGCGGCCCTCGACGTCGCCGATGATGTTCATCACCTCGGCCATGTTCGCCTTCGGCCGGCGCTTGTCGATGATCGCGAGGTCGGAGTCGAGGCGCTTCGCGATGGCACGCGCGCGCACCACGCCGCCGACGTCGGGCGAGACGACCAGGAGGTTGTCGTAGTTGCGCTTCCACACGTCGCCCAGCAGGATCGGCGTGGCGTAGATGTTGTCGACCGGAATGTTGAAGAAGCCCTGGATCTGGTCGGCGTGCAGGTCCATCACCATCACGCGATCGACGCCCACGGTCGTCAGCATGTCGGCGACGACCTTCGCCGAGATCGGCATGCGCGCCGAGCGCGGGCGCCGGTCCTGCCGCGCATAGCCGAAGTACGGAACGGCGGCGGTGACCCGCCCGGCCGATGCGCGCTTCAGGGCATCGACCATGATCAGGAGCTCCATCAGGTTGTCGTTGGTCGGCGCGCACGTCGACTGCAGGATGAACGCGTCGCGGCCGCGCACGTTCTCGAGGAGCTCGACCATGACCTCGCCGTCGGAAAAGCGCCCGACGACCGCGCGGCCGAGGCTCACGTTCAGGTGCCGGCACACCGCCTCCGCGAGCTTGGGATTGGCGTTGCCGGTGAAGATCCTCATGCGCTCGAAGGCCACGGCGTCACCCGAATGCGGTCAGTCGCGACCGGACTGCGATGGGAAGGCAAGCGGCGCCGCGGAGGCGCGGCCCGCCCGAATGCAGAGAAAATGGCTGGGGAGGAAGGATTCGAACCCTCGAATGCCGGAATCAAAATCCGGTGCCTTAACCAGCTTGGCGACTCCCCAGCGGAAATCGTCGGCGCCGCATGCGCCGTCGGGCCCGCCGGGACGGACCCCTTCCGCGACTACGCGAACGATGCCAGCGGGTGCCGCGCCAGCGTGCGCACCACGCGCGACGCGGGCATCCTAGCTGCCGCGTCGAGCGCCTCGCGCTCGCTGCCGTACGCTGCAAACACCGCCGAACCCGAGCCCGACATGCGCGCATGCGGCGCCACGCGCCGCAGTGCGTTCAGTGCGGACGCGACTTCCGGATGGCGTGCCGCGGCGACCGGCTCGAGATCGTTCCGCCCGTAAACTGCGGAAAAGACGTTCATTTTCGCCGACGGCGTGTCGCGTGTCAATTCGGCGGCGGCGAATATCGATGCCGTCGCGACGTGCACCGCGGGGAGCACGAGCACGATCCAAAGCGGCGGCATCGTGACGGGCGTGAGCCGCTCGCCGATGCCGCGCGCGAGCGCGCTGGCGCCGCCGACGAAGAAGGGCACGTCGGCCCCGACCGACCGCGCGATATCCATGAGCGCGGCGCGCGACCATCCGAGCGACCACACGCGATTGAGCGCAAGCAGCGCGCTCGCCGCGTCGGAGCTGCCCCCGCCGAGGCCGGCGCCGGTGGCGATGCGCTTGTCGATCGCGTAATCCATGCCGAAGCGCGTGCCGCTCGCGGACTGCAGCGCGCGTGCGGCGCGCAGGACGAGGTCATCGTCGCGCGGTACGCCGGGCACGTCGCGCACGCGGCGGATCGCGCCGTCGTCGCGCCGAGCAACGGTGAGCGTGTCGGCCAGGTCGACGAGGACGAAGAGCGACTCGATCGCGTGATAACCATCGTCGCGCCGGCCCGTGACGTGAAGGAAGAGATTGACCTTCGCCGGCGCGGGAACGACCAAGGCGTCACTCCCAGCGATCGATCACGATGCGCACTTCCACCGGCTCGCCCTGCGTGTACCGGAGCGTGAGACGCGACGCGCGCGCCTGCGCATCGTCGGGATATGCATAGCCGATCTCCCAGCCGTCCTGGCGCAGGAGTGCCGGCCGCCCCTGCGCGTCGGACTCCATCGACGCCGGCGAGCCCTCGTGCGCATAACCGCGCAGCCACGCCGTGAGGCCCGCCACGGGAACGGGCACGCCGATGACGCGCGCGGTGAGCGCGTCCCAGCCCGGCGCATCGAGCGTGCGGCCGTCGGGAAACTGCGCGTGCACGCCGTCGGCGTCTCCGGCGAGGCGCGCGAGCGTCTGTCCGAGCGGTGTCGCGAGCTCGACGCGATCGCTCGCCGCTCGATGTTCCCAGGTGAAGTTCGCGGCGCCGCCGTCGGTCCCGCGCCGCGCCGACAGACGACCCTGCACGTCGAAGGGCGCGGCCAGGGTCGCGGCGTCGGCCACGCGCGCGGCCTCGCGCGGCGCGATCGTCGCGCAGGCGGCAAGCAGCAGGGCGAGAGCCGCGAGATACGCGCTTGCGCGCATCAATGCGCGAGCCGCCGCACCGTTTCCTTCAGCACCGCGTTGTCGGGATTCGACTCGAGCTGCGGCTGCCACACGGCGCGCGCATTGTCGCGATCGCCTTTGGCCCACAGCACCTCGCCGAGATGCGCGGCGATCTCGGGATCGGTGCGCTGGGCGAGCGCGCGCCGCAGATAGTCCTCGGCTTCCTGCAGGCGACCGAGGCGGAACAGCGCCCAGCCCATGCTGTCGAGGATGAACGGGTCGGCCGGCGACAGCTTGTGCGCCTTCTCGATCAGGTCGAAGCCCTCCTGCGTCCGGCTCGTGCGATCGACCAGCGTGTAGCCGAGCGCGTTGAGCGCCTGCGCATCGTCGGGCTTGAGCTCGACGAGCTTCGACAGCCGCTTTTCCGCTTCGTCGACGCGGTCGAGCTTCTCCGCAACCATGGCGAGGTCGTACATCAGGTCGGTGGAGTCGGGATGCTCGCTGAGACCCTCGGAGAGCACACGGTACGCGCCGGCGTCGTCGCCCGCCTCGCGCAGCATCTGCGCTTCCGCCTGCTTCACCTGCACCCGCTGCTCGATCGTCACGGCGGGTAGATCGGCGAACCAGCGCCGGCCCTCGTCGAGGCGCCCGAGCTTGCCGTAGAGCGCGCCGATGCGCAGCTTCGCGAGCCATGCGCGGTCGCCTTCGGTGACTTCGCGATAGCGCGCGATCGCCTGGTCGTAATGCTTGGTGTCCTCCGCGATCTGCGCGAGATAGAGCTCGATCACGCCGGGCTCGCCGTAGCCGGCGGTCTTCAGCTTCTCGAGCAGCGCCTCGGCGGCGGCGTAGTCCTTGGTCTGGAGCTCGACCGACGCGAGCCCGAACATGACGTCCTTGTTGTCGGGCTCGCGATCGAGCAGCCGCTGCAGCACGTTCTTCGCGTCGGCGAACCGCTTCTGGTCGAGATACATCTGCGCGAGCGCGCCCGCGACGGGCTTCGAATCCGGTTGCGCGGCGAGGAACTTCTCGAGATAGCCGATCGCGTCGCCCGGCATGCGGCGGCCTAGGATCTCGGCCTTCAACAGCGCGGCGCGCTCCCAGTCGGGTCGCAGGGTGAGCGCCTGGTCGATCTCGCGCTGCGCTTCCGTGGCGAGCTCGGCGTCGTCACCGATTGCGTTGTAGGCCGCGAGCGCGACCGCAAAGTGCGCCTCGGGCTGCTTGTCGTAGGGTCGCGCGAGATCGCGGATGAGCGCGAGCACCGCGCGCTTGTCCGATTGCTGCGCGAACGCGCGATTGAGCTGCAGGAAGATCTCGCCGACACCCTGCCCTGACACGGCCGCATCGGCGAGGAGCTTCTCGAGCCGCGTACGCAGGTCCTGGGTAGCCGGATCCGCGAGCGCGCTGCTTCCCGCCTGGCCGGACGCGAGCGCGGCGATGATCTGCTTCGGGCGCTCGGCGCTCGGATCGAGCGTGCTCCAGAGCTGCGCCGCGTCGTTCGCGAGGCCGCGCTGGCGCGAGGCGACCGCGATCTCGGTGGCACGCCGTGCGAGCCGCGCGTCCTGCGCCTCGCGCGCCGCGTCGAGGTACGCGCGCGCGGCGAGCGCGGCGTCGCCGCGCTGAAGCGCGACGTCCCCGAGGAGGATCTTGTAGAAGAGGTCGGGCGACAGCCCGCTGTCGGTGGACGATGACGCCGCAGGCGGAACGCGGCTCTCAGGCGGGTCGTCGGAAGGCAGCGGCGACTGCGCGTGCGCGGCAGCCACGAGAAGCGCCATCAGCGTCGCGGCACGCGCGCCATGGCGAAGAGGAGACGGCATTCGATTCCTTTGCAACGGGACCGCGGTTCGCGGAGCCGATCGCGGGGTAGTAGATTACTATAGCGAACCGACGGCGCGGCACACCGCGCCGTCGCCGTTTCGCCTGCGTTCGTCAGGCATCCTTGCGCCAGCGGTCAAATGCCCGAGCTCCCGGAGGTCGAGACGACGCGACGCGGTGTCGCGCCGCGCGTGGTCGGACGTCGCGTCACTGCGGTGCGGGTATACGACCGCCGCCTGCGCTGGCCGGTTCCGGCCGATCTCGCAAAGCGACTGAAAGGCAGGACGATCGAGCGCGTCGACCGGCGCAGCAAGTACCTGCTGTTCCGGATCGACGGCGGCACGCTGCTCGTGCATCTCGGCATGACGGGCAGCCTGCGCGCCTACTCCGACGCGCCGACGCGCCGCGCGCACGATCACGTCGACCTGGTGCTCGACGACGGCACCACGCTGCGCTATCACGATCCGCGGCGCTTCGGCGCCATGCTGTGGATCGCGCCCGCCGACGAGCCGCATCCGCTGCTGCGCGATCTTGGGCCCGAGCCGCTCGAGGCAGCGTTCACCGACGAACACCTCTGGCACGTCACCCGCGGACGCCGCGCCGCGATCAAGCTCGCGCTCATGGACAACCGCCTCGTCGTCGGCGTGGGCAACATCTACGCGAACGAAGCGCTCTTTCGCGCCGGGATCAGGCCGACCATCGCGGCCGGCAAGCTGTCGCGTGCACGTCTGGCGCGCCTCGCGCAGGCGGTGCGCACGGTTCTCGGCGAGGCGATCGCCAAGGGCGGCAGCACGCTGCGCGACTACGTCGACTCGGAAGGCGCGCGCGGCGCGTTCCAGCTGACGCACTACGTGTATGCGCGCCAAGGGTCGCCCTGCCGGGTATGCGGCACCCCCATCCGTCAGGTGCGCCAAGGGCAGCGCTCGAGCTTCTACTGCCCGACCTGCCAACGCTGAAACGAACAGGGCTTGGGCCCGCCGCCGCGTCGCGGTGATTCGGTGGTCGACAAAACCTCGCCCGTTCGACGGGCAAAGCTGACGCCGAACGTCACCCTGGGCACGCCCGCGACGCCCGCTGGAGACGCTTTTCCCAGCCGTCCGGCGGCTCGCCCTGTCCTGAACCTTCCCTAAAGCCGACTGCAGTCAGAGCATTAGCCGCCCGCCTTGGACGGCCATGCCCCGCCGTATGCTGGCGGCATATGTTGTGCTAGATACGCGATCCACCGGCGCGTTGCTCGCAGCAAGCGCGGTCCGGGAACTCGGGAGGATGGAACGTTGGTTCGGTCGCGCGACCTTGCGGCGCGTTTTGAAGCCTACAGCGATTGGCGCCGACGGCTGTCGGCCGCCATTTCCGGACTGCACGAGTGGCTGGGCGAGCAGGACCTCGCCGACGCGCAGGTCGACCTCAAGGTGCAGCAGCTCCTCGAGCGGCTGCACCAGGACCGCCTGGTGGTCGCCTTCGTCGCGGAGTTCTCGCGCGGCAAATCGGAGCTGATCAACGCCATCTTCTTCGCCGATTTCGGCCAGCGCCTGCTGCCCTCGTCCGCGGGACGCACGACGATGTGCCCGACGGAGCTCCTGTACGAGCCGTCGCGGCCGCCCTCCATCCGGCTGCTGCCGATCGAGACGCGGCAGAAGGACGCGACGGTGTCCGAGTACAAGAATTACGCGGACGAATGGGTGACGTTCCCGCTCGACCTCGCGTCCGCCGAGCGCATGAGCGAGGCGCTCGCGCGCGTGTCGCAGGTGAAGCGTGTGCCGGTCGCCCTCGCACGCAAGTACGGTCTCTACGGCGACGGCGAGGACGACATCCTCGCCGCGCTCGAGCGCGGCGACGAGGGCACGGTCGACATCCCGTCCTGGCGGCACGCGATCATCAACTTCCCGCATCCGCTGCTGCAGCAGGGCCTCGTCATCCTGGACACGCCGGGCCTGAACGCGATCGGCACCGAGCCCGAGCTCACGCTCAACCTGCTTCCGAACGCGCACGCGGTGCTGTTCCTGCTCGCGGCCGACGCGGGCGTGACCAAGACCGACCTCGAGGTGTGGAACCAGCACCTCGCGGGCGAGGATGCGACGACCAAGGCGGCGCGCATCGTCATCCTGAACAAGATCGACGGCCTGTGGGACGACCTCAAGGCCGCGCACGACATCGACGCCGAGATCGACCGGCAGGCGAAGTCGAGCGCGTCGATGCTCGGCATCTCGCCGGCGCAGGTCTTCGCGGTGTCGGCGCAGAAGGCGTTGCTCGCGAAAGTGAACGGCGACGACGCGCTGCTCGCGCGAAGCCGCCTCCCCGTGCTCGAGAACGCGCTTTCGCACAAGCTGATACCGGCCAAGCGCGACATCGTCGGCGCATCGACGCAAGCCGAGGCGCGCGCGCTCGCCGCCGGGGTGCGCGCGATCCTCGAAGCGCGCGGCGCGGGCCTCGCCGACCAGCTCGCCGAGCTCACCGCGCTGCGCGGCAAGAACCTCGACGTGGTCGAGCACATGATGGCGCGCGTGCGCGAGGAGAAGGACCTCTTCGAGCGCGGCCTCGCGCGGTACACCGCGCTGCGCAACGTCTACACGCAGAAGACCAACCAGCTCTTCGACGTGATCGGCATGGACTCGCTGCGCAGGACCGTGCGCGGCACGCGCGAGCGCATGCAGAAGAGCCAGTTCACCAAGGGTGTCCGCGACGCGATGGGCGACTTCTTCGCGCGCATCCGCAAGGACTTCGAGGAAGTGGGCCGCCAGTCGGGCGAGATCCACGACATGATGCGCGCGATGTACGTGCGGTTCGCGAAGGAGCACGGGCTCGACCCGTTCGTGCCGCCGCCGTTCTCGGTGCTGAAGTACCACAAGGAGATCGACCGGCTGGAGCGCGCGTACAACACGCATCTCAACACGCTCTGGAACATGGTCAGCAAGGCGAAGTTTCCGCTGATGAAGCGGTTCTTCGAGACCATCGCGTCGCGCGCCAAGCACGCATACGACGTCGCCAACCGCGACGTCGAGGCATGGCTGAAGGCCGTGATGTCGCCGCTCGAGACGCAGGTGCGCGAGCACCACATCCAGCTGCGCCGCCGGCTCGAGAGCATCCGCCGCATCCATCACGCCAGCGACGAGCTGGAGGAACGCATCGAGGAGCTCGAGCAGTCGCGCGAGGCGCTCCTCGCCCAGTTGCGCGCGCTCGAAGCGGAGCTGCGCGCAATTGACGACGTGGTCGAGGCGCCGGATGCGCTGCCCATGGCCGTCAACGCATGAACACGGAGGCGTCCGGGACCGAAGCAACGAACGGCGAGGGACTTCGGGGGAGGCCGCGCCACAACCGGACCGCACACGGATCGTCGATGCCTGATCCGCGCGCGGTCGACTGCAATCGCGGCCGCCAACCGCATCGCGCAATCCGGCGGCCCAGGGACGAGTGCCAACCATGAACGTACGACATTTCCTTGCCGCCCTGCTGTTCGCCGCGCTTCCCGCGGCGGCCGCCGTGTCCGCGGACCAGACCACGACGGTGATCGAGTTCTACAACCAGTCGCTCGATCACTACTTCATGACCGCCGACACCGCGGAAGCCGCGGATCTCGACAACGGCGTCCACCCGGGCTGGAAGCGCACGGGACTCACGTTCCTGGCACTCAAGCCGGGCGCCAGCGTCGCAGGAAGCACGCCGATCGGGCGCTTCTACGGAAGCCCCGACGCCGGGCTCGACTCGCACTTCTACACCGCGAGCGCGCAGGAAACCGCGGCCGTGCAGGACAAGTTCGCCGGCATCTGGCTGCTCGAGTCGCCGGAAGTGTTCCGCGCGATGCCGGTCGATCCCAACACCGGCAAGTGTCCGAGCGACTTCGAGCCGATCTACCGCCTCTACAACAAGCGCAGCGACGTCAACCATCGCTACACGGACGACCTGACGGTGTTCCAGTCGATGGTGGCCAAGGGCTACGTCGCGGAAGGCAACGGCAATCCGAACCTGCCGGTGATCTTCTGCATGCCGTCCAAGGACAACAGCGTCGCGCCGGCCGGCACGCCGTCGTGCACGCTGTCGGCGACCAGCACCGCGCCGCTGCTCGGCACGTTCATCACGATCACGGCGACGTGCACGAATGCGCCGACGCAATACGGGTGGACCAACTGCCCGAGCGCGCTCAACACGTGCACGATCGCGTCGGCCACCGCCGGCACGAC
>DATJIS010000057.1:0-64735 GCA_035493035.1 Casimicrobiaceae bacterium | reverse complement strand
GCGCGAGGAAGCGCGCATTGCGCCGCCTCCGCCGCAGGCCGCCGCGCCCGCGCAACGCGAGGCCGGGCCGCGCTCGGCACCGGCCCCGCAGCCGCCGGCAGCCCCGGGACCGCGCGAGGCCGCACGCGCCACGGGCGCGCCGCCGCATCCCCAGCCGGCGCAACCGCAGCCCCAGGCGGCCCGCGAGGCGCAGCGGCCCCCGCAGGCGCACGCCGCGCCGCCACCGAATGCGCCGGCCGGCAGACCCGGCGAGCGGCGTGAAAACGAGAAGGACAAGGACAAGGACAAGGACAAATAGGAGCGCAGATCGCGCGAATCGCGCTGACCCTTCCACGCAGCAGAACGGCCCGCTTCCCGCGGGCCGTTTTGCTGGCGCCTGAAGTTCGGGCGCCGGCGTGTCGATAACCCGTCATGGACGTGGTGACCCGGGCGTCATCCGACGAACGGGACGGTGGCGCGGGGGCTCGCCCACGCCGTTTCGCTACAATGACAATGTCATAGACGATGCGTGCGCCGCCGGAAACGGCGGGGCCGTGCGACGCAGCATGAAGTGTCCGATCTGCGGCAAACAGACTCTACCGGGTGCCAAGCTGTGCGGGCCGTGTCGCGCCGCGCTGAAGCGCGCACGTGACGACAGCGTGTGGGACATGCCCGGGGCGCCGAGCACGCCGGTCGCGGCGTCGCCCGACGCGGTGGAGCTCACGCCGGCGCAGGCCTCGCGGTGGGTGCTCGGGAGCCGACGCTTTCCGGGCTGGCGTGCCATTACGGCTGCCGCGCTGCTGATCGCCATCGGTGCCGCGGCCGGAACGATCCTCGCGCGGAGCGGCGACGCGCCCAGGGAGCACGACGCGGCCGCGGCGCCAGCGCCGGCGGTGATCACCGCAGCGCCCGCAGCCGCGGCTCCGCTGGCGGACGCCCCGCCGCCCGGCGAGGCGCCATCGGCGTCCGTGCCGGTGCACGAGGATATCGTTCAGCCGCCGCGGCATGAGCCACCGCATCCTGCGAAGCCGGCGCGTCCGCCCCAGGAGCCGCCGCCTGCCGCGCCGGCGCCGGCCCTCGAGCCGCCCCCCGTGGTCGAGCCGACGAAATCCGCGCCGGCGCCCGTGCGCGAGGCGCCACGCCCGGCCGACCCGTGGCAGCGCATGAAGGAGGCGCTCGCACGCTGCGGCGCCGAAGATCTTTTCGGGCGCATCGGCTGCGAATACCGGGTGCGGACGACCTTCTGCGACGGCCACTGGGGCGAGAACGCGCAATGTCCGGGTGCCCCGGTCAACGACCACGGCCAGTGAGCACGGTGCAGGCCTCCGGGGACCCCCGCCGTCACTGGCCGCGCAACCGCGGTTTCCTCAGCGCGCGAGACGCTGCGTGGGAACGCGCGAGGCGAGCGTCGCGCCGATCGCCGTGATCGCCGCGATCAGGAAGAAGACCACTTCGAACGCGTAGTCGAGATGTGAGGCGATCGTCGCGCGCTGTGCCTCGGGCAGCGCCTCGAGGAACGTTCCACCGGATTCGGCGATCTGCGGCAGGAGACGCGCGAGCTCGGTGTCGTGACGGCCCACCAGCACGAACACGAGCGCCCCGACGACCGCCACCCCGACCGCGCCCCCGATCGCGCGCGACACCGCCATCGACGCGACGGCACGCGCGAGCGCGGCGCGACCGCCTGCTTCCTGCACGATGATCTGCGTCGACGGCATGACGCATCCCAGGCCGCCGCCGGCGAGCATCAGGAGTGCGAGCACGATCCACGTCGGCGCCCCGTGCACCGTGAGCGCCAGCGCGGCGAACGCCACCGTGGACAGCAACAGACCGCGCTTCGGATAGCGCGTGAGTTCGCCGGTGCGCGCGATCAGGCGGCCCGTGATCAGCGCGGCGGTGGCCGTCGACAGCGTGAGCGGCAGGAGGAGCAGCCCCGACGTGCCGATCGCGAAGCCGCGTCCGAGCTGCAGATAGAGCGGCGTGTACAGGATCGACGCGAACAGCGCGGCCGCGAAGCACATGACCACGGTGTTGGAGCGCAGGATCACCGGCTGCGACAGCAGCCGCACGGGCACGACCGGGTCGGCGATCCGCTTCTCCCACGCAATGAAACCCGCCAGCGTGGCGATCGCGAACGAAATGACCCCATAGAGGCGCCAGTCGGCGAACGGAAAGCGATGCCCGGCCGACGAGAGCCCGAAGAGCAGCGACACCGTGCCGATCGCGAAGAGCAGCGTGCCCACGATGTCGGCATGGAAGGGCGCGGGATGGTCGACCGGATGGCGCGGAATGCGCATCGCGAGGAACGCCGCCACCCCGCCGAGCGGAAGGTTGATCAGGAACACCGCGCGCCACGAAAGGTATTGCGTCAGCACGCCGCCGAGCACCGGACCGGCGGTGCTGGCCGTGGCGAACATCGCCGCGAAGTAGCCCTGGAAGCGCGCGCGCTCGCGCGGCGGCACGTTCTCGCTGATGAGCGCCTGCGACAACGTCATGAGGCCGCCGCCGCCCATGCCCTGCAGGCCGCGCGCGAGAACGAGCAGCCACAGGGTGGGCGCGAGCGCGCACGCGAGCGATGCCACCGTGAAGAGCACGAGCGCCGACATCAGCATGCGCTTGCGCCCGAATCGATCGCCGAGATGGCCGTACAGCGGCGCGACGATGGTCGTGGCCAGCAGGTAGGCGACGACCACCCAGGACAGGTCCTCGAATCCGCCGAGCGACGCCACGATCGCCGGCAGCGCGCTGGCGAGGATCGTCTGGTCGATCGCCGCCAGGAACATCGCGCCGACCACGCCGGGAAAGACGCGGAAGAACGCCGCGCGAAGCTCCGCCGGCGTGGGCTGCGGCGACCAGGCCCCTGGCGACTCGGCAGGCATGCGCGGATCGCGGCTTGGCGGCTACCCGCCCTTGCGGGCGAGTGTCGCCTCGATGCGATCCATGATGCCGTTCATGCGCGCGGCGAGCGCCTGGTACGGCGCCGCATCCGCGAGATCGACGCCCGCCCGCTTGACGAGCTCGTAGGGATAGTCCGAGCCGCCCGCGCGCAGCAGGTCGAGGTAGCGATCGCGCGCGCCCGGCTCGCCGGCGAGGATGCGCTGCACGAACAGCGAGCTGGCGGCAATCGACGTCGCGTACTGGTACACGTAGAAGCCACGATAGAAATGCGAGATGTACGCCCACTCGATGCCGTAAGCGTCGTCGATCGCCACGCCGTCGCCGTAGTAGCGGCGTTCGAGCTCGAGGTAGGCCTTCGACAGGGCCTCGCCGCTGAGCGGCTCGCCGCGATCGACGCGCGCATGGATCTCGCGCTCGAACTCGCCGAACATGGCCTGCCGGAAGAACGTGGTGCGAAGGCCTTCGAGCGCCGAGCCCAGGTACAGGAGGCGCTCGTCGTCGGTGCGCGCCTGCGCGAGCATGTGCTCGAGCAGCAGCGCCTCGTTCGTGGTCGAGGCGATCTCGGCGACGAACGTGGCGTAGCGCGACGTGGCGAAGGGCTGTGCGCCGTCGGCGAGCACGCTGTGCATCGCGTGGCCCCATTCGTGCGCGAGGGTCGTGAGCGACGTGTAGTCGTCGTTGTAGTTGAGCAGCAGGAACGGATGCACGTCGTAGACGATGCCGTTCATGTAGCCGCCCGACTGCTTGCGCGGGCGCGGGTAAGCGTCCATCCAGCGGGAGTCGAGCGCGCGCGTCAGCCTGGCCACGTACTGCGATCCGAGCGGCGCCATGGCCGCAGCGATCGTCTTCTTGCCCTCGCCGAGCGGATAGCGTGTGCTCGACTGGACGAGCGGCGGGTACAGATCGTAGTAGCGCAGCTCGGTGAGGCCCATCATGCGCGCGCGCAGCTTCATGTAGCGATGCAGCGTCGGCAGGTTCGCGTCGGCCTGCGCGACGAGCTCGTCGTACACCGCACGCGGCATGCGCTCGTCGTCGAGCGCGTGCGTGAGCGAATCGGGATAGCCGCGCACCTTGGCGACCACCGCGTCGTGCTTGAGCTGGCCGTACAGCGTGACGCCGAGCGTGCGCTCGTAGGTCTTGAGCGCGGCGAAGAAGCTGTCCATCACCTTCTTGCGGTCCTCGCGCGCACGCGCCTCGCGATGCAGCGTGTAGGCGCTCTCGTCGAGCGTGAACTCGGTGCCGTCGGACAGCTTCACGTGCGGCCACGGCAGGTCGGCTTCGGTCAGCACGTTGTACGTGCTCGACGCGGTGTCGGCGGTGAGGCCGAACGCGGCGATGATCTCCTCGCGCGGTGCATCGAGCGTGTGCGCGGCCTTGCGCAGCACGTCGTCGAGCGGATGCGCGTAGACGCGCAGCGCGGCGTCCTCGGCGAGGAATTGCTCGATGCGCGCGCGGCCGACCGAGAGGATCTCCGGTTCCACGAACGCGCGCGCTTCGCCGAAGCGCGTGCCGAGAACGCGCGCGCGCTGGCGGCGCTCGAGGCTCGCGGGCACGCCGGTGTCCTCGTCGTAGCGCATGGATGCGTACGCCACCAGCCGCAGGTAGCGCTTCAGCAGATCGTCCTGGAGCTCGAGGCAGCGCCGCAACGCGCTTGCGCTGTCGCCGAGATGCCCGCGGCACGCGGCGAGCTCGCCGATCTGCGCCGTCGCCTTGCTGACGTCGGCGTTCCAGGATTCGTCGCTCGCGTAGAGCGCAGCGAGATCCCAGCGGTCGCCGTTGGCGGCGGGCGCCTGCGCGTTCGCGCCGCAGGCAAGCAACATCAACACGAACAGCGCGCGTGGCGACATGGCACTCTTTGGAAAGCGAACGGCCGAGCGCGATCATACGCGCGGCGTGCGCCGCGCGCCGTCAGCGCAGAAACGCGATCAGTAGCCCTTGCGCGGCGCGGTGGTGCGCGCGGGACGCTGGCTCGGTGGCGCAGCGCCGCTCGACGCGGCACCCGACGGCGCGCCGCCCGCGGCGCCGACGCTGCTGTGCACCGGCATGCCGGCGACCACCTGGTCGACATCGAGTCGCGTCGTTCCGGCATTGCCGAGGAAGAACTCGAGCGCCGGGCAGCGATCGCTCTCCATCGCGATCAGCTGCTCCCCGCGACGGCGCATCTGCTCGCGCTCCGGCTTGCCCTGGTCGCTGAGATCGATCGGCGGATAGACGTCGCGGTAGACGACGTTGTCGCTGCGGTCCAGCACCACATAGCAGGTCAGGGCCGATGCCGCGCCCGGCGCGGCGAGCGCGGCGGCCGCGAGCGCAAGCGCGAGAAGGGATTGCGGGCGAACGGTCATGTCGGGTCTCGGGCGAAGCGGGTGCGCCATCCTAGGGCCGCGCGCCCGATCGGGGCAACTGCCGCGCGTCGCCCCACCTCAGTTGGGCAGAACGCGCAGCCAGCCCTGCGAACAGGATTTCACGTCCGGCCAGTAGCCGCCATTCGGGCAGTAGTAGCGATACGTTGCCGGTGGCGCCGCCGGCGCCGGCTGCGCGTACGCAGGCGGTGAATCGTAGTAGTAGGTCGGCGCGTAGTACGCGGGCGAGTCGTACCAGTACCAGGGGTAGTACGCCGGGCCCCAGTAGAACGACGGGCCCCAGAAGAACGCGAAGCTGCCGTGGAAATGATCGTGGCCATGATCGCCGTGCCAGCCGCCGCCATGCCAGCCGCCTCCGTGCCAGCCCCCGCCGCCGCCGTGCCAGTTGCCGCCGCCGCTCCAGTTCCCGCCACCGCTCCAGTTGCCGCCACCGCCGCCATGCCAGCCGCCGCCACCACCGCCACCGTGGTGCTGCGCGAGCGCCGCGGTCGATCCGAAGCCCATCGCCGCCGCCAAGGCCGTCAGTAACAGTGCTTTCCGCATATCGCCTCCTTCCAGCTTTGCGAGCCGGACCGCTTGTGCGCCTCGCGACCCCCGACACGCCAACATTGATCTACGCACCGATCATCCGCCGCTTGCGCGACTGCGTCGAGCCCCGGGCATTGAGCGCGCGTGCAACGTCATGCGAGGGGCACCGGCGTAAGGGCCGCCTGCCCGGCGAAGAACGCCGCCAGGTTGCCCAGCACCATCGCGTTCATCGCGAGCTGCGCTTCGACCGTGGCACCCCCGATGTGCGGCATGAGCACGACGTTCGGCAGTTCCACCAGCGCCCGGGGGACGTCCGGCTCGTTCTCATAAACGTCCAGTCCGGCGCCGGCGATGACACCGCTTTGCAGCGCCTCGATCAGCGCGGCCTCGTCGATCACGCTGCCGCGGGCGATGTTGACGATGTGGCCCTCGGGCCCGAGCGCGCGCAGGATGGCCGCGTCGACGGCGTGGCGGTTTGCCGCGTCGGCCCGTACCGCGACGACGAGCGCGTCGGCCCATGCCGCGAGGTCGGCGAGCGATTCGAACCAGCGGTACGGCACGTCGTCGCGGCGCCGGCGATTGTGGTAACCGATCTCGGTCTCGCAGGCCACCACGCGCCGCGCGATGCGCGTGCCGATCGCACCGAGGCCGTAGATGCCGACCTTGCGACCCGTCATGCCGCGCGGCGGCGCGGTGCGCTGCACGGCGTTGCCGCGCCATGCGCCGTTGCGGATCAGGGATGCGCCCGCGCAGAAGCGGCGCACCGACGCGAGCAGCAGGCCGAGCGCGACGTCGGCCACGCTGTCGGCATTCGCGCCGGGACTGTGGGTGACCACGATGCCGCGCTCGGCACACCGGCAGCGATCCACGCCCTCGTAGCCGCTGCCCATGCACGCGACCAGCCCGAGCGCGGGCAGGCGGTCGAGCGCTGCCGCGGTGGTCGCGACGGTGCCCATCGTGACGATCGCGCGCACGCGCGCGGCGACGTCGGGCGCGAGTGAGCGCACGACACCGGTTTCGAACGGTGCAGGCAGCGGCCCCACGACGTCGTAGCGGGACGTGAGCTCGGCGACGAGCATGTCGGGCAAACGGCCGCCCAACAGCACCGTCGGGCGGAATTCGGACGCGTTGTTCAAGACGTGCGCGGCATGCGAGGCACGCACCATTGTGGCATGGCGCGCGATGCGGCGCGTACACTGGCCGCTTGCCATGCGCGACCGGAGGATTGCATGCGCAGCGTGCCTGTGGTGATTGCAGCGGCGGCGTTGCTCGCGTCCGGGTTCGCCGTGGCCGCGACGGTGCAGTACTTCGATCTGCCGCGCGGCAGCGGACCGCACGACGTGGCCGCCGCGCCGGCGAAGAACGGTCCTGTGTTCTATACCGCGCAAGCCAAAGGCAGGCTCGGGATCCTCGATCCTTCGAGCGGCAAGGTGACCGAGATCGCGCTCGGAAAGGGATCGGCGCCGCACGGCGTGATCGTCGGTCCGGATGGCGCGGCGTGGGTCACCGACGGCGGGCAGAACGCCATCGTTCGGATCGATGCGTCGACGCGTCAGGTCAAGGTGTGGCCGCTGCCGTCCGACACTGGTTACGCGAACCTCAACACGCTGACGTTCGATCGCAACGGACATGTCTGGTTCACCGGCCAGAGCGGCTACTACGGCAGGCTCGATCCGGCGTCCGGCGACATCAAGGTGTGGAAGGCGCCGCGCGGCAGCGGCCCGTACGGCATCACCACCACACCGGGCGGACGCGTGTTCTACGCGTCGCTCGCGGGCAATCACATCGCCGAGATCGACGTCGACACCGGCAAAGCGACCGTCATCGACCCGCCCACGCAGGGACAGGGCGCCCGACGCATATGCAGCGACTCCAGGGGCCGCGTGTTCGTGAGCTACTGGAACACCGGGCAGGTGGGCATGTACGACCCGACCACGCGCACATGGCGCGAGTGGAAGCTCCCCGGTGTCGCGCACGCGTATTCCGTGTGGGTCGATCCTGCCGACCACGTCTGGCTCACCGACTGGTCGACGAACGCGATCGTGCGCTTCGATCCGGCGACGGAGAAGTTCGAGAGCTTTCCCTCCGATCGTGACCAGGCGAACGTGCGCCAGATGCTCGGGCGCGCGGGTGAAGCATGGGGTGCCGAGTCGGGAACCGATCGGCTCGTCGTGGTGCGCGACTAGCGGCGCGTCCCCGTCTGCTTGGGATCGAGCGCGTCGCGCAATCCGTCGCCGACGAGGTTGAACGACAGCACCAGCAGGAATATCGACAGGCCGGGCCAGATCGCCATCCACGGCGCGTTGTCGACGTAATTCTTGGCCGTATTGAGCATGCTGCCCCAGCTCGGCGCCGGCGGCTGCTGCCCGAGGCCCAGGAACGAAAGGCTCGCCTCGGCGATGATCGCGGCCGCGATCGCGAGCGTCGCCTGCACGATCAGCGCGGGCGCGACGTTGGGCAGCACGTGGCGCACGGCGATGCGCCATCCGGGGTTGCCGACCGCGCGCGCGGCGAGAATGTAGTCCTCCGCCTTCACCGACAGCGTCTGCCCGCGCGTGAGCCGGATGAACACCGGCGTCGCCGAGATTCCGATCGCGATCATCGCGTTGGTGAGGCTGGGTCCGAGGAACGCCGCCAGCGCGATCGCGAGGATCAGGAACGGGCAGGCGAGCAGCGCGTCGGTGAGGCGCGAGATCAGCAGATCGGTCTTGCCGCCGGCGTAGCCGGCGACGAGGCCCGTCGGTACGCCGATCGACAGCGAGATCAGCACCGACACCACGCCCGCGAGCAGCGAGGCGCGCGCGCCGTACACGACGCGCGAGAACACGTCGCGGCCGATCTCGTCGGTGCCGAACCAGTGCGCGGCCGACGGCGCCTTGCGAATCGCGCTCCAGCTCGCGGCGAGCGGATCCTGCGATGCGATGAGCGGCGCCGCGATCGCGATCGTGATGAACAGCGCGATGACGACCAGCCCGAACGCGGCGGCGCGCCGCGCGAGGAGCCGCCGCAGCGGATGCGCGCGCGGGGCCATCGGCTGGGTGATCGCGCTTGCGGCCAGCGTTGCCATCGCTAGCTCACGCGGATCCGCGGGTCGACGAGCACGTACGCGATGTCGGCGAGCAGGTTGAGCGCGATGTACGCGGTCGCCGTGAAGAGCACCACACCCTGCACGACGGCGTAGTCGCGATTGAACACGGCGTCGACGATCAGCTTGCCGAAGCCGGGAATCGTGAAGACCTGCTCGGTCAGCACCGCGCCGGAGAGCAGCGTTCCGAGCTCGAGCGCGCCCAGCGTGATGATCGGGATGAGCGCGTTGCGCAGCGCGTGCTTCAGCACGACGCGCCGCTCAGCCAGCCCCTTGGCGCGCGCGGTGCGCACGTAATCGGACGACAGCACCTGCAGCATCGCGCTGCGCGTGTGACGCATGAGCACCGCGGCAATAGCGTTGCCGAGCACGAACGCCGGCATGATCATCGCCGCGAGGTTGGCCTTCAGGTCCTCGAGCGGGCTCACGTAGCCGGATGCCGGCAGCCATCCGAGCGTGACCGAGAAGAGCAGGATCAGCAGGATCCCCAGCCAGAAGTTGGGGGTCGACAGGCCCCACAGCGCGACGACATTGGCCGCGTAGTCCCATGCGCTGTCGCGCTTGTACGCCGATACCACGCCGGCCGGGATGCCGATGCAGAGCGCGATGACGATCGCGATGCCCGCGAGCTCGAGCGTGACCGGCAGCTTTTCGAGGATCAGGTCGAGCACGGGCCGCTGGATGCGCAGCGACTCGCCGAGATCGCCCTGCAGCACGCCCGTGACCCAGTAGAGGTAGCGAACGGGCAGCGGATCGTCGAGATGCAGCTTGCGGTGCAGGTACGCGACCACGTTGGGATCGCGATCCTCGCCTGCGAGCACGACGGCCGGATCGCCGGGCAGCAGTTGCTGCAGGCTGAAGATCAGCATGGATACGAACACCAGCGTCGGGACGACGATCGCGACGCGGCGGACGAGGAACGCGAACACGGCGACCTACGCCGACGGCCCCGCGCCGCCGGGCGGCGGCGCGAACGGCCGGATTGTCATGCGGAGCGCCGCTGCACGATTTAGCGTCGCACGGCGGTCCCGCTACTGGAACCTCAGGCCCTGCACCCGCACGAGCCCGTCGGGGATCGTCTTGAAGCCCGTGAGCTTGCCCGTGTACCCGTAGAGCCAGTGGCGGTGATACAGGTACACGATGGGCCGGTCCTTCAGCACGATGTCGGCGAGCTGCTCGTAGACCTTCCTGCGGTCGGCCGGCTCGCGCAGCGAGCGCGACTTGTTGAGAAGCTCGTCCACCTCGGGCTTGCAATAGCCGGCGTAGTTGAGCGGCTGCTTGCATGCGTCGAAGCTGAACACGTTGCCATCGGGATCCGCGCGTCCGCTCCACGCGAGCACGTAGGCCTCGAACTGTCCCTTGTCGGCCAGGTCGAGCGAGGTCGCGAACTCGGTCGACTGGATCTTCACGTCGAAGCCGGCTTCCTTCACCATGGCCTGCACGACCTGCGCGACGCGCTGCGCGTCCGAGGTCGTCGGCGTCATCAGCGTGAACGAAGGATTCGGCACGCCGGCTTCCTTCAGCAGCGCCTTCGCGCGCTCGACGTTGCGCTTCGGCACCGGCACGTTCTTGGCGTAGTACGGATTGCTGGGCGCCACCCACTGGTTGCCGACGTCGGCCTCGCCGTCCATCGCGACCTGCACGATCCCGTCGCGGTCGAGCGCGAGCTCGAATGCCTCGCGCACGCGCGGATCCTTGCCGAGCGGGTTCTTCTGCGCGAGGTCGCTCTTGCCGACGTTGATCGTGATGCCCTGGTAGCCGATCTCCGTGATCTTCGCGATCTTGAACCGGCTGTCGCTCTTCAGCTGCGGCACGTCGGACGCGGCGAGTCGCTCGATGAAGTCGAGCTGGCCCGAGCGCAGGTTGGCGAGGCGCACGGTCGAGTCGACGATCGGCAGGTAGACGATGCGATCGAAGTGGATCTCGCCCTTGTTCCAGTAATCGGCATAGCGCTCGAGCACGATGCGGTCCTGCGCCACGCGCTCGACGAACTTGAAGGGCCCCGCGCACACGGGCTTGGCGCCGAACTTGTCGCCTTCGGCCTGCGCCGCCTTCGGCGACACGATCATGCCGGCGCGGTCGGCGAGCTGCGCGAGCAGCGGCGAGAACGGCGCGGACAGGTTGAGCCGCACCGTCATCGGGTCGACCACGTCGACGCTCTGCACGGGCGCGAGCTCGCCGCGGCGGTTGGAGCCGGGCATCGTCTTGTGGCGCTCGAGGCTGTACTTCACCGCGGCCGCGTCCATCTTCTCGCCGTCGTGGAACGTGACGCCGCTGCGCAGGTGGAGCGTGAGCGCCTTGTTGTCGGCGGACCATTCGTACGACGTCGCGAGCTGCGGCACGATGTTCAGCTTGTCGTCGATGTCGAACAGCTTGTCGCACATCGCCGCGAAGACGATGCGGCCGACGAACGTGCGCGCGAGGGTGGGATCGAGGACGTCGGGGTCCTCGGCGAGCCCGATGCGCAGGGTTTGCGCGTTGACGCCCGCGCCGAGCGCGAGCCAGACGAGTCCGATGACGAATCGGCGCAGCATGCGAACCTCCTCCGAAGCGCGGTCTGTCGACTTCCGCCGCGTGAGGCGAGCGAGGATAGCACGCAGGCGCCGGGCGCCGCGCGGGTCAGGGCTGGGTGATGAAGCTCGTCGCCTTCTTCACGTGGGCCGCGCAGTCGACGTTCACCGGCGTGCCCATCTGCACCAGCGGAATGATCGCGGCCGGGCCGGCGACGATGCCGAGCCCGACAGCCGCCGCGGTGCGCGCGATCGCCTCGCCGAGCTCCGGCTTGATGGTGGGATTCGACATCGTGCCCTGGATGTCGATGGGGCCGCGCAGGGCGAGGATGCTGCCGTCCTTCGGCTGCGCCACGAGGCGCAGGTCCAGGCGCTCGTCCTTCAGCATCACCTTTCCTTCCCCGGTGACGAGCGTGTGCTCGGTGTCGAGCAGCAGCGGATCGGGCGTCAGCACGCCGTTGCGCGCCTCGAGGTCGGCCACGACGCAGCGGATGGGAATCTTGGGGTTGCCTTTCGCCATCGCGACGAGCGAGTTCGCGATATCGAGGTTCATGAGCCGCAACACGACGTCGCTGATGGCGCCGCCTTCCATGACGCTGGCCACGTTGCCGTTGGCGCTGCCGAGCAGTGCCGCCACCGAGTTGCCCTGGCCGGTGAGCCGCACGCGCGCATCGAGCGTTCCCGTGCTCTCCGCGAGCGCCTGCACCTTGGGCGCGAGGCGCGCGAGGCTGATGTCGGTGGCACGCAGGTCCGCGTCGGCGGAGATGACCGGCTTGCGCGCGTCGACCGTGACCATGCCGAACAGCCGTCCGCCCGCGGCGCCGAACTCCAGCGGGTCCAGGGTGAGCAGCCCGTTGCGCAGCACGAGGTGCGTGTTCATGCGGTTGAGCGGCAGCGTGGGGTTCGCGAAGCGACGGCCCGTGAAGGTGACGTCGGCGTCCGCGGTGCGCAGCTTGTCGAGGTTGTAATCGCTCTGTGGCAGCACTTTCCCGGGCACCTTCGGCGCGTGCGGGCCGGCGCCGATGAAGCCGGAGAGGTCGGTGATGTCGAGTCGATCGGAAACGAGGTTCGCCTTCACGAACATGCGCGGATTGCGCAGGTCCACGACGTAGGAGCCGGCGAGATCGCTTCGTCCCACGCTGCCGTGGAAGTTGTCGAACGACCATACGTTGTCGGCGTAGCGAAGGTGCCCGTCGATGTGGTATTGCGGCGTCGGCGGCAGCGGCACGTGGAAGATCGTGTACAGCTCGTGCATGTCGGCGCCGGTGAGGTCGAGCTGGGCGTCCAGCGACTTCAGGTCGTTGGGGTTGACGACGTGGCCCTTCACGGCCAGCTTGGTCGCGCCGATGGTTGCCTGGCCATCCACCGCGATGCGCGACTCGTTGACGCCGATGGATCGCCAGCGCAGCGAGCCTTGCGCGGGCAGCCCGAAGAGCGTGCTCGGCGCGAGGTCGACGTCGGCGCGCACGCGCAGCTGCGGGCTGATGTTGCCTTCGGCGCTGATGCGGCCGTTGATGCTCGCCGAGCGGGGAAGCCCGACCTTCGCCGGATCGAAACCCGCAAGCGTCGCCTTCAACGTGTACGGACGCGACGCATCGCGTCCGATGCTGCCGCTGGCGCGGATGGTGCCGCCGCCGATCGTCGCACGCGCGTCGCGCACCACGAAGGCATCCTGCGACACCTGGCCGTTCACGGCCAGCGCATAGCCGCGCTGGCCGAGGTCTGCACGGAACTGCTGGCTCGCGAGGTCTCCCGTGAGACCGACGCGACCCTTGAGCGACGTGGGCTGCAACGACGCGTGCACCGCGCGAAGGTTCACGCGCTCGCTCGCGAGATCGACCGTCACCTGCTTGCCGACGAGCTTGGCCATGCCGGTCAGCTTGCCCGCGGCGCCGAGGTCGATGTCGAGGTCGGGCAGCGTGAGCGCTTCGGGCCGTCCATCGATCGAGCTCGTCACGCTCACCAGCGGCAAGCGGCCCTTGTCGAGCGTGCCGGCCATCGAGTTCTCGATCTTGACCTCGCCCCGCGCAACGCTGCCGTCGCGCTTCGCCGTGAGCCCTCCGGTGAAGAGCGCCTGGGGCGCCGACGGCGTGAAGCTGCGCGGATCGAACGCGTGCAGCTTCACGTCGACGGCGTCAACGGGCAGCTCGGCGTACGGCGTGAAGATGGCGGTGGCGTCGAGCTTCGAGTCGGCGGCGGAGAACGCCGCGGTGAGCGTCATGCGCTCGAGCGGGCCGTCGACCTTCATCGTGAGCTCTGCCGGGCTCGGCGCGTCGCGCTTGAACGCGAGGCTGGCGCGCACGTCGAAAGGCGGCTTTTCCGCGATGCGCGCGTCGGCGCTCAGCACGCCCCAGGGTGTGGTCGCCGGCTCGAGCTTGAAGAACCAGTCGCGCCAGCCGGCACCGGCGCTGAATCCGACGTTGCGAAAGGTCGTTGGCGCGCCGCCGTCGCGGACGAGATCGAGCTCGGCGACGTGCGCGCGCACGATGCGCACGCGCATCGCCGGCTTCAGCGAGGACGGCGGCTGGAGCGCGCCGCCGCCGCCGGTGGTCTCGACGACCGCGCGCTGCGCCGTCGCGTTGTCCACGGCGACGACGCCGCCGAACAGCCATAGCGGCGACCAGCGCAGGCTCACGTCGTCGAACGTCACGACGCGCGTTTCGGTGCGCCAGACGACTCGCGACGCGATCGCGCGCGACAGCAGCGAGCCATGCGGGTCCTCGAAGCTCACGCGGCCCTGCGTGTGCCGCGTGACCCAGGCGGCGGCCGATTGCAGCGTGGATTCGCGCGACAGCCAGAAGAGCAGGCCGCCGAGCAGCACGATGACGACGAGCAAGGCCACGAGCCAACGGCTCGGCCGCCGGGAACGCAGGGTGGCGCGGCTTCCGGGAATGCTTGGGGCAATCTGCACCTTGCCCCACCTGCACGATCGGTGCCTGCCGTGGGGGACGCATGCGACCTCGACCGCGCTAGCAGGAACAAGCGCTTAACGGCGGCACATTGCACCGCGCCCGTCGGCGCGTGGTAGCCCCTGCCGACTGCACGGTCGCGCTTGTACAAGCGCGTAGGCCGGGAGCGGACGACCGTTTCGTCGTCAGACCGGCTTCGCGATCATCAACCAGAACACGACGACCAGTGCGACGAACGCGGGCACGCCGAGCGCGGTCCACCGCCGCAGGTACGTCCAGTAGAGCAGTGGCAGCGGCTCGGCGCGCGCGGCGGCGCGTGCGGCGAGCGCCCGCATTCGAATCTGCAGCCCGACCACCGGGAGCCAGCACGCGCCGGCAAGCACGTACAGGGCGAGCGACCACGCGATCCAGCGCGCGTGCAGCGGGATGCCGGCGAGATGCGCAAGGTAGAAACCGGAAAGCGGCTGGAACACGACCGTGGTGGCGGTGAAGATCCAGTCGGCGATCACCACGTAGCGCACCACCACGGCCGCGACGCGGGCGTCGCGCGACCGGCTCGCGAAGAACATGTAGTACGCCGACCCGAGCCCCGTGCCGAACAGCAGCGTAGAGGACAGCACGTGCAGCCACTTGACGACGAGGTAGGTCACGGCGCGGTCCCGCGCGTCCGTTCCGTCGGCTCGAGCGTGTCGAGCAGCACCAGCCCCGCGAGCAGCGGGATGTTCTTCAGCATCGGGCCGTAGGGATGGATCCAGAACCCGGGCAGGCGCCATGCGATCAGCGCCGAGTACACCACGATGAGCGCCGCCTGCGTGCGCCACAGCCATCGGCGCGCGTCGGCCGCGAGCACGAAGACCAGCGCGCCGAGCACGAGGTCGAGGCTCGCCGCGCCGTACAGCATGAGCGGGCGAAGCGCGGGCGGGACGCCGACGCGCCCGAGCAACGCGTAGCTCGCGTCGACGGGATAGACGCCGAGCGACACGATGCCCGTCACGATCCACACGATCGCGACGCTCACGCGGAGCAGCGGCAGCAGCCAGGCGAGGCGTGCTTGCGTGCGCGCCGCCGCTGCCTCCCGCGGCGCGATGAACGCCGCCGCGGGTCGCGGGGCGCGGCCGAGGAGCGCCGCGGTCGCCGCCGCGTCGGCGACGTTGCCGCGCTCGAGCATCGCGAGCGTGTCGCGGTCGAGGAGGGCTTGCCGCGAAAGGCCGCCGGCCCGCGCCGCGATGCGCACCACCGGCTCGGGTAGGGGCAGCACCTGCGTCGGCGAAAGCTGCATGCCGCTGCGAAGCGCGGCGAGATAGTCGCGCAGGGCCAGCGGCTCGGGCCCGACGAGCGCGATGCGCCCGCCGCGCGCGGGCGGGCGTTCCACCAGCGCGCACAGCGCGTCGACCAAGTCGTCGACATGAATGGGCTGGATACGCTGCGTCCCGCGGCCGGGCACCGGCAGTAAGGGCAGGCTTGCAAGCAGATCGAACAGGCGAGCGCTCGCGCCGCCGGCGCCGTACACGAGCGAAGGCTGCGCCGACCAGCCCGTCGGCACGCGCTCGGCCAGCGCGTCGTCGGCTTCGCGCTTGCTGCGGTGATAGGCGGAGACGGCGCTCGCATCGGCGCCGAGTGCGGAGAGCTGGACGACGCGCGCGATGCCGAGCGATGCGCAGGCGCCGAACAGCGCGCGGGGCGTCGCGACGTGGACGCGCTCGAACGTCTGCTCGCCGTGCTCGCGCAGGATCCCCACCGTGTTCACGACGGCGTCGACGCCGACGAGCCGAGGGACCCACGTGCTCGAATCGACGTCGCGCGCGAAATCGACCGCGACGCGCGACGCCTCGACTCGCGCGGCGTGACCGCGCACGCCGGCGCGCACGGCATGTCCCCGCGCACGCAGCGCGGTCGTCAATGCGCTGCCGATGAAGCCGCGGGCGCCGGTGACCAGTATCAGCACGGTTCGAGCGAGCGAGCGCCGGAACCCGGCGCCGGCTTCGGATGTCGCAGGGCTACCGTACGACTCGCCGGCGTCGCGATCGGTTCGTCGCGATCCGTTCGCACCAGGGGAGACGATGAAGAGATGGAACGACGCCGCGCGCGACGCGCTGGTGAGCGGCAGCGCGGCGAGCCTCATGTCCACGACGGCCCTGGCGGCCTGCGGCGGCGCCGAGGTGGGAAGTCCGTTCGCGCCGACCAATGCCGTCAGCCACTGGCTCTTCGGCGAGCGTGCAACGCGCGCGAACCGGCCGTCATGGCGCCACACCGGCGTCGGGTACGCGACGCATCACGTCGCATCGGTGTTCTGGGCGTTGTGGTACGAGAAGCTCTTTGGCGAACGGCGCCGTGACGCCAGCGCGCTCGCCGCGCTCGGCGATGCGGCGGCGATCGCCGCGCTCGCCTACTTCGTCGACTACCGCCTGACGCCGCGGCGGCTCATGCCCGGCTACGAGCGCCGCCTGCCGGGCCGATCGCTGTTCGCGGTCTACGCGGCGTTTGCCGCGGGGCTCGCGCTCGGTGGCGCGCTGCTGCGCAGGGCACGGACGCTCTGACGGCATTTCTCCCGGATGAGGCACGCATCATGAGCACGACCTGGATTCTCTGCGCGAACGCGAGCCGCGCGCGGCTCTTCGAGGTGGTCGCGCACTCGGACACGCCGCGCGAGGTGCGCGACTTCGCGAATCCCGCCGCGCGCGCGCACGAGCGCGATCTCGACAGCGACGCCTCCGGCCGTTTCTACGGCCGCGGCGAGCACCAGGGTCACGCCGCGGCACCGCATGAGAGCACCGCGGAGCATGAGACCGAGCGGTTCGCCGAATCGCTGCGCGAGTATCTCGATCGCGCGCGCAGTGAGCACCGCTTCGCCCGGCTGTGGGTGGTCGCGTCGCCCGCGTTCCTCGGGCATCTTCGGCGCAACTTCGGCAAGCCGCTCGCCGAGTGCATCGAGCTCACCGTCGACAAGGATTTCACGACCGACACGCCGACGGAAATCTTCCGGCGCGCGCTCGCCGAGCGCGACGCGCAATCGCGCGAGAGCGCGGGGAGTTGACCGGCTAGCCGCTCGCAGCCGGCTTTCGCCAACAGCGCGGAGCGGCCCTCTCAGCCTCGCGGTCGCTCGGCGTCGTGCGGCGACACCACGTCGGTCTGATCGTCGATGATGCGCAGCGCGTCGTTGAGCATCGACAGCGCGCGCGCGGCGTTGCCGCGCGCGAGGGCGTCGCGCACGTCGACGATGAGCTGGCGCAGGCGCTGCTCGTACGCCTCCGCGCTCTCGAGCTCGGCGACGAGCCGCGCGATCTCGGCTTCCGCGTCCTGTGTGGCGGCGCGATCGGTCATCGGCGCATTCTAGGCCTTGCCGCGGGCCACGCGGAACGTCGCACGCACGGGATTGTGGTCGGACGATTCGACCGGAATCGCCTCGGAGTCGACGAGCTCGAGCCCGCGCACGAAGATGTGATCGAGCTGCTTGCCGAGGAAGATCGTGCGCCGGTCCTGCTTGAAGGTGATCTCCGTGAGCCCGAGGGTCCTCGCGACGTCGTCCATCACTTCGTCACGTGCCTGGGTCCACGTGTTGAGGTCGCCCGCGTAGATGATGGGCCCGTGATGGTCCTTCAGCGCATCGGCGAGCGCCATCAGCTGCGCACGGTAGCCGCCCAGCATCAGCGCGAAGTTGATGGCGTGCACGTTCACGACCGCCAGCGTCTCGTTCCGGCCCGCGAGCCGGAACCACGTGATCACGCCCGACTTGGGAATGCGGATGAGCGGCTCCGTCACGCGCTGCGTGCAGCTCGCGAGCGGCGTCTTGCGGCTTCCCGTCACCACGCCGATGTCGATGTCCGAATAGATGAACGAGCTCGCCATGATCCAGTGCATGCCCGCACCCTCGACGATCTTGCGAAGCGGCGGATCCAGGACGGCCTCCTGGAGCAGCACGATGTCGTTGCCACGCGCGAACCTGGCGAGGTCGCGGTCCCAGCCGGGATCGTCCTGCTTGTGCACGTTCCAGGTGAGGAGGCGGATCGCGTCGGGGTCGAGGGCCTCGGCGTGCTCCATCCCGCGGGCCTGGCGATCGGCGAGCTCGGGTCCCGTGCAGGCGAGGGACTGCACTTCCACCCGTCCGTCGGAGTCGAGCAGGAGCGCGCGCGGCTGGACGGTGAGCGTGACGCAGCCGGGGAGGGCGACCGCGACCATCGCGGCCAGCACAGCGCGCAGCATCGGCAGGGTCGGCGGGCGCATCGAAGGCAGACCGGCGCAGGCGGGGGTGCGTTCCCGCGAGGCCGGCATTATGCTCGGTCGGCAGCGAACGTTCGGGTGGGGCAGTGGGTCGAACGGGCGCGCGGGTGCGGCGGGACCGCACGCGTGCGACGCCATGCCGCCGACCGCTCCCGCCACGCGCAACCATCATCCGTCCCGTCGCTCGGCGGCCGCTCGCGGCCGTCGCGCGGCGCCGGCCGCGCTGCGCGTGCCGGACGACGTGACCGACGTCGACGTCGCCATCGGCGGACGCACGGTCCGGCTCACCAACCTCGGCAAGGTCTTCTGGCCCGAGGGCGGGCGCACCAAGCGCGATCTCCTGCAGTACTACGTCGACGTCGCGCCCTGTCTGTTACCGCATCTGGCCGACCGGGCCATGGTCATGAAGCGCTATCCGAACGGCGCGGCGGGCGACTTCTTCTTCATGAAGCGCGCGCCGGTGCCGCGGCCGGAATGGATCGAGACGTGCGCGATCGCGCACGCGTCGGGCAACGTGATCGACTTTCCGATCGTGCAGGACCTGGCGTCGCTGCTTTGGCTCATCAACCTCGGCTGCATCGATCTCAATCCCTGGTACGCGCGCTGCGACGACGTCGACCGCCCCGACTTCCTGCACTTCGACCTCGACCCCGTGCCCGGCGCCACGTTCGACGCCGTGCGCGACACGGCCTTCGTCGTGCGCGATGCATTGCGCAAGCTCGGCATGACGCCGTTCGTCAAGACCACGGGCTCGAAGGGCATTCACGTCTACGTCGCCATCGAGCGCGGACCCACGCAGAAAGCGGTGTGGGGCTTCGCGAAGCGCTTCGCGTTCGCGCTGGCGGAGCTCAAGCCGGAGCTCATCACCGCCGAGTATCGCGTCGCCAAGCGTCCACGCGACCGCGTGCTGGTCGATTACAACCAGAACGCGTGGGGACGCACGCTGGCTTCGGTGTACTCGCCGCGGCCGACGCCGCGCGCGACGGTCTCGACGCCCCTCACGTGGGAAGAGCTCGAGCGCGGCGCGCGCATCGAGGACTTCACGCTCGACAACGTGCCGGCGCGCGTGCGCGAGCACGGCGATCTCTGGGCGCCGCTTCTCGCGCCCGAGGGCCGCTTCCGCCTGGAGCCGCTGCTGTGACGCTGCCGCTCGCGACCTCGTTCGCGCCGATGGAGGCGAAGCTCGTCGGCGAGCTGCCTTCGGGCGCGCAGTGGCAATACGAGCCCAAATGGGACGGGTTCCGCTGCCTGGCGTTCAAGGATGGAACGGAGGTGGACCTGCGGTCCAAGGCCGGCCAGCCGTTCAACCGCTACTTCCCGGAGCTCGTGGAGGCGGTCGGCGCGCTCGGCGCGAGCCGTGCCGTGCTCGATGGTGAGATCGTGATCCCGGTCGGCGACGTGCTGTCGTTCGACGAGCTCCTCCTGCGCATCCATCCGGCGGCGAGCCGGGTGGCGAAGCTCGCGCGCGAGCATCCCGCGCTCTACATCGTGTTCGATCTGCTCGTCGACGAGCGGGGCCGCGCGTTGACCGACGCGCCACTCGCGGAGCGCCGCGAGCACCTCGAGCACTTCATGCGCGATCACGTGCCGAAGCATTCGCCGATCCGCCTCTCGCCCGTGACGCGCGACCGCGCGGCGGCGCTCGAATGGCTGCATTCGCTCGGCGCCGGCCTCGATGGCGTGATCGCCAAGCGCGCCGATTTCGACTATCGATCCGGCGAGCGCACCGGCATGGAGAAGTACAAGCGCATGCGCACCGCCGATTGCGTGGTCGGCGGCTTTCGCTACGCGGCAGCGGGCAAGGTGCTCGGATCGCTCCTGCTCGGCCTCTACGACGACGCCGGCCTGCTCAACCACGTCGGCTTCACCTCGAGCTTCAAGGCGGCCGAGCGCGCGGCCCTTGCGCGCAAGCTGGAGCCGTTGATCGAGCCGCCGGGCTTTACCGGCAGCGCGCCCGGCGGGCCGAGCCGATGGAGCACCGAGCGCACCGGCGAGTGGCAACCGCTCGCCACCCGGCTCGTCGTCGAAGTGCAGTACGACCATTTCAGCGGCGGTCGCTTTCGCCACGGGACGAAGTTCCTGCGCTGGCGTCCCGACAAGAAGCCGCGCCAGTGCACCGAAGCGCAGGTCGCGCAGGAAGCGGCCGCCACGCTGGCGCTCCTCGCGCCGCCGCGGCGCTCTCGCGCCGGGACGACCGCGTAGGTCCCGCACAGGCGCGGGCGCTAAGATGCGCGCGACCGGGACCCGCGCGTGCGCATCGCCTTCCTCTCCGACATCCACGCCAATCGCGAGGCGCTCGACGCCTGCCTGCGCGACGCGCGCGCACGCGGCGCCGAGCGCCTGGTGTTCCTCGGCGACTTCGTGGGTTACGGCGCCGACGCGGCGGCGGTCGTGGCACGCATCGTCGACGAGGTGTCGCGCGGCGCGGTCGCAATCAAGGGCAACCACGACGCGGCGCTCGACAAGCGCAGCGGCTACTTCAACGACGCCGCGCAGGCCGCGCTCGACTGGGCGCGTCGCACACTGGATTCGACGCAGCGCGCGTTTCTAGCCGGCCTGCCGCTCACGGTCGACGACGCGCCGCGCTTCTACGTGCACGCGTCGGCGGCCGCGCCCGAGCGCTGGGATTAGGTCGACAGTCCCGCCGCGGCGCAGCGTTGCGTGGACGCGGCCGGACAGACGTACACGTTCGTCGGTCACGTGCACGACCAGATGCTGTATTACGAGGGCGCGCGCGGGCGCATGCTGGCGTTCCAGCCGGTCCCGGGCACTGCGATCCCGATCGGCGCGCACCGTCGCTGGCTCGCGATCGTCGGCTCCGTCGGGCAGCCCCGCGACCGTCGGCCGGCCGCCGGATACGCATGGCTCGACGACGCGCGCTCGGAGATCACCTTCATTCGCGTGCCGTACGATCACGTCGCCGCGGCGCGGCGCATTCGCACCGCAGGACTGCCCGAATCGCTCGCCTACCGTGTCGAGCTCGGCATCTGACATCGACGCGGCGCGCGTGCCGCACGGGGCGGACATCGACGGCTATCGCATCGTGGGCGCGCTGCACGCCGGCGGCAACGGCTTCGTGTATCGCGTGACGGCTCCGGAAGGCCGCGATCCGGGCTTCCCGCTGGTGATGAAGCTCGCCGCCGTCGGGCCGGGACAGCCCCCGCTCGCGCTCGTCAGCTTCGAGACGGAAGCTGCAATCCTGCGTCGCCTGACCGGGCCCTACGTGCCGCGCTGGGTCGAGGCGAGCGAGCTCAGCACCCGTCCGTATCTCGTCATGGAATACGTCGAGGGTGTGGGCCTGCACACCCACACCGGGCGCGCGCCGTTGCCAGCCGACGAGGTGGCGCGCATCGGCGCAGCGCTCGCGGATGCATTGCACAGCGTGCATCTGCAGGAAGTCGTGCATCTCGACGTCAAGCCCGAGAACTTCATCGTGCGTCCCGGCGGCGAGGCGGTGATCCTCGATTTCGGCTATGCGCATCACGCGCGGTACCCCGACCTGCTCGCCGAGGAGCGCCATTTCGCGGCTGGCTCCGCGCCCTACGTGTCGCCCGAGCAGCTCGACGGCCGGCGCGGCGACCCGCGCAGCGATCTCTTCGCGCTCGGCGCGCTGCTCTACGAGCTCACCGTCGGCGAGCCGCCGTTCGGCGAGCCCGAGACGTATGCCGGCATGCGCGATCGCCTGTGGCGCGCTCCGGTACCGCCGCGCGCGCTGCAGCCGGCCGTTTCGCCGTGGCTCCAGGAGATCGTGCTGCACCTCCTCGAGGTCGACGCGGCGAAGCGCTACGCCACGGCCGCGCACGTCGCGTTCGACCTGCGCCATCCCGAGCAGGTGGCGCTGACCGAGCGCGCGTCGCGAACGCGCGCGCTCGGCTTTGCCGGCCAGCTCGCGCGCTGGTGGCGCGCGTCCCGCGCGCGGGCGCCGCGTCATGCGACGCGCGTGCACGCGCCGGTGATCATGGTCGCCGTCGACACCGAGCATCCCGAGGACGACCGGCTGCCTGCGCTGCAGTCGGCGACCCGCCAGCTCATCGCCGCGAGCGCCGACTACCGCCTCATGTGCGTGTCGGTGATCGAGGCTGCGCCGCTCGGCGAAGGGCCGTCGCTCTCGGACACGGCGTCGGGGCGCCACCTGGATCACGTGATCCGCCTGCGTCACTGGGCCGAGCCGCTCGGTCTTCCCGAGTCGCGCCTGTCGTTGCACGTGGTGGAATCGGGCGATGCGGCGGAGACGCTCGTGGAGCTGGCGAGCGCGAACCACGTCGACGTCCTGGTGCTCGGCGCGCCGCGTCCCGGCGACAAGGCGCTCGGCTGGTGGCGCTCGACGGCCTCGTCGGTCGCCGCGGACGTGCACTGCAGCGTGCACCTCGCACGCGTGCCCTTCGGCGACTAGCGGGTCGCGAGCGCGCGGTCGAGCACGCGTATCGGGTGAACCGCGGTGCGCGCACCCGCGCCGCGGGTACCGTCGGCGATCTGATGGCGGCAGCTCGTGCCGCTCGCGACGACGATCGTGTCGGCGGCTGCCGCGCGCACCGCGGGCAGCAACGCGGCTTCCGCCATGGCCATCGACGTCGCGTAATGCTCGGCTTCGTAGCCGAAGCTGCCGGCCATTCCGCAGCAGCTCGAATCGACGACGTCGACCGCGAGGCCGGGAATGCGCTCGAGCACCGCGCGTGCGGGTTTCAGCGCGTCGAATGCCTTCTGGTGACAGTGGCCGTGCAGCAGCGCCCGCGGATGCGGCAGGGGGCGCAGCGGGATCGTGTGCGTGCCGGCGCGCAGCTCGTCTTCGAGCAGTGTCTCGACGAGCATCGCGCGCGAGGCGACCCGTTCCGCATCGCTGCCCAAGTCCATGACGAGATATTCGTCGCGCAACGAGAAGAGGCACGACGGCTCGAGACCCACGACGGCGGCGCCGCGCGCGACGTGGGGGAGGAGCGCCGCGAGCAGTCGCTGCGCTTCCTCGCGCGCGCGGTCGACGAGGCCCGCGGTGAGCCACGTCCGTCCGCAGCAGAGCGGCCGATCGTCGCCGCGTGCGATGGCGATGCGATGGCCCGCCGCGCGCAGCACGCGCACCGCGGCATGCGCGTTCTCGGGCTCGAAGGCGTTGGTGAACGTGTCCACCAGCAGCACGACGTCGGCGCCCGCGTCGTCGGCGGGCGCGTTGCGCAGGAACGTGTCGCTGCGAAACCGCGGCAGGCTGCGCTGCGCGCTGAAGCGCAGCGTGCGCTCGACCATCGCGCGCACGAACGGCAGGCGGTCGCGTGCATTGACGAGCGCCGGCACCCGCGCGGCGAGCGGCGCCCAGCGCGGCAGCGACGCGATCAGGCGCTCGCGCAGCGTGAGCCCATGCTCGGCCTGCCAGCGGTGGCGAAACTCGATCTTCATCCTCGCCATGTCGACGCCGGTGGGACATTCACGACGGCAGCCCTTGCAGCTCACGCACAGGTCGAGCGCATCGCGCACGTCCGGCGATCCGAGGCCGCCATCGAGCTGGCCCGAGAGCGCGAGACGCAGCGTATTGGCCCGGCCGCGCGTGAGATGCGCCTCGTCGCGCGTGACGCGATAGCTCGGGCACATCGTTCCGGCATCGAACTTGCGGCAATGCCCGTTGTTGTTGCACATCTCCACGGCCTTGGCGAAGCCGTGCGCGGGATCGCCGCCCGTCCCCGGCGGCGTCAGGGCGTCGGTGAGCGGATCGTTCTGCACATCGAACGCCGTCCAGTCGAGCGCAGGCGCGAGCGGCGCCGCTGCGTAGCCTGGCCGAAACCGGAACAGCGTCGCATCGTCCATGCGCGGCGGGTCCACGATCTTGCCGGGATTCATCAGGCGCTGCGGATCGAACAGCGCCTTGATCTCGGCGAACGCGTGCGCAAGCCGCGGCCCGAATTGCCAGGCGACCCATTCGCTGCGCACGAGGCCGTCGCCGTGCTCCCCGGAATAGGCGCCCTTGTATTGCCGCACCAGCGCGCTCGCTTCCTCGGCGATCGCGCGCATCTTCGCCGCGCCGTCGCGACGCATGTCGAGGATGGGCCGCACATGCAGCGTCCCGACCGACGCGTGGGCGTACCAGGTGCCGCGCGTGCCGTGGCGCCGGAAGACCTCGGTGAGCCTGTCGACGTACTCGGCGAGGTGCTCGAGCGGGACCGCGCAGTCCTCGATGAACGACACGGGCTTGCCGTCGCCGCGCATGCTCATCATGATGTTGAGGCCTGCCTTGCGCACGTCCCACAGAGCGTTCTGCGCCGCGGCGTCCGTGAGCGCGACCACGGAGCCCGGCAGTCCCAGATCGCCCATCAACGCCTCGAGATCGCGCAGCCGCCCGCGCGTCCGGTCGCCATCGTCGCCCGCGAACTCGACCAGGAGGAGCGCATCGGGCGATCCCACCAGCGCGGCGTCGATGACGGGCCGGAACGCGGGATTGCCGCGCGCGAGATCGATCATGGTGCGGTCGACGAGCTCCACCGCCGTGGGTGCGAGGCGCACGATGTCGCGCGCGCATTCCATCGCGCGATGCAACGTGGGAAAGTTCACCACGCCGAGCGCGCGATGGCGCGGCAGCGGCGCGAGCGACAGCGTCAGCGCGCGGCTCCACGCGAGCGTGCCTTCGCTGCCGACGAGCAGGTGCGCGAAGTTGACGCTGCCGTCGGACGTGTACGGCCGCCCGCTTTGCGGATTGAACACGTCGATGTTGTAGCCGCCGACGCGACGCAGCACCTTCGGCACGCGTGCGCCGATCTCGTCGCGCTCGCGCGTGCCGATCATGCGGAGGCGGTCGACCAGCGCGCGCGCGGGCCCGGAGGCGTCGCGCATGGCGCTCTCCGGACCGAAGTAGACGCACGTCCCGTCGATCAGGCGCCCGTCGATGGCGTGCACGTTGTGCACCATGTTGCCGTAGGCGATCGAGCGCGAGCCGCACGAATTGTTGCCCGCCATGCCGCCGAGGGTCGCCTGCGCCGACGTGCTGACGTCGACCGGGAACCACAGGCCATGCGGCTTGAGCCATGCGTTGAGCGCGTCGAGCACGATGCCGGGCTCAACGGTCACCTGCAGGGCCTGGGGCTCGAAGGCGAGCACCCGGTTGAGGTGCCGCGTATGGTCGATGACCAGCGCCGCGCCGACGGTCTGCCCGCATTGCGAGCTGCCCGCGCCGCGCGGCAGCACCGGCACGCGAAGGTCGCGGCAGACCGCGAGCGCCGCGGCGACGTCGTCGTCATCGCGCGGCGTGAACACACCGAGCGGCATCACCTGGTAGATCGACGCGTCGGTCGCGTAGCGGCCGCGCGCCGCACGATCGAACGCGAGCTCGCCGCGCACTTCGCTGCGCAGCCGCGTCGCGAGCGTCGCGTCCGCGCCTTTCGGCACGAAATGAAGCGCCGTGGTCATGCGCCGGTCTCGCGCATCAAGCCGGCGAGCACCGCCTCGCCCTTCTGGTACAGGTGCGTGCGCAGGATGGCCGCCAGGCGCGCACCGTCGCGCGCCTCGAGCGCCTCCACCATCTGTGCATGCTCCCGCGCCGCGCGGTTCCATTTCTCGCGGTCGAAATTGGAGCGGAAACGCAGGTTCTGGATGCGCAGGTTGAGCGTGCGATAGGTCTGTGTCAGAAGCGCGTTGCGCGCCGCCACGTTCAGCCGGTCGTGGATCTCGCGGTTGATGCGGTAGTAGGCGGGCAGGTCCTCGCGCGCATGGCACGCGAGCATCTCGAACGTGAGCGCCTTGATCTCGGACGTCTCGGGCTCGGTGATGTGGCGGCAGGCGAGCTCGCCCGACAGCGCCTCGAGCGCGCTCATCACCTCGAAGCTCTCGCGAATGTCGTCGTTCGACAGACGCACGACCTGCGCGCCGCGGTTCGGATTGAGCGCGATCAGGCCCTCGGCGGCGAGCACGCGAAACGCCTCGCGCAGCGGCGTGCGCGAGATGCCGAGCCGGTCGCACAGCGTGCGCTCGTTGAGCCGCGTGCCCGCGGCGATCTCGCCCTCGGTGATCAGCTCCCGCAGTCGGTCGGCGGTCGAGGCCGGAAGCGTCGTCGACGACACGCGTTCGCCGGACCGCGGGGCGGGCATGTCGAGAAGGTTGCTGGCGCTCACGTTTGGTATACCAATCAAGTCAGCGTCGAGAACTCTGGCCCGGACCGATGGCACGCGATCCGAGTATACGCAAGAAGGCGCGCACACCGGCTTGCCGCCGGCGCAGGGTTCCCTTACGATGATTGGTATACCAAAGCCGCGGGCGCGAGCCGCGCGCCTGATCCCATGCTCGATCTCGACCGCCATCCCTCGGGGCGCCACTTTCTGCAGATCCCGGGACCGACCAACGTGCCCGACCGCGTGTTGCGGGCCATCGACCGTCCGACCATCGATCATCGCGGCCCGGAGTTCGCGGCGCTCGGCAAGGCGGTGCTCGAGGGCATGAAGAACGTGTTCAAAACGGCGGGCGACGTGGTGATCTATCCGTCTTCGGGCACCGGCGCATGGGAAGCCGCCCTGGTGAACACACTTTCGCCCGGCGACCGCGTCCTCATGGCGGAGACGGGCCATTTCGCGGCGCTGTGGAAGCGGCTCGCGGAGCGCCTGTCGCTGGCGGTGGACTTCCTGCCGGGCGACTGGCGGCATGGCGTCGACGCCGCCGCCATCGAGGCGTCCTTGCGGGACGACGGCGCGCACGCCATCAAGGCCGTATGCGTCGTGCACAACGAAACGTCGACCGGCGTGACGAGCCGCATCGCCGAGGTGCGCGCGGCGCTCGACAGGGTCGGGCATCCCGCGCTGCTGATGGTCGATACGATCAGCTCGCTCGCGTCGATCGACTACAGGCACGACGAATGGGGCGTCGACGTGACGGTGGGGGGCTCGCAGAAGGGCCTGATGCTCCCGCCCGGACTGGGGTTCAACGCGATCAGCGCCAAGGCGCTCGCCGCTTCACGCACGGCGCGCCTGCCGCGCTCGTACTGGGACTGGCAGGAGATGCTGCGCGTCAACCCGAGCGGCTATTTCCCGTACACGCCGGCCACCAACCTGCTGTACGGGCTGCACGAGTCGCTCGAGATGCTGTTCGCCGAAGGCCTCGACAACGTCTTCGCACGCCATCGCCGCCATGCCGAGGCAACGCGGCGTGCCGTGCGCGCGTGGGGCCTCGATGTGCTGTGCCTCGACGCCGCGGAGTACAGCGCGTCGCTTACGGCGGTGCTCATGCCCGAGGGCCACGACGCGGACGCGTTCAGGCGGGTGGTGCTCGACCGGTTCGACATGTCGCTCGGCCAGGGGCTCGGAAAGCTCGCCGGACGCATCTTCCGCATCGGTCACCTCGGCTGGTTCAACGACCTCATGCTGTGCGGTACGCTCGCCGGCGTGGAAATGGGGCTGCACCTCGCGCAGGTGCCGCATCGCCGCGGCGGCGTGCAGGCGGCGCTCGATTACCTGGGAGAACGGCCGGCCGGCACGCTCGCGGCCGCGGCATAGCAGGCAGCGTCCGAACCGCGTGCCAACGACACGCGGCGACGCTTCGATCGTTGCATACGTCAGGAGGAGACATCATGATCCAACGCATCGGCGCCGCCCGGCGCTCGCTGCTCGCGTGCATCGCGGGCGCGCTCGTGCTCGCCATGGCCGTGCCGGCCTACGCGCAGATCGAGATCAAGCTCGGCCACGTCGGCGAGCCCGGCTCGCTGTTCCAGAAGAGCGCCGACGAATTCGCACGGCGCGCCAACGCGAAGCTCGGCAACAAGGCCAAGGTCATCGTGTACGGCTCGAGCCAGCTCGGCGGCGACAAGGAGATGATCCAGAAGCTCAAGCTCGGCACGCTCGACATGGCGATCCCCTCGACGGTGATGAGCTCGGAGGTCGATCTCTTCGGCATCTTCGAGATGCCGTACATCGTCAAGGACCGCGATCACATGAAGCGCATCGAGAAGGAGATCTTCTGGTCGCAGCTCGAGCCGGCGGCGGAGAAGAAGGGCCTGCGCATCCTTGCCGTATGGGAGAACGGCGTGCGGCACATCACCAACAGCAAGCGTCCGATCAAGGTGCCCGCCGATCTGCAGGGCATCAAGCTGCGCGTGCCCGAGGGCAAATGGCGCGTGAAGATGTTCGCCGCGTACGGCGCCAATCCCAGCCCCATGAAGTTCTCGGAGGTCTTCACGGCGCTGCAGACGGGCGTGATGGACGGGGAGGAAAATCCCCTTACGCAGATCTACTCGGCCAAGTTCCAGGAAGTGCAGAAGTATCTGTCGCTGTCCGGGCACGTGTATACGCCCGCCTACCTGACCGTGGGCATGAAGCGCTACGACGCGCTTCCCGCCGACGTGCGCAAGATTCTCGACGACACCGCCAAGGAGACGCAGGCGTACGTCTACGAGGTTGCGGCCAAGGACGACGAGGATCTGCTCGGCAAGCTGAAGGCGGCCGGCATGCAGGTGAACGACGTCGACAAGGATGCGTTCGTCGCGGCCAGCAAGTCGATCTACGATGAGTTCGGCAAGGAAGTGCCGGGCGCCAAGGCGTTGATCGACCGCGCGCAGGCCTTGCGTAAATGAGCCTGGTCGCGCCGCAACACGGCGCTGGCCCCTCGGACGGGGGAGCGGGCGCGGCGCGCCGCGACACCGCACTCGCGCGCTTTCGCGCGGGCTACGGTCGCGTGCTCGAGTGGCTCGTCGCCCTGCTGATGATCGTGCTCGCGTGCGAGGTGACCCTCGGCATCATCTATCGTGCGCTCGGCGCGGCGCTGATCTGGTACGACGAGATCGCCTCGCATCTCCTCGCGTGGCTCACGTTCTACGGCGCCGCGCTCGCCTCGGTGAAGCGCGCGCACATCGGCTGTCCCGAGGTCGTGGCCATGATGCCGTGGCGCGCACGCCGCGCGGTCAACATCGTCGTCCAGCTCCTGGTGATCGCTTTCTTCGCGCTGCTCGGCTATATCGGCCTGCAGATCATGCCCGTGCTCGCGACGGACGCGCTCGTGAGCGTGCCGGAAATCCCGATGAGCATCGTGCAGTCGGTGATCCCGATCGCGAGCGTGCTGATCCTGATCGCCGAGGTGGCGTACTTGATCGAGCTCGTCCAGGCGCGCGAGCCGATCTCGTCCGAGGGTGCGCCGGCCCTCGCCGACGCGTTGCACTGAAGGGGCGCGACCGTGGGCATCATGCTCGGTCTCTTCGCGGCGGTGCTCGGCCTGGTGGTGTTCAACGTGCCGATCGCGGTAGCGCTCGGCATCGTCGCGCTGGTCGCGATGGTGGCGAGCCACGGGCCCGACATCCTGCCGAACCTCGCGCTCGTGACGTACAACGGCGCGACCAATTTCCCGTTGCTCGCGATCCCGCTGTTCATCCTCGCCGGCGCGATCATGAACGCTTCCGGCATCTCGCGCCGGCTGATCGCGTTCGCCGGCGCGCTGTTCGGCTGGATACGCGGCGGGCTCGCGCACGTGTCGATCGGCGCGTCGCTGTTCTTCGCCGAGATCTCCGGATCGGCGGTCGCCGACGTCGCGGCGCTGGGGTCGATCCTGATTCCCGGCATGAAGTCGAAAGGCTATCCCGCGCCGCTCGCGGCGGCGGTGATGTCTTCCGCGGCCACGCTTGCGGTGATCATCCCGCCGTCGATTCCCATGATCCTCTACGCGGTCATGGCCGAGACGTCCGTCGTGCAGCTCTTCGTCGCGGGCATCGTGCCGGGGATCATCGGCGGCATAGGGCTGATGGCCATGGCGTCGTGGTTCGCGCGCCGCTACGACCTTCCGCGCGAGGCGGCGTTCTCGTGGGCGCGCGTCGGCGCAACGGCGCGCGAGGCGCTGTGGGCGTTCCTCCTGCCCATCATCATCCTCGGCGGCATCTTCGGCGGCGTCGTCACCGCGACCGAGGGCGCGGCGCTGGCCGTGATCGCCGCGCTGGTCGTAGGTCTCGTGATCTACCGCGAACTCGATCCGCGAACGCTGTGGACCGCGCTGATCGACGGCGGCGTTCAGACCGCGGTGGTAATGCTGCTCGTGGCGACCAGCGCGCTGCTCGGAACGTATCTCACCGAGGTGCAGGCGCCTCAGGCGCTGGCGCACGCGGTGTCGAACGTGACCCAGAACAAATGGGTCGTGCTGCTGCTGCTCAACTTGCTTTTCCTGCTGCTCGGCATGTTCCTGCATTCGGCCGCGGCCATCATCCTGGTGGTGCCGGTCGTCATGCCGCTGGTGCGCGCCGTGGGCATCGACCCGATCCATTTCGGCCTGATCGTGACGGTGAACCTCGGCATCGGTCAGCAGACGCCGCCGGTGGCGAGCGTGCTGATGGTCGCGAGCGCGATCGCCCGGTGCTCGATCTGGGAGGTCACGCGTGTCAACATCTGGTTCATCGGCGTGCTGCTCGCCGTGCTGCTGCTCGTGACGTACGTCCCCGTGAGCGGCCTGGGGCTGGTTCAACTGTTCTATCGGTGAATGCCATGGAAGATCTGATCAAGGTCGAGCGCGACGGCGCGATCGCGACCGTCGTGCTGAACCGTCCCGAGAAGCTCAACGCGTTGACGAAGAGCATGTGGCGCGACCTCGGTCACGCCATCGACACGCTGTCCGCGGACGACGACCTGCGCTGCATCATCGTGCGCGGCGCGGGCGAGAAAGCTTTCTCGCCGGGCAACGACATCGCCGAGTTCTGCACCGAGCGGTCCAACAAGAAACAGGCGATGGAATACGGCCACCTCATGCACACCACCGCGCGCGCGCTCGCGCACTGCCGCCATCCGCTCGTCGCGGAGATCCACGGCGTGTGCGTTGGCGGCGGCCTCGAGATCGCGGCGCTCTGCGACCTGCGCATCTGCGGCGAGAGCAGCCGTTTCGGCGCGCCGATCAAGAACCTCGGCCTCGTGATGGCCTATCCGGAGATCGTCCCGCTGGTCCGCCTCGTGGGCTCGGACGTGGCGCTGGAGATCCTGCTCGAGGGACGCGTGTTCGACGCCGTCGAGGCGCGCGAAAAGCGCCTGGTCACGCGCGTGGTGCCCGACGACCAGGTCGCCGCCGAGGCGCGCGCCACTGCGGCGCGCATCGCCGAAGGCGCGCCGCTCGTCGCGCGCTGGCACAAGAAGTTCGTGCGCCGGCTCGCCGACACGGAGCCGGTCTCGCCGCAGGAATACGACGAGTGCTTCGACTGCTTCGACAGCGAGGACTTCCGCATCGGCTACAACGCGTTCCTGCAGAAGCGCAAGCCGGAGTTCGTGGGACGTTGATCTCGCGCCGCGCTTCGGACGACTGCCATGGCGGATGACGCGCCGCGCGCGCCGCATCCCGGCCCGCTCGCCGGCGTGCGCGTGCTCGAGCTCGCGCAGATCATGGCAGGACCCACGTGCGGCATGCTGCTCGCGGACATGGGCGCCGACGTCATCAAGGTCGAGAAGCTTCCGGGCGGCGACGACGCGCGCGGCTACCGTGAGCCGCGCGTGAACGGCGTGTCGGCGCCCTTCCTGATGCTGAACCGGAACAAGCGCGGCATCGCGATCGACCTGAAGAGGCCCGAAGGACGCGACGTGCTGCTGCGGATGGTGCGCGACGCCGACGTGGTCACCGAGAACTATCGGCGCGGCACGCTGGAAAAGCTCGGTCTCGGCTACGACGTGCTCGCGCGCATCAACCCCGGGCTCATCTATTGCGCCGTCTCGGGCTTCGGGCGCGAAGGGCCGTGGCGCGACAAGGCCGGTTTCGACCTGATCGCTCAAGGGTTCGCCGGGCTGATGTCGATCACCGGTGAGCCGGGCGGCCCGCCGGTGAAGACGGGCAATTCCGTCGCGGACATCAACGCCGGAATCCTCGCCGCGGTCGGCATCCTCGCGGCGTTCGTGCACAAGCTTCGCACCGGCAAGGGACAGGTCGTCGACACCTCGCTCATGGAGGCCGCGCTGCAGCAGACCTACTGGCATGCCGCGGCGTACTTCGCGACCGGAAAATCGCCCGGTGCGACGGGCTCGGCGCACATCCTCACCGCGCCGTACCAGGCGTTTCGCACGGCGGACGGCTGGATCAACATCGGCGGCGCGAACCAGGCGAACTGGGAGCGCATCGCCGACGTGATGGGCCATCCGGAATGGCGCACGGACGGGCGCTTCGCCGACAACTCGAGCCGCATGGCGAACCTCGAGGCGCTGGTCGACGCGATGAACGCCGTGCTCGCGCAACGCACGACGGACGACTGGCTGGCGGCATTCGACGCGGCCGGCGTTCCGGCGGGCCCGGTGCACTCGGTCGGCGAGGCGCTCTCGCATCCGCAGACGCACGCCCGCGACATGGTGGTGGAGCTCGATCACGCGCAGGCCGGCCGCACGCGCGCGCTCGGCTGCCCGATCCATTTTTCGGCCACGCCGACGCGCATCGATCGCGCGGCCCCGGTGCTCGGCGAGCACACGCGCGAGGTGCTGCGCGAGTTCGGCTACCGCGACAAGGAGATCGATGCGCTCGCCGCGCGCGGCGTCATCGCGTCGCCCGACGCCGTGCCGGCGGACTGAAACAAAGAAGCCCGCACGAGAGCGGGCTTCTCCTGCGGGTGTTGCGCCCGCGTCAGTTGCGGTATACGACCTGCGTGCGGTCGGACTGCTGGGTCGCGATCTTCTCCTTGACCACCGTTTGCTTGGCCGTCCTGGGTGTGGAGACCTTTGCGACCGTCGCCGCCGGCACCTTGGTAGCCGCCGCCGGCTGGGCCATGCCGACCTGCTCGGCCGGGCCCGTCGAAGCCGATGTGTCGAAATCGCAAGCACCTGCCAGCGCGGGCGCGCAGGCCAGGAGCACCGCCGCGCCGACTGCCGTGAGCTTTCTCATGGGACCTCCGTGAAACGAACCGCGACCGCTCAATCTGCGCGCCTGCAACGCGATTGTCAACCGCGACGCTTCAGACCGAGAACGGCACCACGGCGGGTCCGAACAGCACGCGGTGGAAGGTCATGACCAGGAGCGCGATGAGCGTGCCTGCGACGATGGCGATCAGGTCTGCACGCCAGCGCGGCTCGAACGTGGCCACCGCACGCCGCCGCACCACCGACACGAGGTCGACGAGGGCCCATCCCAGGAACGCCGCGAACAGGATCGTGCCGCGCGTATCGCCGTTGGCGAAGAGGTGCACGATCGACCACAGCATGACCGCGATCAGCATCGGATGCCTGACCGCGGCGCGCAGGTGTGCCGGCGCATGCGAGCTCGCGAGCAGGATGAACACCGCGATCATCACGAACGGCGCCACGCGGATCGCGAGCGGCGAGGGCGCGAACAGCTGCGGTCCGGGACCCGCGGCGCGCCAGCCGAGCACGATCAGCACGAGTCCCGCGATCGCGAGCAGCGAATAGGCGAGCTTGTATCGCCCTTCGCCCCACGCGGCGAGGATGCGCCCGCGGGTCGATTGCAGCATGGGCAGCGCGTGAATGCCGAGGAACAGCACCAGCCCGGCGACATAGACCGCCATCGGCCGCCTCCGGAAGAAGAAGCCTCGATCCTAGCCGAACTCCGACGCCCGCTCGCGGATCGAACCGACACGGTGCGCGAACCGCAAGGGCGGTGCGCGCACGGCCGGCAAAGGAGCCGTGATGGTCGAGACCGCCAATCAGAGCACCCGCCAGGCTCGGTGCGGGCATTCGCTGTGCAAGTGCACGGTGCCCGCGAGCGAGCGCTTCTGCAGCGAGCACTGCCAGCGCGAGGCCGCGCATCCGTCGCATGCCGAAGGCAGCAAGTGCGGCTGCGGGCACGCGGCGTGCGACGAGACGGCAGGCTGAGGCTCAGCTTCGGCTGAGGCCCAGGCTTGCGGCCAACGCCGCCGCGCCCGCTGTCGCAGGACGCGAGCGCGGATCGTGGGCCGCCGGGCTAGGCCGCGCGCTTCTGCGCCGCCGTGAGCTTCGCCTGCGCGTCGCGCAGCGCGGTGCGCAGGCCTTCCTCCACCACGGGGTGGTAGAACGGCATCTCGAGCATTTGCTCGATGGCCAGGTTCATCTGCCGCGCCCACGCAAGCAGGTGCCCGATGTGCTCGGCATCCGGGCCGATCATCTCCGCGCCGAGGAAAAGGCCGGTCTCCGCCTCGGCGTAGACGTGGAGCAGGCCGCGATTGCGCAGCATGACGCGCGAGCGGCCCTGATCCTCGAACGACACCGTGCCGGTGACGTGGTGCACCTGGCGTACCGCGGCATAGCCGCCGCCGACCGTCGCGATCTGCGGGTCGGTGAACACGATGGCGAGCCCCGCGCGACGCAGGCCGGGACGCACGTCGGGATAGTGCGCGGCGTTCGTGCCCGCGATGCGACCCTCGTCGGCCGCTTCGTGCAGCAGCGGCACGTCGTTGTTCACGTCGCCTGCAATGAAGATGCTCGACTGCTGCGCACGCAACGTGGTGCGGTCGAACAGCGGTACGCCGAAGCGGTCGAGCGTGAGCGAGGTCTTCGCGAGATCGAGCCCCTGGACGTTCGGGCGCCGCCCGGTGGCCGCCAGAAGATAGTCGAATCGCTCGACATGCTGGCCGCCGTCGCGCCCGCGGTACGTGATCACCACCGCATCGCCGTCGCGCGCGACCTCCGCGTGCGCATCGGTGTCGAGATACAGCTCCTCGCCGAAAGCACGCCGCGCGTATTCGAGCACGAGCGGATCGGTAAGCGGACCGACGCCGCCGCCCCGCCCGAAGATCTTCACGCGCACGCCGAGGCGATGCAGCGCCTGCCCGAGCTCGAGGCCGATCACGCCGGGGCCGAACACCGCTACGCTCTCTGGCAGGTCCTGCCAGTCGAACACGTCGTCGTTGACGACCAGGCGATCACCCAGCGCGCGCCATGCCGGCGGATACGCGGGCGACGAGCCGGTCGCGATCACCACGCGGCTCGCGCGGATCGTCGTGTCCGGCGCAACGCCCTCCGGCGTCGCCGCGATCGCGAGCGTGTGATCATCGACGAAGCGTGCGTAGCCGCGCACCTTGTCCGCGGCCGGCAGCCGCTCCACGCCTTCGAGCACGAAGCCGACGAAGCGGTCGCGCTCGCGCCGCACGCGTGCCATCACGGCCTTGCCGTCGACCTTCGGCGGCGCGTCGAGCGCAAACCCGAACGCCGCGAAGCGCTCGAGTCCGTGCAGCGCCTCGGCGGGCGCGACGAGGAGCTTGCTCGGCATGCAGCCGACGCGTGCGCACGTCGTGCCGTACGCGCCGCCCTCGACGATGAGCGCCCGCTTGCCAGCGGCCTTGGCGGCACGGTAGGCCGCGAGGCCTGCCGTGCCGGCGCCGATGATTGCGACATCCGTGTCCAACGTGCGCATGAGGTGGGCCCGCGCCAATGCGACCGCGCGATTATGCGTGAGCGCGCGCCCGCTCGGCGGCCACACCGCCCGACGGATCACCGTCGTGCGCTTTCGCCGCCGTGGCCGGCTTCGTCCGGCCGCGCAGCCAGGACTCGAGCTCCGCGGAGCCGCCGATGAGCTCGCCGTTGACGAACACCTGCGGCACCGTCTGCGCCCGCGCGATCGCGCCGAGCGCCTTGGTGCGGATGGTATGCGGCAGCGGCACTTCGGCGTACTCGATGCCCGCGTCGGCGAGCTGCGCCTTCGCCTTCGCGCAGAACGAGCATCCTTCACGGGTCAGGATCGCCACCTGGTCGGGCTTTTTCGCGCGCGGGTTGACGTACGCGAGCATGGTGTCGGCGTCCGACACCTTGAAGGGATCGCCGGGCTCCTGCGGCTCGATGAACATCTTCTCGATGACCTTGTCACGGACGAGCATCGAGTAGCGCCACGAGCGCTTGCCGAAGTTCAGGTCGGATTTGTCGACCAGCATGCCCATCTTCTCGGTGAACTCCCCGTTGCCGTCGGGCAGCAGGAAGACGTTCGCTGCTTCCTGGTCCTTCGCCCATTCCTCCATGACGAACGGGTCGTTCACCGAGACGCAGACGACCGCGTCGATGCCCTGCGCCTTGAACACCGGCGCGAGCTCGTTGTAGCGGGGGAGATGGGTCGACGAGCAGGTCGGCGTGAAGGCGCCAGGCAGCGAGAACACGACCACGTTGCGGCCCGCGAAAATCTCGTCCGAGGTCACCGTCGCCCACTCGCCGTTGCGGCGGAGGCGGAACGACACGTCGGGAATTCGTTGCCCTTCACGGTTGGAAAGCGCTTGCGCCATGGTTGCTTGCTCCACTGTTGTCGATATACGAAGCTTATTATCGTGGCCGCATCGATATATATCAAGTTTAATTATTCGATCAACTCGATAAATATTGACTATGGCACGGGCGACAAAAAAGCGGGGCGCAGGAGGCCCCGCCTTTTCGATCGCAGGCTGCGATCAGGGTTTCAGCTGGGCCCGGATCTCGCCCCCCGGATTGGCCGCCGTGTGCACGTTGACGTACAGGTCGCCCTTCTTGAACGCCTCGTACTGCGCGTCCGTGAGCTTGGCGCCCGCCGGTACCGCGAAGCCATCGCCGCTCTTGGTGAGCGGGATGATGACGCCGCCATTCTTGCCCGCGGCCGCCTCGTGGATATGCGCAGCGGTCGGGGTGAGGCCGCTGACGGTGATGCTGCCGCTGACGGACTTGTCGTCGTTGACCATGATCGTGCCGGTTCCCTTGGCCTCGGTCTTCACGGGCGGTACTTCCTGATCGCCCGAGAGCGCGACCTTGACGTCGGCCGCGAGCGCGAATTGCGCGCCGAGCGCGAAGGCCGCTACGGCGAGCGCCCGGGCCACCAGGCGCGGCGCAACATGCTGCTGCTTCATTTGGTTCTCCTCTCGAATGGTCGGGTGCCCACGCAGTTGCCCGTGGGCCGCTGCGGAAGGGGTACGGGCAAAGTTGCCGGGGACTCGGGCTTCGCCCCATCGCTATGGTACGTCCCGGAGCGATGAATGGATGCGCGCGCGGATTTATTCCCGCGGCCGGCCGGATATCATGCGTTCGGGACGAGGACCGGAAGGACCTCGGCCCCTGAAATGTTCGCGGCCGATGCGCGACCAATGTACGAGGCGACGCGCGCGTCGCATTTTCCGAGGATTCCCATGAGCCCGACTTGTTCGCCACGTTTCCGCGTCGCCCTGGCGCTGCTTGCTGCCGTCGTCCTTCAGGCCTGCGGGGCGCCGCTTCGCGCGGCGCCGCTGCCGGCGCCGGCCGTCGATACGCCGAAGGCGACTACGCCCGGCGTGCAAACCGCCGTCTTCGCCGGCGGGTGCTTCTGGGGGGTCGAGGCGGTCTTTCGCCACGTGGAAGGCGTGAAGCGGGCCGTATCCGGTTACGCCGGGGGCAACAAGCAGACCGCGCAGTACGAGATCGTCAGCACGGGCATGACGGGGCACGCAGAGTCGGTGCAGGTGACCTACGATCCGTCGCGGATCACGTACGGCGAGCTCCTGCGCATCTTCTTCTCGGTTGCGCACGACCCGACCCAGCTCAACCGGCAAGGCCCGGACCACGGAACGCAATACCGCTCGGCCATCTTCGTCGAGAACGCCGACCAGAAGCGCATCGCCGACGCGTACATTGCCCAGCTGACCGCGGCGAAGGCGTTCCCCGCGCCCATCGTCACCCAGGTGGTGCAGCTGCCGGCGTTCTACCCGGCCGAGGACTATCACCAGAACTATCTCGCGAACCACCCCGATCAACCGTACATTGTCTATAACGATCTGCCCAAGCTCGCGGCCCTGAAAGAGCAGTTTCCCGCGCGGTACGTGGGGAAATAGGTCGTCGGCGCAACAGGTTGCGCGCAAAAATTTCAAAATGGGTGGCTTCGTGCGCTACAAATTGCTAAACTGCGCGAGTTTTGTAGGACAGGGCCCGACACGGTGGTTTGCAGCGGATGTGGTAGTGCTCTGAGTCCGACGTTGCCGGTCTGCGCCGTCTGCAACGCCGGCTTCGTAGTCAAGGCGATGGGGCAGGCGGCGCCGGCAGCGGCGCTGTCCGTGGCGCCCGTCGCCGCGGTTGCCGCAGGCCCGAGCGACGCTTTTCCCATTCCCGACGTGCTCGTCGGGGATCCGGCGGAGCGCCGCGTCCGCCCGACGCTCGCCGTCCTCTATCGCCTCGCCGTCGGTCCCGCGGCCGACTACTACACGCCGCGCTTCCTGGAGTTCGAGCGCACCGGTCACATGGAGCCCGGTTGGCACTGGGCCGCCATGCTCGTGCCGCCGGTATGGGCGTTCTACCGCAAGCTCTGGGTCACCGGCATCGTCTACGCCACGATGCCGCTGCTCGGCGCGCTCGCCGTGCGCGCGCTGGGAGAGCGCATCGACGACTGGAACATGCCCTTCCTCATCGTGGCCGCGCTCCTGATCTGGCTGTTGCCGTCGCTCTGCGCGGCGACGATGGCGCACAGCCTCCTCTACCGGCGCATACGGCGGCTCGTGCGCCGGGCGGAAGCGACATCGGTCAACGCGGCGGACGCCGCTCGTGTGATCACGGAGCGCGATCCGACGTCGGGCGTGGCGGGGATGCTGCTCGGCGTCGGCGCGATCGCGATGGCTCTCGGCCTCGCGGCGCCCGACATGCTGCGCGCGTACACCGAGTACACGGTGCGGGAGCAGGTGTCGCAGACGCTGGCCGCGGTGAAGGACGTTCAGCAGAAGGTCGAGGAGCGCTTCGAGCGCACCGGCCGACCGCCTCAGCAGCGCGACGAGTTGCCGCCGTCGCCGGCCCTGTGGGCGCACATGCTCGACGAGCTGTCGCTCAATCCGGCTACCGGCCGCCTGCGCCTGAGCCTGGGACCCGCCGTGCCGCAGCTGTGGGGCAAGACGCTCCTGCTCGCGCCGGCGCTCGACGTCTTCCAGCGCGTGCGCTGGTACTGCATCCCCATCGACATTCCGGCGAAATACCTGCCGAAAGAATGCCGCTGACGCCGCTTCGGCGGCGCCTCAGACGGATCGCGCCCGCGTGAGCTCGTCCCAGTTCGACGGGACGCCCGCGACGGCATTCGCATACCAGCCGTGCTTCTCGAGCCACGCCTGCGGCGAGGCGTACTGGGTCTTCAGCTTCTCGACGTCGGCGTCGCTCATCCTGGCGAGCGTCACGGCAGCCGGATCGTAGTAGTAGCCGCCTTCGCCGTACGCGTTGACGTAGTCGTTGTAGTGCGCGCCCAGACGTTCGTACAGCGAGGGATTGAAGCTGCCCGTCTGGAGCCGGAGCATGTCCTGAAGGTCCCGGCCCGTGAGCGGCGGCAGCTTCCCCGCGCTGCCTCCGCTCGCTTCATCGGCTTGCATGCCGACGTCCACGACCTTGGTTTGGGCGGAAGACGTCGCCTGAGCGGTTGTCGCGATCGACGCCGATGTGCCGGCGCCCATCCGCGCAAGCGCGAGGCGCATGGCGGCGACGCCGTCGGCGGCCGCGGATGGCGGGGGTGACGCGGGAGCCGTCGCGACCTTCGTCTTCGGGTCACCTGCCGCGAGGCCGGCGGCCACGCCGGCGAAAACTGCGGCCGCCGCGGCCGGGCGGCTCGCGTTCGCGGCTGCCGCGCGCGCCGCAAAGAGCGGCTTGATGTGACTGACGGACATGCAACACTCCGGTCGTGGGTTCTGCGCCGTGCAGCTCGCGCGGGGATGCCGGCAGGGTATCGCCGATAGCGCGCGCTCCAAGCGCCGAGCAGCGGCCGCAAAGCCGCGCATTTCCTCGCGGATCGAAATAATTCGCTGCACGGCGCTGTTGGGCACTGCTTCGGCGGCGGCGACGTGCTCGCCGCCCGTATGCCCGACGTTCGATGATTCGTTTGCGTCCGAAAGGGGCCGGTATGAGATTGAAAAGCATTGCCGCGGCTGCGGCGCTCGGGTGCGCGGTTTGCGGGGTGGCCCAGGCGCAATCGCAGCGCATCGCCGGCGACGTCGTCGCGCTCGAAGGGACGGCGCTCACTCTCCGCACCACGGCAGGGGAGACGTCGCGGCTGACGTTGCCTTCCGACGCGCGCATTACGGCGCGGTCGCGTGCCGACTGGTCACAGATCCGGCAAGGCAGCTATGTGGGTACGACGGCGGTGCCGCAGGCCGACGGCACGCTGCTCGCCAAGGAAGTCCACGTCTTTCCCGAGTCGCAGCGCGGCACCGGCGAAGGCTATCGTCCGATGGCCACGCCGGGCGACACCATGACCAACGCCACCGTGTCGCGTGTAGCCGGCGGGCGACCCCGCGATACCATGACCAACGCCACCGTGGCGGCGTCGTCGGATGCCGCGGGGGCGCATCGCCTCACGCTCACCTACAAGGGCGGCGAGAAGACCGTCGTTGTGCCTGACGGCGTCCCGCTCATCGCGAGCGAGCCGGGCGACCGCTCGATGCTGGTCCCCGGCGCGCACGTCGTCGTGTACGCGCATGCCGCGACCGATGGCGCCATGACGGTCGAGCGCGTGAGCGTGGGCAAGAACGGCTTCGTGAGTCCGATCTAGCCTGTCGCGCCCGGGCGCGAAGCCGGTGCGGCACCGACGATCGCCGGCCTTGCGCCCGAAGGGTAGCGGCGTTCAACGCTGCCCGGTTTCATTTGTCGAGCTCGGCGTAGTGCCGGAAGATGCCTTGCTCGTTGAACGCGATGCGGCGCGGTGACGCGAGATACGCCACGATGCGCGGGCGCGCGGCGACGGCATCGCGCGCGGCCATCACGTGCGGATGCCGGCGTGCAATGCGCTTCATCGCCTTGGGAAACGCGTAGCGCAGCCCTTCCATCAGCTGAAACAGCGACAGGTCGGCGTAGGTCGGGCGCGCGCCGACCAGCCACGTACCGCGCGGGTTGTTGGCGAGCACCCGCTCGAAATAACCGAGATACTTGGGCAGCCGGTGCGCGGTCACGTCGGCGGCCTTGCGCCGCGCTTCGGCCTTCTGGTCCTCGTAATAGAGGCTCGCTGCGACCGGATGGTGCGTGTCGTGCACCTCGGCCACGACATCGGCGATCGTGAGCTGCAGCTGATGCGTGAAGAGCCGGCCCGCGTCGTCGCGCGGGGCGAGGCGATGACGCTCGCCGAGGAACATCAGGATGTTGGCCGTCTGCGCGATGACGAGTTTGCCCGCCTTCAGGAACGGCGGTGCGAAGGGCGGTCGCGTCGCGCGGCGGTCGTCCATCATCGACGTCATGCGCTTCACGCCGCCGCGCGTGCGCGCGACGTCGACGTACGGCGCGGCCGCCTCCTCGAGCGCGAGACGCACGAATTCGCCGCGGCCCTGGATCTCCGGCCAATAGTAGAGCTCGTAAGCCATGCGTGTTCTCCGCGTGGACGGCCGCGGAGCGCCGAAGGACGCTTCGCTCAGCCGCTCGCCGACAGCCGTCGCACCAGACGCAGGCGGGTGGCGGACGGCGCCGCGAAGCGCTCGGGTGCGGCGATGCCGAATCCCTGCGCGTAATCGACGCCGATGCCGCGCAACGCCTCGAGCGTCGCCGTGTTCTCGACCGACTCGGCAATCGTAAGCTTACCCATGAGATGGCCGATGCGGTTGATCGCCTCGACCATCGCACGGTCGACGGGGTCCTGCAGAAGGTCTTTCACGAACGCGCCGTCGATCTTGAGGAAGTCGACCGGCAGGTGCTTCAGATACGTGAAGGAGGAGACCCCCACGCCGAAGTCGTCCAGCGCGAAGCGGCATCCGCATCCGCGCAGCGCGGTCATGAACTCGACCGCCTTGTTGAGGCTCGTCACGGCGGTGGTCTCGGTGATCTCGAAGCAGACCGCGGCATGCGGGATGCGATGGTGCACGAACTGCTGTTGGACGTAATCGAGGAACTCGTCGTCGGACAGCGAGGCGCCGGAGACATTGATGGCGCAGATCCCGAGGCTGTCGAGAAGGCCCGCCTCCGCGTATTGCGCCATGATGCCGAACGCGGTCGCGACGACCCAGCGGTCCACGGCGGGCATGAGGTGATAGCGCTCGGCCGCCGGAATGAACGACATCGGCGGCACGATCTCGCCGTTGTCGTCGGTCAGGCGCAGCAGCAGCTCGGTGTACCGCGTGTGACCCGACTCGCGCCGCACGGCCTGGAGAGGTTGCGCGTAGAGGCAGAAGCGATTTCGCTCGAGCGCGCCGTGCAGGCGGCTCGCCCATTCCATCTCGCCGTGGCGCACCGCGAGCTCGTCGCTCTCGGAGCTCCACACCTGCACGCGATTGCGGCCCTTGTCCTTGGCGATGTAGCACGCCGCATCGGCGGCCGAGAGCACCTGCGCGAGCGTGCGCGTGCCCTGGCCGAGGCTCACCAGGCCGATGCTGACGTGCACGCGGAATGGGCGCTGCTTCCACACGAAATGGAAGTCGCCGATCGTCTTGCGCAAGGTCTCCGCCACGCGCAGCGCGGACGCCGGCGCGCAATGCGCGAGCAGCACGCCGAACTCGTCGCCGCCGAGCCGCGCCAGCGTATCCATCTCGCGCAGCCGCTGGCGCAGCAGCGCGCTCACCTGGCGCAGCAGCTCGTCGCCCGCCGCGTGACCGCACGTGTCGTTGACGAGCTTGAACTCGTCGAGATCGAGATAGAGCACGGCGTAGCTTCCGGGGCGATCGCGTGCCTCGCGAAGGATCGCGCTCACGCGGCGCTCGAACTCGCGGCGGTTCGGCAACCCGGTGAGCGCGTCGTGACTGGCGAGATGCGCGAGACGGCTCGCGTACTGGCGCTCGCGGCTCATGTCGTGGAAGACCAGCACCACGCCGACCGTCGTGCCGGCGCGATCGCGGATCGGCGCCGCGCTGTAGTCGATCGCGACCGGCGAGTCGTCGCGCCGGCGCAGCGCCACGTTGCCTTCGGACTTGACCGCGCAGCCTTCACGCAGCGCGCGTGCAACCGGGTCGGCCAGCGCCTCGCCGCTCGCTTCGTCCTGCAGGCGGAACACCGCGGCGACGGCCAGGCGCCTCGCTTCGTTGTTGAACCATCCGGTGAGGCGTTCCGCGACGGGATTGAGAAACTCCACAGTGCCGTCGACGGACACGGTGATCACGGCGTCTGCGATCGAAGCGAGCGTGACCTGCGCGCGCTCGGTCTGCTCGAACAGTGCCGCCTCCGACTGCTTGCGCTCCGAGATGTCGGCGAGCGAGCCGGCCATGCGCACGGGCTTGCCCCCGGCACCGAGGAACGACCGTCCGCGCGTGCGAAACCAGCGGTACGTGCGCTCGCGCGTTCGCAGGCGAAATTCGAGATCGAGCGGCTCACCCGTGGCGAGGTGATGCCTGAATTGCGCGAGCGCCCGCCGCCGGTCGTGCGCGTGCACGAGGCGCAGGAATGCGGCCGGCGTGGCGCGCAACGTGCCGGGCGCGTGGCCGAGCAGGTGCTCGAAGCGCGGCGAGAAGTAGATCGACGCGTGCGCGAGGCTCCAGTCCCAGATGCCGTCGTTGGTGCCGGAGACGGCATGCTGGAACCGCTCTTCCGACTGGCGCAGGGCGCGCTCGAATTGCGTGCCCTCGCGGATCATGCGCCGGGTTCGCAGCGCCACGAGCGCGAGGAGCAGCAGCGCAATGGCCACCGTGATCGCGGTGAGGATGACCTCCATGCGACGCGACGCCTCGTCGAACGTCGCGCCGAACGCACGCATGACGGAGGTGAGGTCGCGGTCGAGGGTGCGCACGCGCGTCAGATACGGCGCGAGGTCGCCGGGGTCGCGCACGCCCGCGGCGATCGCCCGCTGCAGCGCGTGCGCGGCGAAGTCGAGCTCGGCGACTTGCGCGTCCGCCTGCACCCACAGGTCGATGGCGCGTGCCATGAATCCCACGCTGCGAAAGCGCAGGAACAGGTCGATCATGCTGCCGATATCGTCGGGGTGGTTGCGCCCTTCGAGCAGGCCCTCGATGGCGCGCGCGCGGTCGGGACGGGGATGATCGAGCGCGAGACGCGCGTTGCGGTCGCCGAGCGTGACGGCGATCTCGGTCTGGTATTGCACGAAGTAATCTTCGTTGCGCGTCTGCGCGTATTGCTCGAGATAGTTGACGGCGTTCTTCTGCGCGTCGGCCCACAGGCTCTCCGCGCTCACGTAAGCCCTCACGCCGCGCATGACGTGGAGCGTCGCGTCGCCGAGCAGCAGCAGCAGCGCCACCGTTGCGACGAAGGGCCAGATCAGCCGCAGCAGGCGCCATCGCTCGACCGGCGGTGAGTGCGACGTGGAAGCGGAAGCGAGGGACGATTCGGGCACGGCGTTGACGCGGACGTCTTGAGCGGCGCGTTGCGAACCGCGAAGCGTAGCAACGCTCCTCGCGACGAAGCGGGCGGGCCGACCGGCGGCGCCCATGCGAGCCTCGCGCAGCGTGTCCCGTACAGAGTGTTGCATCATGTGGGCTTCGCGCGGCCGGCCTTGTGCGCTGCCGCGCCCGCCCCAAGCTAGGCCGAGATGCCACCCGTCACCACCGCGCTGATCGTCGCCAATGTCATAGGCTTTCTCATCCAATCCGCCGTTCCCGGCATCGTGGGCCCGTTCGCGCTGTGGCCCTTCGCGAGCAGCGCGGCGACCGGTGGCGAAGTCGCTTTCGCGCCCTGGCAGCTCGTCACCTACGCATTCCTGCACGGCGGGCTGCTGCATCTCGGCTTCAACATGCTCGCGCTCTACATGTTCGGCGGGGCGGTCGAGCGCGTCTTCGGCGAGCGACGTTACCTCGTCTACTACCTCGTCTGCGTGATCTCGGCGGCCCTGACGCAGCTCGTCGTCGCCGCGCTGTCCGGCTCGGTGTACCCGACGATCGGCGCTTCGGGCGGCGTGTTCGGCCTGCTGCTCGCGTTCGCGATCTACTTTCCACACAACCGCGTCATGCTGCTGTTCCCGCCCATTCCCATGCCGGCGCGCGTCTTCGTCGTCCTGTACGCAGCACTGGAGCTCTACCTCGGTGTGACAGGCACGCAGGAAGGTGTCGCGCATTTCGCGCATCTCGGCGGCATGATCGGCGGCTACGCGATGCTGCGCCTCGGCCGCCGCCGCTCGTCGGCTTTTCGAAAGCGATGACGCCGGGCGGCGTCGTCGAGGCGATTTACAACCGCGCCGATCGTCGGCGCGGTTTCGACGGCAAGTCCCCGCGCCGAAACGAAGCACGACGCGCTGGCAAACTTCTTGCACCGGCTGCGCTCGTGCGGCGGTTTCCGCGCCGCGTCGCGGCGGCATCGCGACGCACGGGGACAGCCATTCGGAGGTGCGTATGAAATCGATTCTCGATCCCGCATTTCGTTACACGTCCAGCGCCAATACCGACATCCGCAAGACGTTCGCGCGCGTGCGCCGCGAAATGCGTCGCCAATCGCAGTCGAACGTGCGCCAGGACGCCGACAACGCCGTCAAGGTAACGCCGATCTTCCGCAATCAGCGCCCTGCGGCCTGATTAGAAGGCCCGGAACGCCCCCGCGCATTGGCCGTCCGCGCGCGTTTCGACGTGCCACCGTCGGCTCGCAGCTGCACCGTCGGGGTGCGCGGACGGGGGACGTGACCGGGATTCGTACGCCGCGCGACCCGGCAAAATTTGCCGGGTCGCGCAGATTTTTCTGCCGATACCACGCCTGAGCGCTTCACAACGGCGGCCGAAGCGTCGATCATGACGCGCCGCGCGCGGGCGCGCCGCTCGTCCACCCGCATCGGGTCCACGGCCATTCATGCATCGCAAACACGCGAAGTGCCCCGGCTTCTGTTGCATCGTTCCGCCGCACCTGCTGCGACGCATCGCGCAGCGCGGGTCGGCCACGCAGCGCGACGCCGCGCTCGGCACGCTGGCGACCGACCAGACGCTGCGGCTCGGTCGCGCAACCTACGAGCTCATGGAAGCGGGCGCGCACAAGGCCCTGCTCACGGCGCTGCCGATGGTGAAGCAGCGCACGATCTACGACGCGGGCGGAGGCGAGACGCTTCCCGGCAAGGCCGTGCGCCACGAAGGCGACCGCGCCGTGCGTGACGTCGCCGTCAACGAGGCGTACGTCGGCCTCGGCGCGACGTTCGACTTCTACGCCGCCGCCTACGATCGGAATTCGATCGACGACGAAGGGTTGCACCTCGAGGCGACGGTGCACTTCGGCCAGCGGTACGACAACGCGTTCTGGAATGGCCAGCAGATGGTCTTCGGCGATGGCGACGGCGACCTGTTCAACCGGTTCACCGCCTCCGTCGACGTCATCGGGCACGAGCTCACGCACGGCGTAACCGCCGACGAGGCGGGCCTCGTGTACATGGGCGAGCCGGGCGCCCTGAACGAATCCATCTCCGACGTGTTCGGCTCGCTGGTGAAGCAGTACGCGCTGAAGCAGATGGCCGCCCAGGCCGACTGGCTCATCGGCGCCGGATTGTTCACCGCCAAGGTGCACGGCGTGGCGCTGCGCTCGATGAAGGCACCCGGCACGGCGTTCGACGACCCGGTGCTCGGCAAGGACGACCAGCCCGATACGATGAAGGGTTACGTGCACACGAGCGCGGACAACGGCGGCGTGCACACGAACTCGGGAATCCCGAACCACGCGTTCTATCTCGCGGCGATGAACCTCGGCGGCCACGCATGGGAGAAGGCGGGGCGCGTGTGGTACGAGACGCTGCGCGACAAGCGGCTGCGCAAGACGGCGACCTTCCGCCAGTTCGCGCAGCGCACCGTGCTCAACGCCGACCAGTACTTCGGCACCGACGCGCGCAAGGCAATTGCCGCGGCGTGGGCCGGAGTCGGCATCAAGACGACCTGATCGTGCGCATCGCGCTGTCGATCGAAGGCGGTCTCGCGAGCTTCCCGGGCCTCCGCAAGCCCGTCACGATCGACTTCGACCGGCTGCCGGCCGAACGCGCGGCACGCCTGCGAGAGCTCGTGGCGCGAGCGCGGTTCTTCAGCGTCGCGCCGCCGGCGCCCGCGACCGCGGCGCGCGACGCACGCTCCTACGTGATCGAGATCGACGACGGCACGCAATGCCGCACATTGACATTCACCGAGCCGATCGCCGATGCTCCACTGCGCGATCTCGTGGCCGAGATCCGCGATTGCGCGCGTAGCGTGCGCAGCGGCTGACGCACCAGAATCCATTCATAACAACGAAGGGGAGAAGGGATGCGCGCGATGTCGATTGCCTGCGGGCTCGCGTGTACGGCGCTCACCGCATGCGCGCCGATGCAGCCGGCGGAAAGTCCGCTCACCGGAAAGCCGGTCGACGAACTGGTGAACGATCTGCGCGACGACCTCGCACAGGTGCACTGGCGCATTCGCAGCGCGCGCGCCGCGTGCGGCACGAGCGCGCCGCGCGAGGTCGACCTGCGCCAGGCCGCCGTGCAGCTGTCGCTCGAGCGCGTCGCGCAAGTCTCCGTGGGCGGGGACATCAAGCTCGTCGCGCTGCCGCTCGGCGACCTCGCCATCGAGCCCTCCGCTTCGGTGGACTACGCGCGCAACAGCGCCCGCACCCTCACCATGAAGCTCGAAGTCGCCGGGGCCCCGCCGGTCATCGATCTCGAGACCGCGCCGGCGGCCACGCGGCCGGTCGCGCAGGCGCTCAATGCCGCGATCGACGGCTTCATGCGTGCAGGCCAGGGCGAGCCCTGCGTGCGCCTCGCGGCCTTGAAGCTCACGCTGGTGATCGACGTGAAGCAGGACGCGGCCGGTGGCTTCCGCGTCGTCGTGCCGGCGGTGCGCATCGCCGGCGACCGGGAGACGCGCGCCGTCAATACGCTGACCCTCGAGTGGGCGCACGTGCAGTCGAACGGATTCCTCTAGCGCGGTCAGTCGGGCAATCGCGACGCGTGGCCCGACACCTGGCGCCACGAGTCGCCCGTCCGCGTCCACGTGTCGGTGTAGCGCAGCGTGACGTCCTGCTGCTTGCCGTCCTGCTTGTAGCGCTGGTGGAGCGTGCCGGTGAGCACCGCGGTGTCGCCCCAGATGCGCACCATCACGTCGCGCGTCTCGTTGTCCTGGAACTCGATGTCGGGACGCGCGATGTCGGCGAGCATGTCGCGCTTCGTCTTGACCCGTCCGCTTCCGGTGACGAGCAGCCAGTCATCGGACAGCAGATCGTTGACGCGCTGCGTGTCGCGCTGCGCGATGGCCTGGTTCAGCTCGCGCTCCAGGCTGCGCAGGCGCGGCCCCTCGTCGGTGGCGGCGCCGCACAGCAGCGCGCACGCGAGCACGAGCGCGGCTCCGCGCAGACAGGCGTTGATCATCGGCTTCTTCGATCAGGGAACCGGGCCATTCTAGCCCGGCACCGCGCACCGGCCGACGCGCCTTCTTATCCGTCGTCGCGATAGACGACGCTGAACGGGCGCGGCAAGGCCGCGAGCTCGGTGACGAAATGCACCACCACGAACGACGAGAGCGAGCCGAGCTCCTCGCGCATCGCCTGCGCGCCCGCGTGCTTGTTCGCCATCCGGCCCCAGCGCGACCGGCGATCGGCGCCCCGCGTGCGGACGACGACGCCCAGGGTGAGCTCCGGCAGTTCGCTGAGCCGGCTCATGTAAGCGCCCGATACCGCGAGCGCCGCGACCTCGAGCGGGTTGCGCGTCCAGTCCGCGTTCATCTGCCGGCACAGGTCGCAGGCGCGCGCCACGAGCTGACGCGCGCGTGCCCGCGGCAGCGGCTCGACCACGCGCGCCGCGGCGAACTCCCGGAAGCGATCGGTGATCTCGAAGTCGTCGGGACGCTCCGCGCGTGGCTTGAGGAGACCTTCCTGCACCAGCTCCTCGAGCAAGGCATCGCCTTCGCGCGTATCGAGCGCGAAATCGTGCTTCAGGTGTGCCGCGCGCACGTGAGCGCGCTCGGGCGGCAGGCCGACGATGCGGCTCAGCACGCGCCCGGCGGCATTACGGAAATGCACGGGATCGAGACCGAAATAGCGGCGGCGAGCGACCAGGGTGCGGGATGTCATGTGCAGCGTGTGGCGTACCGGCGCCATGACAATAGCATAGAGGTTGCTGGACCGCCATGGGCGCGGCCGGGCCGCGTGCGGGCCCGGCCGCCGACGACACCGCTGTAGGACGCGCACCGATTTTCGCGGGGCCGCGCGTCGCCTAACATCAGCAGGTTTGTGTGCGGCAGGTCGACCTTCGGGGGCGAAAAATGAACGACGGATCAAGGGGGAACGCCCTGGTGCCGCTCGGCGTTGCGGGGCTTGACGACGTGCTGGGCGGCGGGCTGCAGCAGGACCGCGTGTACCTCGTCGAAGGCGATCCGGGGGCGGGCAAGACGACGCTTGCGCTCCATTACCTGATGGCGGGGCGCGACCAGGGCGAGCGCTGCCTGTACGTGACACTGTCGGAGACCGGCGAGGAGCTGCAGGCGGTCGCGCGATCGCACGGCTGGAGCCTCGACGGCATCCGGCTGCTCGAGCTCGCGACCGCGGAAGCCACGTTGTCCGCCGAAGCCGAGAACACGATGTTCTACCCCTCGGAGGTCGAGCTCGCGCAGATGACCGAGATGGTGCTGCGCGAAGCGGAAACGAACAAGCCCAGCCGCGTCGTCTTCGACTCGTTGTCGGAGATGCGGCTTCTCGCGCAAAACCCGTTGCGCTACCGGCGCCAGATCCTCGCACTGAAGCAGTTCTTCATCGGTCGCCAGTGCACCGTGCTGCTGCTCGACGATCGATCGGGAGGCTTCGCCGACATCCAGGTTCAGAGCATCGTCCACGGGGTGATCAGCCTCGAGCTGCGCACGCCGGCCTACGGTGTCATGCAGCGCAGGCTGCAGGTCGTGAAGATGCGCGGCACGGCGTACCGCGCCGGATTCCACGACTTCGTCATCGTCAAAGGTGGCCTGCAGGTCTTCCCGCGCCTCGTCGCCGCGGAGCACCACGTCGACTACTCGGCCGAGCCGTTGCCGAGCGGATTGCCGCAGCTCGATGCGCTGACCGGCGGCGGCGGCCTTGACCGCGGCACGAGCGTCCTGATCGCCGGCCCTGCGGGCGCGGGCAAGTCCACCTTCGCAACGCAATACGCCGTACACATGGCGCAGGGTGGCGAGCACGTCGCGATGTTCCTGTTCGACGAAAGCCCCCGCACGCTCTGCATGCGCGCCGAGAGCGTGGGCATGCCCGTGTCGGAGCTGATGGACACCGGTCGCGTGAAGATACGGCAGGTGGACCCGGGCGAGCTCTCGGTCGGCGAGCTCGTGCAGCTGATCCGCAACGAGGTCGAGAACGCCGAGGCGCGACTGATCGTCATCGACAGTCTCAACGGCTATCTCAACGCCGTTCCGGACGAGCGTTTCCTGACGCTGCAGCTGCACGAGCTCCTGAGCTATCTCGGGCAGCGCGGCGTCACGACGATCCTCGTGATGGCGCAGGCGGGCATGGTCGGCCAGATGATCTCGCCGATCGACGCGAGCTATCTCGCGGACTCGATCATCATGCTGCGCTACTTCGAGGCGCTGGGCGAGGTGCGCCAGGCGATCTCGGTGGTGAAGCGGCGCGGTGGCCGCCACGAGCGCACGATCCGCGAGTTCCGCTTCGGGCCCGACGGCATCCGCATCGGCGAGCCGCTGAAGTGGTTCCAGGGCGTGCTGACCGGCGTGCCGACCTACCTCGGTGGCGCGGATCCGCTGATGGAGGCCGGACGGACATGAACGCCTTCGAGCTCGAGCGCCGAGTGCTCGTGCTCGCCCCCACCGAACGCGACGCGATCAACACGTCGCGCATCCTCGGCCAGGCCGGGATGGTGGTCGAACGCTGCCAGGACATCGAGGCGCTCTGCCTGCAGGCGCGCGCCGGCGCCGGCGCGATCATCCTCACCGAGGAAACGCTTGCCGTGCGCCGCGCGGAGATGCTCGCCGCCTTGCTGCGCGACCAGCCGCAGTGGTCCGACCTGCCGTTCATCGCGCTCACGCGCGAAGGCCCCGATTCGGCGGCCGCGCTTCAGGCGATGCACGTGCTCGGCAACGTGATCGTGCTCGAGCGTCCGGTGCGCGTCGCCACACTGGTCACCGCGGCGCGCACCGCGCTGCGCGAGCGCGAGCGGCAATACGAGGTGCGTCGCCTGCTCGCCGAGCTGCGCGAGTCCGACCGGCGCAAGGACGTGTTCCTCGCGATGCTCGCGCACGAGCTGCGCAACCCGCTCGCGCCGATCCGCAACGCGGCGGCGATCGTTCACAACTCCGTGCCCGAGCGCTCCATCGCCGCGCGGGCGACCGAGATCATGGAGCGCCAGGTGACGCAGCTCGCGCGTCTCGTCGACGATCTCCTCGACGTGTCGCGCATCACGCAGGGGAAGATCCAGCTGCGGCGTGAGCGGGTGTCGCTCCAGGCGCTCGTCGCGCAGGCGGTGGAGACGATCGCACCGATGATCGACAGCAAGCGGCATACGCTGGCGATCACCGTGCCGTCGGAGCCGCTGTGGCTCCAGGCGGACCCGGCACGCATCGCGCAGGTCATCGGCAACCTGCTCAGCAACGCCGCAAAGTACACGCACGAAGGTGGCCGCGTGCGTCTTGCCGCGCGCCGCGTCGGCGACCGGGTGTTGCTGCGCGTGCGCGACAACGGCGTCGGCATTCCGGCGCCGCTGCTGCCGCGCATCTTCGATCTGTTCGTTCAGGTCGAGAGCTCGCTCGATCATTCGCAGGGCGGCCTCGGCATCGGCCTCACGCTGGTGAAGGGAATCGTCGAGCTGCATGGAGGCCGGGTGCGCGCACGCAGCGCAGGCTCCGGGCGCGGAAGCTCGTTCCTGCTGTGGCTCCCGGCACTGCCGCGTGAAGCAGCGCCCGAGGAGCGCAAGGAGGCATCCGCGACGGCGGTGAACGGGCACGCGCGCAAGCTCCTGCTCGTCGACGACAACGTCGACGCGGTGCACAGCCTCGCCCTGCTGCTGGGACAGCTCGGGCACGAGGTGAGGACCGCGTACGACGGCGCCACGGGCCTCGACGTCGCGCGCCAGTTCCAGCCGGAAGTCGTGATCCTCGACATCGGATTGCCGGGCATGGACGGGTACGAAGTGGCGCGTCGCATCCGCGCGGACATGGCTCTCGAGCACGTCAAGCTCGTCGCACTCACCGGATACGGTCAGCGGGAGGACCGCGGTCGCGCCCTTGCCGCGGGCTTCGATCACCACCTCATCAAGCCCACCGACCTCGCGACGCTGCAGGGCGTGCTGCGCTGAATCGCAAGGGCACGCGTTGAGCGAGAACCGCGCATCCGAAGATAGCCGGTGGCTGGCCGAGAACGAGGCGCGCTTTCGCGCGCTGATCACGGCCACGTCGGATGTCGTGTTTCGCATGAACGCCGACTGGTCGCGCATGCAGCGCCTCGACGGGCGCGATTTCGCGGACGACATCCTCGAGCCGAGCTCCGCATGGCTCGACCGCTACGTTCCGCCCGACGAGCACGCGCGCGTGATGCACGCCGTTCAAGCCGCGATCGCGAGCCGCACCGTGTTCGAGCTGGAGCATCGGGTCATACGGCCCGACGGCCGGATCGGCTGGACGTTTTCACGCGCGGTGCCGATCTTCGGCGCCGACGGCGAGATCGTGGAGTGGTTCGGCGCGGCGAGCGACGTGACGCGCCGCAAGCTCGCGGAAGAGCAGGTGGCGCAAATGAACGCCGAGTCGGAGCGGCGGCGGCGCCTCTACGAGACCATCCTGTCCAACACGCCGGATCTCGTCTACGTATTCGACCTCGACCATCGCTTCGTCTATGCCAACGAGGTGCTGCTGAGGATGTGGGGCCGCACATGGGACGAGGCGATCGGCCGCAATTGCCTCGAGCTCGGCTACGAGCCGTGGCACGCGGCGATGCACGATCGCGAGATCGAGCAGGTGAAGGCGACCAAGCAGCCGATCCGCGGCGAGGTGCCGTTCACCGGCACGTTCGGGAGGCGCATCTACGACTACATCTTCGTGCCCGTGATGGCGCCCGACGGCGAGGTCGAGGCGATCGCCGGCACCACGCGCGACGTGACCGAGCGCAAGCAGGCGGAGGAGGCGATGGAGCGCCTCGTGGAGACGCTACGCGCGGAGGATCGCCACAAGGACGAGTTCATCGCGATACTGGCCCACGAGCTGCGCAATCCGATTTCCGCCGTCCACAACGCGCTGCAGATCATGAAGCTCGCGCCCGACAACCCGGGCAGCGTGAAGCTGTCGAGCCAGATCGTCGAGCGTCAGGTGACGCATGTCGCGCGCCTGATCGACGACCTGCTCGACGTGTCGCGCATCACGGCCGGCAAGATCACGCTCGACAAGCGACAGGTCGACGTCACCGACGTGGTGAAGCAGGGCATCGACGCGGCGCAGTCCAGCGTGCGCGCCGGCGGGCATCGCGTGTCCGTGACGCTTCCCGAGCAGCCGCTGTACGTGGAAGGTGACCTGGTGCGGCTTGCACAGGTCGTCGGCAACCTCGTCGGCAACGCGGCGAAGTACAGCCCGGAGCCGGGCGACATCGCAGTGGTGGCCGAGGCCGACGGCGACAGTGCCGTGATTCGAGTGACCGACCGCGGCATCGGCATGGCGCCGGAGACGCTCCCCAAGCTCTTCACGCTGTTCATGCAGGCCGAAACCGCGCTGTCGCGCGCGCACGGCGGCCTTGGTGTGGGTCTCGCGCTCGTGCAACGCCTGGTGGCGCTGCACGGCGGATCGGTCGACGCGGCGAGCGCCGGGCTCGGTCGAGGCAGCGCCTTCACCGTGCGCCTGCCGCGCCTCGTCGAACGCGCCCAGGTCGCGACCGGCCACGAGAGCGCGGTTCAGGGTCGGCTCGCATGCCGCGCGGTGGTGGTCGAGGACAATCACGACGTCGCGCAATCGCTCGCGACGCTGCTCTCCATGCTCGACGTCAGCACGAGCGTCGCGTACGACGGCCTCGCGGGCCTCGCGCTCATCGAAGAGCAGCGCCCCGACGTCGCCATCGTCGACATCGGCATGCCCGGCATGAACGGCTATGAAGTCGCGAACCGCGTGCGCGACCGGGCGTGGGGCCGCCGCATCATGCTGGTTGCGCTGACCGGCTGGGGCCAGGACGAGGACAAGCGTCGCGCGTACGCGGCCGGCTTCGACGTGCACATGGTGAAGCCGGTCGCGCTGCGCGACCTCCAGGCGCTGCTCGCGCGCGTGAACGCCGATGCGCGGCCTTCCACCGCGACGACGGACTGACGCGGCACATCGAGCGCCTATCATGTGATCCGGCGGCGCCTCGCGCGTCGCGCATCCGCCCATGCCCGACCGGCGTCCCCGCACCTCGCCTTCGCGCGACGCCTCGTTCACACCGATGACGATCGAGGTGAGCGAGGAGGCCGGCGTTCGCTATCTTCATTTCGGCTCGCACTGGATCCAGGGCGCCATGCGCGTGCGCCGCAGCCACGCGCTCGAGCTCGAATACACGCGCGACATGATGTTCCCGTTGCTGCTCGATGTCCCTTCGCCATGGCCGCAGCGCGTGCTGATCATCGGTCTCGGCGCCGCCTCCATTACCAAATTCCTGCATCGTCATTGGCCGCGCGCCGAATTGACGGTCGTCGAGATCGAGCCACGCGTGGTGGCCGCCGCACGCCAGCACTTCCGGCTGCCGCTCGATTCCGCGCGCCTTCGTGTGGAGCTTGGCGACGGCGCGGCGTACGTCGCGGCCGACGGTCCTGCGTTCGACTGGATCATCGTCGACGGCTTCGACGCGCGCGGACTCGCCGGCGCGCTCGACACGCGCGCGTTCTACCGCAACTGTCGCGCGCGTCTCGGCGAGCGGGGCGTGCTGACGGCGAATCTCCTGCGACGCAGCCGCGGCTGCCAAGCGAGCGTGGCGCGCATCGGCGAGGCGTTCGACGAGCGGGTGCTGACGCTCCCCACCTGCGCGAGCGGCAACACGGTGGCGGTGGCCATCACGGGGCCCCGGTTGCGCATCGCGCGCGCAGAGCTGCGGACGGCCGCCGAGCGCTTGCGCAGCGACACGGGCCTCAACCTGCTGCGCACGGTGGGAAGACTCGCGGCGGCCACGCCGCCCGGCGGCGTGCTGATGCTGTAACCGCGGCGCCGCGCAATGCCGCAACGAGCCGGCGAGGGCCCGGTCGGCGGCGCGGCATCGGAAGCGCCGGCATCGTCTCGAAAGACCGCTCGCACGTCGGCAACATCGCGCGCACATCGGGATCACCTAAGGTGCGGCGCGAAACTTGCAAGGTCTCCGTGCGATCCAACGCACGGGACCTCGCTGACGACGCGACCGATGCTGCAGAACCTTCCGCGCGCGCTCGGACGTGCACTGCGGCCGATTCGCCCCGGCCCTGCGAGGATCGCGCTGTCGGAGCTCAACGCCGATCCGCGCAAGGGATCGATCGACGTGTTCAGCTCGGCGTTTCGCGACGGCGAGCCGTTACCCGCGCGCTACACGGCGGATGGCGACGGCGTGTCGCCTTCCATGCAATGGCGCGGCGTGCCGCGCGGCACCAAGGGGATCGTCGTCATCATGGAAGACATGGACAGTCCCACGTTGCACCCGCTGGTGCACGCGATCGTATGGGGATTGCCGGGGTCCGACGGCGGCGTGCCCGAGGGTGCGTTATCGACGAAGCGGGCGCGCGCGGCGGCTGCACCGATGGGTCGCAACTCGTATGTGATGACGCGCTACGTCGCACCCGATCCACCGCCGGGTCATGGGCCTCATCGCTACGCGATCGAGGTCATCGCGCTCGACGTCGCCCCTGATTTCCATGGAACGCCCGGCCGCAGCGACGTCATCGAAGCCGCGCGCGGCCACGTGATCGGCGTCGGTTGCCTGATCGGCACGTACGCCCGCGCGTGACGCTGCCCCAATGAAAAGGGCGCGCCCTCGTTGACGAGGCCGCGCCCCTCGATACCGCGCCGTCAGGCTTCTCAGTGCCCGCCGCCACCGCCGCCGGCACCACCGCCGGCCGAGCCACCGCCAGCGCCGCCCGCCGCACCTGCGCCGCCAGCACCGGCGCTACCGGACGCGCCGCCGCTGGCGCCCGCCGATCCGGTACCGCCGGCACCCGCTGCGCCGCTCGCGCCGCCGGTGCTGCCCGACGTGCCGGCGCCGCTCGACGAACCTGTCGCGCCCGACGCGCCTGCATTGCCGGACGCGGCGCCATTCGCCGCGTTGCCGGCGTCGCTCGTCGAGCCGCTCTGCGACCCGGTCGGATTGCGGCGCGCGCTGTCGCGGCCCGACTGCATGCCGCGGCTCTGTGCCGACGTGTTGCCTGCGCCGCCGGCCATGCCGTTCGGATGTTGACGCAGACAATCGCGCATGGCGGTGCCCGTCAGCTTCGCGCAGTCTTCGTGCATCGTGTTGGCCGTGGCGCCCGAGTGCGTGCTCGAGCTCGTCGAGCCGGTGGCCGACGTTGTGGCGTCATGGTTCGACATGCCCGTCGAGCCGCTCGTGGAGGGCGTCGTTTGCGCGCCCACCGTAACCGCGGTTCCCAGCGATAGTGCGGCCACGATCGCTTTCAGTTGCCAATTACGCATGCGTGCTCCTTTTCGTCGCTATTGCGTGGGTCGACGCGCGCTGCTGCACGATCGCCGCAGCGCGCGGTTGCAGTCGACTCGCGAGCATCGGACGTGCCAGTAGTCGAGCGCGCGGCATGACCCTCGGCAGAAAGAGCCGTGGCATGAGCCGCTGTAGGACGTTTCCGATAGGGCGCCTGTGCGATCGGCAATTGATGCGTCCGCACGTGCACGGCTTGCACGCACCTTTCCGCCGGCGCCGAAGCGGCGTGGCGCGTCAGCCGGCGCGGCACGCGTTGGACACGCGTGCATACTCGTCGGCCGAGTCGACCTCCGCCTGGCGCGCCTCGAGCGCGCGGTGCTGCTCGCGCATGAACGCGCCGAGATAATCGCGCAGCGCCGATTCGTACTGGTGCGCGATGGCGGAGCCGGAGCTGCCTTGCAGCACGCTCGTCCCCATCGCCGTTGCGAGGTCGCGGTCGAGCGCGCGCGTGGCGTCCTCGAGCGCCTCGCGGTTCACCGCCACGTGCTTCAGCTCATGCTCGCGCGTGACATCGTGCTGACAGGCATCCGCGGCGAGCTCGCGAGCGACGTACACCACCACCGGTTGCATCGACAGCCGCACGATCACGTGCGGCGTCGCGCACGTTCGACCGGTTGCCCGCTGCTCGACGAGGCGCAGCTCCGTCTCGGTCTGCTGGCCGAAGTTCGCCGTGGTGAGACCGTAGGTCCGATGCCGTGCCAGCGACGACCCGCTCTTCGTGGTGAGCTCGGCGATGCCGACGCCGTCGTCTTCCTGGAATTCGAGGGGTGTCGCCACCACCTCGTACGTCGCCGGCGGCAGGCTCGCGCACCGCGTCTCGAACGATGCGAACGGGTTGGAGATCTCGCGCGTGCAGCCCGGCAACAACGCGCCGAGTACGACGAGCGCGAGCGCGCGCCGCGGCGTCATGAGCGTCCATCGAGGCATCGGATGCGGCATCGTAGCAACGCGTGCGTACGCCCGGCGTGCCGGCAGCCAGGCGGTATGATCGACGGGCCAGGAGCCCCCGGATGAAATACAAGGACTACTACGCCACGCTCGGCGTTGCCCGCGACGCGAGCGACGACGACATCAAGCGCGCGTATCGCAAGCTCGCGCGCAAGTACCACCCCGACGTCTCGAAGGAGCCGAATGCCGAGGAGCGCTTCAAGGAAGTGAGCGAGGCGTACGAGACGCTGCGCGACAAGGAGAAGCGCGCCGCCTACGATGAACTCGGGCGGCACGCGCCCGGCGAGGAGTTCAGGCCGCCGCCCGATTGGGGTCAGGGTTTCGGTGCCGCCGGCGGCGCGCCGTTCGGTGCCGGCGGCACGTCGTTCGACGACATCGATCTCGCCGATCTGTTCGCGGGGCTCGCGGGCGCGCGGGGCGCACGCAGCAGCCGCACGGGCCCGGTCCCCGGACGCGACATCGAGGCCCAGGCGCGCATCCCGTTCGACCAGGCATTCCACGGCAGTGAAGTCGAGCTCGAGCTCGCCGAGGTCGAGATCGGCGACGACGGCAGCCTGCGCCGCGTGCCGCGTCGCATACGCGTGCGCATTCCGCCGGGCGTGGTCGATGGCCAGGTGCTGCGCGTGCCGGGCAAGGGGGGCAGGGGACAGCGCGGCGGACCCGACGGCGACCTGTATCTGGACATCCAGGTCGAGGCCCACCCGCTGTATCGCACCGAAGGCCTGGATCTGTATCTGGACCTGCCGCTCGCGCCCTGGGAAGCGACGCTGGGCACGAGCGTCGAGATACCCACGCCCAGCGGGCGCGTCGCGCTGAAGGTGCCGGCCGGCACGCGCGCCGGGCAGAAACTGCGTCTTGGTGGGCGCGGCGTTGCGCGCGCCGATGGGCGCAAGGGCGATTTCTACGCGGTGGTCAGCATCACGGTGCCGACGCACCTCACGGAGCGCGAGCGGTCACTGTACGAGGAGCTCGCCAAGACGTCGACGTTCAATCCACGCGCGCATCTGGCATGAGGCGATCGCAATGAAGATCGAAACCGTGCAAGCCGTCTACCTCGATCGGACCGGGACGCTCACGACCACGGAGCTCGTCCAGCGCTCGGGACTGTCGGAGACCGAGGTGCGCATGCTCGTCGAGTGCGGCGCCTTCGCGCCCGACGACCCCCACGCGCCGGTCTGGCTGTTCGCCTTCGAATGCCTCACCGTGGCGCGCACCGCGCATCGGCTGCGTGAGCAATACGCGCTCGAGGATACGCACGCCCTTGCGGTCGTGCTGCGCCTCACGCAGCGCATCGACGAGCTGCAGCGGACGCTGCGCCGCGCGCGCTGAATTCAGTGCCCGGACGCTCCGCCCGAATTCGCGCCGGCACCCGACGCCGCGCCACCGCCGAGGATGCGCCCGGCGACGGGATTGCCGCCCAGGGTGCGGCTCGTCGATGCGGCCTGCGCGGCCGTGTTGGCGTCGGTTATCGTCCCCGATGACATGGCACGCGTCGTGGAGCCTGGGCTCGCCGCGCCCGTGTTGCCGCTCGCCGCCGGACCGGCGCCGGTATTGCCGCTTGCAGCGAGTCCATTCCCGGACACGCCGCTGTTGACGACGCCGGTGCCGCCGTTGAGGCCAGGCACGGAACGGCCGTTGTTCGTTCCGGAGTTGCCGTTGTCGCGTCCCGCGCTCGACGGGGTGCCGAGCGCGCTCGTTCCCGGCTTCGCGTACGCGTCGACATCGTTCGCGCCGCCGAGCGCGTTGTCAGCGGCGCCCGACGTGGCCGACGCCGGCGTCCCGCTGGCGTTGGTGCCGGCAACGGTGCCGGAATTGTCGAGCGCAGGCTGGCGCGTGGTGGTTCCTCGTGCCGTCGTCGTGGGTGACTTGGGCACGATCGCGCCGTCCGGCGTGTGCATCAGCCCGAGGTCGACACCGGTGTTGCTCGTGTCGATCGAAAGCGTGGTCACGTTGCCGGACGTCGTGCCGGTCGTGTCGACATCGCCGCCGGCGCTCGGGCTCAGCGTCACCTGAGCCATCGCGCCGCCCGCGCCACACAGGGCGAGCGCGAGAGCGCCCGCTGTCCATTTCAGAGCTCGCATGGCTGCTCCCGCGCGGTCAGCACATCAGTGACGTCCGACCTGATTGCCGATCACACCGCCGACGGCCGCGCCGCCCACCGTCCCGAGCGTATCGCCGGTGATGGCCGCACCCGCCGCAGCGCCAACGCCCGCGCCGATGACCGTGTCGCGATCGCGCGTGCTCATGCCGCCGCATCCGGCAAGGGTCAGGATCAGGAGTGCGCCGGCGACCTTCTTGGTGACGTTCATGCTTTTCCTCTCGCGTAGGGACTGCGTGCGGTCATCGTGGCGCAAAGCTGCGCCGAATCGTATCGGCGAGGTCTGATTGCGGTGTAGGAATGCAAGCGGCGTCGCCGATCCCATACGAGCATTTCCGAAAGTGTTGTAGGACGCGCACCGATGCAATGCGGAGCACGGAACATGCGTCTGCCGCATCGAGTCGAAGACGGCAGCGCGGTGCGCGAATCGGGAAGCGCCGCAACCTTTCGGGGAGGTCTCCATGAAGTCGATCCTGCACGGCGTGTTCGCGGCGACGGCTCTTTCACTGGTCCACGCGTCGATCGCGATCGCGCAGGCGCCTGCCGCGCCTGCTGCGCCCGCCGCGCAGCCCAATGCGGCGCCGCCTTCGGCGCCGACGCACGGTCCGATTCCGAGCCGCTCCGAAACGGCGATGGAAGCGTTCGGCAAGCTGAATCGCGACAACGCCGGGTACCTCACGTGGGAGGATGTGCGGCAGCTCGAGGGCTTCGAGACCGCGTTCGAGCAGGCCGATCAGAACCACGACGGTCGTCTCAATCCCGCGGAGTTCAACAGCGCATGGTCCATGTACACGGGCAGCAATCCGTAAGGGACGTGGTGCGCAGGACGCTGGCGTGAACGACGTTCGCGCTGCGAACGATCTGCGCACGAGCGGCGCGCGCGGCGCGATAGCGCCGGACACGGATCACGAGACGCGCCGCCGCATCTTCGCGATCGTCGGAAGCTCGTCGGGCAACCTGGTCGAGTGGTACGACTTCTACGTCTACTCGTTCACGGCGCTCTACTTCGCGGCGGAATTCTTTCCGCGCGGCGACCAGACGACGCAGCTCCTCAATGCCGCCGGTGTCTTCGCAGCGGGATTCCTGATGCGACCCGTCGGCAGCTGGCTGTTCGGATGGATCGCGGATCGTCACGGCCGCCGCTTCTCCATGATGATCGCGGTCGTGACGATGTGCATCGGCTCGCTGATGGTCGCCGTGCTTCCCACCTACGCGCAGATCGGCGTCGCGGCGCCCGCGCTGCTGCTCATCGCGCGACTGATCCAGGGCGTCTCGGTGGGTGGCGAGTACGGAACGGCGGCGACCTACATGAGCGAGGTCGCGATCTCCGGGCGGCGCGGCTTCTATTCGTCCTTCCAGTACGTGACGCTCATCGGCGGCCAGCTCCTCGCCGTGCTGGTCCTCGTCATCCTGCAGCAGTTCCTCACCAACGACGAGCTCCGCGCATGGGGCTGGCGCGTCCCGTTCGCGATCGGCGCGGTCGCCGCGGTGGTCGCGTTCTTCCTGCGACGCTCGCTGCACGAGACGACCACGCACGAAGTGCGCGCGCAGCCGCTCGCGGGCACGCTGCGCGGCGTGTTCCGCCACTCGCGCTCGTTCATGACGGTGCTCGGCTTCACGGCGGGCGGCTCGCTCGCCTTCTACACGTACACGACCTACATGCAGAAGTACCTGGTGAACACCGCGGGCATGAATGCCCGCACGGCGAGCGCCGTGATGACCGGGGTGCTGTTCTGCTACATGGTGATTCAGCCGCTGTTCGGGGCCCTCGCCGATCGCATCGGCCGGCGCAACGCGATGATCGCGTTCGGCACGCTGATGGTCCTGACCACCATCCCGCTGCTCTCGGCAATCGGGCGCGCGTCGAGCCCCTCCATGGCGTTCGGGCTGATCCTCCTTGCGCTCGCGTTCGTGAGCTTCTACACGTCGATCAGCGGCCTCGTGAAGGCGGAGCTGTTCCCGATGGAGGTGCGCGCCCTCGGCGTCGGATTGTCGTATGCGATCGCCAATGCCGTGTTCGGAGGCACCGCGGAGTACGTCGCGCTATGGTTCAAGCAGGCCGGACACGAGTCGTACTTCTACGGGTACGTGACGGCCGTCTGCGCGGTGACGCTCGTCGCCGCGATCGCCATGCCGGAGACCCGGCGGCACGGGCTGCTGAAGGACCACGAAGGCCGGTTGACGCCGCTGCCCGAGATGCCCGCGAGGCCCTAGCCGTCGAGCCGCGGGGCCCGCGTTGCGAACTGCTCGTCCTGAGGACGGGCCGGCAGCGCGCCCGTCTCCTTTACGTGCCGGATCACCTGCGCGAGGAGCCGCAGTCCCATGGGAGCCAACGCGCGCTCCCACAGCTCGCGCGCGGTCTCGCCTTTCTTGACGAAGCACCAGTCCTGGGCCGCGATGGCACCGGCGTCCATCCGGTCGGCGAGGTGATAGATGGTGCCGCCCGCGATGGGATCGCCTTCCTTGATGGTCCATTCGACGGCCGCCATGCCGCGGTGGCGCGGCAGCAGCGAGGGATGGAACCCGATGCCCCCCAGCCGCGATGCGGCGAGCGCCTCCGCCGACACGCGCGCATGACTGTGCGCCGACACGATGAGATCCGTACCGGGCGCGATGACGTTGGCCGGCACGAGCATGGGGTCCTCCAGCACGACCACGGCGATGCCGGCGTCGCGCGCTGCGCCCGCGAGTCGATCGTCGGCGTGGGGCACGACCACGCGCGCGGTCTCGACATCCTCGCCGCGCAGTACCTCGAGCGCCGCGGTTCCGAAGTAGCGCGAGCCGGCCAGGGTGATTCTCATGGCGGCGGATTGTACCGGCTCGCGCAAAGGCGGTGGTTACGTCATCGCGCGCGCCGTCCTGTGCGCGAGCGCCTTGACGCGCCGGGCCGGCGGCAGGAGCCGCCGCCGCAGCGCGGTGGCCGAAAGCGCGGGCTCGGGCCGCGTGAAGGCGCGCGCGGCGACGAACGCGCCGAGGATCAGGACGCCGCCGATCGCCAGCATGGCCCCCGGAAAGGCGCGCACGGTGTTGAGCGCGATCTCGCCGGCGCGCGGCGCGGCGAGCTGCATGCGACGGCGCGTCATCCGCGCGCCGAGCTCGTCGAGACGGTCGGCGAGCACGCGCTCGGCGTCCGGCAGCAGCATCGTCTCCTCGTCGGCGACGTGGCGAATCACGTCGCGCATCAGCTCCATCAGCGTGCGATCGTAGCTCGGGTCGCCGGGCGACTTGTCGCGGAGGATGCCGATGAGGCGGCGCATCTCGTTGTGCTCCGGCACGCTCTTGTCGACGAGATCCGGATCGACGCTGCGCATCGCGGGATAGAAGATCTCCTCCTCGAGCTGCGCATGGATCTCGAGCGCCAGGCAGATGGTGTTGACGAGCGCGCGCTTCTGCTCCGGCGGCGTGTCGACGCGATATTTGTGGAAGGTCGCGAGGACGTGGGTGTGGTCCATCCGGATCATCTTGGTCGCGCTTGGCGACAGGCTGGCGATCATGTTCTTCATGACAGAGTCCTCGGGTCGGATGCGCGCAGCGCGACGCGCGGCGCGACGCCTTCGCGTCACGCCGTGCGGGCGGTCCGCAGGGGGATTACGAACGGCCGTACTGGTTGATGGCCTGGTCGATGCAGTGGTCGCGCTGATTGGCCGGGCCCTCGACGCACTGCTTCAGCGCGGCGTGATAAGGCGACTCGGTGTCACGCGTCGACCCGCTGCGCGAATGCATTCTCGCGTGCGCATGGTGCGCCGCGCTCGCTGCGTGCTTGCCGGACTCGGCGCTCGTCGCCTTCGATGCCGGCGGCGTTCCGGTGTTGCCGGTGGTGGAGCCGGCGCTGTTCGAGCTGGTCTGGGCGCCTGCCATCGACGCCGCTCCGAAGAGCAGCGCCACGGCGAGGGCCTGATGCAAACGTCGCGGATTCATTGCGGGCCTCCTCGTACGAATGCCCGTTAGAGACCTGTGCGCGGGGGGCGGTTCCGGTGCCGACGGCGGTTTTTCCCGCCGCGACGCAAACGCGGTTTGCACCACGCGGCCCTTGACTTCGGCCAGCGAGCGCGCGTCAATGTCGGCGTCCTTTCGGCTGCCCAACGGAGCGCCCGTGGCCATACGCTCGATTCGCACGCTCATTGCGGGCCGCACGCCCATCACCGCGGGAAAGACGGTGTCGGTGCTCGCCGCCGCCCGGGTGATGAAGCAGCACAACGTCGGGGCCATGCTCGTGCTCGATGGCCCGCGGCTGATCGGCATCTTCACCGAGCGCGACGCGCTGTTCCGGGTGCTGGCCGCGGGGCTCGATCCGGGTGCCACGCGTCTTGCCGACGTGATGACGCGTGCCCCCCAGACCATCCACCCGGACGAGCCGTTCGTACGTGCGCTGCGCATGATGCACGAAGGCAAGTTCCGGCACCTGCCGGTGGTCGAGTACGACCGGCCGCTCGGCATGGTGTCCGTGCGCGACGCGCTGGACGAAGACCTTCACGAGCTGCGCATCGATCTCACGCAGCGCGAGAGCACCGAATAGCGCCGCCGAACGAGGACCTCATGTCATCCAACACGTACAAGCTCGTCGAGCTGGTCGGATCCAGCCCCAACAGCAGCGACGACGCGGTGCGAAACGCGCTCGCCAAGGCCGCGGTCACGATCAAGAACATGGACTGGTTCCAGGTCGTCGAGACGCGCGGGCACATCGAAAACGGCAAGGTGGCGCACTTCCAGGTGACGCTGAAAGTCGGCTTCCGCATCGCGGATTGACCGCTCGCCGGACCGCGCGCTGCGCGCGCACGGCCGCGCCCGCGCGTCAGAGCGTTGCGAACAGGTTGTTGAGCGCTTCCGCGAGCGTGGGGTGCGCGAAGATGGCCTCGCGCAATTTCGCGTAGGGCAGCCCGGCGAGCATGGCGATCTCCAGCATCGCCATCACCTCGCCGCCGTCCACACCAAGCACGGTGCAGCCCAGGATGCATCCCGAGCGGGCGTCGACGA
>DATJIS010000056.1:0-2058 GCA_035493035.1 Casimicrobiaceae bacterium | reverse complement strand
GAACTCGAGGTGCGCGGTCGTCATCGGCAGCGTCTGCGCGACAATCTGTTTCATCGCGCGTTGGGCGCCGGCGAGCTGCGTCGGGCTCAGCGTGCGCAGATCGCCCGAGATGAACGCGGAATCGGCGACGACGTTCGTCTTGCCCGCGGCGGTACCGGCGCTCTGCGTCGAGTCGAGCGACACGGCCGTGCCACCGACGATGATGCCCGGATTGAACGTCAGGTAGCGTTGCGTCGACAGCTGCCGGTAGAACTGGTCGAGCACGCGCGCCGCTTCGTAAATCGCGCCGGCCCCGTATTCCTTGGTGAAAATTTGCGACGAGTGCGCGGTGTGGCCCGTCGTCGTGAGGGTCCATGAAATGTCGCCGCGGCGGGAGATGACCGCCGTGCGCGGGTCGCCCGCGCCGTCCTCGAAGCCTAACGCAGCCGTCGCGCCGTGCGCGGCGTCGGTGAGCGCCTGCCGCGCGGCCGAGAGCGGCGAGCCCGCATCTTCTTCATCGCCGTCGTAGACCACCACGACGTGCATCGAGTCGAGCGCGCCGGCGTCCTTGAGCGCACGCAGCGCGTAGAGCGCGATCACGTCCCCGCCCTTCATGTCGATCACCCCCGGCCCGCGAGCCGTGCTGTCATCGAGGCGCACGAATTTCTGAAATGGGCTCGATGGGTCGAACACGGTATCGAGGTGGCCGATGATGAGAATCTTCGGGCCGGGTCCAGGATGCTCGGCCACGAGATGTCCGGCACGGTGGAACGACGAGCCATCCACCCAGCGCGTGGTAAAGCCGAGCGAGTCGAATTGGGCGCGCAGGATGTCCGCGACTTTGCGCACGCCGGCGTGATTGGTGGTGCCGCTGTTGATGTCGACGAGACGCACGAGCAGCGCGAGCGCGTCGCTGTTGTGGGCATCCACCGAGCGCGTGATGGTACGCTCGGCAGACGAGAGCTCACCAGCGGCTTTCGATTGCGCGCCGGCTTGGGCGGCGATCGCTGGCGCGGCGAGCGCGGCGAGGACGAGCGGCGCAACGCCGCGAGCGAAGGTCGGGATACGCATGGGCGAAAGGTACAACACGACGCAGAGATGCCTGAGGCGACGCGATCAGGGTGCGCGGAAATGCGCATTGATCCACGTCGCGATCGCGTCGAGCGCCGCCGGCGCGACTGTCTGCTCGATCGTCGCATACTCGCTCGGCGCACCCGTGGTCGCCGTTTGGAACAAGTGGTTGAGCTTCGGCAGCTCCTCCACGCGATAATCCCGATTGCCGCCCGCGCGCAGCGCCGTGTCGATCGCGGCCAGATTCTCGCGCGCCGGGACCTGCAAGTCGAGCGACCCGCCTAACGCAAGCACCGGCACGTGCACCCGGCGCAGCGCGGGCCGCGGATCGTAGCGGACGAAGTAGCGAAACCACGGCGACAGGAGCTGGGTCGTCCCCTGATCGATCTGCGCTTCCGCCGCCGCGCGCCGATCACTTGGAACGGCGGTCAGGATGGAATCTTTCGCTTTGGCCAGTCGCGCCGCGGCATCGACCGAGTCGCTCGACTGTGCGACGGCTTCCAGGAGCAGGCGTTGGTTCTTCGTCCCTGTTGCCGCGACGTCCTCTGACGCACCCATGGCGACTGCGATCGCGCGGCCCTGGAGCAGCAGGATCGAGTCGCCGGGCACACCGGGTCCCGACATGAGCACCAGAAAGGCCACATCACGGCTCCGCGCTGCGACCATGGGACCGATCACGCCGCCCTCGCTATGCCCGAGGATGCCGACGTGATTCGATGCGACGCCCTTGACGTGCATCAGGTAGTGCACGGCGGCTTCGGCATCCTGCGAGAAGTCGGCGCTCGTGGCCTTGTCGAATGATCCAGTGGACTTCGCCACGCCGCGGTCGTCGTATCGAAGCGACGCCATCCCGTGACGCGCGAGGTAATCCGCGATGACGAGAAATGGGCGGTGACCCATGAGCGCTTCGTCGCGATCCTGCGGCCCGGAGCCGGTAACGAACACCACCGCGGGAAACGGACCGCGACCTGGCGGCATGATGAGCGTGCCGGCAAGCCTAACGCCGGG
>DATJIS010000055.1:0-37959 GCA_035493035.1 Casimicrobiaceae bacterium | reverse complement strand
GGCGAGGATCCGGCCGAGATCTATGCGCCCGGCCGCATCGGCATCTGCTCGCGCTCCGGCGGCATGTCGGCCGAGCTCGCGCGCACGTTGAAATTCGCGGGGCTCGGCGTGTCGACCTGCGTGTCGATGGGCGGCGATCGCATCACCGGCCTCGGCATGGCGGATTACGCGCGACTCTTCGAGGAAGACGGCGACACCGACGCGATCGTCGTGTTCGGCGAGCCCGGCACGCGCAACGAGCGCGATCTCGCTGCGGCGCTGCGCGAGCGGCACGTGGCCAAACCGGTGGTAGCTCTCATCGCCGGCGTCTTCCAGGAGGACTATCCTCCCGGCCAGACCTTCGGCCACGCCGCCGCGCTCGTGCGCAATCATGACGATACGGCCAGCGCAAAGATGGCACTGCTGCGCGACGCGGGTGCGCTCGTCGTGCAGACGCTGGACGAGATTCCTTCGCGCATCATTCAAGCGCTCGCCACGCGGCACGAGCGCTCATAACGCAAGAGGAGAACCTGATGTTGAAGCGACGCCCGATCATCCAGCTCGCGTTCGCGCTGCTGTTCTTCGTGCAGGCCGCTTCGGCGGAGATCACCGAGATTCGCGTCGGGCGCACGCCGACCCTGTCGCAGCTGCCGATCTACGTGCTCGAAGCGGAGAAGCTCATCGAGAAGCATGCAAAGGCGGCAGGGCTCGGAGACGTCAGCGTCAAGTACGTGGACGTCGCGGGTGGCGCCGTGCTGAACGACATGTTGCTCGGGAACAATCTCGAGTTCGCCACCGGTGGCCTGCCGCCTTTCCTGATCCTGTGGTCGAAGGCTGCCGGCACGCCGAACGAAGTCAAGGCCATCGCGGCTGTTGGCGGCACGCCGTCGACGCTCTACACCCGCGATCCCGACGTGAAATCGATCAAGGACCTGAGCAGCCGCGACAAGATCGCCGTCGCCGGCGTGAAGTCGAGCCAGGTGGCGATCGTGCTGCAGATGGCGGCCGCCGAAGCTTTCGGCGACAAGGACTACGCGAAGCTCGATCCGCTCACGGTGACGATGCGTGACGCCGACGCCGTGGGCGTCCTGAAATCAGGCAAGGGCGAGCTCACCGGGCATTTCACGTATGACCCGTATCGCGCGGCGTACGAAAACGATCCGGCGATTCATCCCATTCTCCAGTCGAAGGACGTGCTGGGCGGGGCTGGAACCGTGACCGTGGCGTATGCGACGGTGCGTTTTCACGAGGCCAATCCCAAGACCGTCGCGGCGTATCTCGCGGCGCTGAGCGAGGCCGACGACATCATCAAGCGGGACCCGGCGCGCGCGGCGCGTGACTTCAAGACGCTTGCGAAGGCTGCGCAAAGCGATGCCGAGCTCACCGCGATGATTCGCCAGCCGGATGCCCAATACACCGTGACGCCGAACGCGGTGATGAAGTTCGCGACCTTCATGGCGCGCATCGGGACGCTGAAGGCGGCGCCGAAGAGCTGGAAGGACATGTTCTTCCCGGAGGCGTACGGGTTGGCGGGGAGTTGAGGTGGTTCGCGAGGCGCTTCAACCGGATGACTTAGGCTGGTCGAGCGAGGTGCGACGCGGCGGACGCCGCGATTTCAAGACACAGGCGATGACCACATCACCATCTGAGGCCGTGACGCTTCCGGATCGCGCAGGTGATCGATCGCGCCGGCAATGGGCCAGTTGCGGCGGCGGCGTTCGAGCATCGACAGCAGGTTCCTGGCGCCCCGCGATCGGTGATGGCTCCGCAGCTCGAGCAACGCCTCGGATGTGTGGCGGCGTTCGGTGGCGGCTTCATAGGGTGCGCGCAATAGGTCCTCGGGGCCTTGCGGGCCCACGTGAAGGTACCGATCGATCTACTCTTGGAATACGACGGAATTTCGAATCCTCCGATCGGACTGTCGTATTCTCAAGCCCATGCTCAGAGACCGTGGCGCTCTCTGTCGCCCCCACTGTCGCGGCGTGCCGGTCGGCTTGGTGGTTAGGCCTCGAGCGACGTCGCTTCGCGATCATCGGTTCATCTGATTGACTTCCCCGATGGCAGCCGCGCCGATACTTATCCGGGTGAAGGTCAAGCCCAACTCGCGTTTGAGTGCGCTCGAACAGACGGCGGACGGTGGATGGCTCGCGCAGGTCAAATCCGCGCCTATCGATGGCAAGGCCAACGAAGAACTGATTGCGCTCGTTGCCAATCGATTCAATTGCCGAAAGTCCGCCGTTTCCATCAAAAGCGGCGTTACCGGCCGTTTGAAATTGATTCGAATCGATGCGGCTAGATAATCGTTGCCTCCGACACATCGCCTGACTCTGCGGTCAATGCGCACGCCCGCCGGGTGAGGCCTTCCGGGCACGCTGGGCGATCGCCGGCTAACCAAGCGTCCCGCGTGGTCGCAATGAAGATCACGGGCCCCTCGGAACGATGTTTACCGCCAGGCGGCTCCTGCGCGCATCATTTGAGCGGCGGATGGCGGTGTAGACAGCCTCTGGGTGAAGCCCTCGGCGTTTCCTCATTCAGCCGGTTTGGATCACAATGGCTGATCGAGCATCACAGACTCGGCCAACCGACCGGCGAGGTGCCCGTAGCGACTGCGAGCTCCGAGGAATGCGCGATCCTTCATTCGCGCCAGCACAACATCAGAGAGCTCTATGGCAACTGAAGCGCGGGCTGCCGCGCAGTCCGCCACGGCCGCGGAAGCGAAGCCGGCACGAAGCACGGCCATTGAGGCCAACGCCGACGCGTTCGTTGCGCCCACCGGAGTGGCGGCTGCACTGTCCAGCCTTCCGCTCGCGCTCGGCCTCGTGTCGACGACGATCATCATCGCCGGCCTTTACTACGGTCGCGTGATCCTGGTGCCCCTCGCCCTGGCGTTCTTTCTCGGCTTCGTGCTCGACCCCTGGGTCACGCGCCTGAAGCGCCTCGGCATCCCACGCCCCCTGGCGGTGATCGTCGTGGTGTCGTTGACTCTGGCGGCGATCGGCGGGGCCGGGTTCCTCCTGGCTCAGCAGGTAAGGACGCTCAGCGCGCAACTTCCGATCTACCAGGACAACATCCAATTCAAGCTGCGGAGCTTTCGTCACGCGCTGAGCGGGCCTGGCATGTTCGACGGAGCCGTCACGACATTCGACGCCGTGAAGAAGGAGGTCGACCAGGACGCGGCGGACAAAACCGCACGGAACGCAAAGCCTCAGCAGGTGCAGATCCAGGAGCAGCCGGCTTCACCCATCGAGAACGCCGCGAAATGGCTCGCAGCGATCGGCGGTCCGCTCACCGACGCCGGCATCGTGCTGGTCTTCGTCGTGGTGGTCCTGCTCGACCGGCAGGACCTGCGCGACCGCCTGTTGCGCTTGCTCGGCGGCAATCTGCATCGGACGACGGATGCGATGGACGAGGCGGGCGAGCGCATCGGCAAGTACCTGACCATGCAGCTCGTCGTCAATGCGAGCTACGGTGTTCCGATGGCGGTGGGATTATGGGTTATCGGTGTGCCGGGTGCCGTGCTATGGGGCGCGCTCGCGGCGATCATGCGCTTCGTACCTTACATCGGTCCCATGATCTCGGCCGTGTTCCCGCTCGCGCTCGCCTTCGCGGTGGATCCCGGCTGGAACATGCTGCTCTGGTCTCTGGCTCTCATCGTGGCACTGGAGCTCCTCAGCAACAACCTCGTGGAGCCGTGGCTGTACGGCGCTAGCACCGGCCTTTCGGCGATGTCGCTCATGGTGTCCGCAACCTTTTGGACGCTGGTGTGGGGTCCCGTGGGACTGGTCATGTCAACTCCGCTGACGGTGTGTCTCCTGGTCATCGGCCGGCACCTGCCGCAACTGCGCTTCTTTGCGGTGCTGCTCGGCAGTCAGCCGGTGCTCGATCCCGCGACGCGCGTGTACCAGCGTTTGCTTGCAGAAGATGTTGAGGAAGCCATAGAGCTGTCGCTCGAGCACGTGCAAGCCGATGGCGTGACGGGCTTCTACGAGAAGGTCGGTATCCCTGCACTGCGGATCGCCTGCGTCGATCACGACCGAGTGGCAACGGCCGAGCATCGCTTGCGCGTCGTGAGCGGGGTCGAACGGCTTATCGATGAGCTCGCTCAATCATCAAGCGCTACGTCGGCCGGTCGGCCTCAAGTGGTATGCCTCGGAGCCAAGTGGGAGGTCGATACGCTGGCCGCGCGCATGGTCGCGCACGGCCTTGTAGAATCGGGCATGACGGCCAACGTGCAGGTAATCGATACCGCTGCCGCCGATTTCGCGGCCAAGCTCGATGTGCGCGGGGCGCGCATGGTATGCCTGTCGCACTTCAGTCCGGATCCGAAGACTCGCATCCGTTACCTTTGCAGGCACCTGCGCAAGCGATGGCCGAAACTCCACATCGTCGCGGCGCTTTGGAATGCGCCGCCGGAGCTCCTCGATGCCGGCGCCGCGCAAGCGCTCGGTGTAGACGCGGTAGCCGCTTCCTTCGATGAGGTGATGCTGCAGGTGCGGCATCACTTGGGAGAGCAGTTGTCGGACGAGTATTTGCCGGCCCCCATACCTGCCGGCGATCTGGAGCGCGTCCGGGCCCTGCGTGCCAGTGGCGCGTTCGATCAGGCACTGCGGCGCGATTTCGATCGCGCGGCCAAACGTGCCGCCGAGGTGTTCGATGCCCCGATCGGACTGGTGACGCTCATCGACGAGTCGATGCAGCACGTCTGCGGGGCGAGCGTTGCGGATTCTATTTCCGCGGAGAATTCGAGCTCGGCTGGTGAATCATTCAAAATGGTCCGCGAGCTCTCGCTGTGCGGCCACGTCGTCGCAAGCACTGAGCCACTCATCGTCACGGACGTCGCGCGCGATCCGCGGTTCGCCAACAATCCAGCATTGGCGGCTGCAGGCATCCGCTTCTACGCCGGCGTGCCCTTCCGGGACGCGGAAGGCCACGTCTTTGGATCGCTTTGCATCCTGGACCGAAACGCCCGGTCATTCAGCGAGAGCGACGTGAGACTGCTGCAGTCCATGGCCGACGAACTGCGCGCGCTTCTGCGTCCCGCCATGCCGGACGAACCGGGCCTGCGCGAGATCGCCGAGCGCGAGCAAGACCCCGCGTCGGCGACGGTTGCTCAGCCGGTACCGGGATAGCCGCTATCGCGACGAAGGACAGCACACCATGAGCACAGCGGAAATCAAAGTCGGTCAACTCGGCATCCGATACCTTGTCGATGGCTCGTTCAATGGGAGCATGGGCGTATTTGAGCTCACCGTTCCGCCGGGTTCGAATGTCCCGCCACCGCATAGCCACTCCAACAACGAAGAAATCGTTTACGTTCTGGACGGCACGCTGCGCTACACCGTAGGCGGCAATATGCGAGATCTCGTGCCTGGGGAGACCATGCACACTCCCCGCGGTACCGTGCACGGATTCTCCAATCCCTTTGGCAGTGTCGCCCGCGCGCTGATCATCCTGTCCCCCGACATTGGCGCGCAATACTTCAGGGATGTCGCGGCCGTCGCAAACGCGGGTGGTCCGCCCGACAAGGCCGCGCTCGTTGCGGTTATGAGCCGCTATGGGCTGACACCTTCGGCCCCCAAGTGACGTCCAACATCTCGTTCAACCGGACGAGCCGGTACGTTCCTTCAAGTTGGAGAGCGTCCTGGGCGCGCCGGTAAGTGCGTTCCTCAGGCGCAATCGACTTGGAGCTGGCTTCGCGGCATGCGAGAGATCTCGTCGCTTCGTGTATCGCGCGACGAGCGCTTGCGGGTTATGGTTTCATCCCGAGCTGACCGCTTGCCGCCTGCGCTGTGCGCGCGAGCCGTGGCCGGCAGTCGGCGGCGCGATGCGGGTTAGCACTTTACGCCGGGGCTCGCTCGTTCGATGACGAGCGTTGCTGGCATCAAGTGCAGCGCGGTCATCTGCCGCGAGGTCGAGGATGCGTCGCAAGTGCTGCACGACCTCCAGAGCTCCGGCGTCCAGGTCATTTGCCGGCCCGGCCAGATGCGTCCCGACCAGCTGAGCCGGTTCAAGAGCCACCCAAACATGTGACCCAGGCTCAGCAGCTCGCACGGCAGGTGACGGTCTACGTGGTCCAGACGAACTGGCCCAACGCGCTGAATCGACTGTTGCGCGCCGCCCTCGACGCCTGACATGCCATTGAACCGGGCGTCTTGGCGCGCGCGCCTCAAGCCTCCGTTGATTTCGCTCGTCAGCGCTCAAGCGGAACGTCGTGCGAGGGCCCACGGCTGGCTTCAACTGCCTCCGTCGGCGCGTGAACTCGAACGTCTCAGGCCGCGCAACGCATGTATGTAGCTCGCCTCGTCGCCGCCGACGTACCTCATTATCGAGCCTTGATGCTGCACGCCTATGAGGCAGCAGCCGATGCGTTTACGTCGACTCCCGACGAGCGCGCAGCCGAGCCAGAATCATGGTGGGTGAAGCGCATTGCGGATCCTAGGTCCCTGAGTATTTCCTTCGGTGCCTTCAACGCAGATGAGCTCGTCGGGGCGGTGACGGTAGAGTTCTCCGCTAAACCGAAAACCAAGCACAAAGCTCACCTCCTTGGGATGTTCGTCATGGAGTCGGCGCGGCGTCTCGGCGCCGGCAGGGCGCTGGTGCGCGCTGCCCTTGAGGCGGCTGCCGCACGTTCAGGAATTGTCGTCGTCACACTTACGGTCACAGAGGGCAATGCGTCAGCAATCGCGCTCTATGAGTCCTGCGGTTTTCGAACGTTCGGCGTCGAACCTATGGCAATCGCAACGCCAGGTGGCTTCAAGTCCAAGGTTCACATGTGGCTGCAATTGCCCGCTGAGCGTAGCGAGTCCTAATATCGCGTTAAACGGGATGTGTCGGCCGCATGTTTTCTCCGGACCGCTTGATAGCGGACGCGCCAGTTAAGTTGACTCGTTAGACGGCATATCGCGCCTTGGCTCGATTCGTGTAGGCATTGTTGCGACCATCGACGTCGGACAAGTGATCTCTGGGTAATCGTAGGGATGGCATTGGTTAGCGATCGAGAACGTTTGGGGACCCGGTGAGCCGACAAACTTTGGGAGCGAACGTTTGCTCGCGGATCGCGATCGTCGTGGTGGGGGGCGTGGTGATGCGTGAGCCGGCTCACAGTTTGTTGAGTCGGTGGCAGCACGGGTCGATTGGTTTGGTTCGCTAGCCCGCCGCACGCGTGCCGATGGTCCGCCAATGCCGCTTGTCGGCGAAAGGCGCGGGCGGTACATCGCACAATGCCGCCTGGTCCTCGTTGAACCGCGCGCATGGGGGGGCGGCAGGTCGTGAGCGGCCTTGGCTCGGGCCCGTTGACCGCGCCTCCACTGCCGCCGATGAACGCGCGCGCGGGACGGATACTTGCGCGGCGCATCGCGTGCCGCCCATGTTAGGAATCACGTGATGGCACGCCTCGCGCCAGGGCCACCGCTCATCGGCGTAGCTTTCCTTGCGCTCGCGTTGCACGTCTACGAAGCGTTCAGCGAATGGAGATTCAGCTTGTTTGCGCTCGGAGTATTCATGTGGTCCTTGGCTCCCTACGCCGCGGCCGTGCTCGTTGCCGTTGCCACCCGGCGTCCGCTGCTCGGTGTCGTGCCAGCGTCATTGGCGCTGCTGCTGGATCTATACACGCTTATCGTGGTGCGGTACTTTTCGCACAGTTCAACGTCGTCGCTCTCCTTTCTCGCGGTGCCATTTTGGAACCTGGTCGTGGTCGTGCCGCTCGGCGTGGCGGCTGGGTTGTTCTGGCTCAAGTGGCGGCATGCCGGGCGCCGTTAGCATGTCGTTGCGCGGACGCGTGCGCTGCGGCGATCATTGCGCGGGTGCTCGCACGCGCCCGTTCAGTTGCTTCGCTAGCGGACAACCGCATCGCGCGACGAGCGCTCGGCACGTTGCGCGACAACAGCGGCGCATGACGTCCCCCGCTCGTGGCCCATGGTGGCGCGTCGGTCAAGTCGATCGTTAAGCCGGCGCACAGCTTCACGACTTCGCAGATACACAGGACGGAACAGCACCGTGGCGAAGTACCTGATCTCGTTCCCCAGCGCGGCGATGGTGGTGCCGGACGGCGAGTGGGAGGCGGTGGGCCGCGAGGCGCACGCCGTGATCGACCAAGCGAAGGCCGCCGGCGTCTACGTCTTTGGCGGCGGCATCGACGAAGCTGTAAAGCCCGTGCGGGTTTCGGCCGATGGCTCGGTCGTCGAAGGGGGCTACCCGTGGGCGCGCGCCCTCGACGGCGGCTTCACCGTGCTCGAGCTGCCCTCGCGTGAGGACGCCGTTGCGTGGGCTGCGCGTATCGCAAGAGCGTGCCGGTGTGACCAGGAGTTGCGCGTTTTCCAGTTCGATCCGCAGTGCTAAGGCGGTGTCCCCGATTGGGGTCACCGTGCCACCGTTTCTCCAACCGTCGGTTTCAGGATCGCCTCCTGCCTGTTGGCTCGTTCGATGGGTCCGACAGGTCCCTGATTTGGGAGTTGCGGCTTCATGGCGTCGCCCTGGCCCGGCCGTCGGTCATGCCGCTCGTCGTCGAATAACACCGGGTGGTCGCCGATCTGCCTAACATGCCGTTGCAAAGCGACGGCCGCGTGCCTGGCTGATTTCTCCCGCACCGGCTTGCAGCGTCCGGTTCGCCGGTCTTGGGACAGTGTGCAGCAGCGGTACCCCTCCATGGCGACGAGGATCGAACATGGCTGCTGACTGGGTGAGACGTCTCGCCGTCGTGAGCGTCCTCGCGCTTGAAGCGTGCGGGACGGGCGCTGTTACGGGCGCCGCGCAACCGCGCATAAGAGGAAGCATCAGCGGGCGGGAAGGACAAGTCGACTTCTGGTATTCCGTGGTCGCGGATTGCAGCTCGTCCGGCTACCCCGACCTTCGCATTGTCACTGCGCCTTCGCATGGAACCCTGAGAATTGCAAAGGGCGAGAATTTTCCGGACTTTCCGAAGGACAACGTACGGCAAGCATGCAACACCAAGAAACTGCCCGTCGTCTTTGTCTACTATCAGTCGGATCGCGGGTTCACGGGCACCGACACGGCGGTTGTCGAGATACTGTTTCCGAGCGGAAATCTGCGCACCGTCTCGTATGCGATAAGCGTGCGGCCCTGACGATCGTGGCGACCCAGCTGCAAGCACCGGTCGGGCGCGCGGATTCCGAGCCCGTCGCCGCCATGCGCCGTACCACGGCATTGCATCTCGACGCGCAGGCACATGGCGTCCCGCCGACGCGCGCGGACCCCTTCCTCCCGGGGAAGCTGGTGCGGTGCGGTGCTTGAATGGTCGCTGTCTTCACGCCTCGGAACGGCGCTGATCTGGCGGTGGCAATGTGTCTTCTGGACGCATTCGGCCTTCCTTACTTCGTACACAACTTGCATTTCGGCGGACTCTACCCGGCGGCCCTGGTGGATCTTTACAATTTGCGCCGCATCTTCGTTCCGCGCGAACGGGCCGTGGACGCGCGGCAACTGCTCGACGACTTCTTGCCGGGCTTGGAGGTGGCGCCATACCATCTGTCGCCGGCCGACAAAGTCCGCGTCGTCGTGGAGTTCTTCTTGCTCGGGGGTTGGTTTGTTCCTGGCAATAAATGGCCTCGTAGCTCCGTTTGAACCTTGCATGCATCTGTTGGCGGTGCGCGGCTATCCGCGCTCGCCGCTCGCGGTGTTCATGGAGCACCGCGATTCCCGAGGGCGCGCCCCGTCCTGAAACGGGCGATCTACGCCCGATCGATCAGTGCATTGGCTAGCGCCATGGCCGCCATCTTCGCTATGCCGCTCGTCGACGCGATCAAGGCTTGATCGATAGGAGGATGCTCGCGCGAATCCTTGCAATCGGCGGTGGCGGCTTCCTCATGGAGGAGGGTTCGTCGCCCATCGACCGTCACCTCGTTCGGCTTGCCGGTTCTTCACGACCACGCATCTGCTTCATCTCGACGCCGAGCGGCGACCCGCCGGAGATGATCGACAAGTTCTACGCTGCGTTCGAGTGCCTCGGTTGTGAATGTTCGCACCTGGCGTTCTTTCGCAAGCCGTTTCGCTCGTCACTCCCGTTATCCGACTATGCAGCCGGGCTCCTGGCCCAGGACGTGATTTTCGTTGGCGGCGGCAACACGAAGTCCGCTCTCGCGGTCTGGCGTGATTGGAAGCTCGACGAGGTCCTGCGTCAGGCCTGGGCCAAGGGCGTTCTGCTGTCGGGGATGAGCGCGGGTGCCCTGTGCTGGTTCACTCATGGCCTTACGGACTCGTTCTGGGGCGGCGGCTTGCGGCCGCTCGATTGCCTCGGATTTGTCCCGGGCAGCTGCTGCGTCCACTACGACGGTGATCCTTCGCGGCGCGTCGCTTTGCACCGAGCCATCGAAGCGGGCGCGCTGGGCGCCGCGCTCGCCATCGACGACGGGGCCGCCGTCCTGTTTGCCGGCACCGAGGTCCAGCGCGTCGTCAGTTGGCGTCCGGACGCCACGGCGTATCGGGTAACGCGTGGAACCGACGGTGGTGTCGTCGAGTCGCCGCTTGCCCGCGAGAGCATCGCCTGACGGCACGTTCGCGCGTCCGCCGCTTCTGTCGCCGAGCGCCGCCTGGACGGCCGCCAGCGTCGTCGATTGGTCGGCGACACGATCTCGGCAGCATTCCATCCGCACGCGTCGACTGCCTCGGTCGAATCGCGTACCCTATACTTTTTGCAACGTTTAGAGGGGGTGCGGACCGTGGCGAAGCCGAACTACGCATTTGCGAAACGGCAACGAGATCTTGCCAAGAAGCAGAAGAAGGAAGCGAAACGGCAGCGCAAGGCGGAGCCGGAACAGCCGCCGGCGACCGGAACTGCGCAAACCGAGCCTTTGGACGAGAAGACCGCTTCTTAGCGGCTTTCAGGACGTCACTGGCAAGTCGGCGGTCGCTCGCTCGGCGTTGAAACGGACCCGGTGTCCGGCGGTTGCGCGTCGGCGCCGCTGGCACGCCGGAGGCGGTGGAGGCGCGCAACATCGCCCTCGCTTGACGCTTCGGCCAGCGCCATCGGTCGGTCGGTTGCGCGCGACCCACGCACTCCGGGAGCACCCATGTTCGACCATGTCGTAGTCGGCGTGAGCGATTACGAGGCGAGCAAGGCCTTCTTCGTCGAGGCGCTCGCACCGCTCGGCGTAGCCGTCGTCCAGGAGGGTCCGCTCGGCGTCGAGCTGGCCGGCGAGGACAAGGCTTCGTTCTGCCTTTTCCAGACCCATGAGAAGCCCGCCCGTCTTCACGTGGCGTTCGCCGCCAGGACTCGGCAGCAGGTCGAAGCGTTCTATCGCGCGGCCCTGCAGGCAGGTGCCCGCGACAACGGTGCGCCGGGCGTTCGTCCGCAATACCACGCCAACTACTACGCGGCCTTCGTGATCGGCCCCGACGGGCACAACATCGAAGCCGTTTGCCACGAACCGCCGCCGTGAATCTGCAGCGACGCATTGCTGTGTGCAGAGCCCTGCGCTGTCGGTGATCTCCTCTGCGATGTGCCAAGGCGCGTGCTGATGAAGAGCCATGCAAGCGTTTCTACACCTACCCCTTCGGACGGCGAGGCTCGAGCTTCGACCGCTGCGGGAAGCAGACGTGCCGCGGCTGTTCGAGATTCACTCCGACCCGAACGCCATGCGGTACTGGGACGCCCCGCTCTGGCACAGCGATGAGCGCGGACGCGCAATGGTCGCCCGCGATCGTGCGCTGGCGACCCGGGAGTATCTGCGCCTGGGAATCGAGCTCGCGGGGCTCGGCGAGCTGATCGGAACGTGTGCGCTCTGGCGGATCGACACGCAGTCCCGCCGTGCCGAGATCGGCTACATGCTCGGCCCGCGATGGTGGGGCGAAGGCTACATGCACGAAGCGTTGTGTGCGCTCCTCGACTACGGATTCACCGAGCTGGATTTGAATCGCGTCGAAGCCGACACCGATCCCAGGAATGAACGTTCGACCCGGCTGCTCGAACGCCTGTCCTTCTCCAGGGAGGGGCTTTTCCGCGAGCGCTGCATTGTCGATGGCGAGGTCTCCGACGCCGCGATGTACGGCCTGCTGCGACGCGAATGGAGGTCGCCTCGTTCGCGCAATGAGCCCGCACCGCTGTTGCCGATCGGCGACGATGGGTGAGCGATATTCGCGTATCCCGCGGACGTCTGCGTTCCGCCGAGTCATCCCGGCGAAGGCCTGCCCGCCGCCTGATGGAGGACGTGTCGAAGCATCCGGATCCGCGATTGCCCCGCTGGCGCCGGAGATCATGGAAGTCGACAGCCAATTGCGCTCGCATCCAAGAACTTGAACGATACGAGCAACCTCGCGCGCGTCGTCATCGTCGGTACGAGCTGTGCCGGCAAGACGACGTTCGCCCGCGTGCTGGCGGACATCCTGGAGTGCCCGGCGGTAGAGCTCGATGCGTTGTACTGGGATTCCAACTGGACGCCGAAGCCGCCGGAGCACTTCCTCCGGCTTGTCGATGCGGCGACGTCGGGACCTCGTTGGGTCGTGGACGGCAACTACAGCGTGATTCGCGACACCGTTTGGCCGCGCGCGACGGCGGTCATCTGGCTGAACCTCGGCTTCATGACGGTCTTCGGGCGTGCATTACGACGCACCCTCCGCCGGAGCATCTCCGGCGAGCTGCTCTATGCCGGCAATCGCGAGTCATTGCGTCGTGCGTTTCTCTCGCGCGAATCGATTCTGCTGTGGGTGCTCACGACGTATCGGGAGCGTCGGCGGCGGTACCCGTCGTTGCGGCTGATCCCTCGCTACCAGCATCTCGAATGGTTCGAGCTGCGCAGTCCCGCCGAGGCCAAGGCCTTCCTCGCGCGCGCCGGTTCGGGTGGCAAGCCGCTCGCCGAGGAGACGAGCCGCGAAGCGGCCACGCGTCGCGCGCTGGCCGATCACGATAGATAGCCGCGAGTCGCCTCGTTCGCCGTCCGAGGCCCGCATACTTCTGCACGAACGAAATGGAGCCGGCCATGATCGAAGGGTCCTGTCACTGCGGCGGGGTGCGGTGGCGTTACGAAGCGCAGCCCGACGGCGCAACGGCCTGCAATTGCACCGTATGCCGGCGCTACGGCGTGCTTTGGGCGTACGACTACGACGGCCAGGGAATCAAGGTCTCGGGTGACACGAAGCCGTACGTGCGGGGCGAGGCCATTGAGTTCCACTTCTGCCCGACGTGCGGTTGCGTGGCGTTCTGGCGGGCGCGGCAAACGGACGAGCAGGGGCGCCGGCGCATCGCGGTCAACCTGCGCCTCGCGGAGCCCGACGCCGTGGGCGACATACCGATCGACCATTTCGACGGGCTCGACACGTTCGAGGACCTGCCCCGGGACGGCCGGTGCGTGTCGGACTATTGGTTCTAAATCGCAGAGGCGCCGCGACCGGCGCGCGAGGCGCCGTCTCGCCCGCGGCGACGTCGCGGTCCATCCGTTGCGACATCGCTCGCCGCATCGCGCGGCCACGCGCCTATCGCCCAACGCGGCCCCCGACTTCGTGCGCCACCAGGGCGTCGTCCCATGAGCACGCGTCGAGCGGCCATCATGTCAGTCACGAGGTCGCGTTTCCATCGTGAGTGCCGGAGGACGGTCCACCACGAGGCCGCGTCGATGAGCGAGGACGCGGCGCTCGCAGCGCTCGGGCCTGCTGCGATCGCGCCGCACGTAACCTCCATCCGTGCGACGCGCGAGCGATGCGCTTGCATGCGGTCATTGCCTTCCAAAGGAGGCGTAGCATCTCGCCTGGTCCATACAGCTCGCTTTTCTGAACATCGAATGGAACCGATGAGCGTCGCGGAGTCGGCGTGGGAGCGCAGGCTCGCGGAGGCATGGGCAGTCATCGATGCGTGCGAACCGCAGGCATTCGTGGCCCGCATCGAAGCGCTGGCTGCCGAGCTGCCGCGCGGAAGTCCCATCGCAGCGTTCGAGCGCGCCTCCGCACAGGACTCGACGGGCCATCCCGAACGCGCAGTTCCGCTGTATCGCGAGGCGCTTCGCGCGGGCCTCGGCGGTGCGCGCCGTCGGCGCGCGACGATTCAGCTCGCGAGCTCGCTGCGCAATCTCGGTGACGCAGACGAAGCGGCGGCTCTTCTGCAACGCGAGCTCGAAGCGCCGCCGGACGAGCTCGACGACGCGGTGCGTGCCTTTCTCGCGCTCGCGCTCGTCGATCTCGGACGTGAGCGCGAGGCCGTCGCGCATGCCTTGACCGCCTTGTCGAAGCACCTGCCTCGCTACAACCGGTCGCTGCGAAACTACGCCGGCGCCATTGCTCAAAGCCCGCTTCCGATTACCATGAGCACGCAGGCTGGCGTAGAGATTCGCGCGCCGCGCGCGCACGAGATCGAGCCGGCACGCCGGCTGCTCCTCGCGAGCGGCTGGTCGCACCGCGTCGCGAATCCCGATGAGTTCCGCCGGCTCGTGGTGCGCTCCTCGCGCGCGCTCGTCGCGGTACAGGACGCGCAGGTGATCGGCTTCCTGCGCGCGCTTACCGACGGCGTCACCAACGGCTACATTTCCATGCTGGTCGTCGCCGAGGGCTGGCGCCGCAAGGGCATCGGCCGCGCCCTCGTGCAAGCCGTGATGGGGGACGACCGGCGCGTGACGTGGGTCTTGAGGGCAGGGCGCGATGGCGTCGAAGGATTTTACGAGCGCATCGGCTTCGTGCGATCCAGGGTCGCGATGGAGCGACCCGGCATGAGAGACGCCGACGCGATCGCCGACTGAAGATGCTGATCGCACACACCGAGCGCCTGCTTATCCGCTGGTTCGACACACGCGATGCACCGTTCATCGTGGAGCTCCTGAACGAGCCCTCGTGGATCCGCTTCATCGGAGACAAGGGCATCAAGACGCTGCAGGACGCGCGTCGATACCTCGAGACCGGACCTCTTCGGATGTACGACCGGGTGGGCTTCGGGCTCTACATGGTCGAGTCGCACAAGGCGGAGCCGATGGGCATGTGCGGGCTCATCAAGCGCGACACGCTGAAAGACGTGGACATCGGCTTTGCGTTCCTGCCACGCTTCTGGGGCGGCGGCTACGCATACGAGGCCGCCAGCGCCGTCATGTCGTACGGGAAGAGCGTCGTCGGCCTTTCGCGCGTCGTCGCCATCCTGTCGCAGGACAACGAGCGCTCGGCGCGGTTGCTCGAGCGGCTCGGCTTTCGCTTCGAGGGCCTGGTCACGCCCGCGCCCGGTAACGAGACGCTGAAGCTCTACGCCGCGGAAACTTGAGCCTGCAACATGGGCATACGCATCGTTCGCCTCGGCACCGCACGGCATCACGATGAAGGCACGCGCATCGGAACGGTGCGCCGCCCGCCGCGTGGCGTGCCGAAGGCGCGCTATGCCGAAGACGACTGGTACGACGTATGGTTTCCCACGCTCGCGCCGAGCCTCGAGACGATGAAGCTCGCGCAGACCGCGACAAGCGCCGGGCAATGGAGCGCGTTCACGCGCAAATATCGCGCCGAGATGTCGCGGCCCGAGGCGCGCCACGCGCTCGACGTCCTGGCCGCGCTGTCGCATACGAGCAATTTTTCGGTCGGCTGCTATTGCGCAGACGAGAGTCACTGTCATCGTTCGATCCTGCGAGCCCTGCTCAACGAGCGAGGCGCGGCGATCATCTAGCAGCGCTGCGTGGTGCCCGTCGACTGCGGGCACGGGGCCGGGGTGGTAAGAATTGCGGGCCCTCCAGCAAGACTTACAGGCCACCGTCCTACACGCCGACGGCCTTCGACCGCGTATTTCGTAGTGGGCGGGCTCGAATCACCCCCGTGGCACACGGCTTGCGTTGAGGTGCGAGCAGCAATCGGGGGACACATGGCGCGCAGCACACTGAACCAGACCGGCGAAAGCAAGCCGGGCGTCGGCAAGGGCCACGGGACGGGGGCGCTCGGTCCGAGCGACTCCAGCGATAGCGGCAGCGACATCGCCGGCAACCGCGGCCTCGATCACGATGACGGTCTGCCGTTCACGAGAGGCACGACGTCCGATCCGGACGAGGACGGCCGCGGCGCCACGGCAGGCCCCGACATCGGCGACGCCGATCTCGATAGCGACAGCGATCGGTTCGGCACAGGGGAGCGCGGCGCTGCGGGACGCGACTCGACCGTGCCCAGCGACAAGACTTTCTCGGAGCAGGACGTCGAAGACATCGAGTCGGACGATCAACCCGAGGACGAGCTCGGTGCGATCGACGATGTCCCCGACGAGGACGTCGACCTGGGCCGCCAGGGCCGCCCTACCCGCTGACAGACCCGGCGTCGCGCGATGCGCGGCGCCGCTTCCTTATCACTTTTTTTCAAACGGTCATCTTCAAATGTCGGTGAATCACTCGGGCGCCTATACGCGCCGGCAACGCCATTCCCGTTCTTCCGGTCCGCTCCGCGAAAGGCTCGCACGCCGCGCGGATCCCGAGACGCTCAAGCGCACCCTGCGGCACACGTTCGGCATTCGCCAGCTGCGCGCCGGCCAGGAGCAGGTCATCTCGAACGTGCTGCGCGGCTACGACACGCTGGCGATCATGCCGACCGGTGCCGGCAAGTCGCTGTGCTACCAGCTGCCGGCGCTGCACTTCGCGGGCACGACCGTCGTCGTATCGCCGCTCATCTCGCTGATGAAGGACCAGAGCGACAAGCTCGACGAGGCGGGCGTGGACGCGGCGCAAATGAACAGCGCGCTCGGGGCGCGCGGAGAAGCCGATGCGGTGAAGCGGGTCGCCAGGGGCGAGCCGAGCATCGTCTTCACCACGCCCGAGCGGTTGTCCCATCCGGAGTTCATCGAAGCGCTGCAGCGCAATCGCATCGACCTCTTCGTGGTCGATGAAGCGCACTGCATCTCCGAATGGGGGCACGACTTTCGTCCGGCTTACCTCGACATAGCGCCGGCATTGAAGGCGCTTGGCAATCCGCCCGTCCTCGCGCTCACCGCGACGGCGACGCCGGATGTGGTGGCCGATATCGTCAAGCAGATCGACCGTCCGGAGATGCGCGTGATCAATACAGGGATCTATCGCGAGAATCTGCACTACTCCGTCGAGCTTACCGAAGGTGATTCGGCCAAGCTCTCCGCGCTGCGCAAGGTGATCGCGCGCAACGACGGACCCGGCATCATCTACGCGGCGACCATCGCCGGCGCCGAGCGCATCCACGCGGCGCTGCGCGACGACGGCACGTCGGTCGCGCTCTACCACGGCGAGCTCGGCGCCCGCGAGCGTCACCAGGCGCAGGATGCGTTCATGGACGGCAACGTGCGCGTCATGGTCGCGACGAATGCGTTCGGGCTCGGGATCGACAAGCCGGACATCCGCTTCGTGGTGCACTATCAGATCCCCGCGAACCTCGAGGCGTATTACCAGGAGTCGGGCCGCGCCGGACGCGACGGCAAGCCCGCGGAGTGCGTGCTCCTGTACGACCGCAAGGACAAGCGTGTCCAGCAGTTCTTCCTCGTGCGCCGTTACCCGGTGGATCAGGAGATCCATACCGTCTACAAGAAGCTGATCGAGCTGAACGGCCGCGAGCGTGCGCTGGGATTCGACGAGATTCGCGCGAACGTCAGCCCGATCGGCGCGAACAAGCTGAAGGTCGTGCTGAAGCTCCTGAAGGATGCCGAGATCGTGCGTCGCGTCGGTACGCGCAGCTACCGCCTCGTGCAGGACAACGTCGACGCCAAGCGTCTTGCCGATCTCGCGAAGAGCTACATCGTGCGCAGCCAGTCGGATTACGAGAAGCTCGAGCGGATGATCTTCTACGCGCAAACCGGGTTGTGCCGCTGGCGCGTGCTGCTCGAATACTTCGGCGACACGCCGTCGTTCGAGCGCTGCACGTTCTGCGACACCTGCCTGCGCGCGGCCGAAGAGGCGGTGATCGAAGCCGCCGCGACGCCCGCGACGGCTTCGACCGCGCGGCGCACGGTCCGGCCGCTGGGTCCCGGCGACCCGGTCGGCGTACCGCGGTTCGGGACCGGCCGCGTGCGCAGCACGCTGGGGGACGAAATCACCGTCGAATTTCCCGACGGCGCCGTCAAGACGTTCCTCCGCGGCTATGTGCGTCGCCGCAGACCGGGACAGTTGCAGACCGCCGGATCGTCCGCGCTGAGCGACATCGCCATGCGGTTGCCGGCCATGCCGCTGCAGGGGCCGGAGATGACTTCACCCGTTCCGGGCGGCACCGCGGGAACGGCCTCGCCGCACGCGAACGACTGATCGGGCCGGCAACGCGCAGCGCCGTCGTCCTCGCGGACGGCGGCGTTTTTTCATGGGTACCGCCGGCGCGATCCGTACACGTTCACGGCAAGACCGGAGAGGACGAGCAGCGCGCCGACGAGCTGCAGCGGCGCCAGCCGCTCGCCGACGAATACGATGCCGCTCGCAAGGCCCGACACCGGAATGAGCAGCCCGAACGGCGAGATGAGCGGCGTCGGATAACGATGCAGCAGCCGGTTCCACGACACGTAGCCGAACAGCGTGGCGCCGTACGCGAGGAGCAGCACGCAGGCCCACCGCAGCAGGTCCATGTGCAGGACCGCGAAAGCTGCCGCGGGGCCGCCTTCGAGCGCGTACGACAGCAGCGCCAGGGGCAGGGGCGGCACGAGGCTCGACCAGACGACGAGCCCCAGCATCTCGTCATTGCGGCCATGCATCATGCGCTTGGCGAGGATGTTGCCGACGCCCCACCCGAGCGCCGCGGCGATCACGAGCAGGAAGCCGATGAGCGTCGCGTCCACGCCGCTCGCCAGGTTGTGCCAGACCAGCAGCAGCATCCCGAGCGCCGCGATGACGGCGGCGATGACGTTGTGCGCGGCGAGGCGATCGTGCATCCACCACGCGCCGAGCGCCATGGTGAAGAACACCTGCATCTGGATGACCAGCGACGACAGTCCTGCCGGCATGCCGAGCTTCATGCCGAGGAACAGCAGGCCGAACTGGCATACGCCGATGGCGAATCCGTAGCTGATCAGCGCGACCCAAGCTACGCGTGGCGGGCGCACGAACAGCACGGCCGGGATCGCCGCGAAGAAGAAGCGCAGGCCGGCAAGCGCGAACGGCGTCACCGTCTCCAGCGCGACCTTGATCGGAACGAACGCAAAGCCCCACAGCGCGACGACGGCGAGGATCAGCGCAAGGTCGCGCGCCGCGAGACGATGCGTGGCTGCCGCCGTCACGTGCCGCGACGTGCGCTCACGGGTGCGTGCATCGCGGCTTCCTTCGTGATGAGCTCGAGGAGCGTGCGAATGGGCGCGAAGTTGCGCAGCGGCGCATGGACCTGTACGCCGGCCGGGAACGTCCAGATCGCATGCGGATATGGAAGGATGGCGATCGCAGGCTCCGGCGCGGCTCGAAGATACGCGTCGGCGATGCACGCGAGGTAAGGGCCGCTCCGCAGCAGCTGCATGACCGCATGGAGCGACGTGGTCTCCACGCGGATCCCCGGTGTGCCGACGCCGCTGCGCTGGAACAGGGCCGCGAGCTGCGTCATCACGTCGCGGTCGTGCTGGTAGAACACCCACGGATAGCGCGCGAGATCCGCGACGGTCACGCGTCGCCGGGATTGCAGCGGATGGTGGCGACCCGCCACGACGCGCGTGCGGATCGTATAGAAATCGACCTGCTCGATCCCCGGCGGCAACAGGCCCTGCTCGGGAAGGCCGCCGACGATGAGGTCGAGCTCGCCGGCGAAAAGACGCGGCTGCACCACGGCGTTCACGCCGACGTCGAGGCCCACGTCGAGGCGCGGCATGCGCTCGTGCAGGCGCGCGATGGCGCGCGGTACCACCGTGTTGCCCCAGTACGGACCGGCACCCACGCGGATGCGACCGGCCTGTCCGCGCGCCAGCGCGTCGAGCTCGCCGTCGGCGACGCGGCATTGCGACTCGATCAGCCGCGCGTGCGCCAGCAACGCGACACCGCTCGGCGTGAGCGTCATGCCGCGCGCACGGCGATCGAAGAGGGGAACGCCCACCTGCTGCTCCAGCTTGCGCACGATCTTGGTGAGCGCCGGCTGGCTCACCGCCAGCTCGCGCGCGGCGGCGCTGACGTTCCCGGTGCGCGCAACGGCGAGGAACGGTCGCAGGAGCCCGGCGCTGCGCAGCAGAGCCATTCCGTCCGGTTATGGGTAATTGAGCAGATTGAATTTTACAGTATGGCTTGCCGAGCCTACCCTAGCGCGCGCCCTCCACGCCACGCCGCGCGTCCTGCCCCCGATGGGGAAGGGGCCGGCGAGCGGAGGCGCGCTTGGGGAGCCCGAATGAAAGCCGTCTTCGTCCTGTTCGATTCGCTTTGCCGCAACGCGCTCGGCTGCTACGGCTCGCCATGGGTGCGCACGCCCAACTTCGACCGCTTCGCGCGGCGCGGCGTCACCTTCGACCGGCATTTCGTGGGAAGCCTTCCCTGCATGCCGGCGCGGCGCGACCTCCATACCGGCCGGCTCAACTTCATGCATCGAAGCTGGGGCCCGCTCGAGCCGTTCGACAACTCGTTCCCGCAATCGATGTGGCTGGCCGGCATCCACACGCATCTCGTGAGCGACCACTTGCACTACTTCGAGGATGGGGGTGCGACGTACCACAACCGCTTTCGCACGTGGGACTTCGTGCGCGGGCAGGAATACGACGCCTGGAAGGCCATGGTCGAGCCGCCGGTGGCCCGCCTGCGCCAGAAATACGCCGCGAAGCACTACAACTTCGACAGCAGCTGGAAGCGGCCGAAGGACGTCTACGACGGCAGCTGGAAGCGGATCCAGCACGCGATCAACTGCGAGTTCATGGTGGACGAGAAGGACCTTCCGCTCGCGAAGTGCTTCGCGTCGGGCTTCGAGTTCCTCGACCTCAATCGCAACGCGGAGCAGTGGTTCCTCATGCTGGAATGCTTCGACCCGCACGAGCCGTTCCAGGCGCCGGCGCGGTTCAAGGAGCAATACCGCACGTCGTGGAGCGGCGGCGTGCTGGACTGGCCGCTCTACGAGAAGACGAGCAACAGCACGCCCGAGGAAATCGCCGAGATCCGCGCCAACTATGCGGCGCTCGTGGCGGCCTGCGACGACTACTTCGGCAAGCTCCTCGATTACTTCGACCGCCACGACCTGTGGCGCGACACCGCGCTCATCCTGTCGACCGATCACGGCTTCCTGCTCGCCGAGCACGACTGGTGGGGCAAGAACCTGCAGCCGTACTACACCGAGATCTCGCACATTCCGTTGATCGTCCATCATCCGGACTGCGCGGCGCAGGCCGGCACGCGGCGCAGCGCGCTCACGCAGACCATGGATCTCATGCCGACGTTCCTCGACCTCTTCGGCCTCGAGGTTCCATCGGAGGTTCGGGCGCGCTCCGTCGTGCCGCTCCTCGAGGCCGACTCGAAGCAGCGCGACATCGGCATCTTCGGCATGTTCGGCGGGCCGATCGGCGCCACCGACGGGCGATACACGTACTACCTCTACCCGGAGGACCTGTACGCGCCCGGTCTGCACGAGTACACGCTCATGCCCATGCACCTGAGCTCGCTGTTCAGCGTGTCGGAGATGAAGACCGCCGTGATGGCACCGCCGTTCGACTTCACCAAGGGCATGCCGGTGATGCGGATCGATGCCTTGAAGGATGCGCGGCGCATTCCGATGCACGACAACAAGGCGTTCGACCCGGACGTCGGCACGACGCTCTACGACCTCGCCACCGACCCGCGGCAGCAGAAGCCGTTCCGCGATGCTGCGCTCGAGCGGCGATTCCACGAAGGCATCGCGCGCGAGCTGCGCGCGCACGACGCGCCGGCCGAGATCTACAGGCGCTACGCCATCCAGACCGAGACCGCGCGAGCGGCGACCCCCGAGGAGGCCCTTTGATTCACTATCCGAAGATCGCACGTGCGCTGCTCTTCGCCGCAGTGTTCGTTCTGGCGGCGCCGGCCGACGCGCAGAAGGCTTTCGCCGACGTCGGCAAGCAGCCGCCCATCACGCTGCTGGTGGGCTCGACGCCCTGGTATCCGGCCTTCGAGAAGGTCGTCGGCATGTACGAGGACCAGACCGGCAACAAGATCAAGCTCGACGTCACGCCGTTCGGCGGCATCCTCGAGAAGGCGCGCAACGCGGTACGAGGCGGCCAGAGCCCGTACGACCTCATGCTGCTCGATACGCAATGGACGATCGAGTTCTACGAGGGCGGGTTCCTCTCGCCGCTCAAGGACATCGATGGCTCGTTCGACCTGCCGAAGGAGACGCTGCACTATGGCGACTCGGGCTATTGGAACGCGGAAAAGCGCTGGCGCACCGCGAACGGCGGCAAGCTGATGGCCTATACCGTCCTCGGTAACGTGCAGCTCCTGTACTACCGCTCCGACGTGCTGAAGCAAGCGGGCCTCGCGCCGCCGAAGACGTGGGGCGAGGTGATGACCGCGTGCAGCAAGTTGACCGACGGCTCGAAGCAGTACGGCTTCGTGGTGCGCGGCGAGAAGGGCAATGCGATCCGATACGACTGGATGAGCGTCATGCTCGCCGAGGGCGGCTCGGTCGTGAAGGACCCGGAGGCCGGTGACTACACGGTCACGCTCAACAGTCCCGAGTCGAAGGTGGCGCTCGACCAGTACATCGAACTCCTCAAGAAATGCGGGCCCGCGAATTACGGCAACCTCGGGCAGGGCGACGTGATCCAGCTGCTCGCCACCGGCAAGGCCGTGATGGGCGACCTCGTGCTCGCCGCGTGGGCGACGTTCGACGATCCCGCGAAATCGGCCGTGGTCGGCAAGATGGAAACCGTGCCGCTGCCGCGCGGACGCACGGGAAAGAGCGGTGCCGTGATCGGCAACTGGAACGCCGTGATCCCGAAGAACGCCTCCGATGCCCAGAAGAAGGCGGCGCTCGCGTTCTCGAAGTGGTTCCTGAGCGAGGGCGCGCAGCGCGCGTTTGCGCTCGCGGGCGGGATCCCGAATCGCAGCGACGTGTTCACCTCCGATATCGCCAAGGACCCCAAGCTGCGCTGGATGCCCGCGTATCTCGACGAGATGAAGTTCGCGCGCCAGGAGCTCGGCTACGCCGAGGGCGCGCAGGTCGAGCAGATCATCGGCCTGCGGCTGAACCAGGCGCTGATCGGTGAGATGAGCTCGGGCAAGGCGCTCAACACCGCGGCGCGGGAGATCGAAGAGCTCTTCAAGAAGAACGGTCGCAAGACCGGAATGCTCGCCGCGTTGCCGGAGTAGGTTTGCGCTGGATGCCTCCCGCCCCGCCTCGGCGGGGCGAGGGATGCCGCACCCATGGATTTCCTCAACCGCACCTTTCGCCACTGGAGCCTGCTGCCGGCGGTGGTGCTGTTCGTCCTGCTGACGGCCTACCCCGTCGCCAATCTGGTGCGCATGAGCGTCTCGACCATCGAGTTTGCCCAGGGCACGGAGACGTGGACCTTCACGCCGCTGCGCAACCTCGCGTTGCTGCGCGCCGACGAAGTGATTCCACCGGCGGTGCGCAATACGCTGATCTTCGTCGTCGCCGCGGTGGCGATGGAGATGGTCCTCGGGCTTGCGCTCGCGCTGCTGGTCGCCGGCGTGTCGCGCGGCAAGGGGCTCGTGCGCACGGTAATGATCCTGCCGATCCTCGTGCCGCCGGTCGCGATCGGCAGCATGTGGAAGCTCCTCTACAACTACGACTTCGGCATCTTCAACCAGGCGTTGACCGCGCTGCACCTGCCGCCGGTGAACTGGCTCGGTTCCACATCCATCGCGCTGTGGTCGGTGATCCTGGTGGACGTTTGGCACTGGGTGCCGTTCGTCTTCCTGATCCTGTTCGCGGCGGTCGAGGCGCTGCCGATCGACGTCCTGGAAGCGGCGCGTGTCGACGGTGCGACGCGCAGCCAGCTCCTGCGGCGCGTCGTGCTGCCGCTCCTGAAGCCGGCGATCGTCGTGGCGCTGCTCTTTCGCACGATCCTCGCCTTCAAGGTTTTCGACGAAGTGTTCCTGCTCACCTCGGGTGGCCCCGGCACGTCGACCGAGCTCGTGACGCTGCACCTCTACAAGGTCTTCTTCGAGCAGAACCAGCTCGGCTATGGCGCGCTCCTGTCGCTCGCGCTGATTGCAGCCATCCTCGCGTTCCTGCTGGTCGGGCGACAGGCGACCAAGGCCGTTCGCGTCTGATGGCTACGCCCGCCGCCACGCTGCGCATCCCGCGACCGGCGGCAACGCCGCCGCTGTCCATCGTCGGCGGTGGCCGCATCGGCGGCGTGTTCCTCGTGCTCACCGTGCTCGCGGTGCTCGGTCCTTTCGCTTGGATCCTGGTCGCGTCGTTCAAGTATCAGATCGCGATCTACTCGGGCGAATGGCCGTTCACGCCGACGCTGTCGAACTACGCGCAGGTGCTGTTCGGCCGGCGATCCGATTTCCTCGGCAACGTGGTGAACAGCCTCGTCGTCGCGTCCGCCAGCACGGCGCTGGTGCTGGTGGTCGGCACGCTCGCCGCGTACTCGCTGCATCGCTTCCGCTGGCCGGCGTGGGTGAGTGCCGGTTTTCTCGGCTGGACCCTCGTGTTCCACATGATCCCCGTCATGACGCTGATCGGACCGTGGTACGTCGCGTTTCGCGAGCTCGGCCTGTACGACACGCGCATCGCGCTGATCCTCACGCACGTCACGATCAACCTGCCGATGACCGTTTGGCTCATGCGCGCGTTCTTCCGCGAGATACCGCCGGAGATCGAGGAGGCGGCGCTGGTCGACGGCTGCCGGCCTCTCGAGGCGTTCCGGCGCGTGACGCTTCCACTCGTCGTGCCGGGGCTCATCGCGGCCGGCATCCTCGCGTTCATCTTCAGCTGGAACGAGTTCCCGATCGCGCTCAATCTCACTTCGCGCGAGCTCGCCACCGTGCCGGTCGCCATCGCGCTGTTCGCGCAGCAGTACGAGATCCAGCACGCCCAGATGGCCGCGGCGTCGATCATCTCGACCATCCCGGCCGTGATCCTGATGGCGCTCGGGCAGCGCTTCATCGTGCGCGGACTCACGCTCGGCGCCGTCAAATAGGAGCGCTCCCATGGCATCGGTTCGCATCCGCAACGTCGCCAAGCGCTTCGACAGCGTGGTCGTGATGCAGGACATCGACCTCGACGTCGCCGACGGCGAGTTCATCGTCCTGGTCGGTGCCTCCGGCTGCGGCAAGTCGACGCTGTTGCGCATGATCGCCGGCCTGGAGGCCATCACGGCGGGCGACATCGAGATCGGCGGCCGCCGCGTCAACGACCTGGAGCCGCGCGAGCGCGACGTCGCGATGGTGTTCCAGAGCTACGCCCTCTATCCCCACCTGGACGTGCGCGAGAACATGAGCTTCTCGCTGCGCCTGCGCAAGCGCCCGGACAGCGAGATCGAGCGCATGGTCGGCGGCACGGCGAGCACCCTGGCACTCGATGCGCTCCTCGACCGGCGGCCCCGCGCGCTCTCCGGCGGACAGCGTCAGCGCGTCGCTATGGGGCGCGCGATCGTGCGCCACCCGCAGCTCTTTTTGTTCGACGAGCCGCTGTCGAACCTCGACGCGAAGCTGCGCGTCGCCATGCGCACCGAGATCCGCGCGCTGCACCAGCGGCTGCACGCGACGTCGATCTATGTCACGCACGACCAGGTCGAGGCGATGACCATGGCCGACCGCATGGTCGTCATGAACGCGGGACGCATCGAGCAGATCGGGCGTCCGCTCGACGTCTACGACCACCCCGAGACGCTCTACGTCGCGCAGTTCATCGGTTCGCCCGCCATCAACGTGTGGCGTGGTCCGGTCGAGCAGGGGACGCTGCGCGCCGCGCCCGGCGCCACGCTCGCGATCGATGCCAACGTGCCGCCCGGCGCGACCGTCGCCGCCGCATTTCGACCCGAGCACGTGGAGATCGACGGCACGGGGACCATTGCGGCGCGCGTGGACGTCGTCGAGACGCTCGGGCCCGAGACGTACGTCTATCTCGAAGCCGGCGGGCTTCCGGTGTGCGCGCGCGTCGACCGCACGCAGCGCCTGTCGCCCGGCGATCCGGTGCGCCTGCGCATCGCGCCGGCCGCGATCCATCTGTTCGATCAGGGCGGGCGGCGTCTCGCCGCCTGAATCGTGAAATAATTCCGTTTCTCGGCGCGCCGTCCGCCGTTTTTCGTTCCTCGCCATGCGCAACCAGGTTCGCTTCGCTTCCGGACGGGCGTTCGACGTCATCTGTCTCGGGCGCTTCGCCGTCGACTTCTACGCCCAGCAGATCGGCGCGCGTCTGGAAGACGTCACGAGCTTCGCCAAGTACCTCGGCGGCTCGTCGGCCAACACCGCGTTCGGCTGCGCGCGACTCGGGCTCAAGGCGGCGCTGATCTCGCGCGTCGGAGACGACGCGCTCGGCCGCTTCCTCACCGAAACGATGGTGAAGGAAGGCTGCGACGTCAGCCACGTGAGCGTCGATCCCGCGCGGCTCACGGGCGCCGTCGTGCTCGGCATCAAGGACAAGGACACCTTCCCGCTGATCTTCCTGCGCGAGAACTGCGCCGACATGGCCATTACCGAGCAGGATGTCGACGAAGCGTTCATCGCCAAGGGCCGGGCGCTGCTCATCACCGGCACGCATCTGTCGACCGAGTACATCAACCGCATCAGCAACCTGGCGCTCGATCATGCGCGCCGCAACGACGTGCGCACCGTGCTCGACATCGACTACCGCCCGGTGCTGTGGGGCCTCACCAAGCGCGGCGACGGCGAGACACGCTACATCGAGTCGGGCACCGTGACGGCGCACCTGCAGCGCATGTTGCCCAAGTTCGATCTCCTGATCGGGACCATCGAGGAGTTCAATATCGCCGGCGGCAGCACCGATATCATGGCCTCGCTGCGCGCGATTCGCGCGATAACGCCCGCCGTGATGGTCGTCAAGCGCGGCCCGCTCGGCTGCGCGGTGATCGACGGCGCCGTGCCGGCGTCGCTCGACGACGCGTTCAACGGCCAAGGCGTCAACGTGGAAGTGCTGAACGTCCTCGGCGCGGGCGACGCGTTTTCCGCGGGATTCCTGTCAGGCTGGGTGCGTGGCGAGGACTACGACCACTGCACGCGGTACGCCAACGCGTGCGGTGCGCTGGTCGTCTCGCGTCACGGCTGCGCGCCGGCGATGCCGACGCGCGTGGAGCTCGACTACTTCATCGCGAATGCGGACCGCATTCCGCGGCCCGACCAGGACGCGACGCTCACCCGCCTGCATCGCGTGACGGCGCCTCGCGCGCCGCACGACGAGGTTTTCGCGTTCGCGTTCGACCATCGCAACCAGTTCTTCGAGCTCGCGCAGCAGGTCGGCGCCGACGAGTCGCGCCTCCCGCGCTTGAAGCAGCTCTTCGTCGATGCCGTGGAGCAGGTGGAGCGCCTGCCCGGCATGAAGGGTCGCGTCGGCATCCTGTGCGACGATCGCTATGGCCAGGACGCGCTCAATGCCGCGACCGGCCGCGGCTGGTGGATCGGGCGGCCGGTGGAGCTGCCCTGCTCCAATCCGCTCGAGTTCGATCGTGGTCGTTCGATCGGCACGACCCTCATTGCGTGGCCGTACGAGCACATCGCCAAATGCCTGGTCGCGTTCCATCCGGACGATGCGATCGAAGCGCGACTGGAGCAGGAGGCGCAGCTTCGGGCACTCTACGACGCCGTACAAGCGAGCGGCCACGAGCTCCTCCTCGAGCTGATTCCACCGAAGAGCCTGCCGAGCGCCCCCGACACGGTGCTGCGTGCCATGAAGCGCCTCTACAACCTCGGCATTGTTCCGGAATGGTGGAAGCTCGAGCCGATGCAGGCGGCGCAGTGGGCGAACATCGACGCGTTGATCGCCGAGCGCGATCCGTATTGCCGCGGCGTGGTGCTGCTCGGGCTTGGGGCGAGCCCCGCGGCCCTCGCCGAAGGCTTTCGCAATGCGCGCGCGTCGACGACCTGCCGCGGTTTCGCGGTCGGCCGCACGATCTTCCAGGAGCCGTCGCGTCAATGGCTGGCCGGCACCATCGACGATGCGACGCTGGTGCAGCGCGCGCGCGACAACTTCGCCGCGCTGATCGACGCGTGGCGCGGCGCGCGCGCCACGGAGCGCGCGGCATGAGCGCCGGCGGGGTATCCCACGGCGGCGAAACGGTGCGCTTGACGGCCGCGCAGGCCATGGTGCGCTATCTCGCGGCCTTGCGCATCGAGCACGAAGGTCGGCGCGAGCCGCTCTTCGGCGGCGTATTCGCGATCTTCGGGCACGGCAACGTCGCCGGGCTCGGTGAAGCGCTCTACGCGCATCGCCAGGCGCTCCCGACCTATCGCGCGCACAACGAGCAGGCCATGGCGCACGCGGCCATCGCCTATGCCAAGGCGCATTTTCGCCAGCGCATGATGGCATGCACCACGTCGATCGGACCGGGCGCCACCAATCTCGTGACGGCGGCGGCGCTCGCGCACGTCAATCGGCTGCCCGTGCTGTTCATTCCAGGCGACGTCTTCGCCTCGCGCGCACCCGACCCGGTGCTGCAGCAGGTCGAGGACTTCCACGCCGGCGACGTCTCGGCCAACGACTGCTTCCGCACGGTGTCGCGCTATTTCGACCGCATCTGGCATCCGGAGCAGCTGCTGACCGCACTGCCCCGCGCGATTCATGTGCTCACCGACCCCGCGTTGTGCGGACCGGTGACGCTCGCATTTCCGCAGGACGTGCAGACGATGGCGTTCGAGTATCCGCAGGCGTTCTTCGAGCCGGCCGCCATCTCCCTGCGTGCGTCGGCTCCCGACCAGAGGCAGCTGCAACGTGCCGTCGCGGTGCTCCGCGAGGCCCGCCGGCCCGTGATCGTCGCGGGCGGCGGCGTGCTCTACAGCGGCGCGAGCGATGCATTGCGCCGCTTCGCCGATACGCACGGCGTGCCGGTCTGCGAGACGCAGGGCGGCAAGAGCGCGTTGTCATGGGATCACCCGTTGCAGATCGGCGCCGTCGGCGTCACGGGTTCGACCGCCGCCAGCGCACTGGCGCGCGACGCCGATGCCGTGCTCGCGGTCGGTACGCGGCTCCAGGATTTCACCACCGGCTCGCATTCGATGTTCACCCAGGCGCGGCTGGTGAGCCTCAACGTCAACGGCTTCGACGCGCTCAAGTGGCGCGCCACCGAAGTCGTGGCCGATGCGCGAGTCGGACTCGACGCGTTGTCGCAGGCGTTGTCGGGCTGGCGCGCTGCGCCCGAGTGGACGGTGCGCGCACGCGAGGACGCCGAGCAATGGCGTGTCACGGTCGGCCATATCACCGGCAAGCGCGACCCCGAGCTTCCCTACGAAGGCGAAGTGATCGGCGCGGTCCAGCGCTCGACCACCGACTCCGAGGCGCGCGACATCGTCGTGTGCGCCGCCGGCACGCTGCCCGCCGAGCTCCACAAGCTGTGGCGTGCCGCCGTGCCGGGCGCCTATCACGTCGAGTACGGCTACTCGTGCATGGGCTACGAGATCGCGGGTGCGCTCGGCGTCAAGATGGCGCGGCCCGATCGCGAGGTGATCGCGATCCTCGGCGACGGCAGCTACCTGATGCTCAACTCGGAGATCGCCACGTCGATCATGCTCGGCCGCAAGCTGATCATCGTCGTGCTCGACAACCGGGGCTTCGGTTGCATCAACCGGCTGCAGCAGGCGTGCGGCGGCGCCCCGTTCAACAACCTGCTGGACGATTGCGAGCACGGCGCCGACGGACCGCCCGACATCGATTTCGCCGCGCATGCGGCCTCGCTCGGCGCGCTGTCCGAGAACGTGCGGACCATCCCCGAACTGGAGCACGCCATGGCGCGCGCACGCGCGTCGGAGCGCACCTACGTGATCGCGATCCGCACCGATCCCAACCGCACCACCGAGGCCGGCGGCTGGTGGTGGGAAGTAGCCGTGCCGGAGGTGTCGCAGCGGGCGGACGTGCAGCGCGCGCGTGCGGGTTACGACAGCGAGAAGAAGGCGCAGCGACCATGACCCTCGACGTTCGCATCGGCATCAACCCGATCTCGTGGAGCAACGACGACCTGCCGTCGCTCGGTGGCGAGACGCCGCTGGAGGTCGCGTTGAGCGAGGGCAAGGCGATCGGCTACGACGGATTCGAGCTCGGCAACAAGTTCCCCCGCGAATCGAAGGCGCTGGCTCGCGTGCTCGGCGAGCACGGGCTCGCCCTCGTGTCGGGGTGGTATTCGGGGCGGCTCGCGACGCGCGACGTCGACGATGAGATCGCGTCGGTCGACGCGCATTTGCGCCTCCTCGCCGACAACGGCGCGACCGTCATGGTCTACGGCGAGGTGGCCGACAGCATCCAGGGCGCGCCGGTGCCGCTGTACAAGCGGCCGCGCTTCATCTCGGACGAGCAGCGCGCGCGCTATGCGGAACGCGTCACCGCGTTCGCGAAGCACACGCTGTCGCATGGCGTTCGGCTCGCCTATCACCATCACATGGGCGCCTACGTGCAGGCGCCCGAGGATGTCGACGATCTCATGTCGCGCGTGGGCGACGAGGTCGGCCTGCTGTTCGACAGCGGTCACATGACCTTCGCGGGCGGAGACGCCGTCGCGATGCTGAAGAAGCACGTCGGCCGCGTATGCCACGTGCACTGCAAGGACGTGCGCCCTGCGGTCCTGCGGCTCGCGTACAACCGCAACTGGAGCTTCCTCGAGGCGGTCATCAATGGCGCCTTTACCGTGCCGGGCGACGGCGTCGTGGACTTCCGCGCGCTGCTCACGCTGCTGCGCGACTACGATTACCGCGGCTGGCTCGTGGTCGAAGCGGAGCAGGATCCGTCGGTGGCGCCGAGCTATCGCTATGCGGAGATGGGCTACCGGCATCTTCGCGGGCTGGTCGATGAGCTGACGCGGAGGCGCGCCGCATGAGCCTGCTGGTCAAGGCGCGCCCCACGGGGCGCACGATCGTCGAAGTGACGCCGCGCTCGGCGGGCTGGAAGTACGTCGGCTTCGCGGCGTATCGCCTGCAGCCGGGCGAGCGACTCGAGCTGCAGGTGCCGGGTGCCGAAACGTGCGTCGTGGTCCTGAGCGGCAAAGTGACCGCGCGGACGGCCGAGCACGTTTGGCGCGACATCGGCGAGCGGACGAGCGTCTTCGAGGATCAGGCACCGTTCGCGGTCTACGTACCCGCGCCCGAGCGCGTGGAGATCGTCGCGCATACCGCGGCCGAGATCGGTGTCGCGAGCGCGCCGGCGGGCGCCGAATTCGAGCCGCGCCTCATCGAGCCGGGGACGATCAGGCGCAGCGTGCGCGGCCAGGGCAGCAATACGCGGTACGTGCGCGACATCCTTCCGCAAACCGAGCCTGCGGCGAGCCTGCTGGTCGTCGAGGTGCGCACGCCGCCGGGACACTCGTCGAGCTACCCGCCGCACAAGCACGACCAGGACAACCTGCCGCACGAAAGCTCGCTCGAGGAAACCTATTACCATCGCCTGGACCCGCCGCAGGGCTTCGCGTTCCAGCGCGTGTACACCGACGACCGGTCCATCGACGAGGCGCTCGCGGTCGAGGACCACGACGTCGTGATGGTGCCGCGTGGCTACCATCCGGTGATCGTGCCGCATGGCTACGAGTCGTACTACCTCAACGTGATGGCGGGTCCGACGCGCGCGTGGCATTTCCACAACGACCCGGCGCACGAATGGATGCTGAAGAAATGACCCCCAGGGAGACGACGGCATGATCGAGATGGCGCTCTTCGGCGCAGGCCGCATCGGCAAGATCCACGCGGGCAACGTCGTCCGCCAGCCGGCCGCGCGCCTCAAGTACGTGGTGGACGTCAACGCGGAGGCCGCGCGCTCGCTCGCGCAGACGCACGGCGCCACGGTGGGCGACGTCGATGGCGCGTTGCGCGACCCGGCGGTGAAGGCCGTGGTCATTGGCTCGTCGACCGACACGCATGCCGACCTCATCATGCGTGCCGCCGAAGCGGGCAAGGCGATCTTCTGCGAAAAGCCGGTCGATCTCGATCTTTCGCGCGCGCGCAAGTGCGCCGACGCGGTGAAGCGCGCGGGCGTCACGTGCCTGATCGGCTTCCAGCGCCGTTACGATCCCACGTTCGCCGCGCTGAAGCAGCGCCTCGATGCGGGGGAGATCGGCACGCCCGAGATGCTCATCCAGACGAGCCGCGATCCCGGCGCGCCGCCGGTCGAGTACATCAAGGTCTCGGGCGGCATCTTCAAGGACATGCTGATCCACGACTTCGACATCTTCCGCTGGATCCTCGGCGACGAAGCGGCCACCGTGTACGCGACGGGAAGCTGCCTCACCGATCCGGCGATCGAGCGAGCGGGCGACATCGACTCGACCGCGGTGACGATCCGCACGCGCAAGGGGCGCCTCGCGCAGATCAACACCACGCGCCGAGCCGCGTACGGCTACGACCAGCGCTTCGAGGTGATCGGCGCCAAGGGCATGCTGCAGGCAGGCAACCATCGCCCGACCGAAGTGACCGCGTCCACGAGCGACGCCGTCAGCCGCGACCTGCCGGAGCATTTCTTCCTGGAACGCTATCGCGTCGCCTACGCGAACGAAATGGCGCACTTCGTCGACGCGCTCGCCAACGGCAAGCCCGTGCGCACGACCATCGGCGACGGCGTCAAGGCGCTCGAGCTCGCGGACGCAGCGACCACGTCGTGGCGCGAGCGGCGCATCGTGGAGCTGTGATGGACACCGGACGCTTGCGGGTCGGCATGGCGGGCCTCGGCCGCATGGGCGCGCGGCACGCGCGCAATCTGGCAACGCGCGTTCCCAAGGCCGACCTCGTCGCGGCATGCGACGCATCGAGCGAGCAGCGCGCCTGGGCCACGCGCGAGCTCGGGGTGAAGGATACGTACGCGAGCTTCGCCGATTTCCTGCGTCATCCCGGGCTCGACGCGGTGTTCATCGCGACCCCGACGAGCGAGCACGCCGGCCAGATCATCGCGGCGCTGGAAGCGGGCAAGCACGTGTTCAGCGAGAAGCCGACGTCGCTCGAGCTCGCGCACTGCAAGCGCGTGGAGGATGCCGCCGCGCGACGGCCGAAGCAGAAGGCGATGATCGGGTACGTGCGGCGCTTCGACGCGAGCTACCGCGACGCCTACGAAAAAGTGCAGGCCGGCGGGATCGGCACACCGTTCATGGTGCGATCGCAAACCGCGGACAAGAACGATCCGTCGGGCTTCTTCGTGCGATTCGCGCCGACCAGCGGCGGCATCTTCCTCGACATGAGCGTGCACGATATCGACGCCGCCCGCTGGTTCCTGGGCGGGCCGGCGCCGCGACGCGTGTTCGCGACCGGCACGGTGGCCATCCACGAGGGGCTGAAGGCCTGCGGCGACCTCGACAACGGCATTGCGCTGTGCGAATTCGCCGACGGCAAGGTCGCATGCTTCCAGGCGTCGCGCACCATGGCCCACGGGCACGAAACGGTGACCGAGGTCCTCGGCACCGGGGGCAAGCTCACCATCGGCGCCAATCCGCGGATCGACCGCGTCGACATCGCCGACGCGCAGGGCGTGCGCAACGAGTGCACGCCGACGTTCTACGAGCGGTTCGAGGACGCTTTCGTCAACGAGCTCAACGCGTTCGTCGACGCGGTGCTCCACGATCGGGCGCTGCCGCTGACGCTCGCCGATGCCACCGAGGCGACGCGCATCGCGATCGCCATCCAGGCATCGATTCGCGAACGGCGCGCGGTGGACGTTTGACCGCGCGCCGGAAGGCAGGCTCAGCGCGACGAGTGCGTGCTTTCGTCGTCGTTCGGCGACGCCGGACCACGCGGATCCTGCGGATCGCGCTGGAGCAGCGCGCACTGCTCATCGCTTGCGGGTGGCGACGCCGTCTGTTGCTCCTGCTGTTGCTGCGATTCCGCGGGCGCGGTCGTTCCGCCGGCGCCGTATTGCGCGCCGCGCGGCGGGTTGCGCCGCGGTCGTCGCTTGCGCGCGCTCAGCAGCAAAGGGCTCGGCGGTTGACGCATATGGCCTCCTCGACGGAAAGTCCTGCCGGCAGGATTTGTAACGCTTACACGCCGATGGGCCGATGCGGCCCCCGGCGCTGCGATTCACAGGCGCGGTGCACGAAGCGTGCCGTCCGCGTACCCGCATGAGCGACGACATCGACGCGCGCTATCGCTTCGCATGCGGGCTGGCACGCCGCGCCGGCGAGCGAGCGCTCGCGCACTGGCGCTCGCGCGGAGGCCTCGTCGTCGAGCTCAAGGGTTCACAGGATTGGGTGAGCGAGGCCGATCGCGACGTCGAGCGGCTGCTGCACGAGGAGATATCGACGGCGTTTCCGAACGATCGATTCCTCGGCGAGGAGACCGCGGCGTCGTTCTCCGGCGCGCTCGATCGCTGCTGGATCATCGACCCGATCGACGGCACGCACAATTTCCTGCGCGGCGTGCCGTACTGGAACGTGGCGATCGCCTACGTCCAGCAGGGACGCGCGCAGCTCGCGGTCACATACGACGTTCCGAACGATGCGCTGTACCGCGCGCAGCGTGGTGCGGGCGGCGTCTGCGAGGAGCGCGGCGAGGCCACGCCTTTGGCGGTCGCGCCGACGACGTCGCTCGACCGGGCGTTCGTCGCGCTCGGTCACAACGATCGCGCGCCGTCCGAGCGCTATCTCGCGATCCGCCGGCGCATGATGGAGCGGGGCATCGCGATGCGCAACCTGGGCTCGGGTGCGCTGCAGCTCGCGTACGTGGCGCGCGGCCGCTTCGACGGCTTCATCGAGCTCGAGCTCGCGATCTGGGATGCGATCGGCGGCCTGCTGCTGGTCGAGGAAGCGGGCGGCTACGTTGCGCCGTTCGCGCCCGCGACGCCGACGTCCAAGGCCGCCGTGCTCGCGTGCGCGCCCGGGATCGCGCCGGCGCTGCACGCGATGGTCGATATGAGCTGACCCGGCGCTCGCGCTGCCGCCGTGGTGGGGCGGCGCGCGGTCATTTCGCGGGCGCCTGCTTCGCGACGAAATCCCCCGCGTACACCGTCGCCATGGCGTCGGGGGTGATGTACTTGCGCAGCGCCTCGTTGGCCTCCGGGAGCGTCACCGCCTCGATCGCCTTGTCCACGCGCGCGGTATCGCTCCAGTCGCGCCCCAGGTAGTCCTGCGACACGAGCATGCCTGCGAGCTCGCCATCCTGTGCGCGCGCGAGACGTCGCTCCTCGAGCAGCGCCTTCTTGGCCGTATCGATCTCCTGCTGCATGTAGCCGCTCTGGCGCGTGCGCGTGATCTCGTCGCTGAACGCAGCCTTGACCTTGTCGAGGTTCTGCGGCGCGAAGATGGCATAGAACAGCAGCTGGCTGTTGCGATCGATGCGCGCGGGCGTGAGTTGCGTGCCCACGCCATACGACAGGCCTTCGCGAACGCGGATGCGCTCGAACAGGCGCGAGTCGACGTCACCGCCAAGCGCGCGGTTGGCGATGGCGAGCGGCGGGAATTCGGGCGCCAGGTCGTTCAGCGGCACGGCGAGCTTCGAGATCACGATCGCATTGGGCTTGTCCGGGGTCTCGAATGTCTGGCTCGACGCAACGGTCCGCACGTACGGATCGGGGACGCGCGCGTACGGCGTCGAATTGTCGTAGCTCGCGAACAGCTCCGTGACGAGCGCCTTGATGGCAGGCGCGTCGAAGTCGCCCACGATGGCGAGCTCGGCATGGTTGCCGCCATAGAACCGGTCGTGGAACGTGCGCACCGCGTCGACGGTTGCCTTGTCGAGCAGCGCAACCTCTTCCTCGAGGGTCGGGACGTAGCGGATGTCGCCCGGCGGATAGGGATTGCCCTGACGGGCGATGGCTCGGCGCGCGATGGCGGTCGGATCGGTGCGGCCCTGCTCGAGGCGCGTGCGCCGCTCGCGCTTGACCTGCTCGAACTCCTCCGGCTTGAGCGCCGGCGTCGCGATCGCCTCCTTCGCGAGGCGCAGCACGTCGGCGAGGTTCGCGTTGACGGTCTGCCCGCTCGCGATCAGCGTGCCCGCGCTGCCGGCGAAATCGAGCGAGGCCTTGCGCTGGTCGAGCGCGTCCTCGAAGGCCTGCCGATCCAGGCGTTGCGTGCCGCGCTTCAACATCGCCGCCGTGAGCGACGGCAGCGGATTGGCATCGCGCAACGAATTCTCGTCGCCGTAGTCCATGCGGAACTCGAAGTTCACCGTCGAGCCGCGCGTCTTCTTCGGCAGCAGCGCGATTTTCATGCCATTCGGCAGCTTGAACCGCTGCGTGCGCGCCGCGAGGTTGGCGGGCGTGGGATCGAACGCCTCGCCCGGCTGTACCGCCGGATCGCCCTTGTAGTCGCGCACCATCGACGCGACATCGACGGACGCGACGACCGGTGCGCGGTCGGGCTTGTCTTCGGGAAGGAACTCGCCGATGGTCGCGTTGGCGGGCTTCAGGTATTCCTCGGCCACGCGCGTCACGTCCGCCGCCTTGACGGTGCGCCAGCGATCGCGCTGGATGAAGAACAGCCGCCAGTCGCCGAGCGCGACGGCTTCCGCGATCGCGACGGCGAAGCGCTGCGGATCGTTGACCGTGTCGTCGAAGTCCTTCAGCGCCTTCGTGCGCACGCGCGTCAGCTCGTCGTCGGTGATCGGGTGCGCCTTCACGTCGAACAGCGTGGCGAGCATGGCGGACCTCGCGTCGTCGATGCTGCGACCCGGCTGGAGATGCGCGAAGAAGATGACGAAGCCGGGATCGTGCTGCTCGAAGTAGTAGTTCGACACGGCCGACGCCTTGCCGCTGTCGACGAGCGCCTTGTACAGCCGGCCCGCGGGCTGCACGGTCATGATCTCGGCGAGCGCCTGGCCCGCCGTGTCGTCGGGGTGGGGGCCGGGTGGCATGTGAAAGAGCGCCGCCACGTACTGCGTGCTCGCGACACGGCGTACGATCACCTCGCGCATGCCGTCCTGCGCCGGCTCGACGGTGTAGAGCTTGGGCAGCACGCGCGTCGGCTTGGGCAGCGGGCCGAAGTACTTGGCGACCAGGGCAAGCACGTGGTCGGGATCGAACCGGCCCGCCACCGTGAGGACGGCGTTGTCGGGCTGGTAGTAGCGCGCGTAGAACGCACGCAGCCGCTCGAATGGGACGTTCTCGATGTCGGAGCGCGCGCCGATCGTCGGCTTGCCGTAGTTGTGCCAGTCGAACGCGGTCGCGGCCATCCGCTTCCACAGCACGTCCTGCGGCCGGTTCTCGCCGCTCTCGTACTCGTTGCGCACCACGGTCATCTCGGAATCGAGCTCGGCCTTGGTGAACGTCGCGTGCGTCATGCGCTCCGACTCCATGCGCAGCGTCCAGTCGAGGTTCGGCTCCGACGCGGTGAACGTCTCGAAGTACGTGGTGCGGTCGTATGACGTGTTGCCGTTGAACTCGGCGCCGCGGCGCGACAGCTCGGCGAACACGCTCTTGATCGTCGGCGTGCCCTTGAAGAGCATGTGCTCGAGCAGGTGCGCCATGCCGGTCTCGCCGTAGTCCTCCATGCGCGAGCCGACCTTGTAGGTGACGTCGACCGTGGTGGTCGGCTTGGTCTGGTCGGGATAGAGGATCACCTTGAGGCCGTTGGCGAGGCGGTATTCGCTCACACCCTCAACGACCGGGCCGGCGGTCATCCCCGCGGGCAGCGCGGCCAGCGCCGCGAGCGGCACGAGCAGGAGCCAGGCGAGGAGCAGGGGGGCGAGGGTGCGCTTCATCGTCGTCGCAATCGAGGTGGAGTGCGCGAATGGACCGGCGCGCGCGCCAAAAGTGCCGGGAGCGTTCCCGCCGCGCGATTGACGTTTACGTAAACGTCAAGTAGGCTCGGGATCGCGTCGCGCGGCCTTGGTCCGGGCAAGGCGTAAGGCTGCGCTAAGCTGGCGGCTCACGCGGCGGCGTGCCGCGACGGTTAGTTTAGTCCTCAAGCATCTGCTGCGGCCCGCGCGCAGGCCGCGAGGTAGCCATGACCGATCTGTCCCTGTCCAAGCAGCCGCTGGTCTACAAGCCGGTGCACAAGGTGCGGTTCGTCACCGCCGCCAGTCTCTTCGATGGTCACGATGCGTCCATCAACATCATGCGGCGCATCCTGCAGTCCTCCGGCTGCGAGGTGGTGCACCTCGGCCACAACCGCTC
>DATJIS010000054.1:0-39170 GCA_035493035.1 Casimicrobiaceae bacterium | reverse complement strand
GGCGTTAAAGCGGCTGCAGGCGACAGGGCGTGGTGTCACCCCGACAACGACGACACCGAAGCACACGAACGCGCCAGTCGGAGTGCAGTGAACACCATGCTCGACGTACACGCTATGCAGACGGCGCCACGACCGGTCGCGACCCCGTTGGCGACCACGTCAGTTGAAACTGCGAAGCAGGCGCCGTGCGAGGCCGGATTCATGAACGTGCGCAACGCCGACGCGACGTACAACGATCACGTGCACCATGCCACCAAGGATGATCCGCAGTACGAGATCAAAAGCGACAAGGCGAGCACATCGCATTGCACAAAGGCCGCGCGTTCAGGAGGCTCCGCGATTGATCGATCGGCACCACGATATGAAGGAATAGCGGCGCCGAAGCGGCCGTACGTTGTGCGCGCAAGCCCTTCAGAGCCGGGAGTGGCGGGGGCAGGATTGGGAACCCACTTCGCGATCGTGCGCGTAGGTCCGGACTTCGATTGTCCCGCAGCGCGAGCGCCGAATGCGCGTTCCAGAGGGAAACCGCTGGCGGAGAGGGCGGGATTCGAACCCGCGTTAGGGGATTACCCTAAACACGCTTTCCAGGCGTGCGACTTAAACCGCTCATCCACCTCTCCGTTCGCGTTATTTTAGCCTAGACGGTGTGCCGGACCCCTCTCCCATGGCCCCTCCGCGACCCACGCTGATCTACGACGGAGACTGCGGCATCTGCCGCAGGTGGGTCGAATCCTGGGCGGCGATGACGGGCGACGCGGTCGAGTACCGGCCCTACCAGACCGCGGCGGCGGACTATCCGTCGATTCCGCTCGAGACGTTCCGCCGATCGATCCAGCTCGTGGAGCCGGATGCGCGCGTGTATGCGGGCGCGGCGGCGACCTTTCGCGTGCTTCGACATGCGCCGCGGCGCGGCGCGTGGTGGTGGCTCTACACGCGCGTGCCGGGCTTCGCGTCGCTGGCGGAATCGGCATACGCGTTCCTCGCGCGACGTCGCGGCTTGCTGAGCGGCGTCACTGCGCTGCTCTGGGGTACGCTCGAGCCGCCGCGCTACGACCTGGTGCGATTCGTGTTCCTGCGCGGGATCGGCCTCATCTACTTCGCGGCCTTCGCCTCGCTCGCGGTGCAGATCCTGGGGCTGATCGGCCACGACGGAATCCTCCCGCTCGTGAGCTTTCTCGGCGCGTTGCACCGCAACTTCGGCAGCGCCGCGTACGCGCTCGTGCCGACCGCATTCTGGCTCGACGCCAGCGACACGGCGATCTTCGGTGGCACGTTCCTCGGCATGGCGCTCGCGCTGCTGGTCGTGGCAAACGTTGCCGTGCGGCCGTCGCTCGTCGCCTTGTTCGCGCTGTACCTGTCGTACACGTACGCCGGCCAGGCTTTCACGACGTTCCAGTGGGATGCGCTGCTGCTCGAAGCCGGATTCCTCGCGATCTTCCTACCGGGCGGCTCGGTCACCCTCGTATGGTTGTACCGATGGCTCGTGTTTCGCTACGTCTTCATGGCCGGGACGGCGAAGGTCGTATCGGGCGACGTGTCGTGGCAAAGCTTCGAGGCGCTGCGCTATCACTTCATGACCCAGCCGCTGCCGACGCCCCTTGCCTGGTATGCCGCGCAGCTGCCGCACTGGATGCTCGCCGCGGCGACGGCGGGCACGCTGGTAATCGAGGTCATGCTCGTCTTCCTCGTCTTCGCGCCGCGGCGGCCACGCATGTTCGCGGCAGGGTGCATCATCGTGTTCCAGTTCCTCATCGTACTGACGGGCAACTACAACTTCTTCAACCTGCTTACGATCCTGCTGTGCGTGTTCCTCTTCGACGACGCGGCGCTGCGCCGCCTGCTACCCAAAGCGCTCGCGTCGCGGGTCGCGATCGTTCGAGCAACACGCACCGCGACGCGCGCCGCCGCGGCGCTCGCCCTGATCGTGATTCCGGTCGGCGTGGACCGCATCTCGCGGCTGCTCGCGCAAAGGCCGCTGCCGCTCGTCGAGCGGATGACCGATGCGCTCGCGCCGCTGCTGATCGTCAATTCGTACGGGCTGTTCGCGAACATGACGACCAGCCGCCCGGAGATCATCCTCGAAGGCTCCGCGGATGGCGTGCAGTGGACCGAGTACACGTTCCGCTACAAGCCCGGCCCTCTCACGCGACGGCCGTCCTGGAACGTGCCCCACCAGCCGCGCCTCGATTGGCAGATGTGGTTCGCGGCGCTGGACGGGGCGCCGCAGGAGCGCTGGATCGCAGGACTGGTGTATCGCCTGCTCGAAGGCAGCGGCCCGGTCGTCGACCTGCTGGCTACGAATCCTTTCCCGAACCAGCCGCCCCGCTTCGTGCGGGCGACGCTCTACGACTACCGCTTCACCGATGCGGCGACGCGATCGGCGACGGGCGCATGGTGGACGCGGCGTGACCCGCAGCCCTATTTTCCCGCGGTCTCGCTCGCAGACTTCACGATTCCGGCGCAATGACCCCGATGGATGCGCGGCGCGCATGCATGACCGCCGTAATCGTCATGCCAGGCGGCGCCTCGAACGATTAGAGTCTTGTCGATGACCACGACTCGCGATCGCCGCGCCATGCTCGTGCTGCTCGTCACCAGCGGCGCGATCATCTCGGTGTGCATGGGTGTGCGCCAGAGCCTGGGCCTCTTCATGCGGCCCATGACGTACGAGCTGGGCATTTCGGCTGCGACGTTCGGTTTCGCCATCGCGGTCCAGAACATCGTGTGGGGCGTCGCCCAGCCGTTCGTGGGCGCGATCGCGGATCGCTTCGGCCCGCGTCCGGTCCTGATCTCCACGGCGCTCGTCTACGCGGCCGGCCTGCTCCTCATGATGCTGTCGCGCCACGTTCCCGGCGGTCTCGAGGTCGGCGGCTTCCTGGTCGGGGTTGGAACGGCGGGATGTGGCTTCGGTGTGCTGATCGGCACCGTTTCGCGTGCGGTGCCATCGGAGAAGCGGTCGCGCACGGTCGGCATCGTCGCTGCCGCGGGGTCGCTCGGGACGCTCGTCATGGCCCCCCTCGGTCAGCGGCTGATCGACGCCTACGGCTGGAAGATCGCGATGCTCGCCTTCGCGCTCTTCGCCGCCGCGATGGCCCTGCTCGCATTGGCGATTCGCGAGACGGGCGCGGGCGAACGCACACAGGCCAGCGGCGGACGGAGCGTCGCCGCGGCCGTGCGCGTCGCCATGGCGCATCGCGGCTACGTGTTCATGACGCTCGCGTTCTTCGCCTGCGGCTTCCAACTCGTGTTCCTCACCACGCATCTTCCCGCCTATCTCGCGTTGTGCGGCGTCTCACCCGGCGTCAGCGCGACCGCGCTCGGAATGATCGGTCTCTTCAACGCCATCGGCACCTACCTGTTCGGAATTCTCGGCACGCGCTACAGCCAACGGCGTCTGCTCGCGCTGATCTACCTCCTCCGCACGGCGTTCATCGTGGCGTTCCTGGTGGCGCCGGTCGAGCCGGCGACCACGCTCGTCTTCGCCGCGGCAATGGGCTTCCTGTGGCTCGGCGTGATACCGCTCGTCACGGGCATCATCGGGCGCGTGTTCGGATTGGCGCACTTCAACACGCTGAACGGCATCGTGTTCCTGAGTCACCAGGTCGGGTCATTCTTCGGCGCCTGGATGGGCGGCCTGGTGTTCGACCGCTACGGCAGCTACGACGTCGCGTGGGCCGCGCTGATCGCCATCGGTCTCACGGCGTTCACGCTGCAATGGCTGATGGACGAGCGGCCGCCGGGTGAACGGTCTGCCGTGGGACGCCCGTCGCCGGCTACGGCGTGAGCGCCCGCGCGACGAGGTGCGCTTCGCGTCCTTGCCGGCGTGAGCCGCCCCGGTCGCGAGCGACGGCTCACGCAGCCGATCAGATCACCAGCGAGACGAACATGGTCAGCACGGCGAGCGCCATCGCGCCCGTTGCGAGCCACCCGAGCCGCCACAGGCGGCGCGTGATGACGAACGGGCCCATGATGTCGGATCGCACCGCCATGCGCATCATGACGACCATGATCGGCACGGCGATGACGCCGTTCAGCACCGCCGACCAGAACAGCGCCTTGATCGGATCGATCGGCGTGAACCCGAGCACGACGCCGAGGGCGGTTGCGAGCGTGATGATCGAGTAGAAGCCCTTGGCCTCGGTCGGCTGCAGACCGTGCCCGATCGGCCATTCGTTGGCCTCGGCGACGGCGTACGCGGCCGAGCCGGCGAGCACGGGCACGGCCAGCAGGCCCGTGCCGATGATGCCGGCCGCGAACAGCAGGAACGCGAAGTTGCCGGCGATCGGCCGCAATGCCTCGGCCGCCTGCGACGACGACTGGATGTTCGTGATGCCGGCCGTGTGCAGCGTCACCGCGGCGGTCAGCATGATGAAGAACGCGATGGCGTTGCTGAACAGCATGCCGAGCCACGTGTCGAAGCGGATGCGCCGCAGATGGTCGCGTGCGTTCTGCGGCGAGTCGCGCAGCGGCGTCTCCCCGCGCGTCATGCGCTGCTCCTCGACCTCCTGCGACGCCTGCCAGAAGAAGAGATAAGGGCTGATCGTGGTCCCGAGGACGCCGACCAGCACCATGAAGTATTCGCGCGTGTACTCGAGCGGCGGCACGATGGTCGCGATGAACAGCTCACGCCACGGGATGTTCACCGTGAACACGACCGCAACGTATGCGAACAGCGACAGCGTGAGCCACTTCAGCACCGGCGCGAGGCGCTGGTACGGCAGGAACAGCTGCATCAGCACCGCGAGGATGCCGAAGCCGACGGTGTACCAGTGCGCCGGCCCGTCGATCACGAGCCGCAGCGCCTCGCCCATGGCGCCGATGTCCGCCGCGATGTTGATCGTATTGGCGACGAGCAGCAGCGCGACGACGAACCACAGCAGCGGCCGCGGATAGTGGTCGCGCAGGTTGCGCGCGATGCCATGGCCGCTCACCCGGCCGATGCGCGCGCTGACGATCTGGATGCCCACCATCAGCGGCGTGGTGAGGAACACGCTCCACAACATGCCGAGGCCGAACTGCGCCCCGGATTGCGAGTACGTGGCGATGCCGCTGGGGTCGTCGTCGGCCGCGCCGGTGATGAGGCCGGGGCCGAGACGGTCGAGGAAGCGGCGTGTACGCGCGATCATGATCGGTGAGCCCCATGATCGACGGCGGCGCCGTTCGGGGGCGCCCGAGTATACAGCCGGTCACAGCGTCGCGAGAGCCGCGATCTGCAAGAAAATGTGAAGCGCACGGGCCGTCAGGCCCGTGACAGCATCACGCGCGGAACTCGCGATGATTGCCGGGGTGCCGCGGCGACGTGTGCGTGAGCGCGGCGCGCGCAATCGAAAAGAACTGGATCAGCCGGCTTGCGCCGGCGTCCCAGTATTCCCCGCGCTCGACGTCGACGCGCAGCAGCGCGAGACGAGGATCGTCCGGGCCGTGAGGGAACCATGCGCCGGCCAGCGCATTCCAAAGCGACCGCGCCTTTGCGCGATCCTTCAGGACCTGTCCGGTCCCACGCAGCGCGACGAAGAGATTCTCGCTGAGGTCGACGTACGTCAGCGCCACGCGGGGATCACGCGCGAGATCCTCGGCGATGTCGCCTTCCATGGGAATGAAGAACCACAGCACGCCCGACGTCTCGGCCTGCTGGGTCGTGATCGGGCGCGCCGCGAGGCGTCCGTCCCCATCGTGCGTGGTCAGCATGGCCATGCGCACCTTTTCCAAGCGGCGCCACAGCTCGGCGCGCTCCCTGTCGGTGGGCTCGCGGGTGGGATCGCGATGGGGTGAGGCGAACATGCACGGTCAGACGCCGCGCGACGTCTGCGGTTCCGCAGCGCTCGCCTGCGGCGGCGAAGCGACGACGGCTAGAGGAGCTGCGCCTGCCGCTGACTGCAATCGACGACGGTCAGCGCCGTCATGTTGACGATGCGCCTCACCGTTGCCGACGGTGTCAGGATATGCACGGGCCGTGCCACGCCGAGCAGCATCGGTCCAAGGGTGACGCCGCCGCCCGACGCGGTCTTCAGCAGGTTGAAGGAGATATTCGCCGCATCGAGGGTCGGCATGATGAGCAGGTTCGCGTCGCCCTTCAGCCGCGAGTTCGGGAACGCCGTGGTGCGTATCGTCTCGCTCAGCGCGGCGTCACCGTGCATCTCGCCTTCGACCTCGAGCTGCGAATCCAGCGCGTTCAGCATTGCCACCGCGGCACGCATCTTGCGCGCCTGCGGATCGTCGCTCGTGCCGAACGACGAATGCGAAAGCAGCGCGACCTTCGGCACGATGCCGAAGCGACGGATCTCCTCGGCGGCGAGAATGGTGATCTCGGCGAGCTGCTCCGCCGTGGGATCCTCGTTCACGTACGTGTCGGCGATGAACACCGTGCGCGTCGGCAGCATGACGGCATTCATCGCCGAGTACGTCTTCACGCCCCGTCGCAGGCCGATGACCTTGTCGACGTAGCCAAGGTGCGAGGCATGGACGCCCGACGTGCCGCACAGCATGCCGTCGGCCTCGCCTCGATGCACCATCATGGCGCCGATCAGCGTGGTCTGCAGGCGCATCTCGCTCTTGGCGCGCTCCTGCGTCACGCCCTTGCGATCGGTGAGCCGCCAGTACTCGCTCCAGTACTCGCGATAGCGCGCGTCGTACTCGGGATTGATGATGTCGAAATCCTTGCCGGGCGCAAGGCGCAGGCCGAACCGCTCGATGCGTTGCTCGATCACCGCCGGGCGCCCGACCAGGATGGGAAACGCGAGCTTCTCATCGATCACGACCTTGGCGGCGCGCAGCACCCGCTCGTCCTCGCCTTCGGCGTAGACGATGCGCTTGGGCGCCTGCTTGGCGGCCGTGAAGATCGGCTTCATGAGCAGGCCCGAGTGCCACACGAAGCTCATGAGGCGCTGCCGGTAGGCCTCGAAATCGGCGATCGGCCGGGTGGCAACGCCCGACTCCATCGCCGCTTTCGCGACCGCCGGGGCGATCTGCACGATGAGCCGAGGGTCGAACGGCTTGGGGATCAGATAGTCGGGCCCGAACGCGAGGTCCTCGGTTCCGTACGCGGTCGCCACGATGTCCGACTGCTCGGCGAGCGCGAGGTCGGCGATCGCGCGCACGCACGCGAGCTTCATCGCCTCGTTGATGGCCGTCGCGCCCACGTCCAGCGCGCCGCGAAAGATGAACGGAAAGCAGAGGACGTTGTTCACCTGGTTGGGGAAGTCCGAGCGCCCCGTCGCGATCACGGCGTCCGGCCGCGCGGCCTTCGCGACGTCCGGCATGATCTCCGGCTCGGGATTGGCGAGCGCCAGGATGAGCGGCTTGTCGTTCATCATCGCCAGCCACTCGGGCTTCAGCACGCGTGCCGCGGAAAGGCCGAGGAAGACGTCCGCGCCGGGCAGGAGGTCGGCGAGCTTGCGCGCGTCGGTGCGCTGCGCGTAACGCGCCTTGTTGTCGTCCATCTCCTCCGTGCGGCCGGCGTAGACGACACCCTTGATGTCGCTCACCCAGATGTTCTCGCGCGCAACGCCGAGCGAGACGAGCAGGTCGAGGCATGCGAGCGCGGCCGCGCCGGCGCCCGAGCAAACGAGCTTGATGTCGCCGAGCTTCTTGCCGACGACGCGCAGCCCGTTGACGACGGCGGCGCCCACGATGATCGCCGTGCCGTGCTGGTCATCGTGGAACACGGGGATCTTCATGCGCTCGCGGCACTTGCGCTCGATGTAGAAGCACTCCGGCGCCTTGATGTCCTCGAGATTGATCCCGCCGAACGTCGGCTCGAGCGCGCAGATCACATCCACGAGCTTGTCCGGGTCGCGCTCGTCGAGCTCGATGTCGTAGCAATCGACCCCGGCGAATTTCTTGAACAGCACCGCCTTGCCTTCCATCACCGGCTTCGCGGCCAGCGGACCGATGGCGCCAAGCCCGAGGACCGCCGTGCCGTTGGTGACTACGCCGATCAGGTTGCCGCGGGCGGTGAGCGTCGACGCTTCCTGCGGGTCGCGCACGATCTCGTCGCATGCCGCCGCGACACCCGGTGAATAGGCGAGCGCGAGGTCGCGCTGATTCGTGAGCTGCTTGGTCGGGAGAATCGCGATCTTCCCGGCGGGCGGCCGGCGATGATAGGCAAGCGCGTCCTGGCGAATGGTGTCGTCGGTGGGCATGGCAGGCCGGGCAGGTGGACGCGTCCATGATAACCCCGGCGCTCGGCGCCTCGCATTCCCAGGCGGGGCGCCGCCACGCCCGATGAGACCCCGCCGCTATAATGCGCATCTTCCGCGCCCGTCGTATCCCTCATGCACTCGCTGCCGGTCTTCTGGGCGCTTGCCTTGGCCCTGCTGGCGCTCACGCTGGCCGTGCTCGTCTGGCCGCTGCTGCGCCGGCGCACGGTCGAAGCGCCGAGCGAGGAACGCGCGCGGGCCGCCGTCTACCGCGACGAGAAGCGGCAGCTCGATGACGAGCTCGCCGCAGGCGCGCTGTCGGTCGACGATCACGCCGCGGCCCTTCGCGAATTGACCCAGCGCCTCGGTACGGAGCTCGAGGTGCGCGACGCGGACACCGCGCCCGCGCGTGGCGAGCGCTCGGCATGGGTCACCGCACTGGCCGCGGTCGCGATCATCCCGGTCGGTGCCATCGTCCTGTACCTCGTATTCGGAACGCCGGATGCCCTGCGCATGGCACCGCGCGCACGGCCGAACGACGCCGACATCGTCGCGATGGTCAATCGGCTCGCCGCGACCATGCAGTCGAATCCCGGCGACCCGCGCGGCTGGCGCTTGCTCGGACGGTCCTATGTGGCGCTCGGCCGCTACGCCGAAGGCGCCGATGCCTACGCGCAAGCCGTGCAGCACGGCGCCGACGACGCCGACGTGTATGCCGACTGGTCCGAGGCGCTGGCACTCGCGCACAACCGCGTGGTATCCGGCGAGCCCGAAGCGCTGGCGCAGCGCGCGCTCGCGAAGAACCCCGCGCACGCCAAGGCGCTGGCGCTGCTCGCGACCGCCGCCTTCGAGCGCCGCGACTTCGATGCGTCCATCGATTACTGGCGCCGCGTGGCCCAGACCGCCGCGCCGGGCAGCGAGGAGGCGTCGCAGGCCGCGGCAGCCGTCGCCGAGGTCGAGCGCATGAAGAAAGGCGCGTCGACGGCGAACGCGTCGGCAGCGTCCGGGGCCAGCGTGTCGGGGCGCATCGACGTCGCGCCCGATCTGGCGGGCCGCGTGCAAAGCGGCGACACGCTCTTCGTGTATGCCCGCGCACCGGACGGCGCACGCATGCCGCTCGCCGTGTCGCGCACGCCGGCGCAGGGCTTTCCGCGAAGCTTTTACCTCGACGACACGATGGGCATGGGCATGGGCGCGACGCTTTCGTCCGCCGGCAGCGTCGTCGTCGAAGCGCGCATCTCGAAATCGGGTGATGCGCGCCCGCACGCCGGCGACCTCACGGGGCAAAGCGCGGCGGTCAAGCCCGGGACGCAGGACGTGCACATCGTGATCGATCGCGTCGTCCCATGACCTTGCGCAACAAAGGCCGGCGTATCCGTCGCCTATAATCGCGCTGCGCTCGAGCCGCTCGATCGCGTCACGTGAAGCCCACCGCCCTCCTCGAAGCGCAGGCCCTCGCCGCGGCACGCGGCCGCGCGACACTCTTCGCGGGCCTCAGCTTCCGCCTGCACGCGGGCCAGGTGCTCGTCGTGCGCGGACCCAACGGATCCGGCAAGACGACGCTGCTGCGCATCCTGGCGGGCCTCACCGCGGCGGTCGATGGTGCGGTGTCGTGGTGCGGCGCGCGCGTGCAGCCATTCGACGCGCGCTTGCGACGCGACGTGGCCTATCTCGGCCACGCGCACGCGGTGAAGGACGAGCTCACAGCCGAAGAGAACCTCCGCGCCCTGCTGGCGCTCGCCGGCGAGCCCGCGACACCGGAGACGCTGCGTGCGGGTCTCGCGGCGGCTTCGCTCGATGCGCAACGCGACCTGCCTGCGCGCGCGCTGTCGCAAGGACAGCGTCGCCGCATCGGGCTTGCGCGCCTCGCGGCCCTCGCGCGCCCGCTGTGGGTGCTCGACGAGCCGACCACCGCGCTCGATGATTCCGCAATCGCGTGGCTCGTCCATCTCATCGGTGCGCATACCGCCAACGGCGGCATCGTGGTCGCCGCGACGCACCAGCCGCTCTTGACCGGCGACGCGCGTGTCGCGACGCTCACGCTCGGATGATGCCGAGCGCCGTCGTCACCGACATCACATCCGGCGATGCCGCACCGGCCGGCGCTCTCGCGGCACTGCGCTGGAGCGCCACGCGCGACCTGCGCGTCGCCTTGCGCACCAAGGGTGAGCTCGGCGTGCAGCTCCTGTTCTACGTCATCGTGGTCACGTTGTTCCCGCTCGCCACGGCGCCGGATCGCGCGCTCCTCGCAACGCTCGCGCCCGGCGTGCTGTGGGTCGCGGCGCTGCTCGCGTCGCTGCTGTCGCTGCAGCGCCTGTTTGCCGGCGATTTCGCCGACGGAACGCTCGAGCAGCTTGCGCTCTCGCCGTACCCGCTGGCCGCCCTCGTCTCCGGTAAAATAGCAGCTCACTGGCTGACGACGGGCCTGCCGGTCGCGCTGCTGGCACCATTCCTCGCGGCGCAATACGGTCTCGACGACGTGCCGCGCTACACGCTGGCGGCAGCGCTGCTGCTCGGAACTCCGGTGCTCTCGCTGCTCGGCGCGATCGGCGCGGCGCTCACGCTGGGCCTGCGCGGCGGCGGCAGCCTGCTGGCACTGCTGATCCTGCCGCTGTACGTGCCCGTGCTGATCTTCGGTGCGGGCGCCGTGGAGGCCGTTCGCGGCGGCCTCAGCGCCGCGCCGCATCTGTCGTTGCTCGCCGCCTGCCTGCTCGTTGCGGTCGTGGGCGCGCCGTGGGCCGCGTCCAGCGCCGTGCGCATCGCGCTCGATTAGGATGAGATATCGCCCTCGCTCGCTGCCCTCCCACCGGTGAACTGGTTCAAGTACGCATCGCCCGCTTCGTTCTATCCCCTCGCGGGAAAGATCGCGGTCGGCTGCGCGGCCGTCGCGGTAGCGTTGACCCTCGCGGGGCTGTATCTCGCCTTCGTCGTGGCGCCGACCGACGCCACGCAGGGCGAGGCGTACCGGATCATCTTCGTCCACGTGCCCACGGCGTGGATGTCGATGTTCATCTATCTCGTCATGGCGTTCTGGAGCGCGCTCGCGCTCGGCTTCAACACGCGCCTTTCCGCGATGATGGCGCAGGCGCTCGCGCCCACCGGCGCGCTCATGGCGTTCCTGGCGCTATGGACCGGTGCCTTCTGGGGACGTCCCACCTGGGGCACGTACTGGGCATGGGACGCGCGCATGACGTCGACGCTGATCCTGCTGTTCCTGTACCTCGGGGTGATCGCGCTGCGGCACTCGATCGCGGATGCGCGCCGCGCCGATCGCGCCTGCGCCGTGCTGGCGCTCGTCGGCGCCGTCAACGTGCCGATCATCTATTTCTCGGTGCGCTGGTGGAACACCCTGCATCAGGGCGCGAGCGTCAGCCTGACGTCGGCGCCCAGGATGGCCGCGACGATGCTCGCCGGCATGCTCGTGATGTCGCTCGCGGCGTGGGCCTACGCGATCGCCGTGTCGCTCACCCGCGCGCGCGCGATCATGCTGGAGCGCGAGGCCGGCGCCAGCTGGATCGCGGCGTTGCCGGAGGGCGCGCGATGAGCGCATTCCTGGCGATGGGCGGCTACGCGTGGTACGTGTGGATGTCGTACGGCGCGGTGGCCCTCGTCGTCGCGGTCGAGGCCATCAGCGTGCGCGCGCGCCGGCGACGCTCGCTGGCGGCCGCGCGCGCGTTCGGCAACCGGACGACTTTGCCGAGCCCGCGCTTCGATCCTGCGGGACGGACCTCGTGAAACCGCGCCACCGACGCTTCGCGTGGATCGGCGCCGGCGTGATCGCGATCGCGGTCGCGGTTGCGCTCGTGCTGAACGCGTTCCAGTCGAACCTCGTGTTCTTCTTCTCGCCCTCGCAAGTGGTCGCCAGGGAAGCGCCGCAGGGGCGCGCCTTTCGCATCGGCGGCCTGGTAGTGCCGGGCAGCCTGCAGCGACAGTCCGGCTCGCTCACGGTGCGTTTCAGCGTCACCGACACCGCGAAGACCATTCCGGTCGTGTACACGGGCCTGCTGCCCGACCTCTTCAAGGAAGGCAAAGGCGTCGTCGCGCAGGGCACGCTTCAGCCGGATGGCGTATTCCACGCAACCGAGGTGCTCGCCAAGCACGACGAGAACTACATGCCTCCGGAGGCCAAGTCGGCCCTCGAGCAGGCGCAACGCAAGGGGGGCACGATGGCCACGACGCAATATCCTCATGGAGCGACGCAATGATTCCGGAGGTCGGGCAATTCGCGCTGATCCTGGCGCTGTTCGTCACGCTGGTTCAGGGCACGGTGCCGCTCGTCGGTGCGGCGCGCAACAACGTGCGACTGATGAGCGTCGCGGTGCCGGCCGCGCGGCTTCAATTCGTGCTGGTCGGCCTCGCGTTCGCATGTCTTGCATGGAGCTTCGCGACGAGCGACTTCTCGGTCGCCAACGTCGCACTGCACTCGAACTCGCGCCTGCCGCTGCATTATCGCGTCGCGGCGACGTGGGGCTCGCACGAGGGATCGCTGCTGCTGTGGGTGCTCATGCTCGCCGGCTGGGGCTTTGCCGTCACGCTGTTCTCCCGCAACCTGCCCGCCGCGCTGCGCGCGCGCGTCCTCGCCGTCATGGGACTGGTGGCGATCGGCTTCCTGCTTTTCCTGCTGGCCACGTCGAATCCGTTCGAGCGCGCGATTCCCGCGCCGGCCGAAGGCGCCGATCTCAATCCGCTGCTGCAGGATCCCGGGATGGTCGTCCATCCGCCGATGCTCTACATGGGCTACGTCGGCTTTTCCGTCGCGTTCGCCTTCGCCATCGCTGCGCTGCTCGGCGGACGCCTCGATGCGACATGGGCGCGATGGTCGCGTCCCTGGACCACCGTCGCGTGGTGCTTCCTCACGTGCGGCATCATGCTCGGCAGCGTGTGGGCCTATTACGAGCTGGGCTGGGGCGGCTGGTGGTTCTGGGACCCGGTCGAGAATGCGTCCTTCATGCCCTGGCTCACCGGCACCGCGCTGATCCATTCGCTCGCCGTCACCGAGAAGCGCGGCACGTTCCGCAGCTGGACGGTTCTGCTCGCCATCGTCGCGTTCAGCCTTTCGCTGCTCGGAACGTTCCTCGTACGCTCGGGCGTCCTCACGTCCGTGCACGCATTCGCGACCGATCCCACGCGCGGCATCTTCATCCTGGTGTTCCTGGCGATCGTCATCGGCGGCTCGCTCGCTCTCTACGCGGTGCGCGCGAACGCGGTCGGAGGCGGCGCGGGCTTCGGGGCGGTGTCGCGCGAGTCGCTGCTGCTCGCCAACAACGTGCTCCTCATCGTCGCCATGGCGAGCGTGCTGCTCGGCACGATCTACCCGCTGATCGTCGCTGCCACCGGAGGAACGATCTCGGTCGGGGCACCGTACTTCAACCTCGTCTTCCCGATCCTCATGGCGCCGCTGGTGTTCCTGATGGGCGTCGGCCCTCTCGCGTCCTGGCGTGATGCGCCGGTGCCGGCGCTGTGGACGCGGTTGCGCTGGGCGCTCGCCGTGGCGATCGTCACCGCCGCGCTGTTGCCGTTCGTCATGGGTACCTGGATGCCGCTCGTGGCCGTGGGGCTGTTCCTCGCGCTGTGGGTCGTCGCGGCAACGTTCGTCACCGCGAGACAGCGCTTCGCCGGCATGCCGCAGCGCGGCTGGCGCGCGCGGATGACGGCCAATTCACCGGCGTGGTACGGCATGCTCGTGGCGCATCTCGGCGTGGCGATATTCATCGTCGGCGTGACGCTCGTGCGCGGCTACGAGGTCGAGCAGGATGTGCGGCTCGAGCCGGGCCAAAGCGTCGCCGTCGGCGGCTATACGTTCACGTTCCGCGGCATCGCCGAGCGCGCAGGGCCGAACTACGATGCGCTCGCTGGCACGTTCGACGTGCATCATGGCGATCGCATCGACCGCACGCTGCATCCGGAGAAGCGAACCTATCGCGCGTCGGGCCAGGTCATGACCGAAGCGGCCATCAGCCCGGGACTGTTCGGCGATCATTACGTCTCGCTGGGTGAACCCGTCTCGGAGGCCGGCGCCGCGGGCGCGTGGAGCGTGCGCATCTACGTGAAGCCGTTCGTGGACTGGATCTGGGGCGGCTTCTTCGTGATGGCGCTCGGCGGCCTCCTCGCCGTCACCGACCGGCGCTACCGCGTCGCATTGCGTCCGCGCGAGAGCGCGGCCGCGCTGCCCGCCGCGGCGGATTGATGCCATGAAGATGCGCTGGCTGCTGCCGCTCGGCATCTTCGTGGTGCTGCTCGTATTCCTCGCGATGGGCCTCACGCGCGATCCGCGCGAGGTACCGTCTCCACTCATCGGCAAAGCCGCGCCCGCGTTCGAGCTCGCGCAATTGCACGCGCCCGACAAGAAGCTCGGCACGGCCGACATGCGCGGCAAGGTGTGGCTGTTGAATGTCTGGGCGTCCTGGTGCGAGTCGTGCCGCACCGAGCATCCGCTGCTGCTCCAGCTCGCGAAAGCGAACATCGTGCCGATCGTCGGTCTCGACTACAAGGACAAGCCGGAGGAAGGCAAGGCGTGGCTCGCGCAACGGGGCGATCCGTATCGCATGTCGGTCGTGGATCTCGATGGCCGCGTCGGCATCGACTGGGGCGTGTACGGCGTACCGGAGACGTTCGTGATCGACAAGAACGGCGTCATCCGCTACAAGCAGATCGGACCCGTGACCGTGGACGCGCTGCAGCAGACGATCCTCCCGCTGGTGCGCGAGCTGCAGCGATCGTGACCGCCCTCGCGCGCGCCCTCGCCGTCATCGCGTTCGCGCTCGCCGGTTGCGCGCTGGCGCAGGTCGTCACGGAGGACCCGCTCGATGCGCGTCTCAAGCGCCTCGAAACCGATCTTCGCTGCCTCGTCTGCCAGAACCAGACGCTCGCCGATTCGGATGCGCCGCTCGCAGCCGACCTGCGCCGCGAGATCCGTGAGCTCGCCGTCGCGGGGCGCACCGACGACGACATCCGCGCGTTCCTGGTCGACCGCTATGGCGATTTCGTGCTGTACCGGCCGCCGCTCAAGCCCAAGACATGGCTGCTGTGGCTCGGGCCGTTCGCGCTGCTCCTGCTCGGCGCGATCGTATGGTGGAGCGTGCTGCGGCGACGTCGTGCGCAATCGACCGACGCCGTCGCCCCGTCTGCCGAGGCCGAGGCGCGCGCACGCGCGCTGCTCGAGGAGTAGGCCGCCCTAGAGGCTGCCCCCGCAGTTCCAGCACAGATCGAAATTGGCCGGCGATTCCTCGCGGCACGCCGTGCACTGCACGCTGCCGTCGTTGCGTGCCTCGGCGTTCATGCGCTCGAGCACGATGCGCGCGCGCTCGCGGTCGAAGTCGCGCTCGAGCCAGACCTGCGGCTGCGCGACATGATCGAGCGGCACGTCGCCGACGATGCTCGCCGCGTGCTCGTTGAACACGTGCGCCCGTATGCCGGCCTGCTTGAGCCGGTCGGCGAGCAGGTACGCGTCGAATCGTTGCCGTGCGGTGTAGAAGAGGATCATGACGGTCGCCCCGAAGGTCGCCATTCGGCCAGCGCGACGACGAGCCGCTCGAGCACGCGCGCGACCATCGCGGCGCGCTCCGGGACCCAGCGATACGGCGGATGCTCGTCCATGTAGGCATCCTGCACCATTTCGAGCTGCAGCGCATGCATCGCATGGCCGGGGCGGCCATAGTGGCGGGTGATGTAGCCGCCCTTGAAGCGCCCGTTGACCACGTGGCTGAACCCGCCGGCGCCGGCGATGATGCCGGCCGCCAGCGATTGCAGATGGCGGTCGCAGCTCGCGCCATCGGCCGTGCCGAGATTGAAGTCCGGCAGGCGTCCTTCGAAAAAACGCGGCACCTCGGCGGCGATGGAATGTCCGTCGAGCAGGACCACGTACCCATGCCGCGCGCGCACGCGCTCGAGCTCCGCCGCCAGAACGGCATGATAGGGATCGAAGAACACCGCCCGGCGCGCCGCGATCTCGCTTCCATCGGGCGCCTCGCCAGGCAGGTACACCGCGTCGTTGCCGAAGGTCCGCGTCGGACAGAGCTCGGTGTTGTCGGCCCCCGGATACAGCGCCGCACCCCCGGGGTCGCGATTGAGGTCGACCACGTAGCGCGCGTGCGTTGCGCACATCAGCGTGGCGCCCGTGGATCGCGCGAACGCGTACAGCTTCTCGACGTGCCAGTCGGTATCCGGCAGCGCCCGCGCGGCGGGCGTGAGACGGGTCAGGATGGCGTCGGGCACGTGCGTGCCCGCGTGCGGCACGTCGACGACCAGCGGTGAATCACCCTGATGGAGATCAAACAGCAGCATCGGTCAACGCGCCTCGCGCGAAGGCGCCCTCGCGCACCACGCCGATACAGCGCGTCGAGCCGATACGATACGCCAGCTCGGACGGCGCCTCGACCGGCCACAGCGCGACGTCCGCCCGCAGGCCGACGTCGAGCACGCCGCGATCCGACAAGCCGAGCGCGCGCGCTGCCTCGCGCGTGAATCCCGCCAGCGCCTCGGCCACCGTCAGGCCGAACACCGTGCACGCCATGTTCATGATCAGCGTCGGCGACGTCGTGGGCGACGTCCCGGGATTGCAGTCCGTCGCGAGCGCGATAGGCACCGCGGCCTCGCGCAACGCCGCCACCGGCGGCAGCTGCGTCTCGCGCAGCGCGTAATAAGCGGCGGGAAGCAGCACCGCCACCGTGGCGGAGGCCTTCAACGCGGCGACGCCGTCCGCGCTCGTGTATTCGAGGTGATCGGCGGACAGCGCGCGGTGCTGCGCGGCGAGGCGGGCGCCGCCGAGGTCGCTCAACTGGTCCGCGTGCAGCTTGACCCGCAGGCCGTGCGCCGCCGCCGCCTCGAGCACGCGCGCCGTCTGCGCGGCATCGAACGCGATGCTCTCGCAGAAGACGTCCACCGCATCGGCGAGGCCGGCATGCGCTGCCGCCGGCACCGTATCGCGGCAGACGTAGTCGATGTACGCGTCGGCGTCGTCGAATTCGGGCGGCACCGCGTGCGCAGCGAGCAGCGTGGTGCGCACATCGACGCCGACGTCGCGCCCGAGCCGGCGCGCGACGCGAAGCTGCTTCAGCTCGCTCGCGGTCTCGAGGCCATAGCCCGACTTGATCTCCGCCGTCGTGACGCCTTCGTCGGCGAGCGCCTCGAGACGCCCGCGCGACGCCATGGCCAGCGCGTCTTCGCTGGCGGCGCGCGTGGCGGCCACCGTGCCGCGAATGCCACCGCCCGCGCGTGCGATCTCGGCGTAGGTTACGCCGGCGAGGCGACGCTCGAACTCGTGCGCGCGATTGCCCGCATAAACGAGGTGCGTGTGACAGTCGATCAGACCCGGCGTCGCGAGCCGACCCTCGAGATCGAGCGTGCGCATCGCGCGCAGGTCGCGCGGCAGATCGGCGTCGCGTCCGATCCACGCGATGAGGCCGTCGCGTACGGCGATCGCTCCATCATGGATGACGCCGAGTCCACCCGGCTCGCGCATGGTCGCGACTTCGCCGTGCCGGAGGACGAGGTCGTACGTCATTGCGGATTACGACCCGCCGATCGCCCGCATCTTCGACAGCACGGAACGATAGCGCCTGGCGACTTCCGCCTCCTGCGGGTGCCCTCCCTCGCGCACGGCCCATCGGCCTCCGCACATCACGTCGCGCACCGGCTGGCGCGCAGGGCCGAAGATCGCGCCGTCGAGCACGCATTCGGCCGGCTGCTCGACCAGCGCCGGATCATTCGTGTTCAGCACGAGGAGGTCCGCGCGCATGCCGGGCGCGATCTCGCCGACTCGCCAGCCGACGGCTTGCGCGCCGCCGCGCAACGCGGCCTGCCACAGCGCGTTGCCGACGGTCGTGTCGCCGTCGCTCGCAAGGACATTGCGCCGCCGCAGGCGCAGGCGCTGCGACCATTCCAGCTGGCGCAGCTCGATGAAGGGATCGATGACCGTGTTCGAGTCGCTGCCGACTCCGAATCGTCCGCCGTTGACGAGGTACGCCTCGGCGGGGAACGTGCCGTCACCGAGATCGGCCTCGGTGGTCGGCGCGAGACCGGCCACCGCGCGACTCGCCGCGAGCTCCTTCACTTCACGCTCGGTCATGTGCGTCGCATGCACGAGGCACCAGCGCTCGTCGATCGACGCCTCCGCGAGCAGCCATTCCACCGGCCGCATGCGGCTCCAGGCATAGCAATCGTCGACCTCGCGCGTCTGTTCCGCCACATGGATGTGCACCGGCGCACCGGGAGGCGCGAGCGCGAGCACACGCGCGAGCTCCTCGGGCGTGACCGCCCGCAGGCTGTGCGGCGCGATGCCGAGGACATAGCCATGACGATCGCGCGCGTTCACCAGCGCCTCGAACAGGCGCTCGAACGTGTGCGGCGCGTGCACGAGGCGGCGCTGGCGCCGCGTCGGGTCCGTCCCGCCGAAGCCGGCGTGGGCATAGAAGACGGGCAGCAGCGTGAGGCCGATTCCCGCGACACGGGCAGCGTTGACCACCCGCCACGCGTTCTCGGCGGGATCGGCCAACGGCCTTCCATCGACGTCGTGATGCACGTAATGGAATTCGGCCACCGTCGTGTAGCCGGCCTTGACCATCTCGACGTACGCCTGCGTCGTGACGGCTTCGAGATCGTCCGCGTCGAGCTGATCGAGAAAGTCGTAGACAACGTCGCGCCACGTCCAGAAGGTGTCGCTGCGATCGTGCGAATGCCGTCCCGTGCGTCCCGCGAGGCCCCGCTGGAATGCGTGCGAATGCACGTTCGGCATGGCGGGCAGGAGCGGACCCGTGACGCGCTCGGTATCGCTCGGATCGCCGCCGGGCATCACCGACGCGATCGAGCCGCCGTCGTCGATCTCGACAACGACGTCTTCGCTCCAGCCTTGCGGCAGGAGCGCATGTCGGGCGAAGAGGCGCTGCATCATGCGGCGTCCTGCGAAGCGATGCGGACGGCAAGCGCGGCATTCGCGCCGTCGCGCACGCGCACATGAAGCACGGCGTCGCGCTCGGCTGCGTCGTCCATCACCAGGGCGTCGCCCGGCCCGAGCGCAAAACCGCTTCCAGCGCACGCGCACTCGACCACGCCTTCGAGGGCCACGCAGACGCGAAAGCGCGCCGGCGTGACGGCGCGCGTCGATGCATCCATTGCAGTCACGAGCGCGGGCCGATCGCCGCGAACCATTGCATTCAAAACCTGCACCACGCCTCCCAGCAGCTTGCAGTTGATCTCGTCGTCGCCGCGATACGTTGCCGTGGCGTGTCGTCCGGCGAGCTCGATGCGCGTCGCCTGCCCGGTAAGGCGTAACCCCGCGCCGGCGATCAACGTCATCGTGCGCGTCACGCCGGGAAAGCGCGAGAACGCGCCGTCCGCATCGATCGTGGCGATGCTGACGCGCCACTCGAACGTGTCGATCGTAGCGCCGCGAGGCCATGCCGCCACCTCGCGCGTCTCGCCGCGTCCATTGCGCCAGCGCATGCGCGCCTGTCGGTCGATCGGAATCAGGTGCGGCATCGCGGTGCGGAGGAGCCCGCCGGGATTGTACCGGCGTCCCCGCCTCGTTGACAGAACCGGCATGGCGACCCTAGATTCGACGCCACTACCCCTGGGGAGAGCCTCATGCAACCACGCACTGCCATCGCGCTCGGCGCGCTCGCGTTCGCGGTATCGCTGCCCGTCGCGGGCCAGACGAAGGTCGCGGTCGGTTATTCGGGATGGACCGGCTTCGCGCCGCTGACGCTCGCCAAGGAGGCCGGCATCTTCAAGAAGCACGGCCTCGACGTGGATCTCAAGAAGATCCCGCAGAAGGACCGGCATCTCGCCATTGCGTCGGGCGACGTGCAATGCGCCGCCACGACCGTCGAGACCTGGGTCGTGTGGAACGCGAACGGCGTGCCTACGCGCCAGATCTTCCAGATGGACAAGAGCTACGGCGCCGACGGCATGGTCGTGCGCAACAACATCAACCGGATCGCCGACCTCAAGGGCAAGACGGTGGCCGCGTCGGCGCCGGGGACCGCCCCGTACTTCACGCTCGCGTGGTTCCTGCGCAAGAACGGGCTTTCGGTGAAGGACGTGACCGTCGTCAACCTCGAGCCCGGCCCGGCCGCGCAAGCGTTCGTCGCCGGACAGAACGATGCGGCGATGACGTACGAGCCGTATCTCTCGACCGTCCGCGCCAACCCGCAGGCCGGCAAGATCATCGCCACCACGCTGGACTATCCGATGATCATGGACACGTTCGGCTGCACGCCGAAGTTCCTGGCCGACAATCCGAAGGCCGCCCAGGCGCTGACCGACAGCTACTTCGACGCGCTCGAGATGATCAAGTCCGATCCCAAGAAGAGCTACGAGATCATGGGCGCCGACGTGAAGCAGACGGGCGCAGAGTTCGAGTCGTCGGCCAAGTACCTGCGGTGGCAGGACAAGGCGGCCAATCAGAAATTCTTCGCGGGCGAGCATGCGCAGTTCAGCAAGGAGGCCGGTGCGCTCCTTCTCGAGATGGGCATCATCAAGTCGCTGCCGGACATGAACGCGCTCGTCGACACGCGGTTCATCAAGTAGGCGTTGCAGGGTGAGCAGCGCGACCGCGCGCGACGGCGCAACGTGTTGAACGTTACGTCAAAGTCGGTGGCGCGCGCGCTCACCGGCCCGCGTCGATCGCAGTACCGTCGCGCCGCCGGCATGAGCGCGTGACGCCGCTCGAGCCCATCGGCGCCGGCCGCAAGGTGCTGCTGGGCGTGGCGTTCTTCGTGCTGTTCCTCGCGCTCTGGAGCGCGGTGACGTTCGGCGGGTTCGTGCAGCGCACGTTCCTCGCCGATCCGCTCACCATGCTGCACGAGGGGTGGTCGCTTTTCACGCGCTTCGGCTTCGCGCGGGATGTGGGCATCACGGTGTGGCGCGTGCTCGGCGGCTTCGTGCTGGCGGCGGTGGTCGCGGTGCCGCTCGGGATCGCGATGGGCGCCTACAAGCCGATCGAAGCGTTCTTCGAGCCGTTCGTCTCGTTCGCGCGCTACCTGCCGGCCTCTGCGTTCATTCCGCTGCTCATCCTGTGGGCGGGCATCGGCGAGCTGCAGAAGCTCCTCGTGATCTTCATCGGCTCGTTCTTCCAGATCGTGCTCATGGTCGCCGTGATCGTGGGCGGGACGCGGCGCGATCTCGTGGAAGCGGCGTACACACTGGGTGCGAACGCCAACGGCGTGGTGCGCCGAGTGCTGCTGCCGAACGCGGCGCCCGCGATCGCGGAGTCGCTGCGCCTCGTGCTCGGCTGGGCATGGACCTATGTCATCGTGGCCGAGCTCATCGGCGCCTCCAGCGGCATCGGCCACATGATCACCGACAGCCAGGCGCTGCTGAACACGGGCCAGATCATCTTCGGCATCATCGTCATCGGCATCATCGGGCTCGTCTCCGACTTCGCGTTCAAGCGCGCGAACCAGAGCCTGTTTCCGTGGAGCGCGAGGTGACGCACGCCTGGGACGCTGGCGTCACGGTGGGCGGCGTTCAATCCGGGCCATGAGCAAGCTGATGCTCGACGGCGTGACGAGAACCTTTCCCGGCGTGCGCGGCGGCGCGCCGACGATCGCATTGCAGCCCGTGTCGCTGGACGTGGCCGACAACGACTTCATCACCATCCTCGGTCCCTCGGGTTGCGGCAAGAGCACGCTCTTGCGCATCGTGGCGGGCCTCGACGCGCCGACCGCGGGCAAGGTCCTGCTCGACGGCGCGCCGGTGACCGGGCCCGGCCGCGATCGCGGCATGGTGTTCCAGAGCTATACGCTGTTTCCCTGGCTCACCGTCGAGGAGAACATCCGTTTCGGGCTCCGCGAGCAGGCGATGCCGATCGCACGCCAGCGCGAGATCGCGTCGCATTACGTCGAGCGCGTGGGGCTCGCGGGATTCGAGCGGCATTATCCGAAGATGCTCTCGGGCGGGATGCAGCAGCGCACGGCGATCGCGCGCGCGCTCGCGAACGATCCCAAGATCCTGCTGCTGGACGAGCCGTTCGGTGCGCTCGATCACCAGACGCGCGGCCTGATGCAGGAGCTCCTGCTGGGCATCTGGGAGGCCGAGCGCAAGACCGTGCTCTTCGTCACGCACGACATCGAGGAGGCCATCTTCATGGCCAATCGGGTGGTCGTCATGACCGCCCGGCCTGGACGCGTCAAGGACGACGTCCCGGTCTCCCTGCCGCACCCGCGCCATTACACGTTGAAGACCAGCGCCGACTTTTCGGCGCTGAAGGCGCGCCTCACGGAGGAGATTAGGGTCGAGGCGCTGCAGACTCAGCCGGTGTCGCCCGTGCCGCTTGCCCGCTGAACCGGCGGTCCCCGCCACTGTCCGAATGGCCATGACTTCAGCCCTATTCCCCCGCTCGCGCGCGGCAAGGTGCGCCGCGATCGTCGCCTTCGCGCTCTGCGCCTCCGCCCGTGCCGACCCCGACCCGACGGCACAGCGCGAGATCGACCATCTTCTCGACTACGTGGGTACCTCGAGCTGCAGCTTCGTGCGCAATGGCGAGACTTTCCCTGCCGCCAAGGCGCGCGACCATCTCGCGATGAAATATCGGTTCACGCGCAGCCGCCTGTCGACCGCGGAGGACTTCATCCAGTACCTCGCGACCGACAGCAGCACCTCGCACGAGCCCTACAAGATCGTGTGCGGCACGCAGGAGCGCCTCGCAGGCCCGTGGCTCTCCGAAGAGCTGGCCCGCTACCGCAAGACCGTGGCGACCAAGTAAGGAAACTCGAGGCGCCCGCAGGGCACCTCGCGATCGTCCTGCTCCTAGCGTGGGTTTTTGTTCTTCTGCCAGCGCCACGCGTCTGCGCACATGGCGGCCAGGTCGCGCGTCGCCGTCCAGGCGAGGAGCGACTGCGCGCGCGACGGATCGGCGTAGTAGCCCGCGACGTCACCCGCGCGGCGCGGTCCCATGCGGCGCGCGATGCGGCGTCCGCACGCCGCCTCGAACGCCGCGATGACCTCCAGCACCGAATAGCCGCGTCCTACGCCGAGATTGAGCGTGGTCGCGCCCGTGTGGGTGGCCAGGTGCTTCAGCGCGGCGACGTGGCCTTCGGCAAGGTCCTGGATGTGGATGTAGTCGCGCACGCACGTGCCGTCTTCGGTGGGCCAGTCGCTGCCGTGCACGACAAGCTCGGCATCCTCGCCGGCGGCGATGCGGCACAGCAGCGGGAACAGGTTTTGCGGCTTGCCGCGCGACGCCTCGCCCAGCATCGACGACGTGTGCGCGCCGGCCGGGTTGAAGTAGCGCAGGATGGCGATGCGCCAGTTGGGATTGGCGCGCGCCAGGTCACGCAGGAAATCCTCGACGATGCGCTTGGTGCGGCCGTACACGCTGTGCGGACGCAGCGGCGCGTCCTCCGGGACCGGAAGCGACTCCGGTTGTCCATACACGCTCGCCGACGAGCTGAACACGAACGATGCGACGCCGGCCTCGCCCATCACCTCGGCGAGCGACAGCGCGCCGCCCACGTTCACGTCGTAGTACGCGAGCGGCCGCTCCTCCGATTCGGCGACCGCCTTGAGGCCCGCGCAATGCACCACCGACGCGATGGGATGGTCGTGGAACGCCGCGCGGAGCGCGCCGATGTCGCGCACGTCGGCCGTGATGCACGGCACGGGGCGTCCCGCCAGCGCTTCGAGGCGCGGGATGATCGCGCGCGTGCTGTTGGAGAAATTGTCGAGCACGACCGGCGCGTAGCCCGCGCGCGCGAGCTCGACGACGACGTGTGAACCGATGTACCCGGCGCCACCGGTGACGAGGACCTTGTCCGCCATAGCCGCGCGATCGTACACGTTTTTGTAGTGCACGGTCGCATCGATGGCACGCGCCCGCCGAACGGCGGTACAGCCGCCCGCGCGACGCCACACTTGTTCGCGATGGTGTGCGCAAAAAGCAAAGGCCGGGCATCGACCCGGCCTTCGTTCGCGCGACGTGAGTGCCGCTTACGCTTCGCCGGCGCCTTCTTCGGTTGCGCCCGGGCGATCCATCAGCTCGACGAGCGCCATCGGCGCCGCATCGCCCTGGCGGAACCCGAACTTCAGGATGCGCAGGTACCCGCCCGGTCGGGACTTGTAACGCGGACCGAGCTCGTCGAAGAGCTTGGTGACGACGGTGCGATCGCGCAGCCGGTCGAACGCCAGGCGGCGATTGGCGAGCGTAGCGTCCTTGGCGAGCGTGATGAGCGGCTCGGCAACGCGGCGCAGCTCCTTCGCCTTGGGCAGCGTGGTGCGGATCGCCTCGTGCGTGAATAGCGAGTTGGCCATGTTGCGCAGCATCGCGAGGCGATGCGAGCTGGTGCGGTTCAACTTCCGCAGACCGTGACGGTGGCGCATGGTCGTATTCCTTTCGACGTTACGATGTTGTTATTCCTGTCGCGACGCCGCGCTGCTCCGCGGCGTCACGCATGCCGCTACGATTTTCCGTAGCCTTTGCCGTGAAGATATCGTCGCGACGCGCTGTCCGCATGCCGCCACGATTCTCCGTAGCCCTTGTCAGAAAAATCGCGGGCTCCGCTCGCGATTTTTCATCATACCCGACGGGCAAAAGGGCCGGAGGCCCGTTGCCCGCCCCGTAAAAGCAGGGGTGTACTTTCTACGGTCGATCCAATCCCGCCGGCGGCCAGTTCTCCAGCTTCATGCCGAGCGACAAGCCGCGCGACGCCAGCACTTCCTTGATCTCGTTGAGCGACTTGCGGCCGAGGTTCGGCGTCTTGAGCAGCTCGGTCTCGGTGCGCTGGATGAGATCGCCGATGTAGTAGATGTTCTCGGCCTTGAGGCAATTGGCCGAGCGCACCGTGAGCTCCAGGTCGTCGACCGGACGCAGGAGGATCGGATCGACTTGCGGTGCGGCGCGCTCCGCGGCCGGCTGGTCGGTGCCCTTCAGGTCCGCGAACACGGACAGCTGCTCGACCAGCACGCTGGCGGCGTAACGCACCGCCTGCTCGGGCTCGACGACACCATTGGTCTCGATGTCGAGGACCAGCTTGTCGAGGTCGGTGCGCTGCTCCACGCGCGCCGACTCGACTGCATAGCTCACGCGACGCACCGGCGAGAACGACGCATCGAGCAGGATGCTGCCGATGCTGCGTCCGCCCTCGGGCTTGGTGCGCGCGGTGGCGGGCTGGTAGCCACGGCCCTTCTCGACCTTGATCTCCATCTCGATGCGGCCGCCGGCGGTGAGATGCGCGATGACGTGCTCGGGATTGATGATCTCGACGTCGTGGTTGGGCTCGATGTCGGCGGCCGTGACGGGCCCCTCTCCCGATTTCGAGAGCTTCAGCATGACGTGGTCGCGGTTGTGCAGCTTGAGCACCACGCCCTTCAGGTTGAGCAGGATGTCGACGACGTCTTCCTGCACGCCGTCGAGCGCCGAGTACTCGTGCAGGACGCCGGTGATCTTCACCTCCGTCGGCGCGTAGCCGGGCATGGACGAGAGCAGCACGCGTCGCAGCGCGTTGCCCAGCGTGTGCCCATACCCGCGCTCGAACGGCTCCATCACCACCTTGGCGTGGAACGGCGACATGCTCTGCACGTCGATGATGCGCGGCTTCAGAAGAACGTTGGTTTGCATTAGGTAGAACCTTTTGGCGAGTCCGTGAGGAACTGCGCGAACTTGGTAAAGCAACTCGACGGCCGCCGCGCGGCCGTCGCTTCCATCCTTGCGTCGGCGGCGAAGTGCGCCGCCGGCGCACCACTACTTGGAATACAGCTCGACGACCAGGTTTTCGTTGATGTCCTGGCCGAACTCGGAGCGCTCGGGCGCGCCCTTGAACGTCCCCTGCATCTTCTTCGGGTCGACGTCGACCCACGAGGGGAAGCCCACTTTCTCGGCGAGCTGCAGCGCGTCCTGGATGCGCAGCTGGCCCTTCGCGCGCTCCGTGACGCCCACCACGTCGCCGGCACGCAGCAACGCCGACGGCACGTTCACCACCTTGCCGTTCACCGTGATCGAGCGATGGCTCACGAGCTGCCGCGCCTCGGCGCGCGTCGAGCCGAGGCCCATGCGATAGACGACGTTGTCGAGGCGCGACTCGAGCAGCTTCAGCAGGTTGTCGCCCGTGGAGCTCTTGCCCTTGGTCGCCTCGGCGAAGTAGCGCCTGAACTGCCGCTCGAGCAGCCCGTAGATGCGGCGCAGCTTCTGCTTCTCGCGCAGCTGGACGCCGTAGTCCGAGGTGCGGGCGCCCGAGCGGACGCCGTGCTGGCCTGGCTTGGTGTCGAGCTTGCACTTGGAGTCGAGCGATCGACGCGCGCTTTTCAGGAAAAGGTCGGTGCCTTCCCGTCGCGCCAGCTTGCATTTGGGTCCGGTATATCTGGCCACTTAGCTATCCAGTCGGTATGTGTGCTTACGAATTCGTGCGAGGCGCGCGGTCAGATGCGCCGGCGCTTCGGCGGGCGGCAGCCGTTGTGCGGAACCGGCGTCACGTCCGAGATGCTGCTGATCTTCAGGCCAAGCGCGTTCAGCGCGCGTACCGCGGACTCGCGCCCGGGGCCGGGACCCTTGATGCGCACCTCGAGGTTCTTCACGCCGTACTCCTGCGCGGCGCGGCCCGCCGACTCGGCGGCGACCTGCGCGGCGAACGGCGTCGACTTGCGCGAGCCCTTGAAGCCTGCGCCGCCCGAGGTCGCCCAGGAAAGCGCGTTGCCCTGCCGGTCGGTGATCGTGATGATCGTGTTGTTGAAGGACGCGTGGATGTGCGCGATGCCTTCCGACACGTTCTTCTTGACCTTCTTCCGCGTGCGCGCGGCAGCGGCCTTGTGCGACGGTTGCTGTGCCATGGATGTCCTTTACTTCGTCACGCCCTTGGAGAGCGCGACGGTGCGGCCCTTCTTCGGGCCCTTGCGCGTGCGGGCGTTGGTGCGCGTGCGCTGTCCGCGCACCGGCAGGCCCTTGCGATGGCGCGTGCCGCGATAGCAGCCGAGGTCCATCAGCCGCTTGATGCTCATCGTCACCTCGCGGCGCAGGTCGCCCTCGACCGTGAACTTGCCGACGTTCTCGCGCAGCTTGTCCATCTGCGCGTCGGTGAGGTCCTTGATCTTGGCGGTGCGGATCACGCCCGCCGCGTCGCAGATCGCCTGCGCGCGCGCGCGGCCGATGCCGTAGATCGCGGTGAGCGCGATCTCCGCGTGCTGGTGGTTCGGAATGTTGACGCCTGCAATACGGGCCATGTTCTAACCTGTTCGTGTCGTTGCGCCGGTCAGCCCTGGCGCTGCTTGTGCCGAGGGTCGGTGCAGATCACCCGCACCACGCCGTTGCGGCGGATGATCTTGCAGTTGCGGCAGATCTTCTTGACTGATGCGAGTACTTTCATGTGTCGACCCCTACTTCGCCCTGAACGTGATCCGTGCCCGCGACAGGTCGTACGGCGTGAGCTCGACCGTCACCTTGTCGCCCGGCAGGATCTTGATGTAGTGCATCCGCATCTTTCCCGAGATGTGCGCGAGGACGATGTGCCCGTTCTCCAGCTTCACGCGAAAAGTCGCGTTGGGCAGCATCTCGGTCACCTCGCCCTGCATCTGGATGGTCTCTTCTTTCGCCATCAGCGCGTGGGCAGCCCGCCCTTGAAATTCGCCTTGCGCAGCAGGCTCTCGTACTGCTGCGACATCATGTAGGCCTGCACCTGCGTCATGAAGTCCATCGTGACCACGACGATGATCAGCAGCGACGTGCCGCCGAAATAGAACGGCACGTTCTTCCACGCGATCAGGAAGTTCGGCACGAAGCACACCGCGACCAGGTAGAGCGAGCCGAGCAGCGTGAGCCGCGTGGTGATCTTCTCGAGGTACTTCGCCGTCTGGTCGCCCGGACGATAGCCCGGGATGAACGCGCCGCTCTTCTTCAGGTTGTCCGCCGTCTCCTTCGGGTTGTACTGCAGCGCCGTGTAGAAGAAGCAGAAGAAGATGATCGCCGCCGCGTAGAGCACCTCGTGCACCGGCTGACCCGGCTGCAGCGTGGCGGCCAGGTCGCGGATCCAGATCGTGTGCTCGCCGGTGCCGACCCACTGCGCGAGCGTCGCCGGGAACAGGATGATCGACGACGCGAAGATGGGCGGGATCACGCCCGACATGTTGATCTTCAGCGGCAGGTGCGAGCTCTGTCCCTGGTACACGCGATTGCCGACCTGCCGCTTCGCGTAGTTCACCAGGATCTTGCGCAGCGCACGCTCGACGAACACCACGAAAGCCGTCACCCCGACCACGAGCACCGCGATGGCGATGATCAGCAGCCACGAGTACGCGCCCGTGCGACCCTGCTCCAGCGTCTGCCCGATCGCCCGCGGCAGGCCCGCGGCGATGCCCGCGAAGATGATGAGCGAGATGCCGTTGCCGAGGCCGCGCTCGGTGATCTGCTCGCCGAGCCACATCAGGAACATCGTGCCGGTGACGAGCGTGATCGCCGAGATCATCCGGAACGTGTAGCCCGGATCGATCACGAGGCCGGGCTGCTGCTCGAGCGCGGACGAGATGGCGAGCGCCTGGAAGAACGACAGCGCGAGCGTCGCGTACCGCGTGTACTGCGTGATCCTGCGCCGGCCGGCCTCGCCTTCCTTCTTCAGCGCCTCCATCGACGGCATGATCACCGTGCAGAGCTGCATGATGATCGACGCCGAGATGTACGGCATGATGCCGAGCGCGAAGATCGAGAAGCGCGACAGTGCGCCGCCCGAGAACACGTTCAGCAGCCCGAGGATTCCGCCCTGCTGGTTGCGGAACAGCTCGTCGAGCACCGACGCGTTGATGCCCGGCACGGGGATGTGCGTGCCGACGCGGTAGACGATGAGCGCGCCCAGCAGGAACCACAAGCGTCGCTTGAGGTCGCCGTACTTGTTGCCGCTCTTGAGGGCCGGGTTCGCGGTGGCCAAGGGATTTCCTAGGTTGCGTCGTCGATGCGTCGATTCAAGCCGCGGGCTTCTCGGCCGTGCGCTTGGTCAGCTTCGCCTGCTTGGCCGGCGCCTCGACCGCGGCGATGGTGCCGCCCGCCGCCTCGATCGCCGCCTTCGCGCCCTTGGTGACCAGCACGCCGTTCAGCTTCACGGCCTTTTCCAGCTTGCCGTTCAGGATGACCTTCGCCTGCTTGGCTGCCGCGGGGACGAGCCCCGCCGCCTTCAGCGCGAGGAGGTCGACTTCGCCGACGGGAATGCGGGCGAGGTCGGACAGGCGCACCTCGGCCGTGTCGTTGCGCGTGGTCGAGACGAACCCGCGCTTCGGCAGGCGCCGCTGCAGCGGCATCTGGCCGCCTTCGAAGCCGACCTTGTGGAAGCCGCCGGAACGCGAGCGCTGGCCCTTGTGCCCGCGGCCGGCCGTCTTGCCCAGGCCCGAGCCGATGCCGCGGCCCACGCGACGGCGTGCCTTCTTGCTGCCCGCGGCGGGCTTGATCGTGTTGAGTTGCATCTTCGCGTCCTTATTCGACGACCTGCACGAGGTACGACACCTTGTTGATCATGCCGCGCGTCTGCGGCGTGTCGACGACCTCGACGGTATGGTTGGTCCACTTGAGGCCGAGGCCGCGCACGGTGGCGCGATGGTCCTCGCGCGTGCAGTTGACGCCCTTCACGAGGCGAACCTTGATCTTCTTCGACTGCTCCGCCATCGCTAGGCTCCCAGGATCTCTTCGACGCTCTTGCCACGCTTGGCGGCGACGTCGGCCGGCGAGTTGACCGATTCGAGCGCGTTGATCGTCGCGCGCACGACGTTGTAGGGATTGCTGGGACCCTGGCACTTGGCGAGCACGTTGGTGACGCCGACGACGTCGAACACCGCGCGCATCGCGCCGCCGGCGATGACGCCGGTACCTTCCGACGCGGGCTGCATGTACACGCGCGTCGAGCCGTGGCGGCCCTCGACCGCGTGATGCAGCGTGCCCTTCTTCAGGCGCACCTTGACCATCTTGCGTCGTGCCTGCTCCATGGCCTTCTGCACGGCCACCGGCACTTCCTTCGCCTTGCCCTTGCCCATGCCGATGCGGCCGTCGCCGTCGCCGACCACGGTGAGCGCCGCGAAGCCGAGGATCCGGCCGCCCTTCACCACCTTGGTGACGCGGTTGATCGAGATCATCTTCTCGCGCAGGCCGTCGCCGCGATCGTCCTGCTGCTGCGACTGGCGTCTGTCCGAACGTTGCTGAGCCATGAGGCTTGTCCCTTGCTTAGAACTTGAGGCCGCCTTCGCGGGCGGCGTCGGCCAGCGCCTTCACGCGGCCGTGGAATCGGAATCCCGCGCGGTCGAACGCCACGGTGTCGATGCCGAGCGCCTTCGCCTTCTCCGCGATGCGCTTGCCGACGACCGCCGCGGCGGCCTTGTTGCCGCCGTTCTTCAGGTCCTTGCGCACGTCGGCCTCGACCGTCGACGCGGTGGCCAGCACCTTGTCGCCCGTCGGCGCGATGATCTGCGCGTAGATGTGGCAGTTCGAGCGCGCGACCGTCAGGCGGTTGGCGCGTTGCTCGGCGATACGCACCCGGGTCTTGCGGGAGCGCCGGACTCGAGCTTCCTTCTTGTTCATCTGGATCTCTCCGCGTTACTTCTTCTTCGTTTCCTTCAGGACGACACGCTCGTTGGCGTATCGCACGCCCTTGCCCTTGTACGGCTCGGGCGGCCGGTAGGCACGGATCTCCGCCGCGACCTGCCCGACCTGCTGCTTGTCGATGCCCTTGACCAGGATCTCCGTCTGCACGGGCGTCTCGACCTTCACGCCCTTCGGCATCTGGTGCACCACCGGGTGCGAGAAGCCGAGCGACAGGTTGATCTTGTCGCCCGCGGCCTGGGCGCGATAGCCGACGCCCACGAGCGTGAGGCGCTTCTCGAAGCCCTGCGTCACGCCCTTGACCATGTTCGCGACGTTGGCGCGCAGCGTGCCGTGCAGGGCGTTCGCCTCCGCGTCGACCGCCTTGAAGACCAGCTCCTCGCCGTTCTTCTCGATGCTCACCTTGCCGTCGAAGCGACGCGACAGCGAGCCGAGCGGGCCCTTGACCGTGATCTCGCCGCCGTCGAGCGTGACCTCGACCTTGGGCGGCAGCTTCACCGGGTTGTTGCCGATACGGGACATGGCTCGCTCCGTTACGCCACGATGCACAGGACTTCGCCGCCCACGCCCGCGGCGCGCGCCGCGCGGTCGGTCATCACGCCGCGCGACGTCGAGACGACCGCGATGCCGAGGCCGTTCATGACGCGCGGAATGTCGTCCTTGCTCTTGTAGATGCGAAGACCGGGCTTGCTCACGCGCTCGATCTTCTCGATCACCGGACGGCCGGCGTGGTAGCGCAGCGCGATCTCGAGCATCGGCTTCTGCTCTTCGCCGCCGACCTTGTAGCCGTCGATGTAACCCTCGTCCTTCAGCACCTTCGCGATGGCGATCTTCACCTTGGACGAAGGCATCGCGACGGTGGCACGCTCGATCAGCTGCGCATTGCGGATGCGCGTCAGCATGTCGGCGATGGGATCAGTCATGCTCATGCGTCACCTCTCACCAGCTCGCCTTGACGATGCCGGGGATCTCCCCGCGCATCGCGTACTCGCGCAGCTTGTTGCGGCCCAGGCCGAATTTGCGGTAGTAGCCGCGCGGACGACCGGTCAGCGCGCAGCGGTTGCGCAGCCGCGTCTTGTTGGAGTTCCGCGGCAGCTCCTGCAGCTTCACGCGCGTCGCGTAGCGGTCCTCGTCGGACGTGCGCGGGTTGGCGATGATCGCCTGCAGCGCCTCGCGCTTCTTCGAGTACTTGGCGACCAGCTTCTCGCGCTTGTATTGACGGTTGATCAGTGCCAGTTTCGACATATCGGTCAGCCCCTGAACGGGAACTTGAACGCGGAGAGCAGCGCCTTCGCTTCGGCGTCGGTCTTCGCAGAGGTCGCAATCGTGATGTTCATCCCCCGGATCGCGTCGATCTTGTCGTACTCGATCTCCGGGAAGATGATCTGTTCCTTCACGCCCATGTTGTAGTTGCCGCGGCCGTCGAAGCCCTTGCCCGACACGCCGCGGAAGTCGCGCACGCGCGGCAGCGCGATGCTGATCAGCCGGTCCAGGAACTCGTACATCCGCTCCTGGCGCAGCGTCACCATGCAGCCGATCGGATAGCCCTCGCGGATCTTGAAGCCGGCGATCGCCTTGCGCGCCTTGGTGACCACGGGCTTCTGGCCCGAGATCTTGGTCATGTCGGCGACAGCGTTCTCGAGGATCTTCTTGTCCGAGGTCGCCTCGCCCACGCCCATGTTCAGCACGATCTTGGTGATGCGCGGGACTTCCATGGGCGACTTGTAGTCGAACTGCTTGCGCAGTGCCGGCGCCACCTCGTTGCGATAGACGTCCTTGAAGCGCGCCGGCGCGTGCGGCTTGTTCGCCTCGCCCTTCTCGCCCTTCGGCGCGGGCGGGGCGGCCTTCTGGTCCTTGGTCGCCTGCTTGGCGTCGGCGCCCACCGGCTTCGCCGCCTGCTTGGCAGCCGGCTTGCCCTTCTTGTCGGATTTCTTGTCTTCAGCCATTGATCTGCTCGCCGTTCGACTTGTAGAAGCGAACCTTGCGGCCGTCGTCCAGCAGGCGGAAGCCGATGCGATCGGGCTTCTGCGTCACCGGATTCCAGATCGCCACGTTCGACACGTGGATCGGCAGGTCCTTCGTGACGATGCCGCCCGGCTGGTTCTTCATCGGGTTCGGCTTGGCGTGCTTCTTCACCTGGTTCACGCCGTCGACCACCACGTGCGAGTCGTCGACGATCCTCGACACGTCACCGCGCTTGCCCTTGTCGCGGCCCGCGATGACGACCACCGTGTCGCCCTTCTTGATCTTGCGCATGAGTTCTCTCTCCTCTCGCGCGCCCGTTACAGCACTTCCGGCGCCAGCGAGACGATCTTCATGAAGCGCTCGGTGCGAAGCTCGCGCGTGACCGGCCCGAAGATGCGCGTGCCGATGGGTTCGAGCTTGGCGTTGAGCAGGACGGCGGCATTGGTGTCGAAGCGCACCAGCGCGCCGTCGTCGCGGCGCACGCCCTGGCGCGTGCGCACCACCACCGCGTTGTAGATCTCGCCTTTCTTGACGCGACCGCGCGGCGCGGCGTCCTTCACCGATACCTTGATCACGTCGCCGATGTGCGCATAGCGGCGCTTGCTGCCGCCCAGCACCTTGATGCACATGACCGATCGCGCGCCCGTGTTGTCGGCGACGTCCAGCACCGTCTGCATTTGAATCATGACGCTCTCTCCAACTTGATTCCGCCGGCCGCGCCCTGTTGCCTGCGCGGGTGACGCTCGATCCGACGGCCAGTTTTGGACCCCGTCTGCGGCACGCCATGGAAACGGCCGCGGGGACTTGCCCGGGGCCTCCTAAGGCGTGCGACCGCTTGGAAGGCCCGCGGCAGGGAATTTGAAATTATGACAGGGTCCGGCCGAGCTGGCAATCCCTGTGCCACCCCGAGACCGCCCGCGGTCCACCCGCGCAGCGGGCAGACCCGGGTCGGGAAATGCCGCCCCGTCTCGTCAAACCTCGCGCGCCTTCTGCAGCACCTTCGACAGCTTCCAGGCCTTGGTCTTGGAGAGCTTGCGGGTGGCCACGATCTCGACCAGGTCGCCCGTCTTGCCCTCGTTGTTCTCGTCGTGGGCGTGGTACTTGGCCGAGCGCGTGACCACCTTGCCATAGAGCGGGTGCTTCACGCGCCGCTCGACCAGGACGGTGATCGTCTTGTTCATCTTGTCGCTCACCACGCGACCGATCTCGGTCGCGACCATCGGCTTGCGGCCTTCGATCGCCCCGGTGCTGTTCTGCGTTTCCGCCATCATGCGGTTGCCTTCTGACTTTTCTGATGCATCAGGGTGCGCACGCGCGCGATGCTGCGGCGCACGTCCTTCAGCTTGGAGGAGTTCTGCAGCTGCTGGGTGGCCTTCTGCATGCGCAGGCCGAACTGCTCCTTCAGCAGCGCCTCGAGCTCCGTCTGCAGGTCGGAGGCCGACTTGTCGGCCAGCGCGTTCTTCGTTTCCGTTCGTTTCATCGCGTTCGCTCCGTCAGCCCATCAGCCGCTGGACGAAGATGGTCTTGATCGGCAGCTTCGCCGCGGCGAGCGCGAACGCTTCCTTGGCGAGCGGCTCGTCCACGCCGTCCATCTCGTAGAGCACCTTGCCGGGCTGGATCTCGCATACGTAGTACTCGGGATTGCCCTTGCCGTTGCCCATGCGGACCTCGGCGGGCTTCTTCGACACCGGCTTGTCCGGGAAGATGCGGATCCAGATGCGGCCGCCGCGCTTGATGTGACGCGTCATGGCGCGACGGGCGGCCTCGATCTGGCGTGCCGTCAGGCGACCGCGGCCGATCGCCTTCAGGCCGTACTCGCCGAAGCTCACCTTGTTGCCGACGGTCGCAACGCCCTTGTTGCGGCCCTTCTGCTCCTTGCGGTACTTCCTTCTAGCTGGCTGCAGCATTCTTCGCTCCTGCTCGTTCGCGTGCCGGCCCGCGACGCGGCGGACGCGCCGGCGTCTCGGGCGCGGGGGCCGGCGCCTGCGCGGGCTCCGCGTTGTGCGCCATGACCTCGCCCTTGAACACCCACACCTTGATGCCGATCACGCCGTACGTCGTGCGTGCTTCGGAGAATCCGTAGTCGATGTCCGCACGCAGCGTGTGCAGCGGCACGCGGCCCTCGCGATACCACTCGCGGCGCGCGATCTCGACGCCGTTGAGCCGGCCCGAGCTCATCACCTTGATGCCCTGCGCGCCGAGGCGCATGGCGTTCTGCATCGCGCGCTTCATCGCGCGGCGGAACATGATGCGCTTCTCGAGCTGCTGGGCGATCGAGTCCGCCACGAGCTGCGCGTCGATCTCGGGCTTGCGGATCTCCTCGATGTTGAGGCCGACCTCGCCGCCCATCATCTTGCGCAGGTCGCCGCGCAGCGTCTCGATGTCCTCGCCCTTCTTGCCGATGACGACGCCGGGGCGCGCGCTGTGGATCGTGATGCGCGCGTTCTTCGCCGGGCGCTCGATCGTGACCTTGGCCACCGAGGCGTGCGCGAGCTTCTTCTTCAGGTACTCGCGGACCTTGATGTCCTCGTTCAGCGTGGGCGCGTAGTGCTTGCTGTTGGCGAACCACTTCGAGCCCCAGTTGCGATTGACGGCGAGGCGGAAGCCGGTCGGATGAATCTTCTGTCCCATGTGTCTTCCCTATTTGCCGTCGCCGACGACGATGCGGATGTGGCAGGTCTGCTTGCCGATCTGGTTGCCGCGGCCCTTGGCGCGCGCGGTGAACCGCTTGAGCGTCGCCGCCTTGTCGACGTAGATCGTCTTGACCTTGAGGTCGTCGATGTCGGCGCCTTCGTTGTGCTCCGCGTTCGCGATGGCGGACTCGAGCACCTTCTTTATGATGCGCGCGCCCTTCTTGGGGCTGAACGCGAGGACGTTCAGCGCCTGGTCGACGGGCTTGCCGCGCACGAGGTCGGCCACCAGGCGGCCCTTCTGGGCCGAGAGGCGGACGCCGCGGAGTGTGGCTTCGGTTTCCATCATGGGCTCCTTACCTCTTGCGCGGGCCGGTCTGTGCGGGGGCCGCGACCTTCTTGTCGGACGAGTGGCCCTTGAACGTGCGCGTCAGGGAGAACTCGCCGAGCTTGTGACCGACCATGTTCTCCGACACGTAGACCGGGATGTGCTGCTTGCCGTTGTGCACGGCGATCGTGAGCCCCACGAAGTCGGGGGTGATCGTCGAGCGGCGCGACCAGGTCTTGATCGGCTTCTTGTCGTTGACCGCGCGAGCCGCTTCCACCTTCTTCTGCAGGTGGGCGTCGACGAACGGGCCCTTCTTGATTGAGCGTGCCATGTTCCGTTATCCCTTCACCGCGTGACGCCGGCGTACGATCATCACGTCGGTGCGCTTGTTCTTGCGCGTCTTGTAGCCCTTGGTCGGCGTGCCCCACGGCGACACCGGATGGCCGCCGCCGTTGGTGCGCCCGCCCATGGGGTGGTCGACCGGGTTCATCGCCCAGCCGCGCACCGTCGGGCGAATGCCGCGCCAGCGCGTGGCGCCCGCCTTGCCGATCGAGCGCAGGCCGTGCTCCTCGTTGCCGACTTCACCGATGGTCGCGCGGCAATCGACGTGCACCTTGCGGATCTCGCCCGAGCGCAGGCGCAGCTGCGCGTAGATGCCTTCGCGCGCGAGCAGCTGCACGCCTGCGCCTGCCGAGCGTGCGATCTGCGCACCCTTGCCCGGCTGCATCTCGACGCAATGCACCGTCGAGCCGACCGGGATGTTGCGTAGCGGCAGCGTGTTTCCGGCGCGGATCGGCGCTTCGCTGCCCGACATGAGCTGCGTGCCGACCGCGACGCCGCGCGGCGCGATGATGTAGCGGCGCTCGCCGTCCGCGTAGAGCAGGAGCGCCAGGTTCGCGCTGCGGTTCGGGTCGTACTCGAGCCGCTCCACCTTGGACACGATGCCGTCCTTGTTGCGCTTGAAGTCGACGATGCGGTAGTGGTGCTTGTGACCGCCGCCCTTGTGCCGCGTGGTGATGTGGCCGTTGTTGTTGCGGCCCGAGCCGCGCTTCTGGCTCACCGTGAGCTTGTCGACCGGACGGCCCTTGTAGAGCTCCGGGTTGACGACCTTGACCAGCGAGCGCCGGCCGTTGGACGTCGGTTTGACCTTGACGAGGGGCATGGCTTACACCTCTTGCGCGAAGTTGATTTCCTGGCCCGGCTTGAGGCTCACGTAAGCCTTCTTCCAGTTGCGCCGACGGCCCATGAACTGGCCGAAGCGCTTCTGCTTGCCCTTGACGTTGGCCACGCGCACGGCCAGCACCTCGATCTTCTTGTCCTTGGTGCTGAACATGAGCTCGACGGCGGCCTTGATCTCCGGCTTGGTCGCGTCGGCAGCGACGCGGAACACCGCCTGCTCGTGCTTGTCCGCGATGAACGTCGCCTTTTCCGAGATCACCGGCGCGAGCAGCACGTTCATCAGGCGCTCGTTGCTGTACTTGGTCGCGTTCATCCCATCAACTCCTCGAACTGCTGCACCGCGGCCTTGGTCACCAGGACATTCTTGAAGCGAACGAGGCTCACGGGATCGACCTCGCGCGTCTCGAGCACCAGCACGTCGGGCAGGTTGCGCGAGCCGAGATAGAGGTTGTCGTCGAGCTTGTCCGTCACGACGAGCACCGTGCCGTCGAGACCGTAGCCCTTGATCTTCTGCGCGAAGAGCTTCGTCTTGGGCGAGTCGAGCGCGAGCGCGTCGATGACCGACAGGCGACCCTCGCGCACGAGCTGCGACAGGATCGAGGCGATGCCTGCGCGATACATCTTGCGGTTCACCTTGTGCGAGAAATTCTCGTCGGGGGACGACGGGAAGATCTTGCCGCCGCCGCGCCACAGCGGGCTGTTCGCCTGCCCCGCGCGCGCGCGGCCGGTGCCCTTCTGCTTCCACGGCTTCTTGTGCGACTTGTTGATGTCGCCGCGCGCCTTCTGCGCGCGCGTGCCTTGCCGCGCGTTCGCCTGGAACGCGGTGATCACCTGGTGGATCAGCGCCTCGTTGTAGTCGCGTCCGAACAATGCGTCGGAGCCCGCCACGGTGGAACTCGACTGGCCCTTGTCGTCGATGAGCTTCAGATCGGCCATGTCACGCCCCCTTCTTCGCGGGCGTCTTGACCGACGGACGCACGACGATGTGACCACCGTCGGCGCCCGGCACGGCGCCCTTCACGAGCAGCAGGCCGCGCTCCGCGTCCACGCGCACGACCGCGAGCGTCTGCACCGTACGCGTGACGTTGCCGTACTGGCCCGGCAGGCGCTTGCCCGGGAACACGCGGCCCGGGTCCTGCGCCATCGAGATGGAGCCCGGCTTGTTGTGCGACACCGAGTTGCCGTGCGAGGCGCGGTTGGAGCTGAAATTGTGACGGCGGATCACGCCCGAGAAGCCGCGGCCCTTGGTCGTGCCGGTCACGTCGACCAGCTGGCCGACCGTGAAGCGGTCGACACCGACGACGTCGCCCGCCTTGAGCTGGGCGGCCTCTTCGGCGGTGACCGGGAATTCCTTCAGCACCGTGCCGGCTTCCACGCCCGCCTTGGCGAGATGGCCCGCGGCGGGCTTGACGACGCGCGAGGCGCGGCGCTTGCCGTAGGTGACCTGCACGGCGGCGTAGCCGTCCGTCTCCTGAGTCTTGATCTGCGTGACGCGATTGTTGGCGACGTCCAGCACGGTCACGGGGATGGCTTTGCCATCGTCCGCGAACACGCGGGTCATGCCGACTTTGCGACCGACGAGTCCGAGTGACATTTCGTTCTCTCTCTGTTCATGTTGGCCCGGATCGCTCCGGGTGCCGACTGCAATTGGCCGGCCTACTGCTCAGTGCTGCGCGCGGCTCTCGTTCCTTTCAGGTTTTGCTACAGGAAAAGCGCCCGGCCGCCCGAAGCTTTTCCTGCCGACTTCAAGCGGCGAAAAGTAGGTTTTTACTTTTCGCCGATCATTGCAACTTGATCTCGACGTCCACGCCCGCGGGCAGATCGAGCTTCATCAACTGGTCGACCGTCTTGTCGGTCGGATCGATGATGTCCATCAGCCGCAGGTGCGTGCGGATCTCGAACTGATCGCGCGACGTCTTGTTGACGTGCGGCGAGCGCAGCACGTCGTAGCGCTCGATCTTGGTCGGCAGGGGCACCGGCCCCTTGACCACCGCGCCCGACCGCTTGGCCGTGTCCACGATCTCCTGCGCCGACTGGTCGATCAGCTTGTAGTCGAACGCCTTGAGGCGGATACGGATACGTTGGTTCTGCATGGTTGTTCCTTTGATCCGGCTTCCGCCTTACTCGATGATCTTGGCAACGACTCCGGCGCCGACGGTGCGTCCGCCTTCGCGGATCGCGAAGCGCAGACCGTCCTCCATCGCAATGGGCGCGATCAGCGTCACCGTCATCTGGATGTTGTCCCCGGGCATCACCATCTCGGTCCCCGCCGGCAGCTCCACCGACCCCGTCACGTCCGTGGTGCGGAAGTAGAACTGCGGCCGATAGCCGTTGAAAAACGGCGTGTGCCGCCCGCCCTCTTCCTTGCTCAGCACGTACACCTCGCAGCTGAACTTGGTGTGCGGCGTGATCGAGCCCGGCTTCGCCAGCACCTG
>DATJIS010000053.1:0-56366 GCA_035493035.1 Casimicrobiaceae bacterium | reverse complement strand
TGAGCAGGATGCCGCCCTCGCCGCGCACGCCCTCGGTGATCAGGACGCCCGCGCCGGCCACGCCGGTCGGGTGGAACTGCCAGAACTCCATGTCCTCTAGCGGAATGCCCGCGCGCGCCGCCATGCCGAGGCCGTCGCCGGTGTTGATGAAAGCGTTGGTGGACGCCGCGAAGATGCGCCCCGCGCCACCGGTCGCGAGGATCGTGGCCTTGGCCTGCAGGATCATCGGCTGGCCCGTTTCCATCTCGAGCGCGACCACGCCGAGCACCTGTCCCTCGGCGTCGCGCACAAGGTCGAGCGCCATCCACTCGACCAGGAACTGCGTGTGCGCGCGCACGTTGCGCTGGTACAGCGTGTGCAGCATCGCGTGACCGGTGCGATCTGCCGCGGCGCAGGCGCGCTGCACGGGCTTTTCACCGAAATTCGCGGAGTGGCCGCCGAACGGCCGCTGGTAGATCGTGCCGTCGGGGTTGCGGTCGAACGGCATGCCGAAATGCTCCAGCTCGTACACGACCTGCGGGGCCATGCGGCACATGTATTCGATCGCGTCCTGGTCGCCGAGCCAGTCGGAGCCCTTGATCGTGTCGTACATGTGCCACAGCCAGCTGTCCTCGCTCATGTTGCCGAGCGAGGCGCCGATGCCGCCCTGCGCCGCGACGGTGTGCGAGCGTGTCGGGAACACCTTCGACAGCACGCCCACCGACAGGCCCGCCTCGGCCAGCTGGAGCGAGGCACGCATGCCGGCGCCGCCTGCGCCGACGAGCAGCGCGTCGAAGCGGCGTACGGGAACGCTCGTCGCGGCCATCACGCGATCCCCCACAGCACCTGGATCGCCCAGCCGGTGTAGCCGATCAGGGCACAGATCACGAGCGTCTGCAGCAGGAGCCGCACGCCAGTGGGCTTGACGTAGTCCATGAAGATGTTCCGCAGCCCGACCCACGCGTGGTAGTACACCGCGATCAGGAACACGAACGACACGACGCGGAACCAGCCGCGCGCGAACAGCGAATGCCAGGCGGCATGGTCGACCGGCTCGCCGCCCCGGGCGAACATCATGACGATCACCAGCGCGACGTACAGCGTAATGACCACCGCGGTGATGCGCTGCGCGAGCCAGTCGCGCAGGCCGTAGTGCGCACCGACGCCCACCTTCTGCGTCACCATAGCCGGGCTCCGACCGCCAGCGTGAGCAGCAGCGCGAGGACGAACGCGATGGCCGCGGAGCGACGCGCCGCCGGAAGATCCAGCCCGATATGCACGTCGGCGAGCAGATGGCGCACGCCGGCGATGAGGTGGTGGAAGAACGACCACGCGAGCACCAGCAGCACCAGCTTGGCGAGCGGCGACGTGAACGCGTCGTGCACGCGCTCGAAGCCCTCGGCGGACAACAGGCTCGTCTGCAAGGCCCAGAGCCCGAGCGGGATGCCGATCAGGAACAGCAGCGCGCCGCTCACGCGGTGCAGGATCGAGACGATCGCGGGGATCGGCTGGCGGATGTGGAAGAGATCGAGGTAGACCGGCCGCGGTCGGTCGACGGGTCGGGGGGCGGTGGGCATGTTCGTTTGACGGGTGTTCAGCGCCTGCAACGGTCGCCGACCCCGCGCGACGCCGCCCTCACTCCGGGCGGCGCGACGTCTCGAACACGCGGATGCCGGAAGACGAAGCGCACGAAAATCCGGCGTATTGCCGCGCCGCCGGCCATCGAGCGCGAAAACTGCGCTTTTGTGCGCAGCAAGAAATTATAGCGCCTCGCCGCCCGGGCCACCGGCATCGCGCGCAAGCACGGCCCGGCGGCTCACTTCAGCTCGTTCAGATAATGGTGATGGCGCGTGCTGCACAGGCCTCGCCGCATCTCCACCGGCCGCTCGCCGAACGTGAACGCGATCCGGTCCACCGCGAGGAGCGGCGTTCCTTCGGGCACGCCGAGCGCGGCCGCGCTGACACCATCCGCCGCGATCGCGCGGAGCCGCTCGCGCGCCTTCAGCATCCGCACGCCGAACTCGGTCTCGAAGAAGCCGTACATCGAGCCTCGATACGCCTCGTAGCGCGCGCGCGTGAGACCCTTGAAGAGCGAAGCGGGCAGCGTGATGTCGTCGAGCACCGTGGGCTCGCCCGAATATTCGAGCACGCGACGCAGCACGATGACCGCATCGCCGGTGCGCAGATCGAGCGCGCGTGCGGCTTCCGCACCCGCCTTCGCCCTGCGAAGGTCGACCAGCCGGCTCACCGGGTATTCGTCGCTGCCGTCGTTGCGCCGTATGCGCAGGAAGCGGAAGTTCGACGCGCGCTCCTCGGTGTGCGTCGCGACGTACGTTCCCTTGCCCTGGCGGCGCACGACGAGATTCGCCGCGGCGAGCGCGTCGACCGCCTTGCGCATCGTGCCCTGCGACACGTTGAAGCGCGCGGCGAGCTCGAGCTCCGACGGGATGGACTCTCCGGGGCGCCATTCGCCGCGCTCGAGCGCGGCCTCGAGCAGCGCCTTCAGCTGCAGGTAAAGCGGTCGATAGGTCGGCGTGGCGGCGGCGCGCGGCATGGCTCTCGCCTAGGTTACACCTGTAGCAGACGTCTTATGTCTTATATAAGACTGGTTTGACACGGGCGGTGCGGCGGCCGTATGATTGGACCGGTTGCGCGGTCATGCGCGCAGCGCATCGTCCCCCGCCGCGCGGCGCCCCGGGCCCCCGCCGGCACCCTTCCGACAGGAGCTCGCAATGAAACCACCCGTCCGCGTCGCCGTAACCGGCGCCGCCGGCCAGATCGGCTACAGCCTGCTGTTCCGCATCGCCTCGGGCGAGATGCTCGGTCGCGACCAGCCGGTGATCCTTCAGCTGCTCGAGCTTCCCCTGGACAAGGCGCAAGCCGCGCTGAAGGGGGTGATGATGGAGCTCGAGGACTGCGCGTTCCCGCTGCTCGCCGGTATGCAGGGCAGCGCCGACCCGAAGACCGCTTTCAAGGATGCCCAGGTCGCGCTGCTCGTCGGTGCGCGGCCGCGCACCGCGAACATGGAGCGCAAGGACCTGCTCCTCGAGAACGCCAAGATCTTCATCGAGCAGGGCAAGGCGCTCGACGCCGTCGCGTCGCGCGACGTCAAGGTGCTCGTCGTCGGCAATCCGGCGAACACCAACGCGTACATCGCCATGAAGTCCGCGCCGTCGCTGCCGAAGGAGAATTTCACGGCGATGCTGCGCCTCGATCACAACCGCGCGCTGTCGCAGCTCGCGGCGCGCAGCGGCCGGCCCGTGGGGTCGATCCGCAAACTCATCGTTTGGGGCAACCACTCGCCCACGATGTATCCCGACTACCGGTTCGCGACGAGCGACGGGCAATCGCTGAAGGATCTCGTCAACGACGACGCGTGGAACCGCGGCACGTTCATTCCGACGGTCGCCCGCCGCGGCACGGCGATCATCGAAGCGCGCGGCCTGTCGTCGGCGGCCTCCGCCGCCAACGCCGCCATCGACCACGTACACGACTGGCTCCTCGGCAGCGGCGGCGAATGGGTGACCATGGGAATTCCCTCGGATGGCGCCTACGGCATTCCGCAGGACATCATGTACGGCATGCCCGTCACCACCGACAAGGGCCGCTACAGCGTCGTGCGCGACCTGCCGATCGACGACTTCTCCCGCGAGAAGATGAACGCCACGCTCAAGGAGCTTCAGGACGAGCAGGCGGGTGTTGCAGCGCTGATCGGATGACCGGCCGGGCAACGCGCACGAATCACACGATGCATCGTTCCTGCGTTCACCCGGGCCCTCTCGAGCCGCTCCGACCGGCCCGCCGACCATGCCGCTGACGCCGCAGGAAGCGCTCTACACCGGCGACAAACCGCTGCCGGCGCTGCCGTCGTGCGTTCACTATGCGGGCCGCGAGCGGTACCTTCGCAAGGCGCTCGCACTGCAGGCGGAGCGCGGGCCCGTCTTCGACGTGGCCGGCGATTGCGAGGACGGCGCACCGATCGGCGAGGAGCGCGCCCATGCGTTCATGGTCGCCGGATTGCTCGCCGGACCCGACAATCGCCACGGCCGCATGGGCGTGCGTATCCACGACGTGTCGCACCCCGCGTGGCGCGAGGAAGTCGAGATCATCGTCGGCGAAGCGGGCGATCGCCTCGCCTTCGTCACGCTGCCGAAGCCCGAGCGGGTCGCGGACGTCGAGCGCTTCATCGACCATCTCGAGGCGGAGCGCGCGCGCCGGGGCCTTGCGCATCGCATTCCGATCAGCGTGATGATGGAAACGCCGGGCGCGGTGCACCACGCGTGGGCCATCGCGGCGCTTCCCGGCGTGGTGAGCCTGGACTTCGGCACGCTGGATTTCGTGAGCGCGCATCACGGCGCGATCCCGATGAGCGCGATGGAAAGCCCTGGGCAGTTCGACCACGCGCTCGTGCGTCAAGCGAAGGCGCAGGTCGCCGCCGCCGCGCTCGCGCACGGCGTCGTGCCCGCGCACGGCCTCACGCGCGCGCTCGACGATCCCGAAGCGGTGTACGCCGACGCGCGCCGCGCGCGCGACGAGCTCGGCTTCCTGCGCATGTGGAGCATCCATCCGTCGCAGATCGATCCGATCGTGCGCGCCATGACGCCCGATGCCGGCGAAGTGGAGGAAGCGGCTGCCGTGCTGCTCGCCGCGCAGGCTGCCGACTGGGCTCCGATCTCCGTGCGCGATCGACTGCACGACCGCGGGTCGTATCGCTATTGCCTCGCCGTGCTCACGCGGGCGCACGCCGCCGGCATGGCGCTGCCTGCGGGCACCCGTGCATGGTTCGAATCGAATTCGCGGAAGGCAGCGGCATGACCCTCGCTTCGGCCGGACAACGATTTCGCGATGCCGTCGCGCGCGAGCGGCCGCTGCAGGTGCCCGGCGCAATCAACGCGTATCACGCCATCCTCGCCGAGAAGTCCGGCTTCCAGGCGATCTACCTGTCCGGAGGCGGTGTCGCGGCCGGCTCGCTCGGCCTGCCCGACCTCGGCATCAGCAACCTCGACGACGTCCTGACCGACGTGCGGCGCATCACCGACGTGGCGTCGGTGCCGTTGCTCGTCGACGTCGACACCGGATTCGGGACTTCGGCGTTCAACATCGCCCGCACCGTGCGCTCGCTCATCAAGGCGGGCGCGGCCGCGATGCACATCGAGGATCAGGTCGGCGCCAAGCGCTGCGGCCACCGTCCCGGCAAGGAGCTCGTGTCTGGGGCCGAGATGGTCGATCGCATCAAGGCCGCCGCGGATGCGCGCACCGACCCGGCGTTTGTCATCATGGCGCGCACCGACGCGCTGGCGGTCGAGGGACTCGACGCCGCGATCGCACGTGCCCGCGCGTGCGTCGAGGCCGGCGCCGACATGATCTTCCCCGAGGCGATCACCGAGCTGTCGATGTACCGGCGCTTCGCCGACGCCGTCGGCGTGCCCATCCTCGCCAACATCACGGAGTTCGGCCAGACGCCGCTTTTCACGCTGGACGAGCTGCGCGAGGCGCGCGTCGCGATCGCGCTCTATCCGCTGTCGGCTTTCCGAGCCATGAACAAGGCGGCGCTCCACGTCTATCGCACGCTGCGCCGCGATGGCACGCAGCGCGCGGTGGTCGACACGATGCAGACACGCGCCGAGCTCTACGATTTCCTCGGCTATCACGCGTACGAGCAGAAGCTCGATGCGCTGTTCGCGCAACGCAAGGAACGCGACTAACGGAGCCTCCGTGCCCAACGATGCCCTCCCCGCCCTCGGTCCCAAGCCGAAGAAATCGGTTGCGCTGTCCGGTGTCGTCGCCGGCAACACGGCGCTGTGCACCGTCGGCCGCACCGGCAACGACCTGCACTACCGCGGCTACGACATCCTCGACATGGCCGACGTATCCGAGTTCGAGGAGATCGCGTACCTGCTGGTGCATGGCAAGCTGCCCAACGCCGCGGAGCTCGAAGGCTACAAGCGGAAGCTGCGGGCGGAGCGTGGCCTGCCCAACCCGGTGCGCGCCGCGCTCGAAGCGCTGCCCGCAAGCGCGCATCCGATGGACGTCATGCGCACCGGCTGCTCGGTCCTGGGCTGCGTGCTGCCTGAGAAGGACGATCACAACGTGCCCGGCGCACGCGACATCGCCGATCGCCTCATGGCGTCGTTCGGATCGATGCTGCTGTACTGGTATCACTGGAGCCACAACGGCAAGCGCATCGACGTGGAAACCGACGACGACTCGGTCGGCGGGCATTTCCTGCACCTCCTGCACGGCCGCGAGCCCTCGAAACCCTGGGTGCGCGCGATGCACACGTCGCTCAATCTCTACGCCGAGCACGAGTTCAACGCATCCACGTTCACCGCACGCGTCATCGCCGGCACCGGATCCGACATCTATTCGGCGATCACCGGCGCGATCGGCGCGCTGCGCGGTCCCAAGCATGGCGGCGCGAACGAGGCCGCCTTCGACGTGCAGAACCGCTATGTCACGCCCGACGAGGCCGAGGCCGACGTGCGCAGGCGCGTGGAGGCGAAGCAGGTCATCATCGGCTTCGGTCACCCCGTGTACACCACCGGCGACCCGCGCAACGAGGTGATCAAGAAAGTGGCACGGACCTTGTCGCAGGCGCAGAAGAACATGAAGCTCTACGACATCGCCGAGCGGCTCGAGAAGGTGATGTGGGACGTCAAGAAGATGTTCCCGAACCTCGACTGGTTCTCCGCTGTGAGCTATCACATGATGGGCGTGCCGACCGCGATGTTCACGCCGCTGTTCGTCATCTCGCGCACGGCCGGATGGTCGGCGCACGTGATCGAGCAGCGCGAGGACGGCAAGATCATCCGGCCCTCCGCGAACTACGTCGGTCCCGAGGACCGCGCGTTCGTCCCACTGAAGGATCGTCCGTGAGCGCTCCCATCTCGAACGTCCGCCCCGAGCCCGATGCGGTCCTGACCGACATCGCGCACTACGTCGCGGACTATCGCATCGACAGCGCCGAGGCGTACCAGACCGCGCACTACTGCCTGCTCGACACGCTGGGTTGCGGTTTCGAAGCACTCATGTTCCCCGCGTGCACCAAGCTGCTCGGGCCCATCGTGCCGGGGACCGTGGTGCCGAACGGCGCGCGCGTGCCCGGCACGTCGTACCAGCTCGATCCCGTGCAGGCCGCGTTCAACCTCGGCGCGATGGTGCGATGGCTCGACTTCAACGACACCTGGCTCGCGGCCGAGTGGGGTCATCCCTCGGACAACCTCGGCGGCATCCTCATGACGGCCGACTGGCTCTCGCGCACCGCCGTCGCGGCGGGCAGGAAGCCGCTGGTCATGAGGGACGTCCTCACCGCGATGATCAAGGCGCACGAAATCCAGGGTGTCATCGCGCTCGAGAACAGCTTCAATCGGGTCGGCCTCGACCACGTCGTGCTGGTGAAGGTGGCCACCACGGCCGTCGTCGCGAACATGCTCGGGCTGCCGAAGGACGAGATCGTCAACGCGCTGTCCAACGCGTGGATCGACGGCCAGAGCCTGCGCACGTACCGGCACGCGCCCAACGCCGGCTCGCGCAAGAGCTGGGCCGCAGGTGACGCCACTGCGCGCGGCGTGCGCCTCGCGCTCATCGCGCGCACGGGCGAGATGGGCTACCCGTCGGCACTGACCGCCCGCACATGGGGCTTCTACGACGCGCTCTTCAAGGGTCAGCCGTTCCGCTTCCAGCGGCCATACAGCAGCTACGTGATGGAGAACGTCCTGTTCAAGATCAGCTTCCCCGCCGAGTTCCATGCCCAGACCGCCGCGGAGGCCGCGATGCAGCTGCACCCGAAGGTCCGCGACCGCATCGCGCACATCCGCAAGGTGACGATCCGCACGCACGAGTCCGCCATCCGCATCATCGACAAGAAGGGCCCGCTCAACAATCCGGCGGACCGCGACCATTGCATCCAGTACATGGTGGCGGTGCCGCTCATCTTCGGCCATCTCACGGCGGTCGATTACGAGGACGTCGTCGCCGCCGATCCCCGCATCGACGCGCTGCGCGAGAAGATGGTGTGCGTCGAGGATCCGCAGTTCACGCGCGACTACCTCGATCCCGACAAGCGCTCCATCGCCAACGGCATCACGATCGAGTTCGACGACGGGTCGCGCACCGACGAGGTCGTCGTCGAATACCCGATCGGCCATCGCCGCCGGCGCAAGGAAGGCATGCCCGTGCTGCTCGACAAGTTCAAGGCCAACCTCGCGTTGCGCTTCGCCGATCGCCAGCGGCAGGCGATCCTCGACGTCGCGCTGGACGCCGACAGGCTCTCCGCGACGCCGGTCCACGAATTCGTCGACCTGATGGTGGCGTGATGGCGTACGCGAAACCCATTTCGATGCTCGTCCTCGCTGCCGCCGCGGTGCTGACACCCCTGGCGTCGGCCCAGGACTATCCGAAGCTCAAGCCCGGACTGTGGGAGCTGAAGCGCAGCTCGGACCGGCCGGACGACCGCGGCCAGTCGACGACCATGTGCATGGACGAGTCGCTGCAGCGCGAGATGTACGACATGGGCCGCGGCGCGATGAGCGGCATGTGCAGCAAGCACGACTTCAAGATCACCGGCAGCCGCGGCTCGGGCGAATCGGTCTGCAGCGTGAACGGCAGCACGTATCACTCCAGGTTCACGATGACCATCAACGGCGACGTCGCCTATCGCACCGAGGTCGAGACGCGCGTCGATCCGCCGACACCCAATGGATCGACGCTGCACTCGGTGATCGAAGCGCGTTACACCGGTCCCTGCAAGACCGGACAGCGTCCGGGCGACATGACGCTGCCCAACGGTCAGACGATCAACATGCGGCAAGCACTCAAAGGCGGCAGACCATGACCACCCCTCACAATCTCTTCGGCACGCTCAAGACGTTCACGCTCTCCGGCGGTGGCACCGGACGGTTCTATTCGTTGTCCGCGCTCGAGGCGGCCGGTGTCGCCAGGGTCTCGCGCCTTCCCGTGTCGATCCGCATCGTCCTCGAGGCGGTCCTGCGCAACTGCGACGGCAAGAAAGTCGCCGAGGAGCACGTGCGCCAGCTCGCCGCGTGGCAGCCTTCGGCCAAGCGCACCGCGGAGATCCCGTTCGTCGTCGCGCGCGTCGTGCTGCAGGATTTCACCGGCGTGCCGCTGCTCGTCGACCTCGCCGCCATGCGCAACGTCGCGAAGCAGGTCGGCCGCGACCAGAAGGTGATCGAGCCGCTGGTGCCGGTCGACCTCGTGGTCGACCACTCGGTGATGGTCGACTACTACGGCACGCCGCAGGCGCTCGATCTCAACATGAAGCTCGAATTCAATCGCAACGGCGAGCGCTATCAGTTCATGAAATGGGGCATGCAGGCGTTCGACACGTTCAAGGTCGTGCCGCCGGGCATCGGCATCGTGCACCAGGTGAACCTCGAGTACCTCGCGCGTGGCGTGCACCAGAAGGACGGCGTGTACTACCCGGACACGCTGGTCGGAACCGACAGCCACACCACGATGATCAACGGCATCGGTGTCGTGGGCTGGGGCGTGGGCGGCATCGAGGCGGAAGCCGGCATGCTGGGACAGCCCGTGTACTTCCTCACGCCCGACGTCGTCGGCGTCGAGCTCAAGGGCCGGCTGCCCGAAGGGGCGACCGCCACGGACCTCGTGCTCACGGTCACGGAGATGCTGCGCAAGGAAAAGGTCGTCGGCAAGTTCGTCGAGTTCTTCGGCGAGGGCACCTCGTCGCTCTCGGTGCCCGACCGCGCGACGATCGGCAACATGGCGCCCGAATACGGCGCGACGATGGGCTTCTTCCCGGTGGACACCGCGACCGTCGATTACCTCCGAGCCACCGGCCGCAGCGAGGCGGAGCTCGATGCGTTCGAGTCTTACTTCCGCGCGCAGAATCTGTTCGGCGTGCCGCGCGCCGGCGACATCGACTACACGAAGACGGTGACGCTGGATCTCGCGACCGTGCGGCCGTCGGTGGCCGGACCGAAGCGTCCGCAGGACCGCATCGAGCTCGGCAACCTGAAGAGCCAGTTCACGTCGCTTTTCAGCAAGCCGGTGTCGGAGAACGGCTTCGCCAAGAAGCCCGACGAGCTCGCGCGCCGCTTCCACGTCACGCTCACCAGCGGCCGCGGTCCCGTGCTGAGCGAAGGACCCGACGTGACGCCCGGCGCCCCGCGCGACGTCGTCGAGATGGTCAACAACCGGCCGACACCCGATGGCGTTATCGATCTCAAGCAGCAGGCGTGCGACATCGCGTCCGGCGACGTGCTGATCGCGGCGATCACCTCGTGCACCAACACGTCGAATCCCAGCGTGCTGCTGGCCGCCGGGCTGCTCGCCAAGAAGGCCGTCGAAAAGGGCCTCACCGTGAAGCCGCACGTCAAGACGTCGCTGGCGCCCGGCTCGCGCGTGGTCACCGACTACTTCCAGCGCACCGGCCTCCTGCCCTATCTCGAGAAGCTCGGCTTCTACACGGCCGGTTACGGCTGCACGACGTGCATCGGCAACTCGGGCGATCTCGCGCCCGAGATCAACGACGCGATCGTGACGAACGATCTCGTGTGCGCTGCCGTGCTGTCGGGCAATCGCAACTTCGAGGCGCGCATCCATCCGAACATCAAGGCGAACTTCCTTGCGTCACCGCCGCTGGTGGTCGCCTACGCGATCGCCGGGACGGTGCTGAAGGACCTGACCACCGAGCCGCTCGGTCAGGGCCGGAACGGGCCGGTTTACCTGCGCGACATCTGGCCCTCGTCACACGAGGTCGCCGCGCTCATGAGCTACGCGCGCGATCCCGCGACGTATCGCCGCCTCTACAGCGATCTCGCCAACACGAATCCGCTCTGGAAGACCATTCCCGAGTCGGCGGGACAGGTCTACAACTGGCCGCGCTCGACCTACATCGCGGAGCCGCCGTTCTTCGAGGGCTTCGCAATGACACCGCAGCCGACCGCCGACATTCGCGGCGCGCGCGCGCTCGGCATCTTCGGCGATTCGGTCACCACCGATCACATCTCGCCGGCGGGCGCGATCAAGCCGACGTCGCCGGCCGGCCTGTACCTCCAGGAAAAGGACGTGTCGGTCGCCAACTTCAACAGCTACGGCGCGCGACGCGGCAACCACGAGGTGATGATGCGCGGCACGTTCGCGAACGTGCGCATCAAGAACCTCATGCTGCCGCCGAAGGACGACGGCACCCGCATCGAGGGCGGCGTGACGCTGTTCCAACCCGGCGGCGAGCGCATGTCGATCTACGACGCGGCGATGAAGTACAAGGCGCAGGGCGTGCCGAGCGTGGTCTTCGGGGGCGAGGAATACGGCACCGGCAGCTCGCGCGACTGGGCGGCGAAGGGCACGCAGCTCCTCGGCGTCAAGGCGGTGATCGCGCGGAGCTTCGAGCGCATCCATCGCTCGAACCTCGTGGGCATGGGCGTGCTGCCGCTGCAGTTCAAGACAGCCGACAGCGCCGAGTCGCTCGGCATCAAGGGCGACGAGATGTTCGACATCGCCGTGCCCGCCGACATCAAGCCGCAGCAGGAGCTCACGCTCGTCATCCGCCGCGTCGACGGCAGCGTCAAGGAGGTGCCGGTGCTGTGCCGCATCGACACGCCGATCGAAGTCGACTACTACAAGCACGGCGGCATCCTGCCGTATGTCTTGCGCGACCTGATGCAGGCAGCGTAGCGGCGCAGTGCATGGGGGGCGACCCGCATCCTCTTCGCCGCGCGCTGCCCCTGTTCCTCCTCGCGGGCCTTTGCCTGAGCTCGCTCGACGCCACGGCGAAGTTCCTCGTTCGCGACCACCCGCTGCTTCTCGTGGTCTGGGCGCGCTACGTCGGGCAGATGGTCGTCGTGACGCCGTTCGCGTGGCAGCGCCTCGGCCACGGGTTCTGGCGCACCGCCAACCTGCGCATGCAGCTCCTGCGCTCGGCGTTCCTGCTCGCCGCGACGGTTGCATTCTTCGCCGCGCTGCGGTTCCTGCCGCTCGCCGAGGCGTCGGCGATCACGTTCCTGGCGCCCGTGGTGGTCGTCGCATTGTCGCTGCCGGTGCTGGGCGAGCGGCCCACGCGCGCGCGCATCGTGGCTTCCGTCGCGAGCTTTACCGGCATCCTGATCGTGGCGCGTCCGGGATCCGCGGTGCTGCATCCCGCCGTGGCGTTCCTCCTCGTGACCGCGGTGTGCAACGCGCTCTATCAGCTGTACACGCGGAAGCTGCGCGACGATCATCCGCAGACGATGCTCTTCTACAGCGCGCTGGTCGGTGCGATCGGGCTGACGCTGGTGCTGCCGCTCCTGCTCGAGGAGACGCGGATCAGCGTCCCGCACGCGGCGCTCTTCATGCTGAGCGGCCTCTTCGCCGGCCTCGGCCACGGCCTCATGATCAGCGCGTATTCGCAGGCGCCGGCGTCGCTCCTCGCACCGTTCACGTATCTGCAGATCCTGTGGGCGACGCTGTTCGGCGTGCTGTTCTTCGGCCAGCATCCCGACATGGTCTCGGCGCTCGGCATGGCCATCATCGTCGCGAGCGGCGTGCTCCTGGTGCTGTGGGAGCGGCACCGCGCGCGGCTGATCTGAGTGCGCGCACTTGCGCTAAACTGCGCAGCGCTCTTTCAACGGAGACACGTATCATGATCCGCAACCTGCTGAGCACGCTCTGCGCGGTCACGCTCGCGCTTTCGCTTTGCGCCTGCGATCGACAATCCGCCGCGACGAAGGCCGCGACCGAAAAGGCCAGGGAGTCCGCGAGCCAGGCCGGCGACGCGCTCAAGAAGGCCGCCGAGGCCACCGGCGCGGCAGCGAAGGACGCCGCGAACGCGACGGTGAACGCCGCCAAGGACGCGACCGCGCAAGCGAACGACGCGGCCAAGCAGGCGATGGACAAGGCGTCGCCCGAGGTGAAGGACGCGATGTCGAAGGCAGCCGACGCGACCAAGGAGGCTGCGGACAAGACGGCCGCGGCGGCCAAGGAGATCGCCGACAAGGCAAAGGAGAAGGCCGCCGAGGCGAAGAAGTAGCGAGTCGCTATGTCATTGTCGCGGTGGCACGCCGCGATCTCGCGCCGCGGCCGCGGTGCTCGAGGCGTCTCAGAGCGTCCGGATGTCGATCCAGTGCACGCTACCGCCTCGCTCGCGGACCCTGGCGATCATGTGCTGGGTTCCACCCGGACCGTCGCCGCCTTCCCCGTTCCACAGGCAGACGAACGACACATTGCCGGCGCCGATGCGCTCCGCCTCGTCGAGCATCCACAGGTTCGCGCGCTCATACGGATCCACGCCGCCGGATAGCGGCCCGAGCACCTCGGGCGCGACGAATCGCTGCGCCCTCGCGATCACGGCGCGATAACGCACGATCCAGTCGCGATCGGCGAAGCGAACGGACTTGTCGATGAACGTCGTTTCGTCGAACGGCAGGTACACCTGCAGCGGGACACCACGGTCGAGCACGGCCTCGGCGAACAGCAGATCGCCGCCGCAGGCGCCGCCGGAGATCGCCGTGTCACCCGGGCCGGCGGCAATGCGGGCGAGCTGGTGCCGTATCGCGTCCCGTACGGCGGGCTCGAGCGCCGGCGGAAAGCGCGGCGACGCGCGATCCGGCGCGTCGATCATGTGGCCGCTGAAGAGCAGCGCGCGCGGCGGATCGGCCATGCTCTCGCGTCAATGCAAACGTCGCGGACCGCGCTCGGCGCGCACGTCAGAGCCTCGGCGCAAGCAGCGATACGACGCTGCCGCCCGCGGCATCCGCGGGAAAGTGCGCGGTATACGCGTATTGCTCCTGCAACCCTGCCTCGCCCCACACCTCGTTGTAGTGCGTCCGATAGTTGAAGTACAGCGATGGACGCTCGCCGCCGTGCTTGATGATGCGGGCGACGGCCTGCCGATCCGGATGATAGAAGTGATCGCCGTTGGTCGACAGCAGATAGCGCGGACACGCGACCAGGTCCAGCAGATCGTTGCTGAGATTGTTCTGGCTGCCGTGATGAGGAACCTTGAACGCATCGAGCTTCAGCCGCTCGCCGCCGCGTGCCTGCAGCAATTGCTTGATCGACGTCGCGAGCACGGGTGCATACGCGTCGGCCCCGAGGAGCACGGCCGCATTGCCGTATTCGGCGAGCAAGGCGATGCTGCTGCCGTTCGGCGCGGCCGCGTCGCCGCTGAAGGCCTCGTCGGCGAGGCTGTCCACGTCGGTCGACGTGGATGGCGTGCCGCGCAGGAAACGGCTGTAGTCGATGCGCGATCCGGGCTCGAGACCGAAGCGCTTCAACTCGCGCGTCCACACCGGTGCGAGCTTTCGCAGCTCCGCAGGCTGGGGCGAAAGCAGCGTGAGCTTCATGCCACCAGGCAGTTGGCATACGGGAAGCTCCTTCGCGCCGACGACGATCGCGTCCCCGCCTCGCCAGTCGTTCCATCGCAGCTCGAGGTCCTGGAGCGCCGACGAGAACACTTCGCCCTGGCGCGCGCCCAGGCTGCCCGAGATGTGGCGCCAGCCGTTGAACCACGTGTCGTCGATGCGCAGTCCTTCCTTGACCGCTTGCAGGAACCGCAACGCGCCGCCGATGTGGTCGGCATCGATGTGCGTCATCACGAACAGCTCCAGGCGGCGCGCATTGCTCGGCAGCTGCTCGACGCGGCGCAACAGGCCGGGCGCCGTCTGCTGGGTGCCGCAATCGACGAGCACGCGATGGCAGACGTTCGCGTCACCGTATTCGATCCAGAGCGCGTCGCCGTGGCCTGCGGGAAACATCTCGATGTCGAAGAACGGGCCCTCGTGACGTGACACGGCGGGGGGCTGCGGGCTCGCCGCCTTGACGGGGCGCGCAGTGCGTCGATGCGTTGCAGCGCCGAGCGCTGCGCGCGGCGCCGGCGCCTCGGTGACGGCAGCGCCAGGCGTCGGCGATGGGGTACCGTGTCCGCCGGCGCCGCCCGACGGCGTGGATGGACCCGAATCCTCGGGCGCAGCATCCGGTCGATCGAGCAGCGCGACGAGGCCGTTCGCGGCGTCGACCAGCGCCTTCCACGAAGCCGCCGACGCGGGATCGCTTTCGGAAAGCGCCGCGATCCGCTGCTTGCCCCACCAGTCGACGTAGCGTCGCAGCTGGCGCACCGTCGACTTGACCGGAAAGTCCATGCGCGACGGATACAGCGTGACGAGGTACCCGGCCTCCTTCTCGGCGCTGGAAGCAACGTGGGGCCACGCGTCGCTCTTGCTCTCGGCGAGCTGCAGCAGATACAGCTCGGCGAGGCTCGCGTGGGCCCACGCGCGCTCCTCGCGCTCCGCGTGGTCGACGTAGAGCTCGGCGCAGAGCTTGGCGGCTTTCCAGCGCTCCTCCTCGCTCTGCTTGCCGAGCACGGCCGACAGCGACACCGCCTGCACGAGCACCCAGTGCAGCGTGGCGACGCGCTGCACGGTCTTGCCGTCGTTGACCAGGAGCCGCCGCACCGCCTCGTTGTAGTACGTCAACGCCTCCTCGAGGAGGTCGTGCGGGTCCCGCCATTCCCGCCGCTTCACCGGAGCGTCGGCATGCAGTGTGAAAGCCGCCTGCGCCATGCGCTTGCGAGCACTCCCGCGCAGCCCGAGGCATTCGACGGCGTACTGGCCCTCGTAAGGCAGGCGATTCAACGCGCTCTCGACGGCCCGGTCGAGTACGGGCAGCGACTCCTGCGATTTCTTGGCCACGGCGCGATCGATGCGTTCGAGCGCCGCGTCCATGGCGCGCCGCGCCTGGTGATAACGCAGGGAGTCGAGCTGATCGTCGAGCGCCCGCGGCAACGCCTCGTAGACGACGAGGCTCGCCCAGTCGTGCCAGTTCGCGGTGAATCGCGCGTGAAGCTCCGCACGCACGCGGCGCAGCGCGAGCAGCGGATGCTCGCCCCACAGCAGCGCGTCGTACAGCTTGCCCACGAGCGGCACCGAGCCTTCCATGCTGAGCGGAAACTGCGATGCGACGACCAGCGGAATGCCGGCCTGATGCAGCGCATGCGCGAAGCTCGCGCCCGGCGTCGCGACGGTACCGACATTCCCGCTGTCGCAGCTGGCGACCGTGACCACCGAAGGGCGATGCACGCATTCGGAGCTCACCGACACGAGCGCATTGGCGAAGCGATCACCGGAGATCACGTCGGCCGAATCGTTCACGCCTCGGAGGACCAGGCCGTACGAGCCGGGCGCCGTGTCGTCGGCGTCGCCGTGCGTGAGGATATGCACGTGCGTGTAGGCAGTTCGGCTGCATTCCTCCAGCACTTCGGCGAGTGACGGGTTCTCCAGAATGGTCAGGAGGTCGCCGATCTCCTCACGCCCGTTCGACTTCACCGCCTTGCACTTGGGATCGCGAAACGGGTCGATGACCGCTTCGAGTGCTTCGCGGTGCTCGTCGAAGGGAACGAACTGCTTCGCGCCCGAGATGAACAGGATGCGCGGCTTGTGCGGCCATACGACCCCTTCGGGCGAAACCGTCCGGATGTTGCGCGTTACGCACACGGGCGGACGCGTCTGGATCGCGAGCCAGCTCTCCGACGTCATCGTCGGACCGACCGGCACCTTCGCGAGCTCGAACGGCAGGTGCGCCAACTCGGACGCCGACAGCGTCAAGCGCAGGTGTATGAGCGTCGCCGCCTTGCTGGGGTCCACCGTCAGCGCGCCGGGCAAGCCGGGCACCGAGCCGAGGATCCTGCCCATCTCGACGCCGACGTCGTGCAGCATGGCGAGCCGATCGTCCGTGTCGCCGGTCTCGTAGCGCAGCTCCTTGAGCTTGCGCTCGAATGCCGCCTGCTCGTACGGCACGGTCACCACGCCGGCACCCGCGTCGCCGCACACGGCGAGATACTGGGTCAGCGGGGACAGCAGCTGGTTGTGCGGCGGTCCCGCGCGCAGGAACTCGACCGCTACCGTGCGTATCTGGATGGGTTCCGTCATGGATACGTCAGACCAGTTCGGCAGGCGCGTCGCGCTTCGTCTCGACCGCCGCATCGCCAACCCATTCGACATCCTCCGGCAGCCGCTTGCAGTATTCCTCGCCCCTCTCTTTCGCGGCCAGGTGCACTTGCGAATGCGGCGGGATCGTCCGGCGCCGGTACAGGTTCATGCGCCGCGCTTCCTTCCTCGTTTGCCAGTCGAAATGCTTCTTCGGCAGGAACTCGGCGAGATTCCATGCGCCTTTGAGCGACTCATGCGGCTCGGCGTTGGCATCGGGCTTGGCGCAAGGGCCGCCATCCTCACCGAGAATGTGTCGTGCCTTCGCGGCATCGACCCGCAGGCCCGCCGCCTGCGCCTCCCTCAGCATCCATCGCAGCGCGAGCTTCGCGAGGCCGCTCTCGGATTCCGCATAGCCGCCTCCCACGTCGCAATGCACGCCGGGAAACCACACCTGCTTCATGTCGTTCGGCCCCTGCGCCGTTCCGTCGTTGGGCAGTCGCCACAGATGATTGCGGAAGAACGCGCGCCGCTCGTCGATGGCAATCGCATGGCGTCCGATCTGAATGCTTGGATTGTTGGCCACGTGCGGAAGCTTGAGCGGATTTGCGATCCAGCCCACCGAGCTCACCGTGTCCCATACGCCGACGAACCAGGGACGGCATTGCACGCACGCCATCGCGTTGCGGAAATCGCCCGCGAGATGCAGGTACTCGTTCATCGCGGCCGTACGCTCGCGCTCCGACGTGGCGCGCTGAATGCTCATCATCATGCGGATCACGTAGGGAACCAGCGATTCGTTGCCCGCTCGGACCAAACCGTAGAGATGCAGCAGCGACGCGACCGCGCGCACGGTATACGCGCCGCGGCTGAATCCGAACAGGAATACGTGGTCGCCTTCCCTGAAGTGCCGCATCAGGAAGACATACGCATTCTCGATGTCGCTCGACAGCCCGTAGCCGATGGCCATGCCGAGCAGCTTGGTGACCTTGCGAGCGAACGGCGTCAGCGCGCCGGCGGCCTCCATCGTTCCGAGCCCGGGGTGATAGTAGGCGACCTGGCGAGCCGGGTCGTGCTCGAGCACCGAATACAGCTTGACGACGTTGGTGTTGTCCTTCGCGAACTCGTTCGCGGTGCCATCACAGCAGACGACGATGTTCCTCGACATTGCGACCTCCATCCGGGACGGCGCGCTTCGAGGATCGCCGGAGCCGACCCAACATCTGCGTGGCGCTCCGGACGTCCGTTGTCGTAGTAGACAAGATGGCCACCCCCGGGTCAACCCCACTGGGCGTGGTTTGTCGGGCTGATCAACGGCCGCATCGATTTGCCGAATGAAGAGCGGCTCGCCGGCCCGCCGCTGTTGCGCTCGATGACGCTTTCTTGTCTACTACGACGTGGTGGCGACTCGGCGCGGGTCGCCGCCGCTCGCGCACTCACCCGAGAGGCGGACCGTGTGATGACGGCTTCCGTACCGCTGGACGGCGCACTCATGCGCGGGCACGGCCCTCGTGCGGGCCCGGCCCTTTCACTTCCAGCGCCTCCTTTCTGCCGTCGCATCGCGTCGATCAACGTCGCTTCCGCATGCTGCCGTCGATGAGGGGATACCCATGCCAAGTTATGCCCTCGGCTCTCAAGGGGAAACGGTCAGGAAGATCCAGGAGGTGCTGAAGAGCCGCGGACTGTATCGCGGCGCCCTGGACGGCAACTTCGGTGGAAGCACGCTGAGCGGCGTCGAGGCGTTTCAACGCCAGAGCGGGCTGGCGGACGACGGCCGCGTGAAGGACACGACGTGGAAGGCCATGTTCGGCGGCAGCGACGCGATTCCCGCGCCCGAGTTGCAGAACGATCAGCTTGCACGGCGTTGCCTTGCGCTGACGGGAAGCTTCGAGACGGGAGCCGCCGCGCCCGAATGCTTCTGCGGGCTCAGCGGCGACTTCGACGGACAGGGAATCAGCTTTGGCGTGCTGCAATGGAATTTCGGCCAGGGCTCGCTGCAGCCGCTGCTCAACGACATGGTGACGCAGCATGCGGATGTGGTGAAGGGCATATTCGGTTCGCACTACGACGCCTTCGCCGCGGCGCTCCACGCGCCGCAATCGGAGCTCATGGCGTTTGCGCGCTCCGTGCAGCATCCGGTCAAGCACACGATCAACGAACCGTGGCGCGGCTACGCCAAGGCGCTCGGGCGCACGTCGGAATTCCAGCAGATCCAGGTGACTCACTCGGACCGCGCATTTCAGCGCGCCCTCGCGATGTGCCAGGACTACGCCTTGTGGAGCGAGCGGGCGGTGGCGCTCATGTTCGACATCGTCACCCAGAACGGCAGCATCGGCTCGGTCACGCGCGCACAGATCGTCGCGGATTTCAAGCTGATCGCGGCTGGACTGTCGGACGCCGAGACCGAGACTCGCAAGCTGGAGATCGTCGCGAACCGACGCGCGGAGGCGGCTAACCCTCAATGGGTCGACGACGTCCGCCGACGGAAGCTCTGCATTGCGCGTGGCGAAGGCACGGTGCACGGCATCGCGTACGACCTCGAGGAACAGTTCTGCATCCGGCTCGCGCGCCACTGAAGGATGTTCCCAACCCGCGGAGGAAGACCATGAACGCGCAGGCCATGGCGGCATCGCTGGGCGTTGCGCTGGTCCTGGGTGGTTGCGCCGCGCCGCTCCGGCAGCTGCACGATTCCAATGCCTTCCTCGTCGCGGCCGACAATCTCGACATGTCGGTCCTCGACAAGTGCAGCAACAACAATCACCGATCCTGTGTCGGTGTCCTGATCGTGCAGTCGCAGGACAAGTGCGCCGATTTCCTCAACGGCCTCGTTCTCGCGGAGAACACTTCCAACACCGCGTTCGATGTCGCCACCACGCTGTTCTCGGCGCTCGCGACGGCTTTCACGCCGCTCTCGACGGTTCACGGCCTCGCCGCCGCCGCGACGGTGTCCAACGGATGGAAATCGGCCATCAACGCGAACGTGTATGCGAAGGCAGCCGCGGCCAATTATGCACAAGCCATCCAGGCTACGTATTACCACGACGTAGGGACTTATCTCGTCGCTCTGCAAGCAATGCCGGAAGAGCAGGTCGTGCCGACCATCGAGGCGGCCAAGATCCAGGTGATTCACCGCGAATGCTCTCTCGCTTCTGCGCAGTCGACCATCGCCAAGACGCTGCAGCCGGGGGAGCACGGCGAATCTCCCCCGCAAGGCAGCACGACGACGGCGCCCGAGGTCGGGCGCGCCATCCGGTAACGCGTCCGAAAGCCCGCCATGAGCGCTGCCCGAGTCGAGCGGACGTGCTGCAGGGCCCGCATGGGACGATTGGAGGTACGCCATGGCAACACCCTTCACGGCGCGCTCTGACGGCGACGGACCACCCAACGTCACGGAGATCAAGCTCCAGGCGACGGCCGAACGCGCGCAGGTCGTGCGCTTCACCGCAACCGGCGAGCTTCAGCTCGATCCCACGGCACTCCTGCCCGCCGACCAGATCGCGTTCGTCGGCCAACTGGGCTCGCTCGGCAAGCGCGTGGCGAAGAACCATTTCTGGGCGCGCGAGGAAATCTTCGTTCTGCTTGAAAACGCCGCGACCGTCGCGATCGTTGCCGGCGATTTGCCCAAGGCGCAAGGAATACTGAAGGCCGCGACCGAAATATACGAGCGCGCACTCATCGGCCGGAATCGGATTCATTACGCAGCCGGGACCGCGCTCGGCGTGCTGACCCTGGTCGTCATCGCATTCATCGTCGTCGAGCTGGGTGCCAGGGGCGCGGTAAAGGCGTTTCCCTCCACCGACATCCTGATCGCGCTCATCGCCTTCGCGGGCATGGGCAGCGTGACGAGCGTGCTGATTCGCCTTTCCGGCATGGACCTGAGGGAGGAGACGAGCAAAGGACTACTCATGATCTCGGGCGCATCGAAACCCATCGTAGCGGTGTCGTTCGCGATCATCGTCTATCTCGTTCTCAAATATCAGTTGATCGCCGTTACATTCGCCCAGGGATCGGGCGGCCCGGACTCCGATGTCGCCTATTGGGTGGCGGCGTTCCTGTGTGGATTCAGCGAGCGCTTCGGCAGCGACATCATCGCGCGACTGGAACCGGAGGCGCCGCCCGCCAGGTAGAGCCGAGGGTCGATGCGTCGCCCTTGGAGATCGTGATCGAGCACCGGCGACGAACCCGTCGCGCTGAGCACAGGATCGACCCATGCCAGACAACTGCCTGCCGGCATTCTGCTTCATGGTCATGCCGTTCGGCCGCAAGGCGACTCAGGCCGAACCCGGCAAGGGACCGGCCGAAGTGGACTTCAATGCCCTGTGGGACAAGGCGTACTTTCCTCTGCTCGAGGAGCTCGGCTATCGGCCGATACGCGCCGATCAGGAGACCGGCTCTCTGATCGTGAACCAGATGCTGGAGCGCCTGTACTTCTCCGATCTGGTCCTCGCCGACGTCACCATTCCCAACGGAAACGTGCATTACGAGATTGGCGTGCGCCATGCAGCCAAGGCCGACGGCTGCATTCTGCTCGCAGCCGACTGGTCGAAGCAGCTCTTCGACGTGGCGCAGATGCGCAGCGTGCGCTATCCCCTGCCGACCGGAGACATCGACGACGCGGTCGCGCAAGCCGTCCGTGACGCGATCCGCCCGCAGATCGCGCGGATGCGCGCGGCGCGCTCCCCGGTGTTCGACGTGCTGCCAGGCTACCCGGGCCCGGTGGATGAAAACAGGGCTGCAGGAGTGCGGGATCAGGTGGAAGCGCTCGCCGCGTTTCAGTCGGAGGTTCGCGCCTTGCGTACGCTTCCCGTGGCGATGCGCAACGCCGAGGCGCAGCGCATCGTCGCGAAGTACGCCGGAGCGGTCGTCGTGCCCGCCGTCGCGGTCAGCCTCCTGCGCCTGCAGATCAGCGCGGTCGTCGAGAAGTCGGACTGGACGAAGGTGCTCGACTACATCGACCACCAGACCGCGGACATCCGCAATGAGCCGTATGTCCGCGAGCAGCGCGCCCTCGCGCTGGGAAAGCTCGACCGGCCGCTGGAGGCGATCGCGGATCTCACGGCGCTCATCGCGGCTGCGGGAGCGACATCCGAGCGCGAAGGGCTGCTCGGCGGACGGTACAAGGAGCTGATGCGCACAGCCTCGGCCGCCGGTCGAGACGACGAAGCTGTCTTCTTTCGCAACCAGGCGATCGATCATTACGAGCGCGGCATGATGCTCGACCTCAACGATTACTATCCTTCGTCCAATCTTGCGAGACTGTACCGTGCACGTGGCGCCAAGGGCGACGAATCGCGAGCGCAGATGGCTTTGCAGGTCACGAGCGCTGCATGCCAGCGGGCCGTCACGCGCAACAGCGGCAACGAGTGGGTGCGCCCTACGTTGCTCGCGGTCGCGTTCGACCTGTGCGATGCGGACAAGGCCGAGGAGCTCGCCGACTTGATCGAACGCGAAGGCCAGGCCGACCGCTGGCAGGACGAAACGTCGCTGAAGAGCCTCGGCGAAAGTGCCCTGCACATCGTTGATGCGGACACCCGGGCCCGGATGGATGCCGTGCTGAAGCGGCTGCAGGCGCTTCGCCGCTAGCCAGTCGGCGGGGAACGGGCGATCATTGACGTCACCTGTCGCACCCGCCGCGGCATGACTCGCCCGGCTTGCGGAGTGATCATGAACGACCCCGCGGTACTGCAAGGACGCTCGTCGAGCTATCGGCTCCGATCGGACCACCCTACGTTCCTGGGCCGGGTCTCGGTGCTATACCTGGCCGAGGACGTGAAATCGGGCGATGAGGTCATGATCAAGGCGTTTCGCGAGGAAATCGCCGAGCCCGGCGCGATCGAGTCGTTCTACGCCGAGCTCGACGCGTTGCACGCGCTCCGGCATCCGAACATCCTCCCGATCCTGGATCATGGGGAGTCCGAGTCCGGCCCGCTGCCCTACTTCATCGCGCTGCCTCACTGTCCCGGAGGAAACCTGCGTCGAAGTCTCGCCGGAGCGCAGTTCGTTCCGGTTGCTTCGGCGGGCCCGTTGCTGCGCCAGATAGGCAAGGCCATCGACTATGCGCATGGCCACGGCGTGATTCACGGCGACATCAAGCCCGAGAACGTTCTCCTTTCCGCGGACCGGCGAACCGCATTCCTCGCCGACTTCGGGATCTCGCGCCATTTCGCGGTCATGGAGCGCGTGGCGACCACCGTGGCCAACCCGGTGGCAGTGGGAACGTCCGCGTACCTCAGTCCCGAGCAGCTGCAGTACAACAAGCAGTCGACCAAGTCCGACATCTACGCATTCGGCCTCGTCGCCTACGAGCTCCTCACGGGCCGGCTTCCGTTCGACATCGCGGCGCCGCCTTTCCAGCAGATGCTCGCGCGCGTGACCGGCGAGCTCCTGCCGCCGCAAGAAGCGAACCCCGCGCTATCGGTCCAGGTGAGCAAGGCGCTGTTGCAGGCGCTCGATCGCGATCCCCGCGCGCGGCCTCGATCCGCGGTCGCGCTCTGCAACCTGCTCGCCCCGGCGAAGAAATGGGATCTGTTCATCGCGTACGCGGCGAGCGATCGCGCGCATGCGGACCAGCTCTACGCGCTGTTGTGCAACCGCTACCGCGTGTTCATCGACCATCGCTGTCTTCTCCCGGGAGACAACTGGGACGCGGCCTTGTCGGCCGCCCAGCGTGACGCGCTGATCACCGTTGTGCTGGTTTCGGCCAAGACCGAGGAAGCGTATTACCAGCGCGAGGAAGTCGCGGCGGCGATCGACCTGGCGCGGAAGGACCCGGACACCCATCGCGTGGTGCCGGTTTATCTCGATGCCGCCTCGGCACACTCGCTTCCCTACGGGCTTCGCATCAAGCATGGCATCCCCGGCGAGGATGCGACCCGGCTGCAGGCTGCCGGCGACAAGCTCGCGGGGCTGATCGACACCCTGGTCGCGCGGTCGGAAGCGGCGTAGCCGGGCACTCGCTCGTTTCCGCGAGCGCGCGGCCAGCCGCCTACTTGGCGCCCAAGGCGGAGTACTTCGCGGCGAGCTCCTTCAACGCGTCGCCTTTCGGAGGCGGCAACGCCTGCAGGCCGAGCGCATCGCAGATCGCCTCGTAAAGAACACGCAATGCCTTGGTCCATTCGGCGGTCGGCATGTCGTCGAGGGCGGCGCCGGGCTTCACCGTCGACATGAAGGGACCCAGCGGCGAGGCGGCGAAATCGAAAGCGCGAACGGGCACCCACAGCAGCGTCAATTCGCCGGCGTTGGCGGCGGCGATCGCCGGCTGCAGCTCGAGCTCCAGGGGCAGCCGTGCTGCCATGTACTCCGGGCTCGCGAGCACGACCATGACCCGCGTGCGTGCCACCATTTCGGTCATCTTCTTGCGAAAGTCGTCGCCCGGCTTGAGCTTGCTGTCATCCCACTCCTCGATCCGCGTGTCCCGGTCGAGAACCGAACGAAGCCGGTCGCGCCAGACGGCGTCCTCGCTCTTGAAGGTGACATAGACCAGGCTGCGCTCCTCGTGCAGGGCGTGGACATTCAGAAAATCGTCGAGATCCTTGGCGTAGACGTGGAGTCGCGAACTGCCGTCGCGCATCTTCATCATGAATCCGAGGCCGTCGATGTGACGATTGGCCGTCGCTTGCACGAACTGGCGGATCAAGCGGGATTTGGCGCTGCGGTTGCCGCGTTTCTGGATTTCGCGCGGCTCGTGGAAACGCTTCGGCGACTTGCGGCTGGGGATCAGATAGACGTCATCGGAAGTGGAAGGATCATCGAGCAAAACCAGAACGTCGGAGTATTTGAGCCAGCGCCGCTCGCCGTCGCGCTCGTAGCTCGGATTGATCGCGAAGCGGGTCGGCGAAAGAACCCCGCGATCGTTCAGCGTCCGTGGGGGATGCCACGCGCGACGCATTGCCTCGGCGGGGGGATCGACCGCCGGTGCGATATTCGACCCCGCAATCGTCGGCGTCGTTGCAGCCGACGCAACCGGCACATTGGCCTTCGTCTCGGTGATCGTGTTCTGCGCCGACCACTGGAGCTTGCCGTCGCTCGTGCGACGGTAGAGGGCATTGCTGCGGTGCCACCGTGCGCCGGTGGACCAGCCATAGAACGTCACTTCGTAGTGCGACGGCCGACCTGCGGACGACACGCACGCATCGATCACGTGGAACTCGTTGAAGAAGCGATCGCCCTTGTCGCCTTCGTAAAGACTGCCGGCCGACGCAATATTGAGCGATTGATCGGGGTCGATGAGCATGGTGAGGCGCGCGTCGTGCTGATGGCCGTGCAGCAGAAGGTCGGCGCGGCCATCGGCGAGCGCGTGCTCGACCTCGCGCGCGTCCGAATCGGCGAGGTCACCGAGCGCGTGATGCATCAGCACCAGGCGGAAGCCCGACAGCGCCTTACCGTCGTCGTTGCAGAGCCAGTCCACCTGCTCGCGCGTGACGGCGAGCTTGCCCTTCTCGTTCGGCTCGCCGCACAGCCACGCCGAATTCAGTCCGACCACCTGCACGGGAAACGGCCAGCGTCCCGCCAGCGTGACGCGATAGCCGAGCGTCGGATGATTGAGGCCGCCGGGCGCAGGAACGAGCTCGGGCCGACCCAGCCCTTTTTGCACCCAGTTCCAGAATCCTCCCTGTCGTCGCAGCACGCGCTGCACGAGTTGCGGATCCACGCCCGCCGGCTCCTGCACGTCGGACGCCCACAAGCCGAGCTTGGCGGCCACGTCCTCCCGCTCGCCGAGCAATTTGTGCAACTCGCGCCAATCGGTCTCCGCGACGCCGCGATTCACGTCGTGATTTCCGGGGACCACGAAGAGACGGCTGCGATCCAGTGACAGTACGTCGATCACCGTCTGCAGCACGCGGCTTGCCTGCTCGTATTCCGCCTCCAGACCCCAGTCGGCGATGTCGCCGGTGAAGCACACGAGGTCGATCGGCGCCTCGCGCGCGACTGCCGCGAGCGTCTCCTGGAACCAGGAGCCGAGCACGCGCTCGCGCGACGTCTTTTGCAGGCGAATGAGGTTCTTGCGCTTGTCGGGCATCCAGTCCAGCGCGACCCGTGCGTGGAGATCGGAGAGGTGAAGGATGCGGATGTGATGCAGCTCGTCCATCGTTCGACCCTGCTTGTAGACCGTTCGTGCAGACTGCGACCGCAGGTCGCATGCGGCGGAGCGGTAATGTCTCACTATGGCACAAGGCTGTTTATGCCGTGCCAGGCCCGCTTCGAGGCGCGTTCGTGCCGTGGCCGTGCGCGGCGCAGCCATCGCCAGCTTGGCGAGCCCAACGACTACTCGTTCCTGAGCACGTCCAGGGTCGCGGAGTCGAACGGGTCCTGGCCCGCCTTGAGCGCCTGGATCCAGTGCTCGCGGCGCTTCAGGAATGCGGCGTCGTAGAGACCCATTTCGTTCCAATCCCTGATCGGCTTCAGCGCCGCGCTGAAGTCGTCGATTGCGCCCGCACGGTCGCCCGTCAAAGCGCGCGCAAGTCCGCGCGAATCCTTGAGCATGTCCTTCCAATTCTCCGGTGCGAGACGAATGGCCTGCTCGCAGACGGGTAGCACCTCCTTCGCCAGTCCGTCGAGGCTTCCCAGCCAACATACATGGTTGCTGAGTTCCCAATCCTTTCTCTCGAGCGCAATGCGCGCGGTCTCGGCGAAGAGGTTCCCCGCTCCGGTCGTGTCATTGGCCATCGCACGCTCGTCCGCTTCCCTTGCCTTGGCCTTTGCGCACGTTACGCGCAACGCATGGCCGGAGAGCGGCTCGCGCCACGATCTCAACCCGATCGTGCGATCGACTTGCGACCATTCCTCTTCGGTGAAATTGCCGTTGATGACGTCGCAAGCCCGCGAAGCCAACGCATCGAGGCCAAGGTCCGAGAACATGATGCTGCCATTGCGTGCGATCGAAGCAAGCTGGAGTCCGTCCGGACTGAAGACGACGCTCGAAACGGCCTCTGCGTGACCTTCGAGTGGTCGCGTCATTTGCTGCTGTGTCTCGACATCCCACAGGAGGATCGTCCTGTCGTCGCTGCCGGAGGCGAGAAGCTTGCCGCTCGGGCTGAATGCGACGGAGTTGACGGCCGCGCGGTGAAGCAGCGGCACGCCCTTGGCGGATCCCGTTTGCACATCCCACAGGCGCACGTCGCCATCCCGGCTTCCGGTTGCCACGACGTGGCCATCCGCGCTGAACGCCAGGCCGACCACATAGCGATGCTGCAGGTTCTTGTCGAGCTTGGAGTCGGCGAAGTGGTGGATCGTGACTCCAAACCGGTCATTTGCATAAACCAGCGCTCCATTGTCGGGACTGAACGCGAGCGCGTATACGTTCGTCTGTGGGGGCGGCGCGATCGTTTCCTTCAGTCGACCTTCAGGCAGGGTCATCACACGGATCTCGATCTCCCGCTCTGCGCCCGGTGCCCGTACGGCGAGCGCCAACGTATGCCCGTCGTCGCTCAGCGCGGCGCTCTGGATCTGCTCGTTGCCAGCCGGTATCAGAGTATTCGCCGGCGGCCGGTTAGGCTCGTTCCAGAGCTTGACGCTGTTGTCGGAGCCGACCGTGACAAAGAGGTTCGCAGCACGCGCCGCCGCGATCAGCGTGATCTGGCTTTGGCCGGCCTTCTCCCACCGCGTGGACGCCCAGCCCCATTTCCCCTTTTCGACGAAGAGGATGGCGTCATCCGAAGAACCGATCAACGTATTGCCGCTGTTGACGAACGCCAAGGCTCTTCCTATCAAGGGGCTCGCGGGCAGCTGGACGACCTGGCTCAACCGGTTGACACCGTTCACATCCCACAGCACGAGCATGCCGTTGTCGGTGCCCGTCGCGAGCTTGCCCTCCTTGCCGAATTCGACGCTGATGAACTTCGCGGCGCGGCCCTTCAGCGCTCGTGGCGCCACTTCAGGGCCCTCCGCATTGCGGATGTCCTGGACGTTATGGATGTAGACAGTCAGATCGGAACTCGCGGTTGCGAGCTTGGAGTCGTCGGCGCTGAACGCCACCCCATGGACCACGCGCAGATGATAGGCGTGGTGACGCCCGAGCATCGTGCGCGTCGCGACGTCCCACAGGTCGACACCGCCATACTCGTCGCCGGACGCGATCATCTTTCCATCGTGGCTGAAAACCATTGAACTCACTTCGCCTTCGAGCGCGATCGGCAGACCGGTCTGCCGGCGGTTCTTGACATCCCAAAGGACGATGTGCCCGTCCTTCCCGCCGGACGCGAGCAATGTTCCATCGGTGCTGAACCGCACGATGCGCACCGCTGGCAACCGGGTCGATCGGCCCCCCTTGCCGTGAGGGAGAAGCTCGTGGTCGCCGGTTTGGAGATCCCAGAGCCACACGTTACCGTCCTTGCACGCCGACGCCAGTGTCTTCCCATCCGGCGAGATCGCCACGCCATAGACCTGGTCGTCATGCGTCAACGTGGCGATCGACGCGCCGGTCCTGACGTTCCACAGTCGCACCGTTCCATCGGCACTTGCCGAGGCCACGGTCCGCTCGTCGGGACTGAACGCCACGCTGTAGATGCGGTCTTCGTGTCCTCGCAAGGGCGGCAGCAGCATACGGCCCGTATCGGCTTCCCGAAGGATGATCGTCTTGTCGTAAGACGCCGACGCCAGCACTTTCATGGTCTTCGGGCTGAATGCCACTGCGCTGATCCGGCCGGTATGGCCTGGAAGGAACAGCTGCAGCTCCAGATTGGACGTCAACGCCGACAGCAAGCTGCGTTGCGACTCGCGCTCATCCGGTGCCATGCGGCTCAACTCGACCCCCAGAAGAAGCGCGTGGTCGAGGCGTCCGTCGACGGCGTTCATCGACGCGTGCGACAACTGCTCCAGTCTTTCGCGCTCGCGGATGTTCCAGTACGCGCTGAGGATCGCGCCGGCGCCGATGATGGCGATGAGCACGGTCGCGAACCACAGGTAGCGCAGGCGCAGCGCCGATTTCGCCTCTGCCGCCGCGAGCGCGCTCGCCTGCTCGATCTCGCGGCGCAGCGTCGCCTCCTTCGCCTGGTGCATGCGATCCACGCCGGCGACGCTCGCCTGCACGAACTCCTTCTCCAGGTCGGACAGGTCGGACAGGCCCTCCGCGGCCTGCAACTGCCATCCCGTGAGCAGCCCTTCCTCGGGCTTGCCGCTCTCTGCCCATCGCGACGCCGCCTCGGTCAGGCCGAGCCGCTCGCGTCGCTGACGACGCTTTTCGTCGATCCAGCCTACGAATCGCGGCCAATTGCGCACCAGCGATTCATGCTTCACTTCGACCATCGCGTCCGCGTCGCTCGGCGCAGAGCTGATGCGAACATAGTCGTTGGCGACCAGCAGCCTCAGCGCGTCCTTCGTATTGGCGCGGCCCGCCTCGAGCAAGCGGCTGCGCGGCACCGGCTGCCGATAGGCTTCGAGGAGCTCGTCCACCCGGACCAGCTCCAGGAGAATGCGCTTGACCTCCTGCTGGGTCTCGGGCGTGAGCCCATCGTAGAACTCGTCGGCGGAGCTGGTCAGCGCCTTGAGCGGATCCCCGACCTTGCGGTACACCTGCCACGTGATGCGATTGCGATCGCGCTGTTCCCAGAGCGAACGCAGCGTGAATTGCAGCAGGGGAAGCGCGGCCGGCTGACCGAGCACCTTTTTCACGAGATCATCGACGATGCCCGCCTGGAAATGCAGATTCACCAGTCGGGCCGGCTTTTCGATGGCGGCTCGCAGCTCCGCGTATTCCATCGGCCGCATCGTGAACCAGGCGCTGGCCAGGTACGGGCTCAACGCCTGCAGCTCCACGATCCGGCTGCGGAACTCCTCGCGCACCGTCAATATCACCCGATGACCACGTCCGGCAGCGAGTATCGCCGCCAGGTTGGCGGCGACCGCCTCCCGGTCGACCTGCGTGGCAAGCGTGAACACTTCCTCGAATTGGTCGATTGTGATGACGACCGGCTTGGCATTCGCGCCGCCGAGAACGTCCGACAGGTGGCTCGCTTGCTGTCGAAGCGCCGCCGCATCGGCCGCGACGCCTTCACGTGCGCAACACGAGCTTCGACGCAGCGCATCCGCCATGTGATCGAGAACGGTGTTGCCCGGAACGAACGGCGGAACGATGCAGAGTGGCGGGACCCTCGCCGCGTCTGCAAGCACTGGCAGCACACCCCCGATGACAAGCGACGACTTTCCGCTCCCCGACGCGCCGAGCACCACGACGAGCGGCGCGGTATCCAACTGCCTCAGCAACGCCGCGATGTCGACTTCCCGGCCGAAGTAGAAGGTGCGATCGCGGAAGGCATCGAGCCCGACGTACGGACACGGCTTGTCCTTCAAGTCCGGCAGCTGGCTCGCATCGAAGTGCGCGAGGTGGGCGCGTTGGATGGGCCTTCCCGCTTGCGACAGGCTGGACACCCAGTAATCCAGCAGGATCTGGCACGCGGTCCGGTCGCCGACGTCGTCGATGAACAACCCCGTCGCCTCGGCGCGTTGCAGGAACTCCACGATTCGCGGCTCCAGGCGCGCCAGCGCGGCGGCTTCGCCCTGCGCGCTCGCGTCGCGGGAGAGCTCCTGGTCGAGCGCATCGAGCAGCGCCGCGTGGGCGTCACGCAACTCCGTCGCAGACTCGAATGCGACCGCCGACGGCGATAGCACGGTGTCGTTCATATCATCGCCCCTGTCAGCACTTTGCCATGATCGCCTTGAGCGGTTGGCTCACTGCGCCGAGCTTGAGGCACAGCTGCTTGAGGCTCGTGTCGACATCGCGAAACGTCGAGGTGATCATGCTGAAGTAATCACGCAGATGGCCGAGCGCCGATCGCTCGTCGGCTGCCGCGAGCGCCTTTTCGACGTCCGATTCGGTCGCCGCGAGGTCCCCGATCGATTGGGTCAGCTCAGGCGAGTAAGGCGGCGCGAGCCGCGAGCGCGCGAGCTTGATCCTCGACCACTCGCCCACGAGCGTGCCGGGCTTCATTCCGCCGAAGCACACCGCGAGGAGTTTGGTATCGAGGCGCTGCAGCACGCCATGCTCGAGCACGCGCGACTTGAGCTGGTCACGCAGGCCGTTGAGACTGTCGATTCCCGAGATGAGCGGTCCCAATTCGGTGTCCTGCGGACCGATCGTGGAAGGCAGTGTTGCGCGTACTTGCGCCATGAGATCGGCCAGCCGATCGAGATTGAGCGCCTGCGCCGCCTGCGAGATGCCCACATCGATTTGCGCAGGCACGAACGAGACGAGCCTGATCAGCTGGTCGACGACCTGGCCAAAGGTTGCTTCGCCGGGTGTATCGATGGCCGCCTGGAAGGCGGTCGCGACCGATTCGAGCCCGTCGACGACGTCGTTTTGCAGGTTCTCGTCCAGCTCGCCGTTCTGCATGGCGGCCGTGATCCGCTGCGACGCGCCGGCGAACCGCGATTTGTACGGCCGTGCCGGGCTCGCGGGACCACCCGCCTGCATCGGCTGGAGGCACTCCAGCTCGATGGTATGCAGCGCATCGTGGATCAGCTTGAACTGCTCGAGTCGATCGAGCTCGCGCAACGTGTTCTCGATGACCTCCTTGGAGCGGCTCACCGTTTCCGCGACGGCCGGCATCGTCTCGATCAGCTGCTTCAGCCGCTCGAGACCCGCGTTCACGGCAGCCACGTCGTAGAGCTGCCGCAGCGGCGGCATCAGGACGAGGTCGCCCACGAGTCGACGAACGTCGTAGTCCCAGCGCGTGTCGCTCACGTCGGCGCCTTGCCTGGCGACCAGTCCGCGCATCTCTTCCGGCAGGTCCGTGGTGCTCGGCAGTTGCGCGCTGCCCAGGAGAATCGGAACCACGGGTACGTTTCTTCGCAGCGCCGTCGCAATTTCGTTGCGCACCCAATCGTCCGACACATCGAGCCGTCGCGTTCCGTCCGACCGCTTGCATGCGGCCCATTGCGGACCGACGAGGCACAGCATCGCGTCGCAGCCCATCAGCGCGGTAGTGAGCACGCGCTCGAAATCGGCCCCGCGTGCGATGCCGCCATTGATGTCCATGAAGACCTGCGACGGGCCGAAAGACTTGCTGAGATCCGCGAACAGGCGACCCGCCCAGGCGAGCGTATCGGTACGTCGATAGCTGATGAACAACCCGGCCATGGCTTCTCTTCAGGTTCCGCCGCGTGTTGCCGAGCTCGGGTGGGCTTGCGCGGCCAGGCCGGACGCGTCCGCCACGATCACATCCGACGCCTTTTCGGCGATCATGTACACGGCGCACGCGATGAAGAACCCCGGAATCTCGGGGAACACCGAAGCGTCGACGACGCGCAACCCTTGCGTGCCCCGCACCCGGAACGCGCTATCGACGACGGCCTGGGCGTCCTCGGCGGGACCCATGCAGCACGTGCCGCATGCGTGATGACCCCACGCCTGGTCTCGCACGTACTGACGCACCTCGTCGCGCGTGGCGCATGCCGCACCGGGCTCCAGCTCCTCCGCGATCATGTCCCCGCAACGCCGGTTGACGTCGCGCACCGTTTCGATCGCCTCGACCAGCGCATCGAGATCCTCCTCACCGCCCGCGCCGGCGAAGTAGTTGAATTCGATGTGCGGCGTGTCGCGGGGATCGGCCGAGCGCAGCGTGACACATCCGCTGTGGTTGTGCGTGTGCGCCTTCAGGATGGCCCAGGTGAAGACGTCCTTGCGCCGGGCGATCTCCTTCGAATAGTTGGGAAAGTAGCCTTTGAATGAGCCGAGCAGCGCGAACATGAACAAGTCCGGCTCCGTCCCCGCGGACCTGGAATGCTTGATCATCGACGTGACGACCCCGTTGGTCGTGTAGGGCCCGAACCCGTTGCGCCATTCGCGGAACGGCTCGTCGCCGGCTTCTCCTCGACCGGGCGGCTCGAGCGACATGCCGCGCATCAACGCGAAATCGCGGCCGGCACGGCTTACTACCGAGATCTCGTAACGGTCCTGCAGATTGCGTCCGACACCGGGAAGGTCGACCCTGACCGGGATGCCGATGCGCTCCAGCTCGGCGCGCGGCCCGATCCCGGACAGCATGAGAAGCTGCGGCGAATTGAAGGCGCCCGCGCAAAGGATCACCTCGCGTCGCGCCACTGCCGTGGCACGTTGCCCGCTGCCCGGCGCGGCCGGCCGCGCAGCCGCGCCGTACAAGCGCTCGCCGAGGAGGTACTCGACGCCCGTCGCGCGGGCATGCTCGTCGAAAAGCACGCGTGTCGCGAGCGCGTGTTGGCGCACGACGAGTTGGTCGGGACAAGCCGCCGCGACGCGACGAATCAGTTCACGGCTCCCGGCGCGGCGCACGCCGTCGGTCGTCATGGGCGTCATGCAGATCCCGGTCGCGCTGTCCGTGACGAACGACCAGTCGTTGGGATCGATGCCCTGTCGCACGCGTCCGAGAAACCGGTCCAGGCGGCCCTGAAACGGCCCGAGCAACGCAGCGACGGATTCCCACACCAGGGTCTGGACGTTCGGATCGCGAGCGGCGAGCAACGGGTCGGCGACGTGGGTCGGCAGCCAGCCGCAGAAACCGCGCCGTTGCGCCGCAACGCGCACGCGGTAGCCACAACGCTCGATGCGCTCGAAGAACCCGCGCATGCTGTCGCTGCGCCAAGTCGGATCCCCCGTCAGCGCAGCGATGTGATCCCAGTCGCTGTTGTGCGGATAGACCAGGATCATCGCGTTGTGCGCGGTGCATCCCCCGATGGTCGAGCAGCGCGGATAGAGCACCCCGTCGTGCTCCGGCAGATACTTGCAGTCGCGCGCCTGCTGGGTGGGATCGGCGTAGTGGCGCACGTAGAAGTTCCAGGTGTAGCGCTCGTCCTCGGAGGCGAGCGCATGGAACGCCGGCACGTCGTAGACGAGCGAGTCTTCGTCGCCGCCGGCTTCGAGGAGCAACACGCGGAATCCCGCGAGCGCCAGGTTGCAGGCGAGTGGACCGCCGCCGGCTCCCGATCCGACCACGACGTAATCGAACGAGCCGTCGTCCGGTGGCTGGCGGCATTGCGCAGCGATCGACGTGCGCGGGCGCAGGAGCGTCGCGCAGCCGCTGGCAAGTGCTCCGGCGGAGAGCGCGATCAATCCCGCACACCAACGCATGAAGCGCCGGCGCGCGAGCGGGATTGCGCCGTTTCTGCTCACTGCAGCGTCCCGGTTCCACGCGCTGTCATGGGCGCGTGCGCCTCGACGTCAAATCGTCTTCAGATAGCTGATCAGCGCGTTCTTGTCGGCGTCGCTCAGTCCCGGCTCCTCGGCGAAATAGTCCGTGCCGAAGTAGTGGCCGCGGTTGACGACGAAATCCTTGCACTTGCTCACGTCGAGAAAATACTTGACCAGGGGCTCGAACAGCGCCTTGCGTGCCTGCTCGTCGGCCTCGCCGCGGGGCATCGACTTGAATACCTGCACCGCGTGAGCGGCGAGCGCCAGCACGCCAGCCCGCTGCTCGAGGTCGACATTGGAGATCAGGTTGATCGGCGTGCCGGCGGGGATCGGGCCCAGTTCGATGCCGCCGTCCTTGAACAGCCATGGTTGCACCGAGCCAAGAGGGCCGGAGAACTGCTGCAGCCAGTCGGGCAGGTATCCCTTCGGCACCCGTAGATAGGTCTCCCGCGGCGTGACGTCGACCTTGCCGTGAAGCGTCTTGCCCGAGGCGGTAACGTAGACCAGGTTGCCTTCCCGCGTCTGAGGCCACAGCAGCTCGCGGATGGCGCCGTCGAACGACGTCATGCGGTCGGCGACCGATCCCCTCTCACGAAAATACTTTTCGCCCAGCGAATTGTTGAGCAGAAATGGCGCCGTCGACCATAGGCTGATCAGCGACGGCGGGCGGATGTAGCCTCGTCCACCGGCCGGCATCGAGAAGGACGACGGTGCGCCGGTGTAGGGATCATGCACCGTGATCGTGCCCACGGAAGGCAGGTTCTTGTAGCTGTCGGACGAGAAGTTGTCCCAGATGTCGTCCTTCAGCGCGTTGGTCGCGAGCGCCGAGCACGCGTTGGTCTCGGTGAGCGTGACCGGAACGCGAAGTTCCGTCGAGAAGTAGTTGTCCGTTGCGAAGTCGGCCGCGAGCGCCATCTGGGTCATGGCGGTGCGGAATTCGCCGGTCTTGGTCCAGCGCCAGTAGTCGTTCCAGCAATCGAGGTAGCCTTCCGCCGAGCAACGATCGGCCGCGAAAAAGCGGAGCGCCTGCTCGGGAAGCTTGCTCGAGTGGCATCGCGCGCAGCGCTCCGCGAACACTGTCTTGCCGCGGTTGATGTCCTCCGGCGACGCGTTGAGATAGCCGGCGCCGCCGGGCGCATCCTTCAGCAGATCGGGCTTGGCGGTGGCGAGGAAGAACAGCGCGACGTTGGCCGTCTGCGCTTCGGTGGCCTTCCAGTAGCTCGAGTTGCGGTCGGCGACCTCGATCTTGAATGGCGTGAAGTGCTTGCCTCCGACGAACGGCTCGAAGTGGGTGAGCCACTCCTCGCTGAAGAGACCGATGTTGACGTACACGCGGTTGAGCGCGCCGAGCGGACCGACCGAATCGGAACCGTCCTTCAGCACACGCGGTGTCCATACCGTGTCCGGCGCCTGGTAGAACTGCGTGAGGAGGCTGTCCTTGGGCACGTATTGGGTCAGCTGCGCGTTGTACACCGCCCCGCCGGCGAGATGCTCGCGGCCCAGCTTGCGCGCGATGGCCATCCGCGCGCCCAGGCTGTAGATCGCGTTCATGGTGCGCGGATTGTTGATGTAGTCGGTCGATACGAACGATGTGTCGAGCGCGCCCGGCCGCGAAGTGTGGAACAGCTGATAGGCGAAGCTCTTCTCGTCCGTGTCCCAAACGAAGATCCGGTCCACCCAGAAGTACTGCGCACCCGGGTTCGAATTGAGGTTCTCCCACTTCGGATGCTCCGGATCGGCCGGCGGATTCGTCGGATTCGGCCCCACGTGGCAGAAGCCGCAGGACATGCCGACCCGGTACGGCTTCACGAGATTCTTGTCGTTGTAGTACGTCGGGTCGGTGTAGTAGCGCTCCGGATCCCAGCGCTTCGCCGCGGCCTCGTCGAACTTCGGATTCGGGAAGAGGCGCAACCCCACGACGCCGGTGGCATAGCCGTAGGAGGAACCGACCGGAACGGTCGTGCCACGCGCACCGATGCGCACGCCCTTGTACTTCGTCTCGTCTTCGAAGGGATCGGTCTTGCAGTCGGGTCCTCTCGTGTCGAGCCACAGGCCGAAGCGGTCCTCGCGTCCTCGTGTGGCCTTTTGGAAGCATGGCTCGTTCACGAGGCCGTACCAGTGCCATCGATCGTCGCGGTTGTGCTTGAGGCTCGGATGGTTCGACAGGATCTTCAGGAAGTCCAGCAGGCCGGTGCTCTTCACCGACAGCACGTCCCACAGTTGATCGTTGCCACCGGTCCAGACGATCCAGTTGTTCCGGCCGATGACAACCGCTTTCTTCGCCTGCTCGGGGGTGATGCCGGGAACGTAGCGGTCGAGCGCCGCTGCGAGCTCCTGCGGCCGCTTGGTCGCCCCATAGTCCATGTCCTGGAAGAGATCGTCGTCGTCCGCCGCCGGGAACGACTCCGGCGAGCGTCCCGCGCACATCGCTTCGTCCAGCATGTGCCCCGAACCCTGTCCGCCGCAGGTCGCCTGCATCGGCAGCGTGGAGCAGCACGCGAGCGACAGAACGGCAACCGTCGCGAAGCCCAGCATCGATCGAAGCGATTTCATTGCCGCTGCTCCCTGATGACGTCGAAATGTGATCTACAATGGACCGTCGCCGCTGCGGTGGTCCGCGATGCGCCAACGGAGAGCAGTTCGCGTTGTGCCGAAAGTCGGGCGCTGCACGGCGATCCCGTCCTTTCCTGCGTGCGAGGCTTGCCATGACCTATGACGTCAAGCAGTTGCTCAGCATGTCCCAGGCCCAGCTCGATGACTTGTTCGCCAGCAGTCCCGCGGGCGACATCCCGAGCGGTGAGGCGGATGGCACTGCGATCATCGCGCCCGGCACCCAGTACACGGCCGACATCGCCAAGGCCATCAACCTGTTCGGGTGGCAGGGCAAGGTGTTCGATGCGCAAGGCAAGACCCTGAAGAACCGGATCCTCATATCCGGTATCGAGGCGATCGTCGCCGAGGTGTACAAGGCGCCCAGCTGGGTCGATGGCAAGGAATGCATCGTCCTCGACTACTCGAAGACCTCGGTGGTCGCGCAGCGCATCCGCGACGAGATCCGGCAGATAGCGCCCGGCACGTATCTGGGCGTCGTCTTCTGGGGCAAGAAGCGGTTGATCGACTTCGCGCTGCACTTCTGAGCGGCCTGCGGCGTCCACCTCTGCGGTCGGCGCCGCGTCGGCCCGCGTTGCGCCGTGCGCGCGGATGCTCATGCGCTCCCCACGGCGGCGAAGTAGCGCATCGCCCGGAGACCGGGCAGGAAGAAGTACGCGCCACCGCGCACGGTCACGAATTGCGGGATGCCGCTGACGCGCTGGCGCATGCCGTTCTCGTTCGGCACGGTGAACGTGTTCGCGCCCGACGCTGTCGCCACGTGATTCCCGATGAGCGGGTCGTTCTCCCCCGGCAGCCCGGAGAAGCGGTCGTTCATCGCCCATGCGTTCTGCACGAACTCGAACTGCCTCGAGATGTTCGCGTTGAGGCACACGAAGTGCAGCCCGCGCTCGACACGTTCGCCCGCATCGCCGCCGGCACCGATCTCCTCGGGTGACAGTGCACGCTCGTATTCGCGCCCGCGGCGCAGGATCCGGTGGAAACGCACCGAGGACGTGAGGTCGTCGCGAAATCCGGTGCGGCCGAAGCCCAGCGCAGCGAACAGACGGCCGACCCATCCGGGATGGCCGACGTAATCGGCGTTGCGCGGATTCGCGCGGCGGATGTGCGCTCCGATCGGGCAGGTGGCGCCGAGCGGATCGTCGTCGAAGTCGAAGTCGTTCTGCGACGCCGACGGTGCCGTTGTCACGAGCGGATCGCCCGCCTTGGTGCGGCCGACCATGACCGACCCGAGCCGCTCGGCGAGCGCGCGGTCGCCCTTCGCCTGGTCCTCCAGGAAGCGCCAGAAGCCGGCGACGTCCTGGCGCAGCTGTCGCATCACGAGATACGTGCCGTTGCGCCCGAGGTCCTTGCGCCGCGGCGCATCGAGCGCGGACGGCAGCGTGCGGGTCGCAGGACCCGGATCCAGCAGCGGACGCTCGGTGTACTTGCCGTATTCGTTCGGATAGCCGAGCACGAACTCGCCCAGCGCGGCACGATTGTCATAGCCGATGCGCGATGCCGCCGCGTCGGTGCGCAGGGCCCAATCGATCTCCGGCTGGCTGATTCCGTCCTTGAAGCCGAACGGCTCGTTGTCATCGAGATCGGTCGTAGTCAGGCGCCGGATCTCCTCGAAGCCGTCCATCCACGCAACGTCCTCCACGATGCGTTGCATGAAGGACTGCAGCTTGCCCGGGCGGGCGAAGAACATCACGAGAACGTGCGGCGTCGTGCCGGGATTGCCGCCCCAGGTCCACCGGCCCGGCTCGTCGGGACCGACATCTCCCAGGCGGCGCGACCGGCTGGGCTCGTTCACGCCCGACACGAACTCGTGCGAGAAGCCGTTGATGACCGCGACCGGAACGCCGAGCGCGGACAGGCCCTGCGCGGTGAATGCGACCTGCAGCGCGGTGTCCGGCGCATCCGGGCACAGCACGGCGCTCGTCAGTCGCGCCGATCCGAGCCAGGCCCTGGCCGCGGCCGCGTTGCGCACGCGCAGCAGCACGTAGGTCGCTTCGCGAAGGTCGCGATAACCGAAACGCAGCAGTCCCTGCGTGTCCTCGTCATCGATCACGGTTCGAGTCACAGGAGCCCCACCCATTCGCGCGCCCGCGCTTCGCTCAGCATCGCGCGTTCGAAGCCTTCGCGAATCCTGCCGTTGCGCTCGAGGTCGACGGCACTGAGCTTCGGATACGCCGAGAACCACACCTGCGTCGGAAGCTGATGACGCCGCAGATATTCCTTGAACTTGCGCTCGTCCTTGCAGCCGTCGGCGATCAGCCAGTTGGTCGTCGGATAGCCAATGGCATTGCTGAAGACGACGTTGAGCCCGAAGCCGACCTTGTTGATGAAGTCGTCCATGTAGCTTTCGAGGCTGCCGTCGTAGTTGCTCATGAACGCCATGCGGCGTCCCGGATCGATCCATACCCAGCGCGCGAAGTGGATGCTCCGCACGCGCGCGAGACGCCCGCGGGTGTACCAGTGGCGGGCCACGTAGTCGATGATGATGAGCACGAAGCCGAGGATCGTCGCGCGGAACCATCCCGGCTTGGCGGCGCCGAGCGCGCTGAACTGGTTCATGACGGCGTGGTCCTCGATGAGCGCCAGGGCGTCGGAGTGCGACTGCTCGACACGGAAACACATCTCGGGATCGAGCTTTTCGCGCCGACGGAGAAGCCACACCGCGACAGGCGAGACGACGAGCAGCGCCAGCCCGAAGACCAGGATCACGAGGCCCATCCCGACGAGGTGCGCGAGGTTGGCGAGCCACCACCGGAACGGCGTGGGCGCCTCCGGCGTCAGCCGCGGGCCCTGTTCGGCCACGTACCTCCGCAGCTGCGCATGCACTTGCTGTGGTGACAGGGTGGCGAGATTCGAACCTTCGCTGTCGAGGTAACGCTCGAGCGCCTCGCGCAGCGCCGCCTCCTCTCGTACGCGGCGCACGGTCCGGCCGCGCCAGTTCACGTACTGCGCCGACGCGCTGCGGCTGTGCTCCCGCATCCACCGCAGCAGGTCCGTATCCGCGGTGAAGCCTTCGCAGCAGCCGAAGATGCGGCGCAAGCCTCCATCGGTCCGCGCCGCCAGCGCCTTCAGGAAGTCTTCGGCGTCACCGTCGACATCGCCCAGGAAGGCGAGATAGAGCGGATAGCTCGGCCGCGGAAGCCCGAAGGCCCGCGCGTCGAGGAGCGTCTGGTCGTCGACGATCAGCAGGCGCGCGAAGTGCAACGTGTCGAAGACCTCGAACGGCAGCAGCTCGTTGACCGGGTTCGCTTGCCCCGGCGCGCCGTTCATCGACTGCAGCAGGTCGCGCAGCTCCCGCTCGCGCTGCCTGTCGATCGGTGCCAGCACCATGAACGTCGATTGCGGCGTCATGCGGGCTCGTCGAACACCTCGTCCCCGTTCGGCTCGTAACGCGGCACGTTGTTCATGTCGTGACGCATTTGCGAAAGCTCCCAGTACATGCGCTTGCGCGCCCGGCTCTGGTTGCCGAGCGGGCGATGCTCGGCGATGCAGTGCCACGGGTTGTACGAGAGCTTCCGCGCGAACGCGAGCTGGGCCGGCGAATCGAATTGCTGGCGGGGAAGCCGCAGCGTCGCGACCGAGATGCGCGGCGACAGCCGCTCGGGCCACAACACGGCGTTGTTCTCGATCGGCATGAGATGCGGGTCGGTCTGCACCTGCACGCGAAAGTCGAGCTCCACGTCGCCCGCAGTCAGCGCCGCGACCATCGCGTCGCGGTAATAGTCGTCGGGTGGCCGCAAAGGCAGCCGCGGAACGGGCGTGCGGCGCTTGGAGATCGGCCATACGGAGTACTGCATCGCCTGCCCCGCGCCGAGCAGATACGGGACGCAGCTGAAGTACGGTGCCTCGAACGGGCTGCTCTGCGTCTTGAGGAACAGCGACTGCATGACCAGGTCGAGCACGTGCGAGCGATGCAGGTTGATGAAATAGAAGATCGGCGCGTTCTGCACGCTCGCCTTCTGCAGCTGGGCGTTGGCTTTCACGTCCGGCGTCACGAACGTCGGCGGGGACACGCCGAACATGTCCTGCGTGAACTTCTCGTCGTCCATCAGCTTCGGACCCGGCACGCCCATCAGCTTGATGCTGATGCTCATGAAGCCGACGTCGTCGATATCCGGCGTGATGTAGGGGCCGGGGCCGGAGAACCGCACCCATGCGCGGAAGGTATGCGGTTCGGCGAAGATGCCGCGCCGCAGATGCGCCGGCAGGTCGTCGTGCACGACGAACTCACCGCGGACGATGCCGTGCGTCTTGGTGTTCCCGCCGCGCTCGAACTTGCCCGGCTTCCACAAACCGCTCATCTGCTGGCGGAACGTGTCGATGATCGACTGGACCCACGCCTCCTCGTCGGGAATCGGTCGCTCCTCCGCGAGCGCGAAGTGCTCGTCCACGCGCCGGCTGTTGATGAGGGCGGTCACCAGGCGCGCGAGCGGCTCCTGCAGCAACGCGTCGAACGGCCGCCGGAAGAAGGGATCGAAGCGACGCTCGATCTGCATGATCTTCACGGAGGCGTCGGCGATGATGTCGCGAAGCCGCGAGCCGGTGTTGGCACGAGGCACAGGCCGATCCGGATTCAGGACCGGCACGGGTGCCATGTGAACGCCGGCCGCCGCTTGCCCCTGATGCTGCGGCGTAACGTCGGCCGCGATGTCGTGCGGCGCTGGCGCCTGCGGTGTGCTCATCCGAGCCGCCTCTTGCGGCAAGACGTAGGCCTTCGCGGCCGCTACGAGCAGCGCTGTCGTATGAAGCACCCAGTCGACGCGCCGCTTCGGCCATCGATCCCAGCCATCGGGCAGGCGCTTGTCGATGAACATGCGTCGAACGTCGGCCAGCGGCAGCGTCGGGTCGTGATCGAGCGCGTCGGCGCCGGGTCGATTCGCGAAGAACGCAAACAGCAGCCCGAATTCGCCTGCCGACCCGACGAGGTTGTCTTCGCCGAGCAGCCGGGTGAGCTTCTCCTCGATTTCCCGGTGGGCGTCGCTTCCGGGCTGCGACGCATGGAGCTGCCGCATGAGCAATGGACCGGCTTCCGAAGCAAACGAGGCGGCGTCACGAGCGAGCAGCAGCGCCGTGCGGGGACCGAAAACCTTCGCGCGTGGATCCCGCCGCAGGTTCTCCGCGATGAAGCTCCCCACCGCCGAGCGGCTGAGCCAACCGTCGCGTGCACGGGCCGCGAGCCGCTCGAACTCTGCTTCGCTGACACGGCCGGACCCGCGCGCGGCAGCATCGCTTTCCAGGATCCCGCTATGCCCTGGATGCGAGCCCTGCGAGCCGGGGAAATCGAGCGAGAACAGGCCCGCCGGAACCAGCGCGTCGAGCGCGCCGTCGGCACCGCGGATTCGCGCATGATTGCCGCTCGCGAAGAACGCCAGTAGGTCACCGAGATCGCCCCCGCCGCTGTTGCCGAGCGAACGCACGTCGTCGATCGCAGCGAGCGGTTCCTCGGTGCCGCCGCGTATCGGCAGCAGCCCGCTCGCAACGGCGGACCCGATGAAGGGGCACGTAGCCTTGCTCGATACGATGGCGTTTCGCGCTTCGTCCGTGAGCGCGAGGAAATCCGAGCGAATCGCCGCTTCGCCCAGGCGAGGCTGGCTTTCGGGCTCGACGTTGACGTTGACGTCACTCATCGCTTCCTCCCAGAAGGCGATGCCGCGAGCGACAGCGGCGCGCCACCGCGCCGGGCTGTATCGGCCGGAATGCGGTCGACAGTTGGTAGTAAACAGAACTGCCGGCTAGCCGTCAACGACTTCCGTCGCCGCACATTCGCATTGACGCTGGGCGACCAACGGCCGCCTTGGCCCTTGGCGAGGCTCGGTGTCTGCTACGAAGTCAGCGCCAGCAAGCGGTCACCGGACACCTAGGCCACCGTGGCCGCAGCCCTAGTTCGCCTCGAGCGGACCTTCGCCGGGCGGTCGCAGGCAGGAAGGCAAAGCGTCGTAGTGCAACGCATCGAAGCCCGTCGCCGCCGGCTGTCGATCGGCGTCGAGCGTTGCGGCGTGATCGATCATCGCCCGGAGGTCCGCGCTTTCGCGCCACGCATCCGGCGCGATGCCATGCTGCGCCAGCGACGTTGGCGGGGGCATCGGCGTCTTGGCGTGTGCGTCGAATGCGCCGCGCCACATCGAAAGACGCGCATGGATGCGCGGCGCGCATTGCGCGATCCGCTCGCGCACCGACGCAGCGTCGCCCCAGAGGAAGTTCGCTGGTGCACGCTCGTCGCTCGCGTGACACGTCGCGCAGTGGCGATAGAAAGGCGCAAGCGAGGCATCGGCTGAAGTCGAGATCGAACGCAAATGATCCGCGACCGGTGCCGCGAACCGCGCGCTTGCCCCGCAACAGTCCGCCGGCCCGTTCGGCGCGAGCCGGGACACCAGCGCAGTCATCAATGGCCCGCGCCGGAAGGTCGGCGCCGCGAAGCCGTCGAAGCGGCCATCGAGGCCGTCCCGCAGCATTGCGTCGACGGCGCGGTCGAGGCGCGCCGAATCGTCGACGGTCGCAATCTCGATCTCCCCCGACGCGCCGCGCCAGCTGAACGTAATGCGCTCGATTGCATCGCCGCTCGCGTCGCGCGCCGCGAGCCTGCCTCGCTTCGGCTCGCCGGACACGCGCCCCCGTTCCTCCGCGCGTGCATCGGAGACGGTCCCGTCGAGGAGCACCGCGCCACGATGCCATTGCACATGCCGGAGCACGACATCCACGCGTCCGTCGAAGACCTCGACACCGGCATCGATCGTCACGTTCGCCGGGACGTCTCGCCGGTCCGCGCAATCGAAATCGATCCGCGTGCGCGAGTCCGCCGTGACGGCCTGACGCACCTCGCACGCCGCAGGGATTGACGCTCGCCCCGCCGATTCGCTCGACCGTGAAGCGATCAACGCCTGGTCGAGGCGCTCGATGTCGGCATCGGAGACGAATTCGGCCAGACCCTCAACGGCGCGCGTCACGATCGTCCCGTCGCGCGTCGACCACACTTGCGACGGCGGACGCGGCAGAAGTGGATCGAAAGCCGCCTCGACAGTCGTCGGCGAAGCGCTTTCGAGCGGATTGCGGTTCGGGATGTCCGGTTCCGGGATCGCGAGCCCGTGCGGCCACCGCATGCGCGCGGTCGCGTCGAGCGTGGCGAGCGGCGAAGTCGCGAAGTACGGCCGGGTGCGTCCTGCAAGCCGAAACGCGATCAGCGCGCGAAAGAGCGCGGCCCGACAGCGCTGCGCGGCGCTGGCATCGTCGCCGCAGCCGTCGCGCCACGCCATTTGCGCGGCGCCCAGCGCATTCGCCCGGTGGACAGACTCCGAGAAGTCATCGGCCACGTCGACACCACTCGCGAGGTCCACGCCGAAACGCTCGCCGGCTTGCGCCCGCAATCTCGCCGCAATGTGCGGATTGGCCGACGTTTCATCCCATGTCGGGCGCGAGAAGATCGGTCCTCCGTTCTGGTGGCAGCTCGTGCAAAGCGCACGATTGGCGTAGACGACACGCGGAAGGTGGCCGGCGGCATAGTCGCGAACCAGCTGGAATTCGAACCGTCCGGCGGCGTCGTTGTAACTGATCACCTCGATCTGGTCGGCACGCTCCTGGTAGGCGAGGTACAGCCGATCCTTGAGCAGAAGCGGCGACGTGGCGCGCGGCCCGCCGTCGATGGCGACGACGACCCGCGGAAACTCGAAATACCGCGGCGCGGCGGCCGACCGCTGCAACGACCGTCCCAGCGGGATGAGGAGCCGCTTCAGCGGCGGTGGAGGCGAGGCCGGCTGGAGCTCAGCGTCGATACGCGCGATCAACGCCGCGAAGGGATACGGCACCAGCGACTCGCCGGTTTCCGAGGCCACGACCTCGTCGAACAACGATCGCCCCGCCGGCGGCAGGGTCGGTCCCGGCACGCCGGCGTCGAACACGAGCACCGGCCGCGTGTGCTCATCCGTTGCGCGAGCGTCGCCGCCGACGAGCCATGCCACGCCCGCGACGAGCAGCGCTGCAAGGGCGGGCGACGAGCGCATGCGCAAGATCAACGAAGCAACGCGGCGCGACGTTGCTGCGTGCCGGCCCAGCACGCTTCCTCGCCCGCCGCATCCGCCGCGACGCGCTCGCCGTATCCGCGCGCGGCCCGCTTGTCGTACAACGCGAAATTGAGGACGAACACCCGATCGGCGTAGGCACGGCCCAGGTAGAAACCCGGCCGCACCATGCGCATTTCCTCGCGCAGGTTGAGTCCACGCCGCCCCACGAGGTAATCGGGCCATTCCTGGTAATCCGCGACGTCGTCTGCAAACGCGTAGTCGGCGATGATGGACTCGCGCCGCGCGTCGAGCAGGCTTTGCCCGCAGTACACCTTCGCCGGGAACAGGAGTCCGCTCGCTTGCCCATGGTTCGAGACCGGCTTTGCCTGTGCGCCGGTCGGGGCCAGCTTGCGCAACAGCGCGGGATCGTCGATGCGATTGCGCAGCACGCGGTGCTCGCGATCGAAGACCTTTCCTCGCCACAGGATCTGCGTGACATCGGTCAGCGCCAGCCCCTTCAGCTCGAGTGCCGTTGCGCCGAACGGTCCCGCCAGTCGGGCAAGGCGCTCATCGCCTGCTGTGCCCCGCGGCACGAGCACCTTGCCCTCGAATTCACCGTCCGGCATGGCGCCGGCAGTCAGGCGCGCGTAGACCTGATCGAGCTGCTCCTGGTCGAGATCGGCGAGGGTCTCGGGCGTGATCTGCAGGCGATCCGCCGGCGACAGCGGAAAGCGATATTCGACGTCGTCGAAGGCGGGCTTGCTCGCATAGCCGCTGCCGTACGGCGCGAAGCGGATCGGCGGGACCTGGGGCGTGGTGCAGCCGATGAGCCCGTCGATCACCAGCAGAGACACCACAATCCAACGCCCTTGCACTGCTGTCCTGCGGCGCGCGTGCGGCATCACAGCGTTGCCAGGAATGCGGTCAACGCGTTCTTGTCCGATTCGGACAGATCCTCGCCGAATCGATGGCCCTGGTTCTCGATTGTCTCGGTGCACGTTTCATAGCGACGGGACAGGAAGTCGCGGTCTTGCGTGAACAGGTCGGCGAAGCGCTGCGGATCGGCGAGCAGTCGCTCGGCGATCGAGCGCAGCGCGGGAATCGCGTCGCCCTTGCCCGCTTTCTCCAGCACGCCGGGGTCCTGCTCGGCCAGGAAGAGGTCGTCGATCAGCAGCTTGTGTTCGAGTCCGTTCAGAAAGCCCGCCGGAATCCCGGCCGGCAGCGTCACGCGGCCCGCGCGCCCGAGCGGCGTCTCCTCGTGACCGTCCCAGGAGCGGACTCCGATGTCGATGATGACGGGCTCCGTGGTGAGCGTCGTCTTCATGCCCCGTTCGCTGGGATGCAGCAGATCGTGCATCGAGCGCTTGTACAACGCGTAGCGGCCTTCGACGCTGGGGTCGTACCGCATGCAAGCGGGTTGCTCCGCCAGGAGATTGCCTGCGCCGTCGACGTAGCGCGACCGAAAGAAGTCGTTGCGGCCGTTTGCGGGCTTTCCGCAGAGCTCGGGGCCTATGGCGTTGTTGTGCATGAAGGGCGCGGTCGCCCACGCGTTGATCAACGAAGGGTTGCGGTAATAGCCGCGACCTTCATCCTTCAGCTCGTCGCGCTCGGGAATGTCCGGCACGATCGGCCGGCCCCGCAGCGCCGCGGAACCGTAGTCCATGTACAGGTGCCCCGCCACGTTGTTCGAATGCAGCGACCGGCAGCGGAACGTCCCGACCTCCGTGGCGGGGATCGCCTGGTCGTTGCCGAGGAAATCGGCGCGCAGCTGGCGGGGATGGTCCGCGACCGTCGCGGCGAAGTCGCGGCTGGCGAACGGACCGCCGCTGCTTTCGTCGATGCTCGAATGGCAGCGCGCGCATCGCTGCGCGAACACGGCGCGCCCGCGCGCGACGGCACCTCGGCCGAATTCGGCCTCCAGGTCGCGGACGAGATCGTTTCGCGTGTAGGGCGCCGGCGCGGGCCGGCCCTCGGCACGCGCGCTCGCCTGGCGCGCGCGGTCGCGCGCGACATACAGGTCGGTTGCGTCGCTCTCGGCCGAGAACAGGAAATCGAGCACGTTACCGAGCCGATCCTCGATCGCCCGGAAGTTCGGGCAGTCGCGCCGGCATGCGCCGATCACAACCGGTGTCTGCCCGAAGCCGCGGTGGTCGGGATCCAGCTCGCGAAAGTCGGTCAGGTGGTTCGCCCAGCATTGCTCGGCGCAGGATCCGATATTGAGGTAGACGCGCTGAATCGCCTCCCGCGCACCGATCGAATCCTCGCCTCCCTTCAGCATGTGGTGCACGCCAGGCAGCGTCATTCGCGCGCCGCCGACGTACACCGACGTCGTGTCGTCGCTGCGCGTTTCGTGTCGCCAGCATTTGCCGTCCCGTCCGGGCTCGCACCAGCAGCGCGCCTCGTCGGCGTTCGCGGCGCAGGTGTCGGTCTTGCGCCATTTGCTGATCGCCTCGCCACTGAATGTCGGTCGCTGCGACAGGTTGATGAGGGCGTTGATCGTGCCGGGATTGTTCACCTGGTCGTGTGCCACCGCCGAGGTATCCGTCACGCCGGGCCGCGGGTGCGCGAACATCTGCCACTCGAGGCTCGACGTCGGCATGCCGGAACCGAGCACCTCCGTGATGTGCGAATACTGATTGCCGATCAGCCCTCGAATATCGGCCCACTCAGGATGCGCCGGATTCTCGGGTGGATGCGCCGGATCGAACCCGATATGGCAGGCGCCGCACGTCAGTCCGATCAGGAACGGCGGCTCGTACGATGCGTCGGCGAGTCGGCTCGCGCGCGCATCCGATGGAACACCGGTTTTTTTCATGAGCGTGCTTGAAAAGCCCTCCCAGCTCGCCAGGGTTCCGTTGAGCGCTCGCCACCGTGCGATGTCGAACCGCGGGTTGGGGAACTTGCGAAAGCCGAGCGCGCCGGTCGACGTACCGAACGCGAGGTCGCAAGCCGATTGACGTTGATCCGTTGTTCCGCGTGCGCTGTGCGGATCATCGGGATCGAGCGGCGCGTCGTGCAATGCGCACGCCGGATCGACGTAGCCCGGCTTGCCGACGTACTTCAGCAGGACGTCGTCGCCGGGACACCAGTCGAATCCGAATGTGTCTTCGGGTGTTTTCGCCGGACAGTTCGGGTCGCCGGGCCTGCAGCACGCCGGATCGTTGATGATGCCCCACGCGTAGAAACGATCGTCGCGCTCATCGGTGCGCAACACGCGGAACCAGTCGATGAGCACGCCGATGCGCTGCGGGAACGTATACGCGTGGAAGCGCGCGTTGCCGGCGGTAGCCTTGAACCAGATGAGCCGGCCCACGCACTCCGACGCGCTCAGTCCTTCGCGCCGACATGCCTCGCGGTATGGCGCGTCCTGGTCGATGATCGACGGCTCGGGAAGGACACGCGCCACGCTGGGACGTCCGGGACTTTGCGCGACGGCCGACTGCGCCATGAGCGGCTGATCACCGGCTGCCAGCACGACGCCCGCGGTGGCGACGCCACCGAGCACCGCCGCGCCGACCACAAGCAATGCGAGGCGCATGTCTCCCGCGCCGCCGGTTGGCCGCAGCAAGTACGACTGCGGAGTTTGGCGGCACCTTTTCGTCTGCGCGCATGATGATCCATGCCTCGGCAAAAATCGAGGCCGGGCGCCGATGGCGGGCGGGTCATCGGCAGCGATTGCTGCAGCCGGCAACGCTGCGAGGCATGTCGAGCATCCTGCGGCACGGCCATCGTGACGAAGTACGTGGTCCACGGACGTACTGCCGCGCGATGCCTGAATTTATTCTTGCGACGGCTTGACTCGAGCTTGCCTCGGCGTATGCTGTCTGTACGTTACAGGTGGGTTCGACACGGTCTCGGCCGCACGCTCGGGCGCGCAGTTGTATTGCGTTGCGTCCCGCGACCGTGGAAGGCGCGCTTTTGCAACTGGCGGCAGCCCAGTTTCACTGCAAAGGGAGAGCGACCTTGTTAGCCAATGTCCCCACGCTGGATGTCACTCAGGCAACGCTCCAGACCATCGACGTCGGACAGGTGACGGTCGGACCGATCACCGTCGGTTCCCTCGTCCTGAACAATGCGGACGTCGCCATTACGTCGGGACACGCCGTCCTGACGAACGTGAGCGTCACGATCAGCATACAGCTGTCGGTGGAGTGGCATGTTCACGTCGGGCTGCCGGACTGGATTCCCGACATCGATATCGGCGACACCTACAATCTCGGCACCTTCAGCTTCGGCCCGGTCACTGTCGGCAATGTCACGATACCGGCGCTGAACAACGTGCGCCTGAATGTTCCGACCGTCACTGCGCAACTCGCGCCCATTTCGGCGTCCCTCTCGGGCCTGAAGCTGAAGAACGTCGCGGCGGACAAGATCCACGCCGCCGACGTTGCGCTGCCGACTGCCGGTTTCACGATTTCCGGCTTGACGATCGGATCGCTCCAGGGAACGGGCATCGGCGTTCCCGCGGCGAAGATCAACCAGGCTACGATCGATCGTGTGCATGGCGACCCGATCCAGATTCCGTCGTTCGCGCTCAGCGATCTGAAGCTTCCCTCCGCGCAAATCCCGGCGATCAGCAGCTCGGCTGCGTTCGACATACCGGCTCAGCTGGCGACGCGATCACCGGGCTTCGACGCCGGGATCCTGAGGTTGTTCGTGCACATCACGCCCTCGGCGCTGTCGCACATCGACCGTCTGGAGATCACCAACGCGAGTGGCACCGCGAGCGTCGGACAAGTCGTGCTGCACGATGTCACGCTTCCCTATGACGCCTTGCACCTGACGTTGTCGCAGATCGGCATCAATACCGTCGCGATTCCTGCGCTCAGCGTTTCGTGAGGAGTGACAGAAGATGGCCACCGATCCCAATTCTCCCGACGTCATCATGGTTCCGGTCACCCGGCACGACGTGGTCGTCAAGCTGGAAGACATCATGACGCCGCTCACCCAGACCGGCGATCACCTCATCCGGGCGCGCGTGAGCACGGCCGCGGACCCGCAGGTCGCGAAGCTCCTTCTGAAGTTCACCGACCTCGTCCGGCAGCTCAAGGACGTGGTCGACGAGATCAACAAGATCGACCCGAACCTCTTCGCTTCGAAGCGCGGACCGCCGCCCCCCTGACGGGTTGCACGTTCAGCCAGCGCGAGGAGTCAACGCATCACTCCCTCGGCGCCTGGACGAGCCCTGCTCCCGCGTTCGCTGCGTCTTCGGGGTTGGCCAGCCGGGCCAGCGTGGCCGATCCGACGAGCTTTCCCTCGACCTGCTGGATGCGCGGCCGGGGATTCATCTTGCGAATCTGCTCGAGCCAGAGCGCTGCGACACCGGCGACGTGCGGGGTCGCCATGCTCGTGCCGCTCATCACCGCGGTGCCACCGCCCGCCTTCGCGGATCCGATCGCTACCCCGGGCGCCGAGAGGACCGGCAGCGCATTGGAGAAACTCGCCACGCCCACGCGCAAGTCGGCGCCGTCGAGCTTCTGAAGTGCGCCGACCGATATGAATCCGTCTGCTGCAGCAGGCGGCGCGGTGGCGATCTCGTACTTCGGACGCTCGCTCTCGTTGCCGGCAGCGGCAATGACGATGGCGTCTTCGAACATCGAGCTGTGTGCCCGCACCAGCTGCGCGACCGCGTCGAACAATCGAACGTTCTCGCGATACGCGGACAGCGCCTGCGACGTCGCAGGCTCGATGTCCAGTCCTTCGTGGTCCACGAGGTAACGAACGAGTCCCGGGAAGTCGAGTCCGATCGACATCGACACGACGTTCGCGCCCTCGCGCACGGCCCATAGAATGCCGTCGAGGATCTGCTCGGTGGATCCGCTTCCCTGGGCGTCGAGGACCTTCCCGATCAGTGCCTTCGCAACGCCGGGCGCCACACCGATGCGCACACCGCCCACCTCGCTTCCGAATACCGTGCCGGCGCAATGCGTGCCGTGACCATTCTGGTCCCCATCACCCTGGCCCGTGAAGTCCTTCTGGACGATCGACTTGCCGCGAAACGCTTCGTGGCCCGCATCGATGCCCGTATCGAGGATCGCGACGGTCACGCCGGCTCCCGAGTAGGGGCTGCCGGAAGCACCCACGGCGTCCAAGCCCCACGTCGGCGACGCCGCGGCCGCAGCGGCCTCGGCCGCCATCTGCTTCGGGGCGACCAGCATGACCGGCATCACCGGGGCTGCACGAAGGACCGACGGGTCGCGCCTGGTGTCGAGCACTTCACGCGTGCTCAGCGTGGCGGACTCCATCTTGACTTCGACGCCCTGCAGCGCTTCGATTCTCGGTGTGGCTTGCGCACCCAGAAGCCCGCCCTTGGCACCCGTGGCTTTCAGCACGACATAGCGTTGTCTCGACATTTTCGGCTCCTGAGGATGTCACGTGAAGACGCCGAGCAGCTGTTCTGCACGCTGCGCGAGGTCCGAAAGAACCGTTCGACAGTTCAGCTGCGCTCGTGACGAGATGGATCTGCGGCAGGCGATGGCTGGCCTCATCGGACAGTGGAAGGAACCGCCGCGCTTCCGCGGCCAACGTCGTGACGGTCTGCCCGCTCGCGCCTATTGTGTCGGCACCACGAAGCGGTTCGAAGCGAATATTGCACCTGCCCTGCGTGGCTTCCTCCAGCGCTGCCTGCCGCCGCCCGGGCGTCAGTCGAGCGAGCCCATCAGCTGGAATTTGTGCAGCGCTGCGCTGCCCTTACGATCCCGAAAATCGGTCAGCACCTTGACCTTCAGGTATCGCGCCTTCACCGGGTCGAACTTGAAGGCCTGGAACGGCGCATTCATGATCCGCACGTTCTGTGTCGCGAACTGCCCGATCGTTGAAAAGGTTCCCGTCGCCGATTCGTTGCCCGCCAGCAACTCGAACTGATGCAGATTGGCGTCGCTCGTGTTCGGGATCAGCACGAGGAACGTATCGAACGTCGCAGGCGCCTCGTCCTTGAACGCGAATACCGCTTCGCCGATCCCCGACCAGGCCTGCATGTCCTCGTAGTCATCGATCGACCGCAACCAGATCTTGTCCGGCGCAACGACGACCTGACCACCGTTCTCCTTGGCGAGGAGGTTGATTCGGCGGCTCACCGGTGTCGCGCTCCTGGGCGCCACCACGGGAGGTACCGGCGCCGCATCCGTGGCGATCGCAGGGACAGCGGCCTTCGGCTGGGCTTCTGCCTGGGTTACCGTCGTCGTCGCTGGGCGGTCACGCGGAAGGAGTGCGTAGAACGCTCCGGCGAGCGCGAGGAGCGTCGCCGCGACGATCATCGCGATGTAGCGCCCGCGCGACGAAGCTGCGGAACGGGGCGCCGGGTCGGCGCGCAAACCGCTGGTCGCTGTCTGGTGGACCGCGGCTTGCGATCCGTCGTGCTCGACCAGGCTTCGCACGGAAGCGAGCAGGTTCTGGAATTCCGTGTTCGTCGGGCCCGAATCCCACGCCACGAGATTGGCCGTCTGGATCCGCTTGAACTCCATGGGCAGCCGAACGTCGTCGATCAACGCGGGGACAAGGATCCGGCGTGCGGCGGCGTCGGCCGCTTCGGTCTTGACCCAATTCGAGCTCACGGAAGCGCTCGACCACAACACGACTACGCACTTCGCCTCTTCGAGCGCTTTCTGTATGACGTCGTCGAAGGTCTGGCCCGGTGGAATCTGGCGGTCCCACCACACGGAGTACCCGTGCTCGGTGAGGAGCCTGGCGATGGCCCGCGCCTTGTCACGATCGGCGCTGGCATAGCTGACGAAGACGTCCATGGCTCGTCACCCCCTGCACGCCACGCTGACTGCGGTCCCCGGGGATGTCGACGCTCGACTGCCGACCGCCCACTGAGGCCCCTGCTCTTCCGACGCACGACCCTTGACGCAGCTTGGCGGCGAATTGTCTACTACGAAGTGTACCAACACAGCGCCGCGCGTGCGGAAAAACTTTCCGCGGCTTGACCCCACCGGTTCGACGCTCGATCGCGCTTGTTTCCTGACTCGGTCGCATGGCCGAAGCCAAACGGAACATCGCGATTCCATCGAGCCTGTGTTTACAGGGGAGATCATGGAACCGAGCGCCTTTCTGAGCTATACGCACGACGATGACAGCGACGGCTCGATCAGGGCGTTTAAGGAAAGACTCGAGATCGGCGCCAAGTTGATTCTCGGCAAGCCGTTCAAGATCTTCTTCGATCGCGACGACATCGCGTGGGGGGCCAGCTGGGACGCGTCGATCAAGAACTCGCTCAACGACACGACGTTCCTGATCCCAATCATCACGCCCAGCTACTTCAACAGCGCGCCCTGCCGCGACGAGTTGCGTACCTTCTTGGAACGTGAAGGATCGTTGAAGAAAACGCTTGTTCTCGCGGTGCATTACATCGATGTACCCGAGCTCGATTCGAAGACGCAGCCCGCCGATGATCTGATTGCGGCAGTCTGGAAGCGTCAATGGGTGGATTGGCGGCATCTTCGCGAGGCGTCACTCAACCCCCAGAAAAAGCAGGCGTACACCGACCTCGCCAAGAAGATCCGGCGAGCGATCCCAACGGTCACGGGCGCGAACGGCGTGGATGCCGCCTCGACACCTCCGCCGACGGCTGCCGCCGCTGCCGCGGCCGCCAGGAAGTATGCATGCCTGATCGGCTGCGGCACGTTCGATGCCACCATGAGCCTCGAGGCGACCGCAACGCCCAAGCAGAACGTCGCCGATCTCGAGCAAGCCCTTTCGGCGCTACCGGGAGCGCCATTCCAGACCACGACGCTAGTTGATCCCGTCTCCGACGACGTGCGCACTGCCCTTCAGCGCGTTGCTCAGGGCGCCACTGCCGACGATTTCGTGCTGATCTACTACACGGGTGTCGCGAGCGTGAGCGCCGAAGATGGCGTTTGCCTCGTTGCCACCAACAGCAAGCCGACCCTGCTCGAATCGGCCGCAGTACCGCTGTCGTGGGTGAGGAGAAGGATCACCGACACGATCGCCGCGCGCAACGTCGTCGTGGTTCTCGATTGCGGCTATCGCGCGTTGCCGGCCGGGCAGCACACGAGCATTGCGGACGCGCTGCAATCGGACCTCGGCAAGGGAAAGGGGAAATGCCTGATCACCGCGTCAACGGCGATCGACACGAATCCAGAGCAACTAGGCGAGCGCAACAGCCCGTTCACGAAGTGGCTGGTGAAGGGCCTCACGAGCTGGCAGGCCGATCAGAACCAGGATGGCGTGATCACGCTCGACGAAATCTATTCATACGTGACGAGCGAAGCGAATGCCGATGTCTTGGCGCTCAAGCCCAAGAAATGGGATTTCGAGCTCGCCGAGCCTGGTCGCATCGAGATCGGACGGAGGGCCAAGAAGGCCACGGCAGCCAATCCCAGCCGTCAAACGGTCGAAAAATTTCCGCAGCTGGAGGAGATCAAGGTCGCATATTCGGTGAAAAGATTGATTCCATTCCTAGGAGACGGCATTTATGGCAGTGGTCCGCTGAGTGCATTCGCGCTGCTCGGTGGCATGGCCGAGCGCAGTCAGATCGAGCTCACCAGCGACCTGTCGATCGCGACGGCCGCCGAGTATCTTCAGGTGCAGCTCTCGACCGGGCGCGGTGACGAGTCAGAGAAGCAGGCGCGCGCCGACTTTCTCGCCGATTTTCTGGAGATACTCCAGCAACAGAGCAAATCTCCCGATGTCCTGCGCAGGGCCGTCCACGACGTCGTAATCACCAAGATGACAGCGCCATGGATGATGGTGTCCGCCACGTACGACGACGTGCTCGAGCGACGGCTTGCCCAGGCCGGTCAGCCCTTTGTCGTGCTCTCGCACGTTTTGCGGGCCGAGCAGCCCGAGCTTCGCGGCAAGATCCTGGTCCGGCGACACGGCCAGGCCGACGCAGACAGCAAGTGGGAGATCAGCGCTGCGGACAACATTCTCCTGCAGGACCTCGCCTCCGATGGCAGTTACCGCGTCATCTACAAGGTGCTCGGTTCGCCTTTCCTCAATCAGGTGCCCGATCCTGAGCTCGGCATCGATACCGTCGTCGTGACTGAATCCGATCACACGCTGTTCCTGTCCTATCTCGACAACGAGAGAACCAAGGTTCCAGCAATGTTCGCCAAGCCGTTCAAGATTGGCGCCATGCTCTTCCTCGGCTACAACCTCGACGTCTGGCACTACCGTCTGGTGGCACGGGTGTTCGGAAAGGCGCCGGGAAAGGCGTACGCGGTACGCCAGCCGACCTCGGCCATCGAGTGGCGTTTCTGGCGAGCGCTCGGCGTCGACGTGATGCCGACGGATCCCGAGACGTTCGCGGCAACGCTCCTCGTCTGACGGTACCAGCATGGGCAGCCCGGCGATGACCCAGGGAGGCGAAATGGAATCCGCAGCATTGCTCGAGCCGTACATCGGACTGCGCCCGTACGACCGCAAAGAACGCGCCCTGTTCTTCGGTCGCGAACGTGACGAGCAGCTGCTCCAGAACAAGATCTACTCTGCCCCTCTCACGATTCTCTATGCGCCGTCGGGCGTCGGCAAGACGTCCTTGCTCAAGACTCTGCTGATCCCCGGTCTCGTCGACCAGGGCGACGATGTGCTGTACGTCGACCAATGGCGTCCTGAAGATGCGTACGCTACGTTGACCGATTGCGTCGCCCGTCACGTCGCCTCGCGCCCGGATGGCACCGGAAGGTCGTGCGAGGGTCTCGTGGGTCTCGTGCGCAGCCACGTGCAGCGCATCTCGCCGGCCGCGTTCGTCATGGTGCTGGACCAATTCGAGCAAGTGCTCGTCGACAGTCAGCCACCCGAAGACATGGGTCATGACCTCGCGATGCTGCTCAGCACCAAGCTGGATCTCCACATCGTCCTCTCGCTGCGCGAGGAATTCCTCGCCCGCCTGCAGGTTTTCCGTCAATACATCACCACACTCTTCAGCTCGACGTATCGTCTCGAGCACCTGCACGACGACGGCGCCCGGCAGGCGATCGAAGGACCCGGCAAGGCGTTTACGCCCGCGTTCACGGTCGATCCTGTTCTCACCGACACCTTGATCAATGACCTTGCCGCGGAACACCTGTCCGCGGGCGCGGTGTCGAACTTTCACCACGACGAAGGAATCGATCTACCCGTCATGCAGATCGTGTGCCAGCAGCTGTGGCGGGCGTCCGACCACCAGCACCTGACGCCGGCGCTGTACATCGAGATGGACCGGCGCGACGGGATCATCAAGAAATACCTGGACACGATCACCGAGGGGTTGTCGCTCGCGGAGCGCGAGGAAGCCGCTGAAGTGATCGATTGGCTCGCGCCGGCGAGCGGTATCAAAATGTCGTATCCGCTCGACATCCTGGAAAAGAACACAGGTCTTCCTCAATCGAAGATCGAGGCGATCCTTCACCATTGGGAGGAGAAGCGTGTCATCCGGGAGCGCGATGTCGGCAATGCCAAGACGTACGAGCTCTATCACGATGCGTTCATCAAGGTCATTCGACCGTGGTCGAACCAGATTCTCAAGGAGAAACGAGAGCGAATCGAGCGACTGGAAGCGGACGAGCGCACGGCGAAAGAGCGCGACGAAGCCGCCAAGCGTACGCGAAGATGGATATGGTCGACCGCGGCCGCCGGCTTGGTTTGCGTCGTGCTGGTCGTGCTTCTCCTTCAATCGAGCGAGCAGGAGCATCGCAGCGATCGCGCCCGTACGCTTTCCCTGATCGCGGCGCGTGGAAGTGAGAACCCTACGGCCGCGACGGCGGCACTGCGCGAAGTCATCGACGAGACGTTGTCGCGCCCATGGTGGGAGCGCGGGCTGTCATGGTTGATGGGCGGCGAAGACCTTCCTTACGACCTGTT
>DATJIS010000052.1:0-91418 GCA_035493035.1 Casimicrobiaceae bacterium | reverse complement strand
CCTCGCCGGATGCTACGCCGTCGGCTGCCGCGGCACCCGCGGCATCGTCGCTCCCGGTTGCTGCCGAGCCCGCGCAATCGACCGTCGTCGCGACATCGCCCCCGGCCGAGCTGCCGCCCGTGGAGTCGCTCACCTTCGACTCCGACTTCACGGCGTTCCTTCGCCCGCAGGTCGATGAGTCGGTTCGGCGTGCCGCGCTGCGCAAGCTGTTGCGCGACCCGCGCTTCAACGTGATGGACGGACTCGACGTCTACATCGACGATTACACCAAGGCCTCGCCGCTCGAGGCCTCGATGATCAAGGACCTCGTGTCGGCGCGCTACATCTTCTCGCCGCCGGCGACGCGCGTGAACGCCGAAGGCGTCGTCGAAGACGTGCCGGTCGGCGACGCAGAGCACGAAGCGATCGCCGGCGCGTCCGACGCCGCCGCGGTATCCGAGGCGTCCGAGGTCTCCGAGCCGCGCGAGCGGCGGCTCGAGCCCGAACCACTGCCGCACCCCGACCCGCGCGACGAGACATGAACGACCACGACCTGCACGTCTGTTCCTGCAATGCCACCATGCCGCTCGACGGTGAGGCGCTCGCGCGCGCGATCGGCCGCGACGGCGCGCTGCCGATCCACCGCGCGATGTGCCAGCACGACCTTCACAAGTTCGCGAACGACGTGCACGGCGACGCGATCGTGTGCTGCACGCAGGAGCAGCAGATCCTCGGCGACGCCGCCGAGCAGGGCGCCAAGACGCGCACGATCCGCTTCGTCAACATTCGGGAGACCGCGGGATGGTCCGCGGAAGCACGAGGCGCGACGCCCAAGATCGCCGCGCTCCTCGCGGCTGCCGCGTTGCCCGATCCGCCTGCGGTGCCGCGCGTGTCGTACGCCTCGCGCGGCGAGCTGCTGATTGCAGGGCCGGCCGCGAGCGCGCTGTCGTGGGCGGAGGCGTTCAAGGACGCGCTGGCCGTCACCGTGCTCGCGACCTCGCGCGGCGACGCACCGTTGCCGCTGCACCGCGAGTATCCCATCTACTCCGGCGAGCTCGCGAAGCTCTCCGGCTGGCTCGGCGCATTCGAGGCCGAATGGCGACAGGTCAATCCGATCGACCTCGATCGCTGCACGCGCTGCAATGCATGCGTCGACGCGTGTCCCGAGCACGCGATCGACGCGACGTTCCAGGTGGACCTCGAACGGTGCAAAGATCATCGCGAGTGCGTGCGCGCGTGCGCGACGGTCGGCGCGATCGACTTCGCGCGCAAGGACACGGCGCGCTCCGAGCGGTTCGACGCGGTGCTCGATCTCACCGGCACGCGTCCGTTTCCGCAGCACCAGCCCCCGCAGGGCTATTTCGCGCCGGGCAGCGATCCGCGGGAGGCCCTGAAAGTCGCGGCCGAACTGGCGTCGATCGTGGGCGAGTTCGAGAAGCCGCGCTATTTCGATTACCGCGCGTCGATCTGCGCTCACAGCCGCTCGCGCAAGACCGGCTGCTCGCTGTGCATCGAGGTGTGCTCGACCGGCGCCATCGCGCCCGACGGCGACGGGATCCGCGTCGAGCCGCACCTTTGCATGGGCTGTGGCGCGTGCGCCACGGTATGTCCGTCCGGCGCGTTGAGCTATGCCTTTCCGGCGGTGAGCGACCTCGGCGAGCGCGTTCGCACGCTGCTCGCCACCTACGCCCGCGCGGGCGGTCGCGATGCGTGCCTCCTGCTCCACGCGGCCGACGGGCGCGACGCGCTGGCGCGGCTCGCGCGCAACGGGCGCGGCCTGCCCGCACGCGTGATTCCCTTGGAGGTGCATCACGTCGCTTCCGTGGGGCTCGACGTCTGGCTCGCTGCCCTGGCGCACGGCGCAAGCCAGGTCGCCGTGCTGATGACGGGCAGCGAAGCGCCGCAATACCGGGACGCGCTCGCGTTCCAGGTGCGGCTCGGCGACACGATCGCCGACGCGCTCGGATACCAGGGCGAGCACTTCAGGCTGCTCGACGGCGCCGGTCACGCCGAGCTCGAGCGCGCGTTGTGGCAATGGCCCGTTGCGCTCGCTCCGCGCGTCGCCGCCACGTTCGCCTTCACGTCGGACAAGCGCACGACGCTCGACCTCGCGCTCGGTCACCTCGCTCAGCACGCGCCCGTGCCGCGCACGCGCATCCCGCTCGCCGCAGGCTCGCCGTTCGGCGCCATCGAGGTCAGCCAGGACGCATGCACGATGTGCCTCGCCTGCGTCGGCGCGTGTCCCGAAGGCGCGCTCCTCGACAACGTGGAATCGCCGCAGCTGCGCTTTATCGAGAGCAAGTGCGTGCAATGCGGCCTTTGCGCGACCACGTGCCCGGAAAACGCGATCCGCCTCGTGCCGCAGCTCGATCTCACGCCGCAGGCGCGCACCCCGCGGGTTCTGAACGAGGCCCGGATGTCGGCCTGCATCAAGTGCGGCAAGGCGCTCGGCACGCAGAAGATGATCGACGCGATGCTCGGCCGCCTCGCGGGTCACTCCATGTTCGCGGCGCCCGGCGCGCTCGACCGCCTGCGGATGTGCGCCGATTGCCGCGTCATCGACCTGATGCAGAACGAGCGCAGCGTGGATATACGCGATCTGTGAGCATGTCGACCGTGCGGGCGCCGCTGCCCGCGGAAGAACAGGCGCGCGCGGATGTTTACGCGTTGCTGGCGCGCCTGTTCAGCGCGGCGCCCGATGGCGCCCTGCTGCGCGCACTCGGTGACGCTCCCCGCCTGCCGCTCGACGTCGGCGCAGGGTGGCCGGCGGCGTTCAACCGCCTCGCCGATGCCAGCGGGGTCATGAACGCCGACGCTGCCGAGCAGGAATACACCGATCTTTTCATTGGCGTGGGCCGCAGCGAGGTCGACCTGCACGCATCGCATTGGATCGAGCAGCCCATGATCGAGCGGCCGCTCGCGCTGCTGCGGGGCGACCTCGCGGCCATGGGAATCGGCCGTCGCGCGGGCGCCACGCTGCTGGAGGACCATCTTGGGCCGCTTTTGGAAACAATGCGTTTCCTGATCGCGGGTAACGACGATGCAGCACCCGCGGACGTAGCAGTGCAGCGTACGTTTTTCGAGCGCTGGCTGGACGGATGGGCCGATCGTTGCTGCACCGCAATACACGCTCACTCTATTGCCAACTACTATCGCCGGGTAGCAGAATGCACCAAAGTTTTCCTGGCGCTCGAACGTGACTCGTTCGCCATCGAATGACAACAAAGGTCACGATTTCGCCTTTGTCGGAGGAATTCGCCATGCCCGCGTCCTCGCGCGACCGTTCGAACCCGAACGGCGCTCCTATTGCCGCACCTGATTCGCGCCGCCGGCGCTTCCTGTTCGCACTAGGCGTCTCCGGCGCCGGCGCCGCCGCCGCCAGCGCTGCGTCGACCGTGAGCGCCACCGTCGCGCCCGCCGAGACGCCGCCTGCCGACGACAAGAGCGGCTACCGCGTCACCGACCACGTTCGCGACTACTACGACTCCGCGCGGCACTGACGCCGCGAGGTCGAAGGAGATCACCATGCTGCTCGAGCGCAAGGCTGACGGAGCGCGAGCCCCCTCGCGTCTTTCCCGCCGCGCGGGTGCACGGCCCGGCACGCTGGACCGCCGCACCTTCCTGAAGCGCTCCGGGCTGGCGGCGGGCCTCGGCACGCTCGCCACCCAGTTGCCCTACGGCACCATGGGCAAGGCGCAGGCCGCCGCCGATACGTCGAACATCAAGCGCGAGGTCCATCGCACCGTCTGCACGCACTGCTCGGTGGGCTGCTCGATCGACGCCGTGGTCGACAACGGCGTTTGGGTGCGCCAGGAGCCCGTGTTCGACTCGCCCATCAACCTCGGCGCGCACTGTGCCAAGGGCGCCGCCATCCGCGAGCACGGCGAGCACGAGAACTCGCACCGCCTGAAGACGCCGATGAAGCTGGTCGGCGGCAAGTGGCAGCGCATGAGCTGGGCGGACGCCATCAACGAGGTGGGCGATCGGCTGCTCAAGGTGCGCCAGGACTCGGGCCCCGACGCGGTGTTCTGGATCGGCTCGTCGAAGCACAGCAACGAGCAGTCGTACATGCTGCGCAAGTTCGTGTCGTTCTGGGGCACGAACAACTGCGACCACCAGGCGCGCATCTGCCATTCGACCACGGTCGCCGGCGTGGCGAACACGTGGGGCTACGGCGCGATGACGAACTCGTACAACGACATGGGCAACACGAAGTGCGCGCTGTACATCGGCAGCAACGCTGCCGAGGCGCACCCGGTGTCCATGCTGCACATGCTGCACGCGAAGGAGAACGGCGCGAAGATGATCGTGGTCGATCCACGCTTCACGCGCACCGCCGCGAAGGCCGACGAGTACGTTCGCATCCGCTCGGGCACCGACATCCCGTTCCTGTTCGGCATGCTGCACCACATCTTCAAGAACGGTTGGGAGGACAAGCAGTACATCCACGACCGCGTGTACGGGATGGACAAGGTGCGTGAAGAGTGCCTCGCCAAGTGGACGCCCGACAAGGTCGAGGAAGTGTGCGGCGTGCCCGAGGCCGAGGTGCTGAAGATCGCGACGCTCATGGCGAAGAACCGGCCGTCGACGGTCGTGTGGTGCATGGGCCAGACGCAGCACTCGATCGGGAACGCGATGGTGCGCGCGTCGTGCATCTTCCAGCTCGCCCTCGGCAACATCGGCGTGTCGGGCGGCGGTGCGAACATCTTCCGCGGGCACGACAACGTGCAGGGCGCGACCGACGTCGGCCCCAATCCCGACTCGCTGCCCGGCTACTACGGCCTCGCCGAAGGCTCGTGGAAGCACTATGCGGCGGTGTGGGGCGTCGACTACGAGTGGATCAAGGGCCGCTACGCCAGCAAGACGCTGATGGAGAAGCCCGGCATGACCGTGTCGCGCTGGATCGACGGCGTCATGGAGAAGAACGAGCTCATCGACCAGGACAATAACCTGCGCGCGGTGGTGTATTGGGGCCATGCGCCGAACAGCCAGACCCGCGGCAAGGAAATGGTCGAGGCCATGAAGAAGCTCGACACCCTGGTCGTGATCGATCCGTATCCGTCCGCCACGGCGGCCATGGCCGCGATGGTGCGGCAGGACGGCGTGTACCTGCTGCCCGCGTGCACGCAGCTCGAGACCTCGGGATCCGTCACGGCGTCGAACCGCTCCCTCCAGTGGCGCGAGCGCGTCATCTCGCCCCTGTTCGAGTCGCAGACCGACCAGGCGATCATGTATGCGTTCGCCAAGAAATTCGGCTGGGACAAGGAGTTCGTCAAGAACCTCGAGATCTGGAAGCCCGACGGCGACGCCAAGTTCGACGAGCCAACGCCGGAGTCGATGCTGAAGGAGATCAACGCGTCGAACTGGACGATCGGCTACACCGGCCAGTCGCCCGAGCGGCTGAAGCTGCACATGAAGAACCAGAACACGTTCGACGTGAAGACGCTGCGCGCCAAGGGCGGTCCGTGCGACGGCGACTACTACGGCCTGCCGTGGCCGTGCTACGGCACGGCGGCGATCAAGCATCCAGGCTCGCCGAACCTGTACGACGAATCGAAGCACGTCATGGACGGCGGCGGTTGCTTCCGCGCGAACTTCGGCGTCGAGCGCGACGGCGTCAACCTGCTCGCCGAGGACGGCTCGTATCCCAAGGGCAGCGAGCTCACCACCGGGTATCCCGAGTTCGACCACGTACTGCTGAAGAAGCTGGGCTGGTGGGACGACCTCACCGACGACGAGAAGAAGAAGGCCGAGGGCAAGAACTGGAAGACGGACCTGTCCGGCGGCATCCAGCGCGTCGCGCTGAAGCACGGCTGCTGGCCGTGGGGCAACGCGAAGGCCCGCGCGATCGTGTGGAACTTCCCCGACGGCATCCCGCAGCACCGCGAGCCGCTTTACTCGCCGCGCCCGGACCTCGTGGCCAAGTACCCGACGCATGACGACAAGGCTGCGTTCTGGCGCCTCCCGACGCTCTTCAAGACCGTGCAGCAGGACAACGTCAAGAAGGAGGTCTCCAAGCACTTCCCGCTGATCCTGACGAGCGGGCGGCTGGTGGAGTACGAGGGCGGCGGCGACGAGACGCGCAGCAATCGCTGGCTCGCCGAGTTGCAGCAGGAGGCCTTCGTCGAGATCAACCCGGCGGATGCGAACGACCGCGGCATCCGCGACGGCGAGTTCGTCTGGGTGCAGTCGCCCACCGGCGCGCAGCTCAAGGTGAAGGCGCAGGTCACCGAGCGCGTCGGCAAGGGCACGACGTTCATGCCGTTCCATTTCGCGGGATGGTGGCAGGGCAAGGACATGTTGCAGTGGTACCCGGAAGGCGCGGCACCGATCGTGCGCGGCGAGGCGGTCAACACCGCGACCACGTACGGTTACGACTCGGTGACGATGATGCAGGAAACCAAGACCACGCTCTGCCAGGTCGCGAAGTCGGCCTAAGGCGCGGAGGACACCATGGCCCGAATGAAATTCCTGTGCGACGCCGAGCGCTGCATCGAGTGCAACGCCTGCGTCACCGCGTGCAAGCAGGAGCACGAGATTCCATGGGGCGTGAACCGCCGCCGCGTGGTCACGATCAACGACGGCGTGCCGGGCGAGCGCTCGCTTTCGGTCGCGTGCATGCACTGCTCGGACGCGCCGTGCATGGCGGTGTGCCCGGTCGACTGCTTCTACCACACCCAGGAAGGCGTGGTGCTGCACGACAAGGACCTCTGCATCGGTTGCGGCTACTGCTTCTACGCGTGCCCGTTCGGCGCCCCGCAATTCCCGCAGGCCGGCGCGTTCGGCGTGCGCGGCAAGATGGACAAGTGCACCTTCTGCGCGGGCGGCCCGGAGCCCGACGGAACGCAGGCCGAGTACGTCAAGTACGGGCGCAACCGGCTGTCCGAGGGGCGCCTCCCCGCGTGCGCCGAGATGTGCTCGACCAAGGCGCTGCTGGGCGGCGACGGCGACGTCCTCGCCGACATCTATCGCGAGCGCGTCACGCATCGCGGCCGCGGCGGCGAGGTATGGGGCTGGGCGACGGCGTACAAGCTTCCTGCCAATACGCCGGCCACGCAGGGGATTCCCGTTCCGCCGAACACGCCCGCCACCGGCGCACCGCCCCCGGGAGGAACCAAATCGTGATGCTTCGTTCCTGCGCGGTCGCCCTCGCGGCCGCCGCGGCATTCTGCCTCGCAGCATGCGGGGAGCGTCCGCAAGTCGTCTCGTACAAGCAGGGCACCTACCAGGGCAAGCCCGACTCGCCGCCCTACGACGCGCAATACAAGGGCAATCGCCAGGAGTGGGAGAACGCGATCAACACCCGCAACCAGGCGCAGAACGAGTACAAGCGGGTGCATTGATCAACCAGGGTCATCTCATGGCTTCCTGCATCGTCCACGTGGCCCGCATCGTCGCTATCGCGCTGTGCCTTGCCGTCGCGACGGTTGCCGGCGCGCAGCCGCCCGGCGCCGCACCGCAGCAGCCGTCGACCACGACGTCGTCGCAGCCGCCCGTGTCGCAACCGCAGGGCACGTACGGTGTCGAGGACGAGGCCACGGCGCAACAGCAGCAGCAGATGGTCCAGCCGCTCAACAACAAGCCGGTCTGGGACATCGTGCGTTCGGGGCAGCCGCAGTTCACGAGCCTTCCGGGACGCGAGACCAACGTGCTCATCCAGGATACCGGCCAGACGTGGCGCGCGCTTCGCAACAGCGACCTCTCGATATGGGGCGGCTGGGCGCTCGTGCTGGTGCTGCTCGCCATCGCGGCGTTCTACTTCTATCGCGGGCCGATCACCACGCATGCGCCGCCAACGGGCAACCTGATCCGGCGGTTCACGCTGTGGGAGCGCACCATCCACTGGACCACGGCCATCTGCTTCGTCGCGCTGGCGATCTCGGGGGTGATCATCCTTTTCGGCAAGAACCTGCTCCTGCCGCTGTTCGGCTATACGCTGTTCTCGTGGCTCGCGATCCTGTCGAAGAACGTGCACAACTTCGTCGGCCCGGTGTTCGTGGTGTGCCTGTTCCTGATCTTCTCGACGTTCGTGCGCGACAACTTCTGGCGCCGCTACGACTGGACGTGGCTGCGCCACTTCGGCGGCATGATGTCCGGCCGCGAGGTTCCGTCGCACCGCTTCAACGCGGGCGAGAAGCTCATCTTCTGGTTCATGGTACTGCTGATCGGCGGCGTCGTCGCCGCGAGCGGCCTCGTGCTCGACTTCCCGAACTTCAACCAGACGCGCTACACCATGCAGTGGGCGAACGGCATCCACATCACGTTCGCCACGATCATGCTGATCCTCGCGTTCGGCCACATCTACATCGGCACCATCGGCATGGTGGGCGCGTACGACGCGATGCGCTACGGGTACGTCGACGAGACGTGGGCGCGCGAGCATCACGAGTACTGGTACAACGACGTCAAGGCGGGGCGCATTCCGCCGAGCGGGGACGTGATCCCGCCGGTGGCGCGTCCCGCGTAGCTTCCCACAGGTGGCGACCATGAACACGACCCTACGCGCGCTCGTTTCCGCAGGCCTCGTCGTCTCGCTCTTCGGTGTCGCGATGGCGAAGTTGCCGCCGGCTCCGCCGATGACGGAGGAGCAGAAGGCCGCCGCGGAGGCCAAGAAAGCCAAGGACGCGCAAGCCGCCGAAGCCGCGAAGCAGGCGCAGGCGCGCGCCGAGGATCGCGTCGCCGCGCGCTACATCGCGGAGCAGAAGGCCAAGGGCATCACCGTGACGCCGCAAGCGGGCGCGAATGCCACGCCGGCGACGGCGTCCAACACGAACGCCAAGCCCGCGCCCGCCTCGAACACCGCCAAGAAGTAAAAGGCCTGCTAGAGCTGGTCGTCGATCGGCAGGATCGACACCGCGCCGACCAGCAGCTCGCGCCAGAATTCGCCACCGGGCTCGTGATCGAGCTCGACGCGCTTGCCGTCCTGCTCGGTGATCCAGTGCACCGTCGGCTCGCCGAGGCTCGTCGCGAGCTTCACCGCGTAGCTGTTGGCCGCAATGGTGATCGCCTCGAAGCGGTTCACGGCCTGCTGCGCCAGCTCAGGGCTGTCGATGATGATGCCGATCTCGGTGTTGAGATGGGCCGAGCGCATGTCGAAGTTCGCCGATCCCACGAAGACGCGCTGGCGATCGAACACGAACACCTTGGCGTGCAGTGAGAAGCGCCCGTCGGGATCCGACACGAGCCGCATGCGGCCGACCTGCGGCGCATCGAGCTCCGGCTTGACCTCGAACAGCTCGACGCCCATCTCGACGAGCGGCAGGCGCCGCTTGCGATAGCCGGCGTGAACCAGCGGGACGTCGGTCGACGCCAGCGAGTTGGTGAGGATGCGCACGCGCACGTTGCGGCTGCGCAGCTCGCGCAGCATCGCCATCTGGCTCGCCCCGGGCACGAGGTACGGCGTGACGACGATGAGCTCCCGCTGCGTGGCCCGGCAGGCCTCCTCGAGGCGCTTCATCACGTGCGCGGCGTCGAACTCGTCCTCGGCGTCGGGCTTCGCCTTGTCGGGGCTGTCGTACATCACCTGCGCTCGCGCGTACACGAGCGGCTTGGTGCCGTCGATGATCGTCTTCAGCGGGTCGCCTTCGCGCGTGTGGCGCTCGTAGTCCGAGTCCGCCATCTTCGCCTGGTGCTCGTCGAGCTCCTTGCGGTACGACTCGAGCGCCGCGTCGTCGATCTTGTCGAGCGCCTGCGCGGGGATCGAGAGGTCGCTGTTCCAGTAGGCGTCGAAGCTGCGCTCGAGCCGCCGGACATCCGGGCCCGCGACGAAAATGTCGAAGTCGCCGAACTCGAACGCGCGATTGCCCTTGAAATACTCGTCGCCGATGTTGCGCCCGCCGGCCACGGCAATGGCGTTGTCGATCGCGAGGAGCTTGTTGTGCATGCGGCGCGACACGCGCGGCGCCTCCAGCGCCAGGTCCACGGCGCGGAACGGCTGGAACCCGCCGCCGATGCGGAACGGGTTGAACATCCGGACCTCGATGTTCTTGTGCGCGGCGAGCGCCGTGACCCGGCGGTCGCCGCCGACCGAATTGGCGTCGTCGAGCAGCAACCGGACGCGCACGCCGCGGTCTGCTGCCGCGAGGAGCCGGCCGATGAAAAGGCGGCCGGTGTCGTCGCCTTTGAGGATGAAATACTGGGCGTCGATGGTTCGCGTCGCCGCATCGGCCATTTCCATGCGAAGCGAGAAGCTGTCGATGCCGCCGGGGAGAAGCCGAAATCCCGACAGCCCGCCGTGCTGCGCCGACCATTTCGCGGTCAGGGCGCCGAGCTTGGTCTGCTCCGGATTGGCGAGGGCGCGCGACGCGTCGCGCGGATAGTCGGCTCCCGGCGGCGACGTCGCGCACGCCGCGAGGACGAGCGCCAGCAGCGCCACCAGGCGCGAGGCGCATGACGTGGCGGTCGAACGCAGGTAGCGCACGCTATAATTCACGGCCGCGGAGAGATGGCCGAGTGGTCGAAGGCGCCTGACTCGAAATCAGGTATACGGCAACGTATCGGGGGTTCGAATCCCTCTCTCTCCGCCATCGGCTTTCCATCCTCGCAGGTTCGCATCGTCGTCGTAGCCGCAACCGTCCTGCGGTTGGCACGACGATTCCGCTGGGACCATGACGCTAACGGCGCGGAGCGTTCCGCGCCATCGCCGGCGCGCGTGTATGCCTGTAGGAGCGCACCTACGACATGCGCGTTGGCGACCGCTTCTTGCAAAGTCGCCGCACCAGGACGTCGGCGAGGTTTACAAGACCCGTCTCGTACCCCTCGTACGCTACACAAACCATGACTAAGAGCTTGATGCGTCAGGCCTGACGAGCGGTGATACCGCTGGTATGGGGGTTGCAACTAGGGCGTCGCCGGTTGCCGACGTGCTCTTGGGGGAGGGCGGGCCACCATAACAACGAAGGAATGAGACCCGTCATGCATTTCAAGGTACGCCCCTGCCTTACGCTCAGCGCTGCAATCCTCGCTGCAACGGTTTCACTCGGAAGCCGCGCCGACACGCTTCACCCCAACGGTTTCATCGCGCCCTCGCAAACGTTCGAGCTGCACCGCGACTCGCACGCCCAATCGGGAATCCCGGTCGGCGGCTTCACGGGCACGTTCGGGTCGCCTGCGGAAGATCTCGTCTTCTGGTGCTTCGATCTCGATCACACCTTCTCCTTCGGCAACAACTACAACTACACCGAAGTGGCGATGGCCGATGCGACGATGGAGCAACGCCTGTCGCAACTCTTCGACGAGGCGTATGCGAGCGTGACGGCACCGCCCACGGGATACTCCCTGTCGGACGCCTCCACTGCGTTCCAGCTCGCGGTGTGGAACCTCGAGTACGACCACGACGCGACCGTGTTCGCGCCCGGCGCGCCGGGCAACCCGTCGAATCATTTCTGGGTAACCGGCGGGCCCAGCAACCACAATGCGCAGACCCTGGCGGGTCTCTGGCTCACCAACCTCAATCAGTTCACCGGCGACGGCTGGACGATCTCCCAGCTGCTGTCGACGCCGACGACGCGCGAGCCGACGCATCACCAGGACTTCATCACGGCGACGTATACGCCGCCGCAGCGCGATCTGCCCGAGCCGCCGGCCTGGACGCTGGCGCTCGCCGCGCTTGCAGGACTCGTGCTCACGCGCCAAATCAAGGGGGAGCGGGCTAGGGGGGGATGAAGCAGCGCCCGCGTGTCGCCGGCGGTTTGCCGGCGACTCAGGGTCGCGGGCGTGCAGTACCTTTGAGTTGCAAAGGCCGCACTAACCTGCGGCCTTTTTTTGTCCACCGGAAGCGAACGCCTGCGGACCGCGGGCGTTCGTTCATGCCTCAGCGGCCCGACTTCTTTCCGTCGTGCTGATCGCCGCTCGATGCGCCGCCGGCGCCTCGGCCCGCCTGCCCGGCGCTGCGCTGGCCCGACCCCATGCCCGCCGTGCCCATTCCCGTGTGCTGCAAGCCGCTGCCCGAGGTCATGCCGGATTGCTGGTTGGCGCCCGGGGCGCCCATGCCCGCCTGCGTGCCCCCTCCGCTCGGCGACTGCTGCGTGCCCGTCGTACGGTGCGCCGCGCGGTTGGCATCGCTCATCGCCTGCTGCCGCGTGCGGCTCGAATCGGCCTCGCGCTGGCCGCCGGAGGGACTGCCCTTGTTGCTCGACGATTGATTGGCCATGTGGATCACTCCTTCCTCGTGTTTCCAACGGCGGGCGCTGCCCGCGAGCGCCCCCTCGTCAACATTGTTGGGCCGCGATCCCGCGAGCCCTATCGGCGTGCGGCGAAGCGCAATGTCGGCGTCGCGCCTACATGCGGCCGCTGCGCACCGACGGCGTGCGGGTGGGCCGGCACGCTAAGATGCCGGCGCCGTCATCCCCGCGCCATGCAGACGCCACCTTCACGCATCGACCAGACGCTGACGCTCGTCGGGCTCGGCCTGCTCATCGCAGGCTGCTTTTTCGTGCTGAAGCCGTTCATGACCGCGCTGCTGTGGGCGGCGATCCTGTGCACGACCGCCTGGCCGCTGTATCAGCGACTCGTCGTGAGGATGCGAGGCCACGCGGCGCTGTCGGCGCTGGTGATGGTGGTCCTGATCGCCATCGCGCTGCTCGCGCCTTTCATCGTCGTGGGCGCGACGATTGCCGACAATGCCGACCAGGTTGCGGCATGGGGGCGCCGCGTGATCGATGCCGGTCCGCCCGAGCCGCCCGGGTGGGTCGCACAGCTTCCGCTCGTGGGCGAATGGGCTTCGGGTTACTGGTCGAGCATGGCGCACGACACCGCGCAGGTGGTCGACGAGCTGCAGAAGTACGTCGAGCCTTTGCGCAAGGTCGCGCTCGCCTCGGGCGCTGCGTTCGTCGCCGCGGTGCTGCAGCTGACGCTGTCGATCTTCATCGCATTCTTCTTCTTTCGCGACGGCGAGATCGTCGCCGAGCGCCTGCTCGCCGCCGTGTCGCGCATCGCGGGCGAGCGTGGCTACGAGCTCGCGGTCGTTGCCGCAGCGACGGTTCGCGGCGTGGTCCTCGGCATTCTCGGCACTGCCATCGTGCAGGGCGTGCTGGCGGGCATCGGCCTGTGGATGGCGGGCGTGCGCGCGGCGCCGCTCCTCGGGTTGCTGACGTTCTTCCTCTCACCCGTGCCCATCGGACCGCCGCTCGTGTGGGTGCCCGCAGGCCTGTGGCTCATCAACGCGGGCGAGACCGGATGGGGCCTCTTCGTGCTCGCATGGGGCGCGCTCGTCGTATCGACCGTCGACAACGTGATCAAGCCGCTCATCATCAGCCAGGGCAGCGACCTGCCGTTCGTGCTCGTGCTCCTCGGCGTGCTCGGCGGCGCCGTGGCCTTCGGATTCATCGGCGTATTCCTCGGACCGGTGCTGCTCGCCGTTGGCTACGCGCTCCTCGAAGTGTGGGTGAAAGGCGCGCCGAGCGTCTCAGACCGGTGAGCAGAACACGACGCCGCCTGGGCCTTCGGGAATCCACTGCCGGTTGATCATCGCGCGGCGCAGCGACAGGTCGACCGTGTACCGGTGGTTGGCGTCGCGCCGGTTGTCGAAGAAGCGGTACACCGGCAGCGTTCCCGCCGGGCACCCGCCGTCACCGTCGGGCACCTGGATGTAGAACGCGGCCGGCGTTTCGAGGCTCCACGTCCCCTGCCAGTGCGATTGCACGTAGGCGCACTCGTTCGCGTCCGCCGTGTAGTAGTGCGAATTGATCAGTCCCGCCGCGTAGAAGCGGCATACCGGCTGCGCACCCGCGGGCGCGTGCGCCGCGTCGGCGTACGCATAGAAGTAGAAGCCCGTGCGCTGGAACATCGTGCCGAGCACGAGATCGACGAAATCGGCTTCGGCCTCGGACGCCGTGATGAAGTAGTGATCGAGGTCGGCGCGATAGAACTCGTACACGGTCACCGCGTTCGGCGGCGGCGTGACCGATCCCGGAATGGTGCTCGCGACGGCCAGGCCCGCGTCCAGGATGCCGCTGCCGCACGCCCCCGCGCTGCAGCTGCTGCCGATCGGATAATTGCGCGACGTGCCCTGCAGGATCGACAGCACGTGGCCCGGCGTGAGCAGCGCATTGCGCGCGAGCATGAGCGAAGCGGTTCCCGTGACGAGCGGCGCGGCGATGCTCGTGCCGGCGGCGTGCGCGTACGTCGGCGCGCCGGGCGTGGTCACGCCGTCGTTGGACGTCGAAACGACGAGCAGGTCGTCGCCGGGAAAATCGCCGCCCGGTGCCGACAGGTCGATGCGGTTGCCGAAGTTGGTGTAGCTCGCGCGGTCGCCTCCGCGCGCGAGCGCTCCGACGGTGATCACGCCGCTGCAGCTCGCGGGCGAGAACGCGGTTGCGTCCTCGGCCGAATTACCGGCCGCCACGACGACCACGCTGCCCTGCGCGAGCGCGTCGTCGATGCCCTCCTGCACGGCGGCCTCGCACGGGCCTTCGCCGCCGAGGCTCAGATTGATCACTTTCGCGGGCGTCGGATTTGGCGGCACGCCGTCCAGCTGGACACCCGACGCCCATAGAACGCCCGCGAGGATGTCATCGTCGGTGCCACCGCATTTGCCGAGCGCGCGGACCGGAAGGATCTTCGCGTTCCAGTCGACCCCTGCGATGCCGATTCCGTTGTTGCCTGTTGCCGCGATCAGGCCGGCGACGAACGTGCCGTGCCACGAGCTCGACTCGCCGAACGGCCGGCCGCAGTCGCCGACGTTGGTCCAGTCGCCCTCGTCGTGCGGGTTCGCATCGCGTCCGTCGCCGTCGCGCGCCGACGCGGCATCGCTGATGAAGTCGTAGCCGGGCAGCACGCGACCGTCGAAGTCGGGATGCGGCAGGATGCCGGTGTCGACGACGGCAACCGTCATCGACGGATCGCCGGTCTGCAGGTCCCACGCACTCGGCGCATTGATGCCGGAGACGCTGTCCGTGAGGGCCCATTGACCCGGGAACATCGGATCGTCCGGCACGCGCAGCGGCGTGACGCGACGCACCGGACCGGCGTAGCGAAACGCGGGATCGGTCTCGAGCATCTGCGCGATGTTCGCGAGCTGCGCTTGCGGAACGTCGGCGTCGAGCGCGAGCACGTGCACGTTGCCGAGCCTGCGCGCGACATGCAGCGCTACACCGGTTCGGCTCGACCACGCGGCGAGCGCGTCGTCGATCGAGTGCGACGGATCGGCAAGCCGCACCATCAGCTTGCGGCCGGGTGCGCCGGCCGCGGCCTTGGCGCGTGCGGCCTTCAGGCTGCTTTCGGTCGCGGGCACTTCCACCCACAGTACCGCGCGATCGGAGCGCACGCGCGCGATGAGCGCCTTCATCGTGTACGGCGAGCGCGTCGGGTCGAGCGCGATGTCGACCGCGCCTGTGCGGGTGGTGGCGATCACGTCGACCGGGCCGCCCACCAGCGTCTCGAGGCGGGCGCGCGCCGCGTCCGAGAGCACGCCGCCGGATGCCGTGGAGGGATGAAGCATGACGCGCAGCGTCGTGGCGCTCGCCGGCGAGGCGGCGTGCGCCGATACGGTCATGAACAGCGCAAGTGCCGCCGTCAGAGCGGCGACTGCGTGGCGCGGCATGGCGGCTCCCCTTGTTGTTATGGCAATCCGGCCGTCGCAGCAAGCCGGATGCCAGGGAGCTTCATTCCGACGCCGCGGTCTTCTCCTGCTTCAGCTTTGCCCGGTACGGGGCGAGGATCTTGACCATCTGGGCGAAGATGCGCGGCGTGGCGGCGATGACCTCGCCGCCGTAGACGTAGTCGCCTTCGCCCGCGAGGTCGCCGATAAGGCCGCCCGCCTCGAGCACGAGGAGCGAGCCGGCGGCGACGTCCCAGGGATTGAGGCCGATCTCGAAGAAGCCGTCGTAGTAGCCGGCCGCGACGTATGCGAGATCGAGCGCGGCCGCGCCGGGCCGGCGCAGGCCGGCGGCCTGCTGCGTCATCGAGCGCATCATCGCGAGGTAGGTGTCGAGATTCGTGCCGTCGCGAAACGGGAAGCCCGTGCCGATCAGGCAATCGCGCAGGTGCTGCCGCTTCGACACGCGGATGCGCCGGTCGTTGAGGAAAGCGCCGCGACCGCGGCTCGCGGTGAAGAGGTCGTTGCGCACCGGATCGTAGATCACGCCCTGCGTGATCGTGCCCTTGTGCGACAGCGCGATCGAAACGCAGTACTGCGGAAAGCCGTGGAGGAAGTTCGTGGTGCCGTCGAGCGGATCGATGATCCAGGTGTAGTCGGCGTTCGCGTTCTTGTCGCGGCTGGTCCCTTCTTCCGCGAGGATCGCGTGATCGGGATACGCCGCGTGCAGCGTGTCGACGATGGCCGCCTCGGCCGCGCGGTCGACCTCGCTCACGAAGTCCTTCGGACCCTTCGCGGTGACGGTGAGGAGATCGAGGTCGCGCGCGCCCCGGTTGATGATGTTGCCGGCGCGCCGCGCGGCCTTCACCGCGATGGTGAGCATGGGATGCATCGTGCGATATTCTAACTGCTTCGATTGGAGCGGCCGCAGCGACACGGGCCCGACTGCCATGACGTCCGATGCCACGCCGGTTGAGCCGCTGTCGCGCATGCGCGTCGTGCTCGTGCGAACGAGCCATCCCGGCAACATCGGCGCGGCGGCGCGCGCGATGTGGACCATGGGCCTCGACGATCTCGTGCTCGTCGCGCCGCATCGTTTTCCGGATCCCGATGCCAGCGCGCGTGCAACCGGCGCAGCGCATCTGCTGCTGCGCGCGCGCGTCGTCTCCGCGCTCGACGACGCGCTCGCGGGATGCGCGTGGACGATCGGCGCGTCGGCGCGGCCGCGCGAGTTCGCCGGGCGCGTGCTCGACGTGCGGGACGCCGCGCGCGAGGCGATGAAGCGATCGTCGACCGGCACCATCGCGTGGGTCTTCGGCACGGAGATGTCGGGGCTCAGCAACGAAGAGCTCGCGCGCTGCGCGTGCGTTGCCACGATCCCGGGGAATCCGCGCTATGCATCGCTCAACCTGGCGGCAGCGGTTCAGGTCGCTGCTTACGAGCTTCGCATGGCAGCCGGCGAGCGCGATGTCTGGAGCGCGCCGCGGTTCACGCCCGCGACGCACGACGCGATCGAAGGGCTGCACGCCCACGCGGCGCGCACGCTCGCGGCGCTGCACTTCCTCGATCCCGCGCGACCGCGGCGCCTCATGCCGCGGCTGCGCCGGCTGTTCGCGCGCGCCGGTCTCGAGCAGGAGGAAGTGAACATCCTGCGCGGCATCCTGGCGCGCATCGACGACGTGCTTCGCAGGACGCGATGACCACCGCGAGCTGCGCCAATTGCGGCACGCCTGTCGCAGGCCCGTATTGCTCGCAATGCGGCCAGGAGACGGTGATCGCGTTGCCGACCGCGATCGCGTTCCTGCGCGAGGCCGCGGGTCGCTACGTCGCCTTCGACGGCCGCATGTGGCGTACGCTCGCGGCGCTGTTCTTCCGGCCGGGCTTTCTCACGCGTGAATATCTCGCGGGCCGGCGGCGGCGTTACGTGCGCCCCGGCCGCCTCTTCCTCGTCGCCTGGCTCGCACTGTTCGCCGCCGTGCGACTCACGGGACAGGCGCCGACGCTGCTGGCGCCTCCCGACCAGGCCCGCGATCGCATCGCGGCCGCGGCGCGCGAGCGGCAAGACGATCGCGAGGAAGACCTCACCATCGACTTCGGCGATTTCGGCACGGGAGGGTCGCTGCTCGCGCCGGTGCGCAAGCGGCTCGACGCGTTCAACGCCCTGCCACGCCAGGTGAAGCTCGAGCAACTCTACGGCGGCATGCTGCGCTACGGGCCCTACGCGATGGTCGGCCTGCTGCCGCTCTTCGCAGGGCTCCTGAAGATCGTCTACCTCGGACGCGCGCGCCGCCATCCGCTGCGCCCGCGCCGCTACGCGGCGCACCTCATCTACGGCGCGCACGGGCATGCGTTCGTGGCGCTCGCGCTGCTCGTCATGCTGCTGATCCCCGTCGCGCCGGTGCGCACGGTGCTGCTGCTGTGGATCCTCGCGTACGTGCCGTGGTCGGTGAAGACGGTGTACGGCGGGAGCTGGCTCGGCATAGCCGCCCGCGTGATCGTCGTCTCGGTGGTGTATCTCTTTTGCTTCGCCCTCGCGATGGCGGCATTGGTCGTCGCGGCGGTGCTGCTCCGCTGAACGAACACGCGGGGGGCGACGTCCAATAGCCGAGTGATTCACTCGGAATTTGCTAGAATCGAAGCATGTTCGCCCGCCTCCGCGAAGACATCCACGCGGTTTTCGAGCGTGATCCGGCTGCGCGCAGCACGTGGGAAGTGCTCACGTGCTATCCGGGGCTGCATGCGCTCGTCTGGCATCGCGCGGTGGTTCATCCGCTGTGGCGCCGCGGCTTTCGCTGGCTGTCTCGTTGGTTGTCCACCTGGAGTCGATGGATCACCGGCATCGAGATTCATCCGGGGGCCCAGATCGGCCGCCGCGTCTTCATCGACCATGGCATGGGCATCGTCATCGGCGAGACTGCCGAGATCGGCGACGATTCCACGCTGTATCACGGCGTGACGCTCGGCGGCACGTCCTGGAACAAGGGCAAGCGGCATCCGACCCTCGGCCGCAACGTGGTGGTGGGCGCGGGCGCGAAGATCCTCGGCCCCATCCTGGTGGGCGACAACGCCAAGGTGGGGTCCAATGCCGTGGTCGTGCGCGACGTCCCGGCGGGCGCGACGGCCGTCGGCATCCCGGCGCGCGTCAACACGCGCGAGGAGCAGGAGCGTCGCGAATCGACCGCCGAGAAGATGCGCTTCGCGGCGTACGGCATCGGACAGGACGTGAACGACCCGGTCGTGCATGCGATCCACCAGCTTCTCGACCATGCCGCCGCGAGCGAGGAACGCTTCAATCGGCTGCTCGCCTTGCTGCAGCGGGGCGGGGTCGATTGCGCGGAGGCCAAGGCCATCGCAGACGCCTTCGATCCCCAGCAGATCAAGAACTGGATCGAAACCGACGTGACGCCGGGCGACCGCGACCGCTAGTCGCTCTCCGCTTCACGCTCGACCGGCGTGCGTCGAGCCCGCCCGGGTCGCAACGCATTCTGCCGTCGCCATCGCGACTTCCGGGCGAGCGCCTGCACGTCGTGACCGCGTTGCGCGAGCGCCGTTTGTCGCGAATTGGCAAGCCGCTGCCCTGCCGTCCGTTGCATCCTCCTGCGCCATGGATGCATTGCGACGACACGCGGTTTTCATCTGCCTCATCGCGACGCTGGCCGCCGTTGCGCCCGCGGCGGCGGGCACGCTCGAGCGTATTCGCGAACGACAGTCGATCGTGCTCGCCTACCGCACCGGCACGCCGCCGTTCTCGTTCAAGGACCGCAATGGCCAGGTGCGCGGCTACAGCGTCGAGCTCTGCGCACGCGTTGCGGCGCTGATCGGCCGACAGCTGGGCTTGCCGAACCTGCGCATCGAGTGGGTACCGGTGGATGCCGATGCGCGCATCGAGATCGTGGCGAGCGGCCGCGCGGATGCGGAATGCGGCACGACGACGGTCACGCTGTCCCGGATGGAACGCGTGGATTTCAGCCTGCCGATCTTCGTGGACGGCGGCACGCTGGTCGTTCGCGCGCAGTCCGACATCCGGCGTGTCGCCGACCTCAAGGGCCGGCGCGTCGCGGTCATTCCCGCGACGACGACGGAGCGTGCGCTCCTTCGCACCCTCGATCTCTTCGAGGCGGGAGGACCGATCGTCCACGTCGCTCGACCGGAAGAGGGCGTCGCGGCCGTGCTTGCGGGTCGCGTCGACGCCTACGCCGGCGATCGAACCGTGCTCACCAAGGTCCTGCTCGAGGCCGAAGGCGAGCCGACCGCGATGCTGCTCGAGGATTTCTCGTTCGAGCCTTACGCGATCGTGGTGGCGCGCAACGATCCCGATTTCCGGCTCGCGGTGAACCGCGCGCTGGTCGAGACGTACCGTCGCGGCGACATCGACCCGATCTTCCAGCGGTGGCTGGCGCCCCTCGGAAAGCCGAGCCCGTTGCTGAACGCGATGTTCTACCTCAACACGCTTCCGGACTGAGATGCGCATCCTGCCGGCGTTCCTGGTGATGGTCGTGTCGGGCGCGGCCGCGCAGCCTTCCGGCACGCCTGCGGCACAGCCGTGCGAAAACTGCGGTGTGGTCGTGTCCGTCGCAGCGTCGGAGGAAGAGGAGTCCTGGGCGCCGCTCGGCGTGGTGTCGTCGCTGCCGTCGTCGGCGGGGTCGATGCAGGCGCGCCCGATGATGGTGTTCGGCGGCGATGCGAAGCGCGAGGTCGTGATGGTTGGCGCGGCGGGCGGTGCGGTCTACGCGCGCCGTCCCAACCAGTACCAGAAGGTGCGCTGGAACGTCACCGTGAAGCTCGACGGCGGCGGACAGCGCGTGATCCAGCAGCGCTACGAGCCGTTCGTGCGCGAGGGCGATCACGTGCGCATCCAGGGCACGCAGCTCGAGCTGGTCGACCCGTAGGCGCCGCGCTCGGCGGCTCTCCGCGTGTCCAGCGTCCCGGATGCGGCCGGTGCGTCGTGTTGGCCGTAATCTTGATAAAATCTATCGGGTATTCTGATCCGGCCAGCCTGGTCCGGCCAGCCGCCGGCGACCCCGATCCGGCCAGCGGCCGGCGACCCGCTCATGCCGCCGGCCAGCGGCCGGCGACCCCCTCATCCCGCCGGCCGGCCGCCAGCGACCCGCTCATCCCGCCGGCCGCCCGGACGACCGAGACGCACCCGGCTGGGGGACTTGCCGCCGCCAGGCCGAGCCAATGAGTCCGGTGGCAGGGCCGGCATGTCGCGGTGAACTTGAATTCCGTTTAGTTGACTAAATTATTCAGGTATTCTAGGATAACGGTTGTCTTGGACAACGCCTCGCCGACACGGCGAGGCGGGTCAAACCGAGGACGGGAAACATGCGCCTGACCACCAAGGGCCGCTTCGCGGTCACCGCGATGATCGATGTCGCGCTGCACGGGTCGGACAATCCGGTCACGCTGGCTGCGGTTTCCGAGCGCCAGAGGATCTCGCTGTCGTACCTCGAGCAGCTGTTCGGCAAGCTGCGCCGTCACGGCCTGGTGGACAGCGTGCGCGGTCCTGGCGGCGGCTACAACCTCGCGCGGCCGGCCGTCGAAGTGTCGGTCGCCGACATCATCACCGCGGTCGACGAGCCGATCGACGCGACGCAGTGCGGGGGCAAGGAGAATTGCCACGACGACCGCCGCTGCATGACGCACGAGCTGTGGGCCGGTTTGAACTCGCACATCCTCGAGTTCCTGCGCGCGGTCACGCTCGCCGAGCTGGTGCGCCAGAACACGCCGCGTCAGGGCGAGGTGGCGGTGCTGCAGGATCATCGCGCGCACGCCAAGGCGCAACCGCAATCCGCCGACGTACATTGACATTGAACCTCAGGCAATCCCATCGATGAAGCTGCCCATCTATCTCGACTATTCCGCGACGACGCCGGTCGACCCGCGCGTCGCGGCGAAGATGATTCCGTATCTGACCGAGCACTTCGGCAATCCCGCGTCGCGCTCGCACGCATTCGGCTGGGAGACCGAGCAGGCCGTCGAGGAAGCGCGCGAGCACGTCGCCGCGCTCGTCAACTGCGATCCCAAGGAGCTCGTGTGGACCTCGGGCGCGACGGAATCCATCAACCTCGCGCTCAAGGGCGCCGCGCATTTCTACAAGGACCGCGGCAAGCACCTGGTGACGGTGAAAACCGAGCACAAGGCCACGCTCGACACGATGCGCGAGCTGGAGCGCGAAGGCTACGAGGTGACCTATCTCGATGTCCAGCCCGATGGCCTCGTCGATCCGGCCAAGTTCGAGGCGGCGCTGCGCCCCGGCACGATCCTCGCGTCGGTCATGTACGTGAACAACGAGATCGGCGTGATCCAGGACATTCCCGCGATGGGCGAGCTGTGCCGCTCGCGCGGCATCATGTTCCACGTGGATTCGGCGCAGGCCAGCGGCAAGATCCCCATCGACCTCGCGAAGCTCAAGGTCGACCTCATGTCGTTCTCGGCGCACAAGGCGTACGGCCCGAAGGGCGTGGGCGCGCTGTACGTGCGGCGCAAGCCGCGCGTGCGCATCGAAGCGCAGATGCACGGCGGCGGTCACGAGCGCGGCATGCGCTCCGGCACGCTTCCGACGCACCAGATCGTCGGCATGGGCGAGGCGTTCCGGCTGGCGAAGCTCGAAATGGCGACCGACAACGAGCGCATCCGCATGCTGCGTGACAAGCTGCTCGCCGGCCTCGTGCAGCTCGAGGAGGTGTACGTCAACGGCGACATGGAGCGCCGCGTGCCGCACAACCTCAACGTCAGCTTCAACTTCGTCGAGGGCGAGAGCCTGATCATGGCGATCAAGGACGTGGCCGTGTCGTCGGGCTCCGCATGCACCTCGGCGTCGCTGGAGCCATCGTACGTGCTGCGTGCGCTGGGCCGCAGCGACGAGCTCGCGCACAGCTCGATCCGGTTCACCGTCGGTCGCTTCACGACCGAAGCGGAGATCGACTACGTCGTCGATCTCGTGCAGCGCAAGATCGCCAAGCTGCGAGAGCTCTCGCCGCTGTGGGAAATGTACAAGGACGGCGTGGACCTCAACGCCATCGAGTGGGCCGCGCATTAGGAGAACGCAATGGCATATAGCGACAAGGTCATCGATCACTACGAGAATCCGCGCAACGTCGGATCGTTCCCGAAGAACGACGAGGCGGTCGGCACGGGCATGGTCGGCGCACCCGCGTGCGGCGACGTCATGAAGCTGCAGATTCGCGTCGGCAGGGACGGCGTCATCGAGGACGCGAAGTTCAAGACGTACGGCTGCGGCTCGGCCATCGCCTCGTCGTCGCTCGTCACCGAGTGGGTGAAGGGCAAGACGCTCGACCAGGCGATGACGATCCGCAACACCCACATCGCCGAGGAGCTCGCCCTGCCGCCGGTGAAGATCCATTGCTCGATCCTCGCCGAGGACGCCATCAAGGCGGCGGTGGCGGACTATCGCAAGAAGCATCCCGCGGTCGAAGGCGGGCGCGCCGACGCCGTCGCGCGGGAGATGGCCCAACCCGAGGCGCAGGCAGGCGACTGACATGGCGATCACGCTCACCGAATCGGCGGCGAAGCACGTGACGTCGCACCTCGCCCGCCGCGGCAAGGGTGTCGGCGTGCGGCTCGGCGTGCGTACCTCCGGGTGCTCGGGTCTCGCCTACAAGCTCGAATACGCCGACGACCTCAAGGCCGAGGACGTGCGCTTCGAGAGTCACGGCGTCACGGTCGTGGTGGACCCGAAGAGCCTGCCTTACCTGGACGGCATGCAGCTCGACTATGCGCGCGAGGGATTGAACGAGGGGTTCAAGTTCAACAACCCCAACGTGAAGGACGAGTGCGGCTGCGGCGAGTCGTTCAACGTCTGACGGCCGCGCGCAAATGCGGCAGCAACGCGGGCGGCTGACGGCCGCCCGTTTGTTTCCACGAACATGCTCGATTTCTCGCGAAACCATTTCGACCTCTTCGGACTGCCGGCGCAGTTCCGTCTGGACGCGGCCGCGCTCGACGCCGCCTACAGGCGCCTGCAGGGCGAGGTGCATCCCGACCGCCATGCGAGCGGCACCGACGCCGACCGGCGTCTCGCGCTCCAGGCGTCGGCACGCGTGAACGAGGCGTACCAGGCGTTGCGCGAGCCGATCACGCGGGCGGAATACCTGCTGTCGCTTCACGGCATCGATGCGCGCGACGAATCGGACACGCAGTTGCCGATCGACTTCCTCGAGCGGCAGCTCGAGCGCCGCGAGCAGGCGTCCGATGCGGTCGACGCGCACGACTCGCCCGCGCTTCGTGTCGTGATCGACGAGCTTCGCGGCGAGGCGCTGGAGCTCGAGGATCGCCTGCGCGCGTGTCTCGACGATCGCCACGCGTACGCCGAGGCCCGCGTTCCGGTGCGCGAGCTGCGCTTCCTGCACAAGGTCGGCGAGGACCTGCGTGCGCTCGAGGCAACGCTCGACGAGACCGTCCCCGATTGATGGCGCTCTTCCAAATTTCCGAGCCGGGCGAATCGCCGCTGCCGCACGCGCGCAAGCGCGCGATCGGCATCGACCTCGGCACGACGCATTCGCTGGTCGCGACGGTGCGTAACGGCACGCCGGTCGTGCTGCCCGACGAGCAGGGGCGGCCGCTGCTGCCGTCCATCGTGCACTACGCCGACGCCGGCGTCCGAGTCGGTTACCCGGCGATGGCGCACCAGGCCGACGATCCCCGCAACACCATCGTATCGGTCAAGCGCTTCATGGGCCGCGGTGTCGCGGACGTCGGCGACCCGCGCCGGTTTCCCTATCGCTTCGTCGAAGGCGAGGGCATGCTTCGCATGGAGACGCGCGCCGGCGTGAGGTCACCGGTCGAGGTCTCCGCGGAGATCCTGCGTGCACTGCGCATGCGAGCGGAGGGCGCCCTGGAGGGTCCGATCGATGGCGCCGTGATCACCGTGCCGGCGTATTTCGACGACGCGCAACGCCAGGCGACGAAGGACGCCGCGTCGCTCGCCGGCCTGCCGGTGCTGCGTCTTTTGAACGAGCCGACGGCGGCGGCGCTCGCGTACGGGCTCGACAACGCATCCGAAGGCGTCTACGCGATCTACGATCTCGGCGGCGGCACGTTCGACATCTCCATCCTGCGGCTCACCAAGGGCGTGTTCGAGGTGCTGTCGACCAACGGCGACTCCGCCCTCGGTGGCGACGATTTCGACCACCGGGTCTTCTGCTGGATCCTCGAGCACGCGGGTCTGCCGCCGCTCGGCCCGGTCGATACGCGGCGCCTGATGATCAAGGCGCGCGAAGCGAAGGAAATGCTGACCGGGCACGACGCCGCGCCCATCGTCACGACGCTCGCCACCGGCGACAGCGTCAATCTCACGCTCGCCGTGGAGACGTTCACCGACATCACGCGCACGCTCGTGCAAAAGACGTTGCAGCCCGTGCGCCGCGCGCTTCGCGATGCCCGCCTCACCATCGACGACGTGAAGGGCGTCGTGCTCGTCGGCGGCGCGACGCGCATGCCGCAGATCCGGCGCGCGGTGGGGGAGCTCTTCGGCCAGCCGCCGCTCGTCAACCTCAACCCCGATGAAGTGGTCGCGCTTGGCGCCGCCGTGCAGGCGGACAAGCTCGTCGGCAATCGCGCGAGCGGCGACGACTGGCTGCTCCTCGACGTGATCCCTCTCTCCCTCGGCCTGGAGACGATGGGCGGTCTCACCGAAAAGGTCGTGCCGCGCAACTCGACCATCCCGATCGCGCGCACGCAGGAGTTCACCACGTTCAAGGATGGCCAGACGGCGATGGCGATCCATGTCGTGCAGGGCGAGCGCGAGAAGGTTGCCGATTGCCGCTCGCTGGCGCGCTTCGAGCTGCGGGGCATTCCGCCGATGGCGGCAGGAGCCGCGCGCATCGCGGTCACGTTCTCGGTCGATGCCGACGGACTGCTGTCGGTGACGGCGCGCGAGCGCACGACCGGCGTGCAGGCGGCGGTCACGGTGAAGCCCTCGTACGGCCTCACCGACGGCGAGATCGCGCGCATGCTCCAGGACTCGTTCACCCATGCGGCCGACGACATGACGGCGCGCGCGCTCGCCGAAGCGCAGGTCGAGGCCGACCGCGTCACGGCCGCGACCGAGGCCGCGCTCGCGCAGGACGCGGACCTGCTCGCCGGCGACGAAGCGCGCGCGATCGAAGCGGCGCTCGCGGCCGTGCGCCAGGCGCGGGGCGGCACGGATCGCGCGGCGCTCGCGGCGGCGGTCGAGCGCCTGAACCACGCCACGGACGCGTTTGCTGCGCGGCGCATGGACCGCAACATCGCGCGCGCGCTCGCCGGCAGGCGCGTCGACAGCGTGCTGGAAGGAGAGCGCTGATGCCCGAGGTGATCGTGCTGCCGCATGCCGAGCTGTGCCCCGACGGCAAGACGTTCGAGGCGAAGCCCGGCATGTCTCTGCTCGACAACCTGCTCGACCAGGGCATCGAGGTCGAGCATGCGTGCGAGAAGTCGTGCGCGTGCACGACGTGCCACGTGATCGTCCGCAAGGGCTTCGATTCGCTGTCCGAGGCGTCCGAGGACGAGGAGGACCTGCTCGACCGCGCCTGGGGCCTCACGCCGGTGTCGCGGCTGTCGTGCCAGGCGATCGTCGACGACCAGGACCTCCTGGTCGAGATCCCCAAGTACACGATCAACTACGCCAAGGAAAACAAGTGAAGTGGACCGACTCACGCGAGATCGCGATCGCGCTGAGCGACGCGCATCCCGACGTCGACCCGCGCAACGTGCGCTTCACCGATCTGTACCAATGGGTGCTGGCGCTGCCCGGGTTCGACGACGATCCGAAGCACTCGGGCGAGAAGATCCTCGAGGCCATCCAGATGGCGTGGATCGACGAGGCGTAGGGCAGCGATGTGAGCCCCGCCCCCATGCCCGCGATCACCGCGCTTTACGCCGCGCTGATCGCGCTTCTTCTTCTCGTGCTTGGAATGCGCATCTCGCGCTTCAGGCGCCGCACGCAGATCGGCATCGGCGGCGGTGGCGATCCCGCGTTCGAGCGCGCCATCCGTGCGCACGGCAATGCCGTCGAATGGTCATTGCCGCTGCTGCTCCTGCTGCTCGTGGCCGAGCTCAATCGCGCCGCCCCGTTCCTGCTGCACCTGTGCGGGATCGTGCTGATCGCCGCGCGCGTGCTGCATGCCTTCGGCCTGTCACGCGCGACGGGCTACTCGTTCGGGCGCGTGACCGGCATCGGCATGACGTGGCTCGTGCTCGTCGTGCTCGCCGTGTGGGACCTGCAGGCGTTCCTGCGCACGCTCGTCGTCAGGTGAAGAGATTGAGCGCCGCGTCCAGGCCGCAATGATCGATCGCATGCGTGGCCGCGTCGCGCACCAAGGCCTTCGCTCGATACGCGATCGAGATGTGCGCCGCGGCCAGCATCGGTAGGTCGTTGGCCCCATCGCCCAGCGCGACCGTGAGGCCGTCGCCGCCCATCTCACGCGCCCGTTGCAGCAGCGCTGCCGCCTTGGCGTCGGCATCGACGATCGGTCCTTCGATCTCGCCGGTGAGCACGCCGCCGCGGACCGCGAGCCGGTTCGAGATCACGTAGTCGAGGTTCAGGCGCTCGCGCAGGCGCTCGGTGAAGAAGTCGAAGCCGCCGGACACGAGGAGGGTTTTCGCGCCGACCGCGGCGAAGCCTCGCAACATGCGCGTCGCGCCCGGTGAAAGCCGCAGCCGCTCGTCGTAGACGCGCTGCAGCGCGTCGATCGGCAGGCCTGCGAGCAACGCGACGCGCTCGCGCAGGCTCTCCGCGAAACGGATCTCGCCGCGCATGGCGCGCGCGGTGATCGCGGCGACCTGCGGCTTGAGGCCGTGCAGGTCGGCGATCTCGTCGATGCACTCGATCGTGATCAGCGTGGAATCCATGTCCATCGCGACCAGCCGAACGCGCTCGAGCGCGCGATCCTGGGGCACGAGCGCGACGTCGTAGCCCGCGGCGTGCGCGGCGGCCGCGACGCCCTCGGCGCTCTCGATATGCACCAGCCGGACGGCGTCGTTTCCGGCGCGTCCGGGCACTTCGGTGCCGCGCGGTCCGGTCAGCAGCACGAGCGCATCCACGTCCTCGGGCGGGAGCGTGGGCGCCTGCACGACGAGGTCGAGCGGCGCACCCGGTTGGGCATCGGGCGGGACCTTCATGACGCGCGGTCGGTCAACGGCGGCGCTTGCCTCGCGGCGAGCGGCGCTCGCGGCTTTGCGGATCGCCGCGACCTCGCGACTTCGCCTGTTCTTCGCGCCGGGTCCGCGCCCCGAGATCGTCGGATGAAAGCGGTTGCGAATACATCGGCCGCTTGGCCTTCGCTGCACCGGGCTCCGCGGCCGCCGCATTCTCGGCGAGCGTGAAGTCGATTCTCGCGCGCTCGAGGTCGACGCGAGCCACGCGAACCGACACGCGGCCGGCAAGCTGGAAGACTCGCCCGCCGCGCTCGCCGATGAGCGCGTGGCGCGCCTGGTCGAAATGGAAATAGTCGCGCGGCAGCTCCGTCACGTGCACCAGTCCGTCGATGTTGAGGCCGTCGAGCGTCACGAAGATGCCGAAGCTCGCCACGCCGCTGATGGTGCCGCTGTAGGTCTCGCCGACCTTGTCCTGCATGTAGTGGCATTTCAGCCACTGCAGCACGTCGCGCGAGGCGTCGTCGGCGCGGCGCTCGGTCATCGACGTGTGCACGCCGAGCTCCTGCCACGTCATGCCGGCCGGCGTGTAGCGCTTGCCGGCGAGCGCGGCCTTGATGCACCGGTGCACGAGCAGGTCCGGATAGCGGCGTATCGGCGAGGTGAAGTGCGCGTACGCATCGTAGGCGAGGCCGAAATGGCCGACATTCTCGGGGCTGTACTGCGCCTGCGACAGCGAGCGCAGCAGCACCGTCTGCAGCAACGCGAAATCGGGGCGCTCCTTGATCGACTCGATCAGCCGGAAGTAGTCCGTCGCGGTGGGCTCATCGCCGCCGCCGAGGCTCAACGCGCTGCCGGCCAGGAACTCGCGCAGCGCCGCGAGCTTGTCCGGCGGCGGTCCCTCGTGGACGCGGTACAGCGTCGGCTGCTTGCGTTCGGCGAGGAAGCCGGCCGCGCACACGTTCGCCGCCAGCATGCACTCCTCGATCAGCTTGTGCGCGTCGTTGCGCGGCGCCGGCACGATGCGCACGATCTTGCCGTTCGGATCGAATTCCAGCGCCAGCTCCACGGTGTCGAAGTCGATCGCGCCGCGCCGCGCGCGCGCCGCCGCGAGCACCTTGTAAAGCGCGTAGAGGTTCGAAAGATGCGGGAGCAGCTTCTTCGCATCGCGGCCCTTCGCGGCCTGCGGGTCCGAGAGCCATTCCCAGACGCGCGTATAGGTGAGCCGCGCGTGCGAGTGCATCACCGCGGGGTAGAACTCATAGCGCTTGACCGCGCCCCTGGCGTCGAGGCGCATGTCGCACGCCATGCAGAGCCGATCGACGTCGGCCTTGAGCGAGCACAGCTCGTTCGACAGCTCCTCGGGCAGCATGGGAATGACGCGCCGCGGAAAGTACACCGACGTGCCGCGCTCGCGCGCGTCGGCGTCGAGCGCATCGCCGTCGTGCACGTAATGCGACACGTCGGCGATCGCGACGATGAGCCGCCATCCGCGTCCGTCCGGCTCGCAGTAGACGGCGTCGTCGAAGTCCTTCGCCGTCTCGCCGTCGATCGTCACGAGCGGAAGCGCCGTGAGGTCGACGCGATCCTTGCGATCGGCGGGCCGGACGTCCTGCGGCAGGCGCTTCGCCTGCCGCAAGCCGGCCTTCGAGAACTCGAACGGCAGCTCGTGCTTGCGCAGCGCGATCTCGATCTCGATGCCAGGATCGGTCGCGCTGCCGAGCACCTCCTTGACGCGCGCGATCGCCTCGCCGCCCGCGCTCGGCTGCTGCACGATCTCGACGACGACGACTTCTCCGGGCTTCGCGTCGCCGCGCTCGCCGGGCGGAATGAGAAGGTCCTGGCTGATGCGCCGGTTCTCGGCTTCGACGAACCACACGCCGCGCTCCTCATGCAGCCGGCCGACGATCTCGCGGTTCGCGCGCGCGAGCACCTCGACGATCTCGCCTTCCGCGCGTCCGCGGCGATCCATGCCGACCACCTTCACCGCTGCGCGGTCGCCGTGCAGCACCTTGTGCATCTCGCGTGGCGACAGGAATACGTCGTCGCCGCCTGCATCGGGCACGAGGAAGCCGAAGCCGTCGGCGTGTCCCTGCACCGTCCCGGTGACGAGGTCGAGCTTGGCCGTGAGGCAGAGCTCGCCCTTGCGGTTCTGCAGCACGTCGCCGCGCTTCACCAGCTCGCCGATGCGCGCCTCGAATGCATCGTGCTCGCGACCATGCACGCGCAGGCGAGCGGCGAGCTCGTCCAGCGGCACCGGGACGCCCGCATCCTGCAGCGCGTCGAGGATGTCGCTGCGCGCGGGCAGGTCCGCGCCAGGTTCGCGTTTACGCTTCGTTTTTGACAATGAAAGCTCGGTCTTTTAAAATATTTGGTTCACCTGCCCAGGTGGCGGAATTGGTAGACGCACTAGGTTCAGGTCCTAGCGGTGGCAACACTGTGGAGGTTCGAGTCCTCTCCTGGGCACCAATCCCCTTCGCGCGCGCATCGCGGTCCATGTTTGGTCGACGGTCGCCGCGCGCGGTTCCCGCTTCGATGCACGGCAGCGTCGAGCCGACGGCCCGGCAGCGCCGGCGCGTGAGATCGTCGCTCAGGACGAGGCCGCGGTCGTCGGCTTCGCCGCGCGCGCGGCAAGACGTGCCTTCAGCGCTTCGGGCCGCATGTCGTCGTAGATCTCGAACGGCTGGTGGATCCACGGATTGTCCGGCAGGTAATCGACCCAGTAGTCGGGCTTGAACACCGAGCAGGCCTTCCACCACAGCACCGCCGTGCGCAGCTCGCGAATGTGCGCGAAGCGCTGCGGAAGCTCGGCGTGCACCGCCTGCAGCGTGTGGCCCGAATCGACCATGTCGTCCACCAGCAGCACCCGCTCGCCCAGGCGCGGCTTGGTCATGGTCATGTGCTCGGCGATGACGAGCTCGCCGCGTATCGTGCCGCCCTCCGCCGCGTACGAGTGCGTCGACAGAATGGCGAGCGGCTGCTCGTAGATTCGCGACAGCACATCGCCGACGCGAAGCCCGCCGCGCGCGATGCAGATGATCTGGTCGAACCGGAAGTCCGATTCGTAGACGATGAGCGCGAGGCGCTCGATCAGCGCGTGATATTCGTCCCAGCCGACGTGCAGGCTCACGATCGTCTCCGTTGCGATCCAGCGGCGCCCGGCCGCCGATCGTCGTGCTGCGACGGCGGCCGTCCGAGCGCGCAAGTCTACTCGAACGGATGGTGGACGAGGATCGTTTCGTCGCGGTCGGGACCGGTCGAGACCATGGCGATCGGCACGCCGCACAGCGCCTCGATGCGCTTCAGGTACTCGCGCGCCGCGACCGGCAGCACATCGAACGAGCGCGCGCCGAACGTGCTCTCGCGCCAGCCCGGCAGCGTCTCGTAGACCGGCTGGCAGCGCGCGACGGCTTCAGCGCCGGTCGGGATGAGGTCGACGCGCTCGCCATCGACCAGATAATGCGTGCAGAGCCTGATCTCCGGCATGCCGTCGAGCACGTCCAGCTTGGTGATGCAGAGGCCGTTGACGCCGTTGAGGTCGAACGAGCGGCGCAGCAGCGGCACGTCGAGCCAGCCGCATCGCCGCGGCCGTCCCGTGACGGAGCCGAACTCGTTGCCGCGCTTCGCGAGGCCGGCGCCGACCTCGTCGGTGAGCTCGGTCGGGAACGGGCCCGTGCCGACGCGCGTGGTGTACGCCTTCACGATCCCGAGCACGTAGTCGAGCATCGACGGACCGATGCCGGTGCCCGACGCCGCCGCGCCCGCGATGCAGTTGCTGCTGGTGACGTAGGGATACGTGCCGTGATCCACGTCGAGCAGCGCGCCCTGGGCTCCCTCGAACACGAGAGAGCCGCCACGAGCGCGCACCGCCTGTATCAGCCCCGCGACGTCCGCCACCATGGGCGCGATGCTCGGCGCGAGTGCGAGCGTCTCGTCGCGCACCTGCGCGAACGGAACCGGCGGACGATGGTAGTAGTGCTCGAGCACGAAGTTGTGCAGGTCGAGCAGCCGCTCGAGCTTCGCCGCGAAGCCGGAGGGGTCGAGCAGGTCCTGCACGCGCAGCGCGCGCCGCGCGATCTTGTCCTCGTACGCCGGACCGATGCCCCGGCCCGTGGTGCCGATCTTCAGCACGTCGCCGAGCGCCTGCTCGCGCGCCTGGTCGAGCGCGATGTGAATCGGCAACACGAGCGGGCACGCAGGCGAGATGCGCAAGCGCGAGCGCACTTCGACGCCCGACGCCTCCAGCTCGCCGATCTCCTGCAGCAACGCGGTCGGCGAAAGCACGACCCCGTTGCCGATGTAGATCGCCGCGCCTTCGCGCATCGCGCCGGACGGCAGGAGTCGCAACACGGTCTTGCGACCGCGGATGACGAGCGTGTGACCGGCGTTGTGGCCGCCCTGGAAACGCACCACGCCCTGCGCGCTTTCGGTCAGCCAGTCGACGATTTTCCCTTTGCCTTCGTCGCCCCACTGCGTGCCGATCACGACGACGTTCTTGCCCATGATGTCTTCCGTTCGCGTGAGTGCTAGCTCGCGCGCGCGATCACGTTCGCGAGTTGGCGCAAGTCCAGGGTGAATCCCGTCGCCGGGCGTGAGCGGCCGAACGCGCGGCCGATGCCGTCGTAGCGGCCGCCGTTGCCGATCGCGGCCGGCTCGCCCGCGACGAACACCGAGAAGATCGTGCCGTTCTGGTAGTGGTAACCGCGCAGGTCGGCGAGATCGACGTGCAGCGCATCGACCCGCGGCGCCACCGACGTCGCGATCGCCTGCAGCGCGGACAGTGCATTGGCGATGGGCGGCGTGTCCGGCAATCGCGCGCGCGCTTCGGCCAGAACTTCATCGGCGGGCCCGTACAGCGCGGGCAGCGCACGTACCGCATCGCGCCACGCGCCAGGCAGGCGCTCGGTGAGGGCCTCCACCGTGGGCAGATCCTTGACACGCAACGCCTCGTAGAGCTCCGCGTCCGCGCCGTTTGCCGCGATCCCCGCGCCGTTGACGAGCGCACGGAACAGACCGACGTGGCCGACGTCCAGGTGCAGGCCGGCGAGGCCCACCGCGCCGAGCGACGAGATCAGCAATCCGACCACTTCACGGTCGCCCGCGATGTCCGGCTCGCCGAACAATTCTGCGCCGATCTGCATCACCTCGCGCGTCGCGCCCGGACCGCTCGCCGTCGTGCGCAGCACGCTGCCGGCGTAGCAGAGGCGGGTGACGCCATGCTCGTTCAAAAGATGCGCGTCGATGCGCGCGACCTGCGGCGTGATGTCCGCGCGCACGCCGAGCAGCCGTCCGGACATCGTGTCGACGACCTTGAACGTCTGCAGGTCGAGGTCGTGGCCGCTGCCGGTCAGCAGCGATTCGAGGTACTCGATCAGCGGCGGCTGCACGAGGCGATAGCCCGCGTCCGCGAAATGATCGAGCAGCGTGCGGCGCAACGCCTCGAGCCGTGCAGCCTCCGCGGGCAGCACGTCGTCGACGGCTTCGGGAAGAACCCACCTATGCATGCTGCAGCACCACCAGGGCGATGAGCCCGGTCGCCAGCGCGGCCAGTCCCACGAAGCGCAGCTGGCCGTCGGTGAGCTCCGTCAGGCGCCGGAAGGAATCGCGCCACACGCGCGGCGCGACGAGCGGCAGGATGCCCTCGAGCACCAGGACGAGCGCAAGCGAGCTCCAGAAGAGATCGGCCACGAAGCGTGCTCCGCCGCGCGAGCCCTCACCCCAGCCGTCTGCCCGCGTGCGGACAGAGGGCGCTTGCCGTGAAACGGCAAGCAGGTGAGGAGCGTGCGCGACGGATCATTTGCCGCGTGGCCGGGTCGCGCTGCCCGGGCCGTATTGCTTGAAATACTGGAAGAACTCCGAGCTGGGATCGAGCACCATGACGTCGCTCTTGCTGCGGAACGTCGCCTTGTACGCCTCGAGGCTGCGATAGAAATTGTAGAACTCGGGATTCTGTCCGTACGCCTGCGCGTAGATCGCGGACGCCTTGGCGTCGCCTTCGCCCTTGATCTTCTGCGCCTGCCGGTAGGCGTCGGCGAGGATCACCTGGCGCTGGCGATCGGCGTCGGCGCGAATGCGCTCCGATTCCGCGGCGCCCTGCGAACGGAGCTCGTTCGCCACGCGCCGGCGCTCCGACTCCATGCGCTGGTACACGGGCCCCGTCACGTCGGGCGGCAGCTCCACGCGGCGCAGGCGAACGTCGACGACCTCGACGCCGATCGACTTGGCGTCGGCGTCGGCCTTCTGGCGCGTGACGGCCGTGATCTTGTCGCGCTCGGACGAGATGGCGGCATGCACGTCGCGCTTGTTGAATTCCTCGGCGAGATTGGCGCGCACCGTCTGGGTCAGCCGTCGGCGCGCCACTTCCTCGTCGCCCTGCACGGAACGGTAATACTGCTTCACGTCCACGATGCGCCACAGCACGATGAAGTTCACCAGCAGCGGCTTCTTCTCCGACGTGGTCATGCGGTCGGGCTCGGGATTGTCGAGCGTGAGGTTCACCTTGTCGTAGAACTTCACGTTCTGCAGCAGCGGCACCTTGAAATAGAGGCCGGGCTCGGTCTTGGTGTCGACGAACTCGCCGAGCTGCAGCTTCACCGCGTACTTGCGCTGGTCCACGGTGTACAGCGACTGCGAAGCCACGAGCAGGATCGCGACGATCAGGGCGAGCAGCGGCATGCCGATGCGCATTGGCGGTTACCTCGCGTCCCGGTTGCGCAGCGCGTCGCGCGAGCGCGACGGATCGACGGCCACCGTCGGCTCGGTGGTCGTCACGCGGCCCGTCGACGATTCGCCTTGCGACTGCGTCGCAGCCGCGGCGCCCGCCTGTTGCAGCAGCCTGTCGAACGGCAGGTTGAGGAGCGACGCCGAGTTCTTCTGGTCGACCAGAATCTTGGTGGAGTTGCTCAGCACCGATTGCATCATGTCGAGATACAGGCGATCGCGCGTGACCTGCGGTGCCTTGTTGTACTCGACGAGGATCTCGCGGAAGCGCGCGGCGTCGCCTTCGGCGCGCTGCACGACCTCGGTGTTGTAGCCGTTCGCTTCCTGCATGAGGCGCGCGGCCATGCCGCGTGCGCGCGGCACGACGTCGTTGGCGTAGGCCTCGCCCTCGTTCTTCAGGCGCTCGCGGTCCTGGCCGGCCTTCACCGCGTCGTCGAACGCGGACTGCACCTTTTCGGGCGCCAGCACCTGCTGGAGCGTGACGCGCTGCACGAACACGCCCGTGCCGTAATGGTCGAGCATCGACTGCATGAGCGCCTGCGTGTCGTTGGCGATCTTCTCGCGGCCCTCGTAGAGCACGGAGTCCATCTTGCTGCGGCCCACCACCTCGCGGATCGCGGACTCGGCCACGAAGGCGACGATCTGGTCGGGCTTGCGATTGTTGAAGACGTAGTCCTCGGCGCTCTTGAGGTTGTACTGGACGGCGAACATCACGTCGATGATGTTCTCGTCGTCGGTCAGCATCGTCGCTTCCTCGTCCTTCTTGTTGCGGGTCGAGTTGCGATAGCCGATCTCGATCGTCTTCACCTGCGAGAAGTCGACGAGCTCCGCCGACTCGATCGGATACGGCAGGTGCCAGCGCGGGCCGGGCTGCGTCGTCTCGGTGTACTTGCCGAAGCGCGTCACCACGCCGCGGCGCCCTTCGTCGACGATGTAGAAGCCGCTCGCCATCCACACGATGAAGACCAGGAGGACGAGCAGCGCGGCGCCGCTGAACGGCAGGCTGCGTCCGCCGCGCCCGCCGCCGCCGTCCCCGCCGCCCTCGTCGCCCCGGCGGCCGAACAGCTCGTTCATGCGGCGATTCATGTTGCGCCAGATCTCGTCGAGATCGGGCGGGCCGCCACCGTTGCCGCGCTTGCCCCACTGTGGATCGTTGAGCGACATGAGGTCGAACGAGGTCGGTAGCGAAGAGGGCCGCGCGCGCGGACTGCTGTCAGCGGGGCAACGCCGGCGAGTCGAGGTCGATGGGATCCGGAATGGGCGCGGGCGCGAAGCGCTCCGCTAGCGCCGTGCGCAGTTCCGCGACACCGTCGCCGCGCAACGCACTCACGCGAACGGCCGCGATGTTACCACACGCGTCGCGATCGACCCCCGGAGGCAGGTCAGCGAGATCGCACTTGTTGAGCACCCGGATCTGGGGCACCTCGTCGGCGCCGATCTGGGCCAGGACGTCCTCGACCGCCTCGACCTGCGCATCGCGGTCAGGCGCGCTCGCGTCGATCACGTGCAGCAGCACGTCGGCGTCGGCCGCCTCGGACAGCGTGGCGCGGAACGCGGCGATCAGGTCGTGCGGCAGGTCGCGGATGAATCCGACCGTGTCGGACACGACGACGGGGCCCGTGCCATCGGCCAGGTGCATGCGCCGCAGGGTCGTATCGAGCGTCGCGAACAGCTGGTTCGCCGCGTAGACGCGCGCGCCGGTCAGCCGGTTGAACAGCGTCGACTTGCCGGCGTTGGTGTAGCCGACGAGCGCGACCGTGCGCACGTCGGCCCGCGCGCGGGTCCGTCCCTGCGTCGCGCGCTGGCGGTGTACACGGCGCAGCCGGTCGTCGAGGAGCTTCACGCGCCGGGCGATGAGGCGGCGGTCGGTCTCGAGCTGCGTCTCGCCCGGTCCGCGCAGGCCGATGCCGCCTTTCTGGCGCTCGAGGTGGGTCCAGCCGCCGACGAGCCGCGTGGCCATGTGCTTGAGCTGCGCGAGCTCGACCTGGAGCTTGCCTTCGGCGCTACGTGCGCGCTGGGCGAAGATGTCGAGGATGAGGGTGACACGGTCGACCACGCGGCACTCGAGCGCCTGCTCGAGGTTGCGCTGCTGCACGCCGAAAAGCACATGGTCGAATATGACGAAGTCGGCCGCCGTCGCGCGACGCAGCTCGGCGATCTCGTCGACCTTGCCCTTGCCCGCGAAGAGCGCGGCATCCGGGCGATTGCGCCTGCCGCCGATCTGGCCCACGACCAGCGCACCGGCGGCCTGCGCGAGGGCGGCGATCTCCTGGAGGCGCTCGCTGCGATCGTCGCGGCCGAGGTCGAGCGCGACCAGCAGCGCGCGCTCACCGCCTTGCGGGCGTTCGATCATCCGGAGGTCGACACACGACGGCCGCTCGGTGGCCAAGCCGCGCGCGCGGCGCGCAGCGGACGCCGGACCGTCACGCGGCGCCGGCGATCAGGCTTCGGTTTCGTGGCTGTGATTGTGATGCGGCATCGCGACCGGCCGCGATGGCACGACCGTGGAGATCGCGTGCTTGTAGACCATCTGCGTGACGGTATTCTTCAGCAGCACGACGTACTGATCGAACGATTCGATCTGGCCCTGGAGCTTGATGCCGTTCACGAGGTAGATGGAGACCTGAACGTGCTCCTTGCGCAGTGTGTTCAGGAACGGGTCTTGTAGCATTTGCCCTTTGTTGCTCATGTGAGCTCCGCGCTTTGTTGTCGCACCTTGGGTCCCGGGCTCGCGCCGCCGGGGCCGGCGAGCCTAGCGGCGTGCGTTGGACTCCGCGTAGGGGTTGACACCCGTCTTGAATTGTATCCTAAGCGGAGTACCCCGCAGTTGGAACGTCTCGGTCAGGAAATGTTCCAGGTATCGCCGGTACGCGTCGGGCACGTGGGCGAGCGCGCTGCCGTGCACGATGACGAGCGGGGGATTGACGCCGCCCTGATGCGCATAGCGCATCTTCGGCCGCACCATCCCGGCGCGCGGCGGCTGCTGACGCTGGACCGCGAGCTGCAGCGCACGCGTGAGCCGCGGCGTCGACAGCTTCGCCATCGCGGCCTCGTACGCCTGATCGACGGACCGCAACAGCACGCCCACGCCGCGCGCCTCCCGCGCCGACATGTAGTGATGCTCGGCGAAGTCGAGGAACGCGAGCTTGCGTGACAGCTCGCGCTTCACCGACTCGCGCTGCTCGGTCGACGCCGCATCCCACTTGTTGATCCCCACGACGAGCGCGCGGCCCGCCTCGAGCACGTGTCCCGCGAGGTGCGCATCCTGCTCGGAGATGCCGTCGACGGCGTCGAGCAGCAGGATCACGACGTTCGCGTCCTCGATCGCCTGGAGCGTCTTGATCACCGAGAACTTCTCGACCGCCTCGAACACCTTGCCGCGGCGCCTCACGCCCGCGGTGTCGATCAGCGTGTACCGCGTGCCGTTGCGCTCGAAGTCGAGATAGATCGCGTCGCGCGTCGTGCCGGGCTCGTCGAAGGCGATGACGCGCTCCTCGCCGAGCAGGGTGTTCACCAGCGTCGATTTGCCGACATTGGGCCGGCCCACGACGGCGACCTTGATCGGCCGATCGTCCTGCGCCTCTTCTGTCTCGTCGAAGATCGCGGGCGCAGGGACACGATCGAGCGCCTCCTCGACGAGATCGCGCACGTTCTCGCCGTGCGCGGCGGAAATCGGCAGCGGCTCGCCGAGACCGAGCTCGTGGAATTCCGCCACCGCGCGCGCCGGATCGATACCTTCCGCTTTGTTGACGGCAACGAGGATCGGGCGGCCCGAGCGTCGCAGCAGGTTCGCGATGGTGGCATCCTGCGGCGTGATGCCGCTGCGCGCGTCGACGATGAAGATCACGGCATCCGATTCGGCGATCGCCGCCTTCGCCTGCTTCGCCATCTCGTGCAGGATGCCGCTGGTGGCGACGGGCTCGAAGCCACCCGTGTCCACCACGATGTATTCGCGCTCTCCCGAGCGCGCACGGCCGTAGTGACGATCGCGGGTCAGCCCCGGCTGGTCGAAGACGAGCGCGTTGCGCGTCCGGGTGAGCCGGTTGAACAGCGTCGACTTGCCGACGTTCGGCCGTCCGACGAGCGCAAGAGTGGGAAGCCAGGCCATGTCGCCGGCGCGCGCATGCGCGAAACTACTTCGCGCTCACCGAGTACACCGTGCCGCCCTCGGACTGCCACACGATCGAGGTGCCGCGCTGTTGCGGCTGGTCGGTCGCGGGCTTGCCATCGGTGCCGAGGCGGCCCACGTACGCGCCGTCGCTGCGCGACAGGAGATGCAGATAGCCTTCGACGTCGACCACGCCGACGAGGTCGGAGCCCACGAGCTGCGGCCCGCCGATCCTGCGCTTGGCGAGCGCGTCCTGCTTCCACACCGACGCGCCGGTCTCGCGGTCGAGCGCGTGCACCGAGCCCTTGTCGTCGGTGACGTAGATGTTGCGATCGTCGCCGGTGAGGCCCGCGAGGCTCGAGATGTCGCGCGTCCACAGCAGCGTGCCACGCACGATCTCGAAGCACGCGACACGTCCCTGGTATGCGACGGCGCACACGCTGCGCTCGCTCACGAGCGGAAGGCTCGTGACGTCGGCGATGCGCTCGAGCTCGGTCGCGCCCTTCGGCGTGGCGACGGCGAGGTCGAATCCGACCGTGCCGGTCTTGATGTCGAGGCCCATGAGACGCCCGCCCGCGGTGCCGATGAACAAGCCGCCGCGCGACACGACGCCGCCGGCGTAGTTGCGCACCGTGAGCGGCGGGTTGCTGTGCGCGTTCACCCACAGCGTCTTGCCTTCGTCGGCCGAAAGGCCGAACACGCGCCCGTCGCCCGTGAACACGAGCACGATGTCGTCGGCCACACGCGGCGGCGAGATGACTTCGGTGGAAACGTGCGCGGTCCACAAGGGCTTGCCCGCGGCGGTGTCGAACGCGAGCACGTCGCCCTTGTCGGTGCCGACGACGACCCGCTTGTCGTCGGCGCCGGGCCCTGCGGACAGCGTGTGGCCCGCGCTTATGCGCCACACCACGCGACCCGTGCCGGCCTCGACACGCACCAGCGTGCCGTCGTTTGACGCGGCATAGAGCGCGTCCTCCACGAGCGCGGGCGCGAGTCCCGGTTGCGCCTTGCCGACGCCGACCTGCCAGTCGAGGTGCGCCTCGCGCGTGGCCTTCAGCTCGGGCAGCGGGCCCGGCTTGCCGCTGCGATCGAAGATGCGATCCCAGCGCGGTGCAGGAATCTTCGGCAGCCACGACGTCGGAGACTCGGGCATGCTCGAGCAACCCGCGAGGGCGACGGCCGCGGCGGCCAGAACGAGCGCGCGAGCGGCCCGAACGATCACTTCGAGCCTCCCTTCGCCGGGGCGTTCGGCGCGCCTCCTGGCCCCTCGACCGGACCGCCCACGGCGTCGAGCTTCACCTTCACGTAATTCACGTAGCCGGACTTGGGATCGAGCTTGGCGATGGCCGTCTGGTACGCCGTGCGCGCGTCCGCATTGCGTCCCGCGGCGGCGAGCGCGTCGCCGCGCAGGTCGGCGTAGAGGCCGTCGAATGCGTCGGGGTGCTTGGCGTCGAGCGTCGCGAGCGCGGCGTCGTACTGCTTCTCGTCGATCTGCGCCTGCGCGAGCCGGTAGCGCGCGACGGCCTTGATCTCGTCTTCGCCGCTGTGGTCGACCACCCATTGCAGCTGCTGCTTCGCGCCGGCGCGGTCGCCGGCGTCGTAGAGCATGTGCGCGTAGACGAGCGCGGCGCGCGGCGCGTAGCCGGTCGACGAGAACTTGTCCTCGAGCTGCGCGATGGCGTCGCGCGCGCGAGGTGCGTCGTTCTTGCGCGCCGACTCGCTCACCGCGCTGTAGAGCGCCGACGCTTCCTGCGACTTGGTGCCCGTGTACCAGCGCCAGCCCTGGATGCCGGCGACGACCAGCGCGCCGATGAGGAGGCCGGTCGAGATGGTGCCGCCCCAGCGTCCCCACCATGCCTTGAGATCGTCGAGCTGTTCCTGTTCCTGAAGGTCGTATACGGACATGTTTTCCTCGAACTACTTTTCGTGCGCGGCAAGGTGCGTCGCGACCTCGGCCGCGGGTACGGCGAACTGCTCGCCGCCGCGCAAAGGCTTGATGGCGACGCTCCCGCGCGCCGCCTCGTCATCGCCGATGATGAGCGCGTAGGTCGCGCCGCTGGCATCGGCTCGTTTCATCTGGGACTTGAAGCTGCCGCCGCCCGCGTGCAGCACGACCGTGCGGCCCGTGTCGCGCAGCGTTTCCGCGACGCGGCGCGCGAGCACGCCCGCGGCATCCCCCGCGTGCACGATGTACGCGTCCGGCACCGCGGCGCTCGTCTGGCCGTGCTCGCGCATGAGCAGGATCATGCGCTCGATGCCGAGGCCGAAGCCGGTGGCGGGCGTCGGCTTTCCGCCGAGCTGCTCGAAGAGGCCGTCGTAGCGGCCCCCGCCGGCGACCGTGCCTTGCGCGCCGAGCGCGTCGGTGACCCATTCGAACACCGTGCGGTTGTAGTAGTCGAGGCCGCGCACGAGGCGCGGATTCACCTCGAACGCGATGCCGGCCTCGCGCAGCAGCGATTGCAGGCCCTCGAAATGCGCGCGCGACGCGTCGCCGAGGCGATCGATCAGCCTCGGCGCATCGACGATGATCGCTTGCATCGCCGGGTTCTTGCTGTCGAGGATGCGCAGCGGATTGGTGTGCAGCCGCCGCTTCGCGTCCTCGTCGAGCGCGCTCTCGTGCTTCTGGAAGTGATCGATCAGCGCGGCGCGATGCGCATGCCGCTCCGCCGGGTCGCCGATGGAGTTGATGGCGAGACGAATGTCGCGCAGCCCGAGCGCTCGCCACAGGCGCGCGAGCATGATGATCTGCTCCGCGTCGACGTCGGGGCCCGGGAAGCCCAGCGCCTCGACGTCGAGCTGGTAGAACTGCCGATAGCGGCCCTTCTGCGGCCGCTCGTGGCGGAACATCGGCCCGCTCGTCCACACGCGCAGCGGGCGCTCGTACAGGAGATTGTGCTCGATCGCCGCGCGCACGATGCCCGCGGTGGCCTCGGGACGCAGTGTCAGGCTTTCGCCGTTCAGCCGGTCCTCGAAGGTGTACATCTCCTTTTCTACGATGTCGGTGTATTCGCCGATGCCCCGCACGAACAGGGCGGTGGGCTCGACGATCGGCACGCGCAGGTTGCGGTAGCCGTACTGAGCGAAAACCGTGCGTGCGACGTCCTCGAAGCGCTCCCACACGCCGGCCTCGTCCGGCAGCACGTCGTTCATGCCGCGCACCGCCTGCAGCACCGGCGGCTTGCTGTCGCGCGTCGCGTTCATTTCAGCGAAAGCCGCGCGACGTCGCCACGCACGAAGGGCGAGAGATCGACCGGCTCGCCGCGGAACGTCGCGGTGACCTCGTGCGCGTTGCCGATCACGACGTCGAGCGGCAGCGGGCCGGACACCGATTGCGTCGAGCCGGCCGGGCCGTTCTGCGCGAGCAGCGTGTTGCCGTTGCGGTCCTTGACCTGCACCCACGACGTGCCCTTGAAGGTCAGCACGAGCTGCGGCTGGTCGGCTTGCGACGGCGTGGTCGAGGACGGCTCGCGCGCGGTAGCCGGCGCCGACGACGGCGTCGCCGCCGCGTCGGACGACGCCGGAATCGCGGCCGCCGCGCCAGCCGGTTCGCCGGCAGCCGAGGACGGCACGACAGCGGGCGACGCGTCGGTGGACGCGAGCGGATTCGGCAGCGACGCGCCGGCCGGTCCGCCTGCCGGCGCCGCCGACGAGCTCGTGCTCTTTTCGACCCCGGCGCGACGCGCTTCGCTTTGCTGGCGCTTGAACTCGTACAGGCCGGCCGCCACGACGATGGCGATGAGCACGAGCGGGATCAGCCAGCGCGCCCACGAGCGGCGCTGCGGCGCGTCGGCCGGCAGCTCGCCCATCGCGCGTCCCGACGGCGTGAGGGTGGGACGCTCCAGCGCGGGCGCCACGTCGCTGCCCGGCAGCAGCGCGAGCACGGCGTCCGGATCGAGCACCAGGAAGCGCGCGTAGTTGCGCACGAAGCCGCGCACGAACGTGCGTCCGGGCAGCTTCGCGTAATCGTCGTCCTCGAGCGCCCGTACCTGGCGCGGCGCGAGCTTGAGCTGTTGCGCGACCTCGTCGATCGTGAGCCCCGCGGCCTCGCGCGCCGCGCGAAGCTCCGCACCGGCGCTGGGCGGCACGTAAGGCGCCTCCGGGCCGGGCGTCGACGAGTCGGACAGGTCGCTCACGCGCGCGCTCGACTACTCGCAGCTGCCACCGGACAACGCCTTCGCCTCGGCCGAATCCGGGTAGCGGTTGCGCAGCTGCGTGGTGTAGGAGAGCTCGGACTGGCGATCGCCCTGCTTGCGCTCGATGCACATGCCGAGGTAGAGGGCCTCGGGCGGCGGCGTCTGCTGCTGCATCACCGGACGCATCCAGCCGCGCGCCTCGTCGAGCCTGTTCTCCCGGTAGGCGAGGAGCGCGAGGTTGTACGCCGCGACCGGGTTGTTCGGCGACACGGCCATCGCCTGGCGGAAATACGTGTTCGCCTTGGCGAGATCGCCGAGCGTGACGCTGCACTTGCCGGCGTTGATGAGCGCGGTCTCGGGCGTCTTGTACAGCGGATTGCGGATCGCCTGGTCGAATTCGGGGATCGCCTCGCGCGCACGCCCGGTGGCGCACAGGAACACGCCCCAGTTGTGGTGGATCTCCGAATCGTTCGGCGCGAGCGACAAGGCCTGGCGGAAGCTCTCCTCCGCCTTCTTGTTGTCGCCCATCATCGTGTACACGAGGCCGTAGACGTTGTACACGCGGGCATTCGAAGGATCGAGACGCTGCGCCTCGGCGAGCTCCTGCAGCGCGACGTCGAACTGGCCGCGCTCGTAGTAGCCGGCGGCGAGATCCGCGTGCTGCTGCGCGCGCTGCGGCAGCGTCGCCTCCTGCGCCTTGACGGGCGCCTGCTCGGGCTGCGCCGGCGGCGTGTTCGTAGGCGCCTTGGACGCACAGGCCGCGAGCGCGAGCGCGATCAGGGCGACGGCATGACGGAAGCTGAAATGCATGGGACCTCGTTCAGCGGACGGCGACGGGAATGCGCGCCGACAGCCGGCGCTTGGTCCGATCCTGCACCCGTCCCGCGAGCTGACCGCATGCGGCGTCGATGTCCTCGCCGCGCGTCTTGCGCACGGTCGTCACGATGCCGGCGTCCATCAGCCGCTGCTGGAACGCCAGGATGCGCTCGCGTGGCGACGTGCGGAACTCTGTGCCGGGGAACGGGTTGAACGGGATCAGGTTGAGCTTGCACGGCACTTCGGCCACGAGACGCACCAGCGCATCGGCGTGGGCAAGCGAATCGTTCACCTCGTCGAGCATCACGTACTCGAAGGTGACGAAGTCGCGCGGCGCGCGATCGAGGTAGCGGCGGCAGGCGGCCATCAACTGCGACAGCGGATGCTTGCGATTGATGGGTACGATGCGGTCGCGCAGCGCGTCGTCGGGCGCGTGGAGGGAGACCGCGAGGGCGACGGGACATTCGTCGCGCAGGCGGTCGATGAGCGGCACCAGTCCCGAGGTCGACAGCGTCACGCGACGACGCGACAGGCCGTAGGCGTAGTCGTCGAGAAAGGTCTTCAGGGCAGGGACCACCGCGTCGAAGTTGGCGAGCGGCTCACCCATGCCCATCATGACGACGTTGGTGATCGGCGCGCGGCCCGCCTCGATCCACGGTCCCGTTACGCCGTCTGCCAGGAGCGTGCGGTTGGCGAACCAGAGCTGGCCGACGATCTCGCCGGTGGTGAGGTTGCGATTGAAGCCCTGCTTGCCGGTGGAGCAGAAGGCGCAGTCGAGCGCGCACCCGGCCTGGGACGAGATGCACAACGTGCCACGGTCGTCCTCGGGGATGTACACCGCCTCGACCGCGTTGCCGTTGCCCGCGTCGAACAGCCACTTGCGCGTGCCGTCGACGGCGACGGTGTCGCGGATCGGCGTCGGTGCCACGATCGACGCCTCGCCCGCCAGACGCTCGCGCAACGGGCGCGCGAGATCGGTCATGGCGGAGACGTCGTCGACGAAACGCTGGTGAATCCACCGCGAGACCTGGCGCGCGCGAAACGGCTTCTCGCCGCGCGCGGCGAAAAAGGCGGCGAGGTCTTCGGGGGCGAGGTCCAGCAGGTTCATCGTTTGCGGGCGCCGGGGTCGGGCGCGGCGTCGGTGCGCGCCTTGCGCGCGTGACGCTTCAGCGGCTGTAGATATTGAGGGCCGGGAAGAAATACGCAATCTCGACCTGCGCCGTCTCGGCGCCGTCGGAGCCGTGCACGGCGTTGGCGTCGATCGACTGCGCGAAGTCCGCGCGGATCGTCCCCGGCGCGGCCTTCTTCGGGTCGGTGGCGCCCATCAGCTCGCGGTTCTTCGCGATGGCGTTGTCACCCTCGAGGACCTGGATCATCACCGGACCCGACGTCATGAAGTCCACCAGCGCCTTGAAGAACGGCCGCTCGCGGTGGACGGCGTAGAAGCCCTCGGCCTCGGTGCGCGACAGCCACAGCATGCGGGCCGCGACGATCCGCAGGCCCGCCCGCTCGAATCGGGCGTAGATGTCGCCGATCGCGTTCTTGGCGACCGCGTCGGGCTTGATGATCGAAAGGGTACGTTCCACGGGCATGCCAAGGACTCCGATCCGGTATAAAGTCGAGTAAATTCAAAATTATAACATCGGATCGCCGCCGATGCACGGCGAGCACCGGGGAACGCTCCAGCGGGCGCGGCCGGCGGGAGGCCGGCGCGGCTACATCATGCCGAGCGTCTTGGGCAGCCACACCGAGAGCGGCGCCCAGTACGTCACGATGACCAGGAACACCAGCATCGTCACGAGCCAGGGCCACACTGCGACGGTCAGCTCGGTGATGCCCATCTTGGTGATACCCGACGCGACGTAGAGATTGAGGCCGACCGGCGGGTGGCACATGCCCACCTCCATGTTCACGGTCATCATGATCCCGAAGTGGATCGGATCCACGCCGAGCTTCATGGCGATCGGGAACAGGATCGGGGCGAGGATCAGCACGATGGAGGAGGGCTCCATGACGTTGCCGGCGAGGAGCAGCAGGACGTTGGTCACGAGCAGGAACGCGACCACGCCGAGGCCCTTGTCGAGCATCCACGCGGCCATGGCCTGCGGGATGTTCTCGGACGTCATCAGGTAGCTGAACATCACCGCGTTGGTGATGATGTACAGCAGCATCGCGCTCATGTTGGCCGAGTCGAGCAGCACCTTCGGCACCTTCGACAGCGGCATGTCCTTGTAGACGAACACCGCGACGATGAACGCGTACACCGCGCTCATCGCCGCGGCCTCGGTCGGCGTGAAGATGCCGGTGTAGATGCCGCCGATCACGAGCACGATCAGCAGCAGTCCCCAAAGGCTGTCGCGGAAGGCGCGCAGCCGCTCGATTCCGGTGGCGCGCGGCTGGCGCGGGTAGTTGTTCTTGCGCGCGATCCACCACGTCGTGAGGCCGAGCATCGTGGCGAGCACGAGGCCCGGCACGATCCCGGCGATGAAGAGCTGCCCGACCGAGGTGTTGGTCGCGACGGCGTACATCACCATCACGATGGACGGCGGGATCAGGATGCCGAGCGCGCCGGACGTCGTGATGACCCCCGCGCCGAAGCGCCGCGGGAAGCCCTGGCGCAGCATGGCCGGCAGCACGATCGATCCGATGGCGACCACGGTCGCGGGCGACGAGCCCGATACGGCGGCGAACAGCGCGCACGCGAGCACGCCGGCGAGGCCGAGTCCGCCGAACCAATGACCCACCATGGAGGACGCGAACGTGATCATGCGCCGCGCCACGCCGCCGTGCGTCAGGAAGTTGCCGGCGAGGATGAAGAACGGGATCGCCATGATCTCGAACTTCTCGATGCCGGTGAAAAGCTTCAGCGCGACCGACTCGATCGGCACGGTGGTCATCGTGAAGAGATACGTGAGCACCGTCAGGCCGAGCGAGATCGAGACCGGCATCCCGGTCAGCATGAGACCGATGAGCAGGCAGAAGATGATCGCGGCGTTGGGTACCGCGATCGTCGCGAACTTGAGGCCGAGCGGGATGACGATGAGCGCGATCGGCAGGATCGCCGGCCAGCGTGCCGTCGATGGAGGCGGCGCGGCGAGGGTCGTCATGGCCGTGTCCCCGCCGCGGGCCGCGGGTGCAGGTCGGGCGTGGCCGCGATGGCGTCGAGCGGCTCGCTCGGCACGCCCTCGACGTGCGCCACGTCGTGATGGGGCAGCTCACCGGTGCGCAGGAACGCCCAAGCCACCTGCAGGAAGCGAAAGCACATCAGGTAGGAGCCGAGCGGGATGCAGAGATACACGATCCACTTGGGGATCTCGAGGTCGGGCGACGTGCTGTTGGTGTGCGCGATGTCCCACGTGAACGTCGCGCCGAGCGTTCCCACGATGCCGGTGAAAAGCGCTCCCGCCAGGAGGCCGAACAGCACGTACACCTTGTGCTCGCGCGGCGGCAGCCGGTTGACGAGCACGTCGACGCCGACGTGGATCCCGGTTCGCACCCCATACGCCGCGCCGAACTTGGCCATCCACACGAACATGTAAATGCAGAGCTCCTGCGCCCACGAGAGGTCGATCTTCAGCAGCTGGTCCTGCACCACCGGAATCGCCATGCCGGCCGCATAGCGATGCAGGACCGCGACGAAGATGAGCAGCGTGGCCGCGCCCATCAGGAACGCGATCAGCGACTCCTCGAGACGATCCAGGAACTTCACGCAGCCTCCCCGCGCGTCACGTGACGCGGGTCACGACCCCGCATGACCCCGCGTTGCAGCAATGCGACTGACTTCATGCGTCGCGAAAAGAGCGGCGGCCCGGAGGCCGTCCGCTCGACTTCGCTGCGCCGCTCGAACGACTACGGCTTGAAGCCGGTGGCCTGGTAGACGGCGGCGATCGTGTCCTTGCCCACGCGCGACTCGTTCTCCTTGTGGACGACCAGCAGCGCCTTCTTCATCTCGTTCTTTTCCTGCGGCGTCAACGTGATGATCTGCGTCTTGCCGCTCTTCTTCACCGCCTCGAGCGCGTCGTCGTTCTCCTTCTTGGCGATCGAGTTCGCGTAGTCGGTCGCGTCCTTCATGCAACCTTCGAGCGTGGTGCGGATGTCCGCGGGCAGCCCGTCCCAGAACTTCTTGTTCGCGATGACCGCGTATTCGATGACGCCGTGGTCGGTCATCGCAAGGTACTTCTGCACCTCGTGCATCTTCTGCGTGTAGAAGTTCGACGGCGGGTTCTCCGTGCCGTCGACCACGCCGGTCTGCAGCGCCTGGTACACCTCGGAGAACGCCATCACCTGCGGGATCGCGCCGAGCGCCTTCATCTGGTCGCCGAGCACCTTCGACGACTGGATGCGCATCTTGAGGCCCTTGTAGTCCACGGGCACCTTGATCGACTTGTTGGCGCTCATCTCCTTGAAGCCGTTGTCCCAGTAGGCGAGCCCGACGATGCCCTTGGACTCGAGCTTCTGGAAGAGCATCTTGCCGACCGGGCCGGTGGTCACCTTGTGCAGCTCATCGAAGCTGTCGAAGATGTAGGGCAGGTCGAAGACCTCGAACTCGCGCACCCCGAGCGGCCCGAACTTGGCGACCGAGGGCGCGAGGATCTGCACCGATCCGAGCTGGAGCGCCTCCATCTCCTCGCCATCCTTGAACAGCGAGCTGTTCGGATACACCTCGACCTTCACGCGCCCCTTCGTGCGCTCCTCGGCGAGCTGCTTGAAGCGCTCGGCGGCCTTGCCCTTGGGCGTATCGACCGCGACGACGTGGCTGAACTTGATGACGATGGGCTGCTGCGCGAAGGCCGGCACGGCCAGCGCGAGCATGGACAGCACCGCGCAGATATGACGCAACTTCATGGCTCCTCCAGGATGCGATTTGAAGCGACGGCTCTATGGCAGCCGGCCAGCGTTCGGCTTTTCGCCGGCTGGCGCGGTTCCCGCCGTGCTCGTTGAAAACGGCGCAAGACTAGCCGATCGGCGCCGCTTCGTCATCCGGCGCCGAGCGTGCGGGCTCCCACACCACCGTCGCGCCGACGCCCGGCACCGCGGTGCGAAAGCCCGGGTCGATCCCGATGCCCGGTACCACGGCGAGCGCGTCCTGGGCGAACACGAGCGGGAGCGCGTCGCGGTCCCAGGGCGCGACGGCGGCCTCGCGCAGCACGCTCGCGAGCGCGCGGCGCGGCCGATCGGCGGCGCTCTGGAAGCGCTCGCCGCCCGCCCGTGAGCGAACCGTGACGCGCTGCGCGAAAAGGCGCGTGGTGTCGACGTCGCCGCCCGGTTGCCGCACGATGCGCAGCGTGCCGTGCGGAAGATCGAGCGGTGCATCGCCCGCCCAGGCGAGCGCAAAGGGCGCCACGCGCTCGCCGTGCACGAAGATGCGATCGCGGAACACGCCGACCTCGGCCCCCGCATGGCGCAACCGGACCGCCGCGTCGCGCCGCGCCGCGCGGAGTTGCGCCGTCATCGCCGCAAGGCGCGCGGCCGACGGCGGCGGCAGACCGCGCTCGTGGAGGAACCAGCGCAGGACATTGCGCGCGCGGTGCACCGCGGGTGCCGAGATCGCGACGCGCGCGAGCGTCGCGCCGTCGTAGAACGACGCGGCGTCGAGGGCGGCGAGCTCGTGCATGAGCTGCGCGGCTTCCGCCTGGTGCCGCGCCGCGCGCGCGACCGTGGCCGGATAGCCCGGCGCGATGTCGCGCAACGCCGGAACGACGCGCAGTCGCAGTGCATTGCGGGTGTAGCGCGTTTCGCGATTGCTCTCGTCGTCGACATGGTCGAGCCCGCGCGCGGTCACGTAGGCATCGATCGTCGCGCGCGTCACGTCGAGCAGCGGCCGCAGCCACGCCAGATCGCGCCATCGGTAGGCCGCGGGCATCGCGGCCACGCCGCGCGGGCCGGCGCCGCGCAACAGCTGCAGCAGCAGCGTCTCGGCCTGGTCGTCCTGGTGATGCGCGAGCAGCACGACGGAAGCGGACGCGCGCCGCGCCATCGTGGCGAGCGCCTCGTAGCGTGCGCGCCGCGCCGTCGCCTCGACGCTGGCTCGCGGCGCCGGCGCGACGGTGACGCGCTCGCTCGCGAAGGCGATACCCCGGCGCGCGGAGAGGTCCGCGCAGAAGTCGGTCCAGCGCTGCGCATTGGGCGACAGCCCGTGGTGCACGTGGCATGCGAAGAGGCGCTCGCGCGGCACCACCCCTGCGGCGGCATCGAGCAACGCGACCGAATCGCGGCCACCCGACAGCGCCACGGCGATGCGCGCCTCGCGCGCCGCGTGGGCGGCAAGCGCGGCCGTCAGCGCGCGCGACACCGCGTCGCCGTCAGCCGCTGGGGGTGATCTCCTTGAAGCGTCCATAGCCGAGGATCTTGTCCTCGCGCGCCTCGAGCAGCGCTTCGACCGGCTGCTCCTGGAGCTGCCGCAGCGCTTCCGTGAGCGCCTTCTTGAGCCCCACCATCATTGCGGCATGGTCGCGATGCGCGCCGCCGAGCGGCTCGTTCACGACCTTGTCGATCAATCCAAGCTGCTTGAGCCGCGCCGCCGTGATGCCGAGCGTCTCCGCGGCCTCGGGTGCGTGCTCCGCGGATTTCCACAGGATCGAGGCGCATCCCTCGGGCGAGATGACCGAGTACGTGGCGTACTGCAGCATGAGCGTGATGTCGCCGATCGCGATCGCGAGCGCGCCGCCCGAGCCGCCTTCGCCGATCACCGTGACGATGACCGGCGTGCGCAGGCCGGCCATCTCGTAGAGGTTGCGGCCGATCGCCTCGGACTGGCCGCGCTCCTCGGCGTCGATGCCCGGGTACGCGCCCGGCGTGTCGACGAACGTGAAGAGCGGCAACCTGAACTTTTCCGCGAGGCGCATGAGCCGCAGGGCCTTGCGATAGCCCTCCGGCCTCGGCATGCCGAAGTTGCGGAAGATCTTTTCCTTGGTGTCGCGGCCCTTCTGGTGCCCGATCACCATGCACGGCTGCCCGTTGAAGCGTGCGAGGCCGCCGACGATCGCGGGATCGTCGGCGAACGCGCGATCGCCGTGCAGCTCGCGGAATTCGCTGAACATGCCGCTCACGTAGTCGAGCGTGTAAGGGCGCTGCGGATGACGCGCGACCTGCGCGATCTGCCATGACGAGAGCTTGCTGTAGATCTCGCGCGTGAGCTGCTGGCTCTTCTTGGCGAGCCGCGAGATCTCGTCGGAGATGTCGACCGCCGAATCCTCGTGCACGTAGCGCAGCTCGTCGATCTTCTGCTGAAGCTCGGCGATCGGCTGCTCGAAGTCGAGGAAGGTCTGCTTCATGGAGGCGGATGCGCTGAATCGGCCGCCATCATAGCTCGCCGCGGGGAACGGCCACGACAGGCATGCGGCCGCGCCACGCCGCGAACGCCTCGTTCGCGAGCACGGCACCGAGCACGATGCCGCCGCCGAGCAGCGTCGAAGGACCGGGCGCCTCCCCCATCAGCGACCACACCCAGATCGGACCGAGGATCGGCTCGAGCAGCGCCAGGAGGCCGAGCTCCGTGGCGCTCAGCGCCTTCGAGGCCGCCGTGGCGAGCAGGCATCCCGTGCCGAGCTGCACGGCGCCCATGATCGCGAGGACCGCGAGATCGCTGCCCGACGCCCGGAACGGCGGCGCGATGAAGCCCGCGACGGCCAGCGACACGACGCCGGCCGCCAGCACCTGCGGCAGCATGTCGACCGTCGCGTGGAACTTGCGCAGCATGGTCACTTGCGCGGCGAAGAAGCACGGCACGCCGAGCGCGAGCAGATTGCCGGCGAGGCGGCCGCCGTCCAGCGAACCGGCGAACATGACCACGATGCCCGCGAACGCCGCGGTCATGGCGAGCCAGGTGCGCAGCGGGACCGGCTCCTTGAGGATGACGCGCGCCGCGAGCGCCGCGAGGAACGGCGACACGCTCATCAGCACGTTCGTGTTGGCGACCGTGGTGTGCGTGAGCGATCCGATGTAGAACACGAACGTGCCCGCGAGGAATGCCCCCGACATGAGCGCCGGCCAGCCCGCTGCCGCGACCGCGCGCGGCATGCCCCGGCGATGCATGACGAGCAGGACGCCGGCGACGAACAGCGTCATGAACAGCGAGCGCCAGAACACGATCTCCCACGCGTTGGTGATCGACAGCAGACGCACGAGATAGCCGCCGGACGACCAGCAGGTCGCCGCGATGAGCATGAATACGATGGCGCGGCGGTGGGAAATGCGCGAGGTCACGAAGGGCGGCCGGGAAGGAGCCGCCGGAGCTTACCAAACGGACCTCCCGATGCTTCGCCTCAACGCGACGGTGCGTCCCGGCGCATCACGCCGCGACTTCGTCCTCGAGCGCGCATTCCATGGCCGCTGCGATGCGAGCGAAGTCGCCGCGGCCCACGCGCAGGTAACCAAACCGGAATGCGGCGCCCCAGTGCCGCTTGTTGCGGATGAACTCGAGCGCCTCGAGCATGGGCCGCACCGGCGCCGGCGTGACGCCTTGCCACCGCACGGCGCGCCGGAACGGCTGGTGCGCCGCCGCGGCCTGGAAGAGCGGGGCATCGACCACTTCGCCGAGCGCCGTGAACGACTGCAGCGCTTCGCCGCCGGACGAGCGGGTGCGCGGCGAGTAGAACGCGACGCGGTCGCCCGGGCGCATGCGCTCGAGCGGCCCCGCCTTGCCATGGCTCACCTCGACGTAGCCGCCCGCAACGGCAGCCTCGACTTCATCGAGCGAGGCGACGGCGATCCAGTAGCGTGGCTCGTGATGCGGTGGCTCGTTCATGGCGGCCTCCTCTTCGAACACGCGCACAGTGTCGCGCGTGGCCCGCGCGATGCGCCATCGGCCGTACGGATGACTCGCCGCGGCGCCAGCTGCGGAGCGCCATGCGGACCCTTTCGCGGGCCTCGCGAGCCGGCCTCTCTATAATCGCCGGGAAGAGGAGCGGACATGACAACGCATCGCATCGCGGTGATGCCCGGCGACGGCATCGGCAAGGAGACAGTACCCGAAGGCTTGCGCGCGCTCGAGCAGGCGGCCAAGCGCTTCGACATCGGCCTCGAGCTCGCGCACTTCGACTGGAGCTGCGACTACTACGTCAAGCACGGCCGGATGATGCCGGAGGACTGGTACGACACGCTCATGCCGTTCGAGGCGATCTTCTACGGCGCCGTCGGCTGGCCGGCCACCGTGCCGGACCATGTGTCGCTGTGGGGCTCGCTCATCCAGTTCCGGCGGCGCTTCGACCAGTACGTCAACCTGCGGCCGTGCCGGCTCATGCCGGGCATTCCGTCGCCGCTCGCGAACCGCGGCCCCGGCGACATCGACTTCGTGGTGGTGCGCGAGAACACCGAGGGCGAGTACTCGTCGGTGGGCGGACGCGTCTTCGAAGGAACGGAGCGCGAGACGGTGTTCCAGGAATCGATCTTCACGCGTCATGGCGTCGATCGAATCCTCGCCTACGCGTTCGAGCTCGCGCGAAAGCGCCCGGACAAGCATCTCACGTCGGCCACTAAGTCCAACGGCATCTCGATCACCATGCCGTACTGGGACGAGCGGTTTCGCGCGATGGCGAAGCACAATCCCGACGTCCGCGTGGACCAGTATCACATCGACATCCTGTGCGCGCATTTCGTCCAGCGTCCGCAGGTGTTCGACGTCGTGGTCGGCTCGAATCTCTTCGGTGACATCCTGTCCGACCTCGGTCCGGCGGTGTGCGGCACGATCGGCATCGCGCCGTCGGGCAACATCAATCCGGAGCGCAAGTATCCTTCGCTGTTCGAGCCGGTGCACGGATCGGCGCCCGACATCGCGGGCAAGGGCATCGCCAATCCGGTCGGGCAGATCTGGTCCGCCGCGCTGATGCTCGAATTCCTGGGCCACGCCGACGCCGCGCAGGCGATCGTCGCGGCGATCGAGCGCGTGCTCGCCGACCCGAAGGCGCCACGCACGCCGGACCTCGGCGGCAAGGCGAACACGAGCGAGCTCGGGCGCGCGATCGCGGACGCCATTTGATCGCACTCGCGGTTCAATAGAGAATCGACCGCGACGGCGCGTGCCGTCGTCTTTCGCAGTGCCGCTTCGAGAAGGGGATCGAGAGCCATGGCGTTGCTGATCGGAGTGCCGAAGGAGGTCTACGCCGGCGAGAAGCGGGTGGCGACCGTGCCGGAAGTCGTCGACAAGCTGATCAAGCAGGGCTTCCGCGTAGCGGTCGAGGCCGGCGCCGGCGAGGGCGCGCAGATCGCCGACGACGCGTACCGTGCCGCCGGCGCCGACGTGGTCGCCGACCGCAGCGCGCTCTGGCACAGCGCCGACATCGTGTTCAAGGTGCGCGCGCCGGACGACGAGGAGCTCGCGCTGATGCGCGACGGCGCGATGCTGGTGAGCTTCATCTGGCCGGCGCAGAACCCGCAGCTCATGCAGAAGCTCGCGGCCAAGAAAGCCACCGTGCTCGCGATGGACAGCGTGCCGCGCATCTCGCGTGCGCAAAAGCTCGACGCGCTGTCCTCGATGGCGAACATCGCCGGCTATCGCGCGGTGATCGAGGCCGCTCACGAGTTCGGTCGCTTCTTCACCGGCTCCATCACCGCGGCCGGCAAGGTGCCGCCCGCGAAAGTCTTCATCATCGGCGCGGGCGTCGCCGGTCTCGCCGCGATCGGTGCGGCGGTGAGCCTGGGCGCCATCGTGCGCGCCAACGACACGCGTCCCGAAGTCGGCGACCAGGTGAAGTCGATGGGCGGCGAGTTCGTGCCCGTGCCGTACGAGGAGCAGGGCAGCGGCGTGGGCGGCTACGCCAAGGTGATGAGCGAGGGCTTCCAGAAGGCGCAGCGCGAGGTGTTCGCGCAGCAGGCCAAGGACGTCGACATCATCATCACCACCGCGCTCATTCCCGGCAAGCCCGCGCCGAAGCTCATCAGCGCGGACATGGTCCGGTCGATGCGCCAGGGCAGCGTGATCGTCGACCTCGCGGCGGAGCAGGGCGGCAACTGCGAGCTCACCGTCCCGGGCCAGGTCGTCGTGCGCGACGGCGTGACGATCATTGGTTACACCGACCTGCCGAGCCGGCTCGCACGACAGTCGTCCACGCTGTACGCGACGAACCTCCTGCGGCTCACCGAAGACCTCGTCAAGACCAAGAGCATCGAGGGCGACGCGATCCACATCGACATGAACGACGAGGTGCTGCGCGGCACCACGGTCGTCGACAAGGGCACGGTGACCTGGCCGCCGCCGCCGCCCAAGCTCTCCGCGGCGCCAGCGCCGGCCGCCGTGAAGCCTGCCGCGGTCGCGCCGCCGCCGAAGGCGCACGGCGCCGCGAGCGGCCCCATGCCGCCCGGCAAGACGGCGATCATCTTCGGCGCGGGCCTCGCGGTCTTCCTGGTCATCGGGCTGTTCGCGCCGCCGAGCTTCCTCGAGCACTTCACGGTGTTCGTGCTCGCGTGCTTCGTCGGCTACATGGTCGTGTGGAACGTCAAGCCGGCGCTGCACACGCCGCTGATGAGCGTCACCAACGCCGTGAGCAGCATCATCGCGATCGGTGCGCTGGTCCAGATCGCGCCCGACCTCACCAGGCTGTCGACCGACGTCGCGCGTCCGGGCGAGTGGATCCGCTGGCTCTCGGTCGTCGCGCTCGGACTCGTCGCCATCAACATGTTCGGCGGCTTCGCGGTGACGCAGCGGATGCTGCAGATGTTCCGCAAATAGGACGCCGACGCCATGCTCATGACGACGAGCCTCCTCACCGTCGCCTACATCGGCGCGGCCATCCTGTTCATCCTCTGCCTCGGCGGACTGTCGAGCCAGGAGACGTCACGGCGGGGCAACCGCTACGGCATGATCGGCATGGCGATCGCGGTGCTCGCCACGGTGACGAGCGCGTACGTGATGCCGGCCGGGCTGCCGTACATCCTCGTCGCGATGGCGGTCGGTGCCGCGATCGGCCTCTATGCGGCGCGCACCGTGCAGATGACGCAGATGCCCGAGCTCGTCGCGCTGATGCACAGCCTCGTGGGGCTCGCGGCGATGCTCGTCGGCTACGCCAACTTCATCGATCCCGCGGCGTCGGCGCAGCTCACGCCGGCCGAGAACACGATCCACGAGATCGAGATGTACGTCGGCGTGCTGATCGGCGCGGTGACGTTCTCGGGCTCGCTCATCGCGTTCGGCAAGCTCTCGGCGAAGATCAGCGGAAAGCCGGTGCTGCTGCCGGCGCGCCACTGGATCAACCTCGTCGGGCTCGTCGTCATCATCGGGTTCGGCTACCGCTTCGTGACGACGCACGACTTCCATGACCAGCTCGTCGCGATGATCGTGATGAGCGCCATCGCGCTCGCCTTCGGCGTGCACATGGTGATGGCCATCGGTGGCGCCGACATGCCCGTCGTGGTGTCGATGCTGAACAGCTACTCGGGATGGGCCGCGGCGGCGACCGGCTTCATGCTCTCCAACGACCTGCTGATCGTCGTGGGTGCGCTCGTCGGCTCGAGCGGCGCGATCCTGTCGTACATCATGTGCACGGCGATGAACCGCAACTTCCTCAGCGTCATCGCCGGTGGGTTCGGCACCGACAGCAGCAAGCCCGCGACGACGGGCGCGGTCACGCCTGCGGGCGAAGTTCACCCGATCACGGCGCCGGAGACGGCGGACCTGCTTCGGGACGCGAAGTCGGTCATCATCGTGCCCGGCTACGGCATGGCGGTTGCCCAGGCACAGCACACCGTGTACGAGATCACCACGGCGCTGCGCGCGCGCGGCGTCAACGTGCGCTTCGGCATCCACCCCGTCGCGGGCCGCATGCCCGGTCACATGAACGTTCTCCTCGCCGAGGCCAAGGTGCCCTACGACATCGTGTTCGAGATGGACGAGATCAACGCGGACTTCTCCGACACCGACGTCGCGATGGTGATCGGCGCCAACGACATCGTGAATCCCGCCGCGCAGGAGGATCCGACGAGCCCGATCGCGGGCATGCCGGTGCTGGAGGTGTGGAAGGCGCGCACCTGCGTCGTGATGAAGCGCAGCATGGCGTCGGGGTACGCGGGCATCGACAACCCGCTCTTCTACAAGGACAACACGCGGATGCTCTTCGGCGACGCGAAGAAGATGCTCGACGAGGTGCTGGTGGCGCTGAAGGCCGGCTGAGGCTCGTGCGGCGTCCCGTGGCCGGTCCCCTTTCTCACCTCACCGTGCTCGACCTCTCCCGCGTGCTCGCGGGACCGTGGTGTACGCAGCTCCTGGCCGACCTTGGCGCCACGGTGATCAAGATCGAGCGGCCGGGCTCCGGCGACGACACCCGCGCGTGGGGACCACCCTACCTGCGCGATGCCGAAGGCCAGGACACGTCCGAGGCCGCCTATTACCTCGCGTGCAATCGCGGCAAGCTGTCGGTCGCGATCGACTTCACGCGACCCGACGGCCAGGCGATCATCCGTGATCTCGCGCGCGGCGCCGACGTGATGATCGAGAACTTCAAGGTCGGCGGGCTCACGAAGTACGGCCTCGGCTACGACGCCATGCGCGCGCTCAATCCCCGGCTCGTGTACTGCTCGATCACGGGATTCGGCCAGGACGGGCCGCACGCCGATCGCGCGGGCTACGACTTCATCATCCAGGGCATGTGCGGCTTCATGAGCGTCACCGGCGAGCGCGACGACCTTCCCGGCGGCGGCCCGCAAAAGGCCGGCATCGCGATCAGCGACCTCATGACGGGCATGTATGCGTCCACGGCGATACTCGCCGCGCTGTCGCATCGCGAGCGCACCGGGGAGGGCCAGTACATCGACGCATGTTTGTTCGACACGGCGGTGGCCATGATGGGCACGATGAACATGAATTACCTCGTGACCGGCGTCGCGCCATCGCGCGCGGGCAACGCGCACCAGAACATCGTCCCGTACCAGGTGTTCGCGTGCAGCGACGGCCACGTGATCGTCGCGGTCGGCAACGACGCGCAGTTCGTGAAGTTCTGCGAGGCTGCCGGAAGAGGCGAGTGGGCGCGCGACCCGCGCTTCGCGACCAACGCCGCGCGCGTGCGCCACCGCGACATGCTGGTTCCGCTCGTCGCCGACGTCCTGCGCACGCGCTCGCAGCAGGACTGGCTGTCGGCGCTCGAGGCGCGCGGCGTGCCCTGCGGGCCGATCAACCGCCTCGACCAGGTGTTCGCGGACCCGCAGCTGCAATGGCGCGCGTTGCGCCGCGACCTGCCGCATCCGCTCGCCGGCCACGTGGCGCAGGTGGTCGCGCCGCTCAAGTTTTCCGGCACCCCTCTCGTCTACGATCGCGCGCCGCCGCTGCTCGGCGAGCACACCGCGGCGGTGTTGTCCGAGCGCCTCGGCATGACCGAGGGCCGGCTGCACGACCTCGTCCGCGCGGGCGTCATCGGGACACGCGAGCCATGAGCGGCGCGCTCTTCCGCCGCCCGTTGTTCTGGATCGTCTATGCGCTGATCGGCGTGGCGGCGCTGTGGATCGCGTCGCAGCTCTTCCCGCAGGCGATCCCCATCGTGAATCTCGACGTGAAGCTCGGGCGCGACGAGGTGCTCGCCAAGGCGATGGAGCTCGGCAAGGCGCGAGGCATCGCCCCGGCCGCCGCGCGTTCGGCCGCGCGCTTCGATCACGACGGCGGTGCGCAGAACTACATCGAGCTGGAGGGCGGCGGCAAGCCCGCGTTCGTCGCGCTCACGCGCGGCGACGTCTACGCACCGTACTGGTGGGAAGTGCGGCTGTTCACGCCCGGGGTGCTCGAGGAGGCGAGCATCCGGTTCAAGCCCGACGGAGGGCTCGACGGGTTCTCACGGCGCATCGCCGAGACGTACGTTCGCGATCCCGCCACGAAGGCGCTCGACGTCGACAAGGCGCGCTCGCTCGCGGAGAGCCGCGCGCGCAGCGACTGGGACGTCGACCTGTCGCGGTACACCTTGATCGAGCATTCTCAGGAAGCGCAGAAGAGCGGTCGCGTCGACCACGCATTCGTGTACGAGCGACCCGAGCGCTTCGGCGAGGCGACGGTGCGCATGCGGCTCGTCGTGGCGGGCGACGAGCTCGTCGGCGTCGCGTCGTACATGAAGATTCCCGAGCGGTTCCAGCGCCGCTACCAGGAGCTGCGAAGCGCGAACAACCTCATCGCCGGCATCGCGAGCGTCGCGGCGCTGCTGCTGTACGGCATCGGCGGCGTCGTGATCGGCTCGCTGTGGCTCTCGCGCCGGCACTGGCTGCTCTGGCGTCCCGCAATGGCGGCGGGCGCGTGCGTGTCGGCCCTGCTCGCGCTCGCGACGGTCGCGAACGCCGGATCGGGCTGGTTCAGCGCCGACACGACCGAAACCGTGACGACGTTCTGGGCGAAGCGTGCCGGCGCCGGCGTGCTGCTGCTGGTGTTCGGCACGCTCGGCTACGCGGCGGTGTTCATGGCGGCGGAGAGCCTGTCGCGTCGCGCGTTTCCGCACATGCCGCAGCTGTGGCGTGTGTTCGGTCGCGAGGCGGGCAGCTCGCGCCAGGTGCTCGGGCGCGTGCTCGGTGGGTACCTCTTCGTGCCGATCGAGCTCGCGCTGATCGCGCTCTTCTATTACGCCACCAACCGGTGGTTCGGATGGTGGCAGCCGTCGGAGGTGCTGACCGACCCCAACATCCTCGGCTCGGCGATACCCGCGCTGTCGCCGATCGCCTTGTCGCTGCAGGCCGGCTTCATGGAGGAGTGCGCGTTTCGTGCCATTCCGTTGTCGCTCGGCGCATTGATCGGGGCGCGCTACGGGCGGCGCACGCTCGGCATCGTGCTGGCGCTGATACTCCAGGCGATCGTGTTCGGCTGCGCGCACGCGAACTACCCGGGTTTCCCGGCGTACTCGCGCCCCGTGGAACTCTTCGGGCCTTCGCTGGTATGGGGATTGATCTTCCTGCGCTTCGGGCTCGTGCCCACCGTGCTGCTGCACGCGACCTTCGACCTGTCGTTGTTCGCGATACCGGTCTTCCTGCTCGACGCGCCGGGCGCGCTCGCGCAACAGGCGCTCATCGTCGCGGCGGCGCTGGTGCCGCTGATCATCGTGGCATGGCGCGTCGCGGCGGCGGGCGGGCTGCACGAGCTTCCGGTCGGCGCCTGGAACGGCGCCTGGCAGCCCACGGTTCCCGAGGCCGAGAAGGCGGCTGGGCCCGCCCCGCACGCGAAGCACACGCGCTACGCCGACGTCTTCCAGCGCGCGCTGCCGGTCCTCGGAGTCGCGGGGCTTGTCGTATGGGCGTGGCTGGCGCCGTTCCACGCCGACGTGCCGACGCCGCGCGTGGATCGCGACGCGGCGATCACGGCCGCCGAAAGAGCGCTCGCTGCACGCGGCGTGGAGCTCGGCCCGGAATGGACGCGTCTTGCCAACGTACGCGTGGCGAACGACGATCCGCGCCAATGGGTCCAGCACCGGTTCGTGTGGCAGGAAGCGGGGCCGAAGCAATACCACGCGCTGGTCGGCGGTGTCCTCGCGCCGCCCACCTGGGACGTGCGCTTCGCGAAGTTCGGCGGCGACATCGGCGAGCGCGCCGAGGAATGGCGGGTGAGCGTCGGCACGCTCGGTGAAGTGCGCACCCAGCGGCACACGCTGCCGGAGGGCCGCGCGGGCGCATCGCCGGGTCGCGACGCCGCGGAGGCCATTGCCGAGCGGGAGCTCGCCGCGCGCTTCGGCGTCGAACCGTCCGCATTGCGCCTCGTCGCCGCGGAGGAAACGAAGCGTCCGGCGCGCATCGACTGGACGTTCGGGTGGGGCGATCCGCGCATCGACGTCGGCAAGGACGGCGAGGCGCGCTACGTGATCGCGCTCTCGGGTAACGAGGTCGCGGCGTACGGCCGCTACGTGTTCGTGCCCGAGGCGTGGACGCGCGCGGAGGAGGAGCGGCAAAACCGCGCGCAGATCGCGACCATCGCCGCGGGGCTCGTCTTCGTGGCCGCCGCCATCGCGGCACTTGTCGTCGGCGTGAGGGCGTGGATGCGCCATCGCATCGACCAGCGCGCGCTGTGGATCATGTTCGCCGTGACGGCGACGACGACGCTGCTCACGGCAGTGAACAGCGCGCCGGCGCTCGCGTTCGAGCTCCGTACCGCGGAGCCGCTGTGGTCGCAGTGGCTGATGCGCGTGCTCGCGATCGCCGCGGGCGCGCTGGTGGGCGGCCTGATCCTCGCGCTCGTGGGCGGCGTCGGCGCGTGGGCCGCCCGCACCGCGCCGCGACAGCCGTTGTCGAGCCGGCTGCCGCCGTGGGCCGTGGCGGTGTGCGCGGCGTTGCTGCAGCTCGGCGTGCAGACCGCGCTCGCGTCGCTTGCGCCGCACAGCGCGCCGATCTGGCCCGCGCTCACGCTCGGTCAGTGGTCACAGCCGTTCGGCGCGCTGGTGGCAGGACTCAACTTCGTGCCGCTGGTCGGCGTCGCCTTGTTCATCGTCTATTTCGTGGCGCGGCTCACCCACGGCTTCACGCGGCATGCGTGGATCGGCGTGGCGATCATCGTGCTCCTCGAATCCGCGGCAGGGCTCGTGCAGGCCGGCGGGCGGTACACGAGCGCGCTGGTATTCGGCTTCACCGGCGGCGTCACGGCGGCCGCCGTGCTGTGGTGGGTGCTGCGCTACGATCTGCGCATGCTGCCCGCGTACGTCGCCACGGGCGCCATCGCGTCGGCGCTCGTGCGTGCGTTCCAGACGGCCACGCCGCAGGGCTGGATCGTGTTCGCGCTCGGTGCGGTCGTGACCGTTGCGATGGCGTGGCTCGTCACGCGCTACATCGATCGACCGCTCACTGAATCTTCACCCACTGCGGGATGACGTAATTGTCGGCGCGGTGCACGACCGTGACGTTCGAGCGCGACGCCCAGGGAATGACCTGGCGATGCAGCGGAATGTGGTTCACCTCGGCGCTATGGGCCGCGAGCGCATCGTGGATGAGCTCGAGGCGCTCCTCGAAGTTCATGTCGGTCTTGATGCGCGCGGTCAGCTCGTCGAGCCGCGCGTTGGTGTAGCGGCCGTAGTTGTAGTCCCCGTCGCCCTTGCCGTTCCAGGTCGAGAGCACCGGCTGCAGCGTGAAGATCGCGTCCGTCGTCGCGCCGCCCCAGCCAAGCATGTAGAGGCTGGTGTCGGTCTTCTCGAGCTTGGGGAAATACGTCGCGCGCGGCATCGCGTTCACGCGCGTGGTCACGCCGATCTGCGACCACATCGCCGCGAGCGCCTGGCAGATCTTCTCGTCGTTGACGTAGCGGTTGTTGGGGCAATCGAGCGTCACCTCGAAGCCGTCGGGATACCCGGCGTCGGCGAGCAGCTTGCGCGCAGCGGCCTTGTCGTAGGGCAGGCGCTTCTCGAGATCGGGCGAGGACTGTCCCGGGTTGGGCAGCAGCACGCCCGTCGGCTTGGACAGCCCGCGCATCACGGTGCGCTGGATCGCGTCGATGTCGATCGCCTGGTAAAGCGCCTGGCGCACGCGCTTGTCCTTGAACGGGTTCCTGCCCTTGACATTCGAGTACGCGAGCTCGTCGCGCTTCTGGTCCATCCCGATGAACACCACGCGATTCTCGGTGCCCTCGATCACCTTCACGTTGGGCGTCTGCTTGAGGCGCGGCACGTCCTGCGGCGGCGGATCGTTGATCACGTCGACTTCGCCGGAGATGAGCGCCGCCAGCCGCGTCGCATCCGACGTGATGGGCGTGAACACGACCTCGTCGACGTTGCCCTCGAACAGGCCCTCCTTCCCACCCCACCAGTCGGGATTGCGCACCAGGACCGTCTTCACGTCGGGCTCGCGCGACTTCAGCATGTACGGACCCGTGCCGTTCGCCTGGTGCGCGGTGACGAGGTCCTCCTTGCCGGCGTAGTTTTGCGGCCGGGTGGCGCGGTTCTTCTCGCACCACGCCCTGGACATGATGTTGATGAGCGCGATGTGCTCGAGCTCGGTCGGATTCGGCCCGTTGGTGGTGAACTCGACGGTGAGATCGTCGATCTTCCTCGGGATGCCTGCGGCATTCGCGTAGGCGCGCAGCTGCGACGTGTCGGCGCGTGCGCGCTCGAAGCTGAACACGACGTCGTCGGCGGTGAACGGCGTGCCGTCGTGGAACTTCACCCCGGGACGCAGCTTGAATCGCCACGTCGTGTCGTTCACCTTCTGCCACGAGACGGCGAGCCGCGGCTGCAGCTTGAGCTGCTTGTCGCGGTCGACCAGGAACTCGTAGACGAGGCTGTTGACGTTGTTGGTGAGCCCCTCGTTCTGCGAGTGCGGATCGGTGGTCTGCAGGTCGCCGCGATTGGCCCAGCGCAGCGTCTTCGCATCGGCGATCGCGCACGACTGCGCGGCGATGAGCGCGGCGAGCGCCGCGGCGCCCAGGACACGAGTGAGCATGACGGTCTCCACGCCACGAGCCGGCCTTGCTGCCGGCGATGGCGGATCATAGACCGCGCTCAGGTGCCGGTCGAGACGGGCCGCAGGCCCCAGTAGCCGTCGGGCGCGAAGAGCGCGCCGATGGCGCGGTCCAGCCAGCCGAGGTCCTCGAGGCAATCGAGGATCGTGTAGCGGCGTCGGATGAGCCGCGCGCGACGGTAGTCCCGGGTGAGCTTCGGCATCGGGATGCCGAGGTCGCCCGGATGCGACGGCGCGCCGCAGTCGCGCAGCCCCTGCGCGAGCGTGGCGGCCGGTACGAGCGTTGCGCGGATCGACTGCCGCGCGTCTTCCCAGCACGCGGCGAGCGCCCTCAGGCGCGCGACGCGCTGCGGCGCGCGATCGAGCTTCGCGGTCATTTCGGCGCGGGCGCTCGCGACGAGCGCTTGGTCCGCAAACGAGGCCGCGATCTCCGCTTCGACGCGCGCGCGATCGACGCGAGCGTCGATGACTTGCAGCGCGCGCGGCACGTCCTGCGCGAGCAGCCATTCGTAGAGCGCGGTCATCGCGACGGCGCCGACGCCGACGCATGCGCCGTGGGCAGCGGCTTCGCCATCGACGGCCACGTGATCCATCTCCCACACGTGCGCGAGCTGATGATCGCTGCCGCTGGCGGGCCTCGAATTGCCGTGCATCTGCATGGCGAATCCCGATATCAGGAGCCCCTCCATCAAGCCGCCCAGCGCTGCCGCGTCGTGCGCCGCGATGCCGCGCGGATCGCTCAGCCATTGCTTGACGTTGTCCTGCACGAGCTCGAATGGCTCGCGGGACAGCGGATCCTCGCCGGCGGCATCGGCGAGGAGCCAGTCGGCGCCGGCGACAAGCTTGCCCGCGAGATCGCCATAGCCCCAGGCGGCCATGCGCGGCGGCGCGCGGGAGATGACGTCGAGATCGGCGACGACGCCGATCGGCGGCGCGCACGGCATCGTGCGCTTGAAGCCCTGGTCGAGCATCGACGCGCCGGACGCCGCATAGCCGTCCATCGAGGCGGCGGTCGCGACGCACGCATACGGCGTGCGCGCGGTCTGCGCGGCGAGCTTCGTGATGTCATTGACGACACCGGCGCCGACGGCGATGGGCACCGCGCCGGTGGCCGCGATCTCGGCGCCGATGCGGCGCGCGGCATCGGCGTCCGGCTTCAGCCGGGGCGTCGCGTCGAGGACGAGCGGTGGCTCGACCCTGACGTGCGATACGCGCAGCAGCGCCTGCGCCCGATGGCCCGCCGCTTCCATGGTGTTGCCGTCGGCGACGATGCGGCAGGTGCGCCCCGGCTGGAGCTGCGCGACGATGCGCGGCAATTGGGCGAGCGCATCACGCTCGACGACCACCGCGCGCGTGACCGAAGCCTTGCTTACGGCGTGCTGGAACACGCCGTCAGATGCCACGCAGGCGCTCCAGCAAGGCGTCGTGTATGGCGCCGTGCGACGCGACGCGGTCCCCGTCCTCGTCGACCGCGTCGCGGCCGTCGAGCCGCGTCACGCGTCCGCCCGCCGCGCGCACCAGCGGCATCGCCGCCGCGTGCGACACGACGTCGGCCTTGAGCGAGATGAATGCATCGAGCTGGCCGTCGGCGACCAGCGTCATCTCGAGCCCGCCCGACACGATGATCCGCACGCCACGCGCAGCGCTGCCGAGGCGGCGAACCGCTTCGGCCGTCCGCTCCACCTCGCGATCGGTGTAGTGCGACGTAAGCACGATCGAGACCACCGCATCGGCGAGCGAGCGGCGATCCGACACGCGAGCGGTCCGCCCGTTGATGGTCGCTACACCGCCCTCCGCGTAGCGCGCCACGATCCCGGCCGCGGGCGCGTGCGTCACGCCGACGCGCGTGATGCCGTCCTGCTGGTACGCGAGCGTGACCGAGAACCACGGCAATCCCGCCGCGTAGTTGACGGTGCCGTCGAGCGGATCGACGATCCATCGCGCGCGGCCGTGCTCGGGGCCGGTCGCGCCAGCCTCTTCGGACACGATCGGCACGTCGGGCGTCAGTGCGCGAAGGCCGTCGAGAACCACGCGCTCGGACGCAAGGTCGGCGTCGGTGACGACGTCGCGTAGTTCCTTGCGGGTCACGTCGATGGCCGTGCCGCGCATCGCGGTGAGCGTCGCGGCGGCGCGTGCGGCGATCGCTTCGGCGCCGCCCAGCAGTTCGAGATGGGGCTTCATTGGCCGGGATAGTCGGGGTCGAGCTCGAAATCGCGGATCGGGCCGAAGTCGCCGATCGGCACCACGTGGGTGGCGATGCCGACACCCTCGCGATGGACATGAAGCGCGAGGCCCGGGGGTTCCATGACGAGGCGCGTGGGCTCCGTCTCGCGCAGGTCGAGCGCCACCTGGTGTGCCGTGCTCGGGGCGACGAATCCGATCGTGCCCGCCCAGCGCACGACGATCGGCCGGTGATAGTGCCCGGCCGCGACGCGCTCGATGCACGGGTGGCGCGCGATCAGCGCCGCGAACGACGGCGAGGTCCGGCACATCATCGCGTCCATCGCCGCGACGCCGGTGCGAAACGGCGGGTGGTGCATGAAGATCAGCGTCGGACCTCCGTCACGGCGCTCGAGGGTTCGCGCCAGCCACGCCTCGCGCTGCGCGCAGATCTCGCCGTTGTGGCTGCCGGCGATCACCGTGTCGAGCGCGATCAGCCGCACCGGGAAATCGTCGATCACGTAATGCAGGAAATCCGGGTCCTGCGTGAGGTATCGGTGCGATCCGCCGAGCGTCTCGCGCATCACGTCGCGCCGGTCGTGATTGCCCGGAATCACGAACGCGGGCATCGGCAGCGCCGACAGCGCGTCGGCGATCTCGGCGTACTCCTCCGGCAACCCGCAATCGGTGAGATCGCCCGTGCAGATCACGCAATCGGGTGCGGGATCGAGCGAGGCGATCTTCGCCACCGCGGCGCGCAGCATCGCGTTGGTGTGGATGCCGCCGTACGCCCGCCTGCCGGGCGGGCGCACGTGGAAGTCGGTGATCTGCGCGATGATCATCAGGGCGCGTTCATGAGCGATTCGGTCTCCTTCATCAGCTTGTCGTAGGCCGCCTTGGGCTCGATCTCGCCACGCATCGTCGCGGTGATGATCTCGCGCTGCGCGCGCCAGATCCGCACCGTGTTGCCGCGCGGATAGCCTTGCCACGGCGCCGAGCGATCCATCTGCTGCGCCACCGTCTTGAAGTTGGGGTTCTTGTCGTAGAAGGGTCCGAGGTAATCCGGACCGGTCGCGCGCAGGTTGGTCGGCAGGTAGCCCGTGCCTTCGACCACGATCTTCTGCGCCTCCGGCCCCGTCGCGAACTTCAGGAACTCCCATGCGGCCTTCTGCTTCTCGGGGCCTTTCGCGGTGATGATCGCCGCGTTGCCGCCGGTAGGCATACCGCCCTTCGCCTTGTTGTCGATCGGGAACACGGCGGTCTTCAGCGTGAACTTGTCGCCGATGAGATCCGTGACCTGGCGCAGGCGCGCCGGCGTGTCGAAGAAGATGCCGATCTTGCCGGCGATGAACTGCTGGCGCGACTGGTCCCAGTCGATGAGCGGCATGCCGTCCTCGGTGACGAAGCGCCGGAAGGTCGTCAACGTCTTGACGCCGATGTCCGGTCCGCCGAGCGTGACCTTGTCACCCGCGACGACCGTGCCGCCCTGCTGCAGGATCATCGCGTGATACAGCCACACGTCCGGCCAGTCGTGCACGTTGTACGCGAGCCCGGCGACGTCCGAGCCCGTTGCCTTGATCTTCTTGCCGAGCGCGATGATGCCTTCCCACGTGTCGGGCATGTGGTCCGGATCGCCGCCGGCCTTCTTCACCAGCTCGACGTTGTAGTACATGATCGGCGACGACGCGTTGAACGGCAGGCCGTAGAGCTTCCCGTCGACGCGGCCGAGCGCGATGATCCGGTCGGAGTAGTTCTTGGTGCGGAACTCCTTGCCCTCGGCCGCGAGGAGCGGGTCGAGGTCGACGATCTGGTTGCGCTTTTCGAGCGTGCGCGTGAGCTCGGTGAGCAGGTGGAAGCCGGAGAAATAGACGTCCGGCAGCTGGTTCGTCACCGCCGTGCGCATCATCGTCTGGTGCCCGTCGTCGTACGTCGGCGCGGGCGCGCGGAACTCCACCTTGATCTCCGGGTGGCGCTTCATGAACTCCTGCGCGATCGGCTCGTAGAACTTGGCGAACGCAGGGAAGGCGTAGAGCACGTCGAGCGTCGTGGTATCGGCTCGGGCGCCCGTGGCGGCGATCGTGCCCGCGAGCGCGACCGAGCCCAGCAGCATTCCGAATTTCCTCATGGCTCCTCCGTTAGGTCCGACTACTTGATACCGGTCATGGTGATGCCCTCGATGAAGCGCCTGCGGGCAACAAGGAACGCGATGACCAGCGGCGCCGTGAGCACGGTCGCCGCGGCGGTCAGCGCGCCGTAATTCGAGCCGGTCTCGGCATCGGCGAAGAACATCATGCCGAGCGGCGGGGTGGCGAGATTGGTGTCCGAGACCACGATCAGCGGCCAGTACAGGTCGTTCCAGTGCGCGACGATCGAGAACACCGCGAACGCCGCGATGGCGGGCCACGCGCTCGGCACGACGATACGCCAGACGATCTCGAACTCGCTCATGCCGTCGAGGCGCGCCGCGTGGATGATCTCGTCCGGATAGCCCTTGAAGAACTGGCGGAACAGGAAGATCGCGAACACCGAGAGGAAGAACGGCATCATGATCGCGAAGTAGGTGTTCAGCAGGCCGAGGTCGGCGAGGCCCATGTACAGCGGCAGGGCGGGCACCTGGATCGGGATGCACAAGCCGAGAAGCACGAGCGCGAGGAGCACCGAGCGCCCCGGAAAGGTCAGCTTGGCGAGCGCGTACGCGCACGGCACCGCCACCAAAACCTGGACCACCAGGATGCCCGCGCACACGATGACCCCGTTCAGCGCGAAGCGCAGCAGCGGCACCTTCTCGAGCGCGAAGCCGTAGTTCTGGGCCGCGTTGAAGTGTCGCGGCCACAGCGTGAACGTCGCGCTGAAGATCTCCGACGGCGACTTGATGGACGTGATCAGCATCCACACGAACGGCAGCAGGATGAACACGGCGCCGGCGATGAGGATCGCATGCACGATCAGGAGCGACGCGGCGCGCCGCACGAGCGCCGCAAGCGGGGTGATCGGCCGCGCGCTCATGCGTAGTGGACCCGCCGCTCGAGCACGATGGTCTGCAGGATGGAGAACACCAGCACGAACGCAAGGAAGATCAGCGTCAGCGCCGCGGCGTAGCCCATGTGGAAGTACTGGTAGCCCTCGAGATAGATCGCATAGAGCAGCACCTCCGACGATCCCATCGGGCCGCCGCGCGTCATCACCGCCACGGTGTCGAACACCTTGAACGCCGTGATCGAGGTTGTGACGATCACGAACATCGTCGTCGGCCCCAGCAGCGGCCAGGTGATGGTGAGGAACCGGTCCACGCCGCTGTGGCAGCCGTCGATCTCCGCGGCCTCGTACAGGTCGCGTGGAATCGCGGACAGGCCGGCGAGGAACAGCACCATGTTGAAGCCGATCAGCTGCCAGATGCCGATCGCCGCGAGCGTCGGCAGCACGAGGCTCGGCTCGGACAGGAATGCGACCTCGCCGAATCCCAGCGCCTTCAGCACGCCGTTCACGGGTCCGAGCTTGGGATGCAGGATGAACTGCCACACCGTCGCCATGGCGATCAGCGTCGACGTCACCGGCAGGAAATAGATGACCTCGTAGATGGCGCGGGTGCGCTTGCGCCGGTGCAGCAGCACGGCGACGAGCAGCGCGAGCCCCACCGCGCCCGGGAGCACGATCGCCACGTACACGAAGGTGTTGGTGAGCGAGCGCCGCAGCACCGGATCGCCGAGCGCCTTGCGGAAATTGTCGAGGCCGAGGAAGTGCCAGTCGAGCGCGCCGAGCTGGTAGTTCGTGAAGCTGAGGTACAGCAGCACGAGCAGCGGCACGATATTGGTGAGCAGCAGCAGGACGAATGCCGGCATCGCGAACCCGTACCCGGCGAGCGTCTCGATGAGGCGCTGCCGGTCGCGCGTGCGCCGGGGTGCGGTCATCGCCGGCGCGGATAGGGTGCTCAAACGTCCTCCCCGTCGTGGCGCGACGCGCGACTCATGCGTGAAGCGCCCGCACGCTCGCGACGGCCGGCTCGAAATCGACGCGCTGCCCGTCGGCGTCGAACAGGTGGCACTTGTCGGGCGGAAACAGCAGCGCGATGCCGCGCGCGTCGTGCGTCAGCTCGTCCGGATCACCCTCGTAGCTGCACACGATCGTGCCGCTCGCCGGCGCGACGAGGTCTGCGTGAAGGATGTGCTCCGCGCCGAGGTTCTCGCTGCGGCGCAGCCGCGCGGGCAGCATGTGCAATCCTGCGCGCTGCGTGCCCGGCGGGGCGGCCACGATCGCTTCGGGCCGTATGCCGAGCGTCAGGGCGCCGGCGCGGCGCATGCGCAAGGGCAGCGCCGAGCCGAAGAGCTCGACGGTTCCATCGGCAGCGGCGTTTGCCGGCAGCAGGTTGATGGCTGGCGTGCCGATGAACTGCGCGACCTTGATGCTCGCGGGGCGCGCGTAGAGCTCGCTCGGCCGGCCGAGCTGCAGGATCGTGCCGCCGTCCATCATCGCGACGCGGTCCGACATGGTCATCGCCTCGACCTGGTCGTGCGTGACGTAGATGAACGTCGTGCCGAGGCGGGCATGCAGCTCCGCGAGCTCGCTTCGCATGTGCACGCGCAGCTTGGCGTCGAGGTTGGACAACGGCTCGTCCATCAGGAAGGCCGCCGGCTGGCGAACCATGGCGCGCCCGAGGGCGACGCGTTGGCGCTGTCCGCCCGACAACTGCGCCGGGCGCCGGTCGAGCAACGCCTCGATCTGCAGCTGCTTCGCGACCGCTCGCACGTCCCGCTCGATCTCGGCCATGACGCGCCGGCGGCGCGGCGAGAAGAGACGCATCACCGGCAGGCGCTCCGCGAGGTTGAGGCGCGACATCACGAGCGGCAGCGCGATGTTGCCGAACACGCGCATGTGCGGGTAGAGCGCGTAGCTCTGGAACACCATCGCGAGATGGCGCTCGTGCGGACGCAGGTGATCGACCGGCTTGCCGTCGATCAGCACCGAGCCGGACGTCTGCGGCTCGAGGCCGGCGATGATGCGGATCAGCGTCGACTTGCCGCAGCCCGACGCGCCGACCAGCGTCAGGAACTCCCCGTCCGCGATCGCGAGATCGATGCCCGACAGGACCTCGGTGGCGCCGAACGATTTGCTGATCGACTGGAGCGTGACGCTGGCCATGCGGGTGATGCGCGCGCGAGGGTCACGCCGCGTGGCGCGGCGGATAGACGATGTGCAGTACTTCGTCGATCCAGAAGCCCGTCAGGCCGGGGACCTCGGCGTAGGCGACGTTCACGTTCGCGCCGTCGAACTCGTAGACGACGGCGCCGAGCCATTTCTCGCCTGGCAGCTCGGGTTGATTGCGCGGGCCGACGAGGAATCCCGACGACGGGCCCCAGATGTAGCGGCAACCGTCGAGCACGCGGTCGTGCCATTTGTGCAGGTGACCCGTTGCGACGATGGCGACGTCGTGGCGGCGAAGGAGGTCGAGCAACGCCGCGCGCTGCGCCGGCTTCACCGACCAGTAGCCGCGGTCGCCTTCGTCCGGTTCGTCGATGAAGATCGGCCGGTGCGTGAAGAGCGCGATGCGGCGCGGCCCGGCGTCGGCGAGCGTCTCGCGCAGCCAGTCCATCTGCCGCGCCTCGTCAGGATGCCCGCTGCCGAACAGCATGGAGTCGAGCCCCACGAGACGCCACGCTTCGACGTCGCGCAGCCACCAGTCGGGCCCGAAATGCCGGCGCCAGCGCGCGAGCCGCTCGTCGTTGACCGGCTGATGCACGTTGCCGCCTTCGCCGACGTCGTGGTTGCCGGGCACCGCGACGAACGGCACGCCGAGCGTGCGCATGAGCTCGGCGCCGTCGCGCATGTCGCTCTCCTGATCGGCGCCGTCGACGGTGAGGTCGCCGGTGTGGATCACGAGGTCGGGACGCTGCTCGCGCACCCAGTCGCGCAGCGGCGCCCAGTTGTCGGCGAACTGGGGCTTGCCGCGGGAAAGATGGGTGTCGGAGATCTGCAGGACGCGCGCCATGCCGTGCCTAGGGATCCGTGAGAGCCGCCTGCGCCGATTGCACGCGTTCCAAGGCTAATATATAGATGTTTACAAGGCGTGACAAATGTATTCCTCGCCCCGGTCAACCGCCGTCGCGCGCCATCGATGCCGCGGCGCGCGCGGTGACCTCGTCGGTCACGAAGACCGACCCGTAGCCGCCGCGCAGCACGGCTGCGAGCGCGCGGACCTTGTGCGCGCCGCCCGCCGCGAAGACCACCGTCGTGCCGCGCGACAGGTGGTCGAGCGGCAGCGCGATCGCGCGCCGATTGAGGGGATGATCGATCGGGCGCCCGCGCGCGTCGATGAACTGCCCGACGATGTCGCACACCGCGCCGGCCGCGCGCAGCTCGCGCACGCCGACGTCCTCCGGCAGCCCGTAGCGCACGAGCATCGAGCGGCGGCTCACGTCGCCGATGCTGAGCACCGCGAGCTCGTTGGTCTCGATGCGGCGGAACACTTCGCGGAACACGTCCTGCGCCATGATGGTGTCGCGCGACTGCGGGCTGCTCGCGTAGATCGGCGCGGCGAGGTACTGGCATTGCGAATTCAGCCGGCGCGCGAGCTCGCTCACGATGTCGAAGGTGTTGATCTCCAGGCCGCGCGTGAGGCCGCCCATCATCGAGTTGACGCACAGGTCGGGATAGCGGGCGGGGCGCATGTGCCGCGTCATCTCGCGGAGCGTCCGGCCCCATCCGATGCCGAACCCGCGCACGCGGTGCCGCTCGAGCCACTCGGAGACGAATTGCGCCGCGGCCTGACCGAGGAGAATCGGAATCTGCTCCTGGTCCTCCGGCGTCGGCACCACCACGGCGCCCTTGAGCTTGAACTCGCGCACGAGCTCCTGCTCGAGCGCGACGCAGCTCGTCAGCGCCGAGTTGACCGTGATGCCCACGAGCCCGTTGCGGCGCGCGTCGCCGAGGATGCGGTTGATGCGCAGGCGCGTGGTGCCGAGGCGGCGCGCGATCTCGGCTTGCGTCAGGCCCTCCATGAAATAGAGCCAGGCGGCGCGAACCTCGGTCTGGTCGTGGTCGAGCGTGGTCGTCATGTCGGAGCAGCCGGTCGGCAGGTCCCGCGTGGCCCGGGTCACACCCGATGTGTCATCCTGAGGCACGCGAAGGACCGTCCGGCCGCTAGCCTAATGCCACTCGATTACATCTGCAAGTCATCCAATACATTTGCATCGGACCCGCCGTGCGCTGCGTGATCGGCATCGACGGCGGCACCGAGTCCCTGCGGGCCCACGTTTTCGACACGGGTGGCCGCAGCCTCGGCGGGGCGGTCGCGGCCTACGCTACCCGCTTTCCGGCACCGGGACGTGCCGAGCAGGACCCGCACGAATGGTGGCGTGCCCTGGGCGAAGCGGTGGGCGGCGCGATGCGCGCTGCCGGCGTCTCCGCGCAAGAGGTCGTCGCGCTTTCCGTGGATACCACGTCGGCGACCGTGCTGATGCTCGACGACGACGGCGAGCCGTTGCGGCCGGCGCTTCTCTGGATGGACGTGCGCGCCGCCGACGAGGCGGCTGCGGTACTGGCAACGGGCGACGCCGCGCTCGCGCTCAACGGCGGCGGGCACGGCCCCGTGTCCGCGGAGTGGATGATTCCCAAGGCGCTCTGGCTGAAGCGCAACGAGCGCGCGCTGTACGACCGCGCCGCGACGGTGTGCGAGTACCAGGACTTCATCGTTCGCCGCCTCACCGGCCGCAGGGTCGCGAGCCTCACCACCGCATCGATCCGATGGCATTACCGCAACGATGCGGGCGGCTGGCCGCGCTCGCTGCTGCGATCGCTCGATCTGGAGGAGCTCCTCGACAAGTGGCCCGCCGAAGTGCTGGCGCCGGGCGACGTGGCGGGGCATCTCGGTGCCGAGGCCGCCGCGCATCTCGGGCTCTCGCCCGCGACGCGCGTCGTGCAGGGCGGTGCCGACGCGTTCATCGGAACGCTGGGCCTCGGCGTGGCGCGGCCCGGGCAGGTGGCTCTCGTTACCGGCTCGTCGCACCTGCAGCTCGCGGTCACCGCGCAACCGATTCACGCCGTCGGCCTGTGGGGCAGCTACGCCGACGTGGTGTGCAACGGCCGGCACATCCTCGAGGGCGGCCAGAACGCCACCGGCTCGATGATCGCGTGGCTGCGCCGGCTCGTTGCGAACGCCGATCTCGACGCGTTGAACCGGGAGGCGGCGCAGATCGCGCCCGGATCGGACGACCTCGTCGTGCTGGATCACTTCCAGGGCAACCGCACGCCGCACACCGACGCCGCGTCGCGCGGCGCGCTCGTCGGCCTTTCGCTCAGTCACACGCGTGCCCACCTGTTCCGCGCGATGATGGAAGGCATCGCGTACGGAACGCGCGACATCCTCGACGCCATGGCGGCGGCCGGCGTGCGCGTGAGCGAGATGACGGTGGGCGGCGGCGCGAGCCGATCGCCGTTGTGGCTCGGCATTCACGCCGACATCGCCAACGTGCCGGTGAAGGTGGCTTCGTTTGCCGATGCGCCGCTTCTCGGCTGCGCGATCCTCGCCGCGGTCGGCGCGGGCGCGTACGACGGCGTCGACGCGGCGGTCGACGCGATGGTGCGCGTCGATCGCGTCATCGAGCCCGATGCCGGTCGCGCGGCGCGCTACGCCGAGCTGATCGACCGGTACAAGCGGCTTTACCCAACGCTCAAGGCATGGCGCGACGCTCGGTAGAATGAGCTGATCGCGCCTCGTACAACGCTCCCGGGGATCCCCGACGTCCGCGCCTTGCGCGCGCGGCTCGACGGCGTCATGTCCGCCGACGCACCTCGCCTCGCGCGCCGCATCGCGCAGGCGCAGTCGCGTCGCGCGGGTGCGAGCGATTGGGCGCGCATCGAGTCCGACATCGAGCGGTCCGCCGCGCGGGTGGCGGCACGCCGCGCGGGCAAGCCTGCGATCGACTATCCCGCCGAGCTGCCAGTCGCGCAACGCGCCGACGAGATCGCCGCCGCAATTCGCGCGCATCGCGTCGTGGTGGTGAGCGGCGAGACCGGTTCCGGCAAGACCACGCAGCTGCCCAAGATCTGCCTTGCCGCCGGACGCGGCGAGCGCGGCCTGATCGGCCATACGCAGCCGCGGCGCATCGCCGCGCGCGCGGTCGCGGCGCGCATCGCGCAGGAGCTCGGCGCCCAGGTCGGCGACGCCGTCGGCTACAAGGTTCGCTTCACCGACCACACGCGGCCCGACGCGTACGTGAAGCTCATGACCGACGGCATCCTCCTCGCCGAGACGCAGGGCGATCGCGCGCTCGCCGCGTACGACACGATCATCGTCGACGAGGCGCACGAGCGGAGCCTCAACATCGACTTCCTGCTGGGCTACCTGCGCCGGCTCGTGGAGCAGCGCGACGACCTGCGCGTCGTGATCACGTCGGCGACCATCGACGCCGAGCGCTTCGCGCGTCATTTCGACACCGGCGGGCGCACCGCACCCGTGATCGAAGTGTCGGGACGCCTCTATCCGGTCGACGTCCGCTATCGCGCGCTCGGCAGCGGCGACGACGACGAAGCCGACGACGAGGAGCCTCTCGAGGAGGCGATCGTCAACGCGGCCGAGGAGCTGTGGCGCGAAGGGCCCGGCGACATCCTCGCCTTTCTTCCCGGCGAGCGCGAGATCCGCGAGACGGGCGACCTCGCGCGGCGCGCGCTCGCGCGTCGTCCCTACGCCGATGCGGTGGAGATTTTGCCGCTCTACGCTCGCCTGTCCGTCGCCGAGCAGCAGCGCGTGTTCGGCGCATCGCGCGGCAGGCGCCTCGTGCTGGCCACCAACGTCGCCGAAACGTCGCTCACCGTGCCGGGTATCCGCTACGTCATCGACAGCGGCCTCGCGCGCATCAAGCGCTACTCGGTGCGCAACAAGACCACGCTGCTGCAGATCGAGAAGATCTCGCAGGCGGCGGCGCGCCAGCGCGCCGGCCGGTCGGGACGTGTCCAGCACGGCATCGCGGTACGGCTCTTCAGCGAGGACGATTTCGAGTCCCGGCCCCCGTATACCGAGCCCGAGATCCTGCGCAGCTCGCTCGCCGGCGTGATCCTTCGCATGGCGGCGCTGGACCTCGGCGAGGTCGGCCAATTCCCGTTCCTCGATCCGCCCGCGCCGCGCGCGATCGCCGACGGCTACCAGCTGCTGCAGGAGCTCGACGCAGTCGACGAGCGCAACGCGCTCACGGCCAGGGGCCGCGAGCTCGCCCGGCTGCCGCTCGATCCGCGCGTCGGGCGCATGGTGCAGTCCGCGCGCGACGAGCATTGCCTCGCCGAAGTGCTGGTGATTGCGAGCGCCTTGTCGGTGCCCGATCCGCGCGAGCGCCCGCTCGACAAGCGCGCCGCCGCGGACCAGGCGCACCTGCGCTTTCGCGACGAGCGCTCGGATTTCCTCTCGCTGCTCGCGCTGTGGGAGTTCTTCGTGGAGGCGCTGGCGCAGAAGCTGTCGCATCGCCGCCTGGTCGAGCATGCGCGCGCACACTTCGTCTCGTTCCTGCGCCTCACCGAATGGCGCGACGTGCACCAGCAACTCGTGGCGACGCTGAACGAGGCCGGCTGGAAATGGGACGAGCGGCTGCCGAAGGACATCGATGCCGCTCGTTACGCCGCCATCCACCGCGCGCTGCTGGCGGGACTGCTCGGCAATATCGGCCTCAAGGACGAGGACGGCGACTACCTCGGCGCACGCGGCATTCGCTTCCGTCTGCATCCCGGTTCGGGCCTCGCGAAGAAGGGACCGAAATGGGTGCTTGCCGCCGAGCTCACCGAGACGACGCGGCTTTTCGCACGATGCGCCGCGCGCATCGAGCCGGAGTGGGTCGAGACGGTTGCGGCAGATCGCGTGTCGCGCGATTACTTCGAGCCGCACTGGGACGCGAAGCGCGGAGAGGTCGTTGCGAGCGAGCGCGTGTCGCTGTACGGCCTGCCGCTGGTACCGCGCCGTCCCGTCTCGTTCGGACGCATCGATCCCGCCGCGGCGCGCGAGGTGTTCCTGCGCGAGGCCCTCGTGCCAGGCGCGCTCGAGACGTCCGGCGCGTTCCTCGCGCACAACCGCGCGCTGATCGAGGACGTGGCCAAGCTCGAGCACAAGACGCGCCGCCAGGACGTGCTCGTCGACGAGCAGGTCCTCGCTGCGCTCTACGCCGAGCGCGTGCCCCCGCACGTCCATTCGCGGGCGACGTTCGAGGCGTGGCGCAAGGAGGCCGAGGCGAACGATCCGCAATTGCTGTTCTTCACACGCGACGACGTCATGCGGCACGGCGCGGCGCACGTGACCGAAGCGTTGTTCCCGACGTCCCTCGCGCTCGACGGCACCCGGCTCGCGCTCGACTACCGTTTCGCGCCGGGACATCCGCGTGACGGCCTTACGCTCACCGTTCCGCTGGCGCTGCTGAACCAGGTCGACGAGGACCGCTTGTCGTGGCTCGTGCCCGGACTGGTGCGCGATAAGGTGACGCTCTATCTCAAGGCCCTGCCGAAGGCGCTGCGCAATCGCCTCATTCCCTTGCCCGATACCGTCACGGCATTCCTGGAGGCGTCGCCGTTCGGCCAGGAAAGCCTCGCGCAGGCGCTGCGCGGCTATCTGCGCCGGCGGCTCGGCGAGGCGCCTGCGGCCGACGCGTTCGACGCGGTGGAGCTGCCGCCGTATCTCGTGATGAACCTGCGCGTGGTCGACGCCGCGGGTGCCGAGCTCGGCGAGGGCCGCGATCTCGCCGATCTGCGGCGACGGCTCGGCGAAGCGGCGCAGATGTCGTTCGCAGCCGCGGGGCCCGGGTTCGAGCGGAGCCATTTGCGCAGCTGGGAGTTCGGTGAGCTGCCCGAATCCCTGACGATCGCGCGCAAGGGGCAGCGTGTGACCGGCTATCCGGCGCTCGTCGACGAAGGCGAGGACGTGGCGCTTCGACTGCTCGACACGCGCGACGCCGCCGAGGCGTCCACGCGCGCCGGTGTGATCCGGCTGATCCGCTTCCAGCTGAAGGACGTGCTCGTGCGCTACGAGAAGGGCTTGCCGGGATTCCAGCCCATCGCGCTGCAGCTTCGTGCCGCGATCGCGCCCGATCGCCTGCTCGGTGACGTTGTGGAGGCGATCGTCGATCGCGCCTTCATCGGTGACGACCCGCTGCCCCGCGACGCGTCGGCCTTCGCGGCGCAGGTGAAGCGCGCGCGTGCACGGCTGCCGGCCGTCGCGGAGGCCGCGATGCGCAGCCTCGGATCCATCGCCACCGCGTACGGCTCGCTCACGCAGAAGCTCAATGCGGCGCCCGTGGGGCTCGGCCGTCTCGTCGCCGACCTTCGCACGCAGCGCGACGCGCTCGTGCACCCGCGTTTCTTCGCGGCCACGCCGTGGGCTCAGCTCGCCCATCTGCCGCGCTATCTCCAGGCGTTCGAGCGCAGGCTCGCCAAGTATTCGGCCAATCCCGACCGTGACGCGCGCCATGCCGCGCAGGTTGCGGCGTGGTTCGGCCGCTACCGCGAACGTCTCGAGCGCGACCAGGCGGCGGGCCGCGTCACGCCCGGGCTCGAGGACTTCCGCTGGCTGCTGGAAGAGCTGAAGGTGTCGCTGTTCGCGCAGGAGCTGCGCACCCCTACGCCGGTCAGTTTCAAGCGGGTCGAGCGGGCCTGGAACGCCCTCGAACGGTAGCGCTCGCGCCAGGGGATCGGCGGCCTAGGACCCCGGAAATTCCCCTGTTATTGTTGTGGCGGTCACAAGGGGGGCCGTGCTACAGTAAGTTGGGGTTTTTTGAGGCTAACGCTTTGATGACGCGCCGAGTTTTCGGCGCCCGGTAAGCCCCGCAGCGCCCGTGAACGCGAACGCGACCCCCGCCACCGACGCACCCGTCCGTCGCCCGGCACCCCGGGAGATGACCAAGATCCTGAACGACTGTCGGGATCTGGCCGTCCATCGCCTGCTGCTGTCCTTCTCGTCCGTGCTCGACCGCGTGTCCGACGTGCTGATGGACCGCGCCAGCAAGACCGACATCCGCGACGAGCAGCAGATGTTCCTCGACGCGCGGCAGGCGCTGAAGACCGAGCGCGCCAACCTGATGGCGGACTTCGAGAAGAAGCTTCGCCGCACGATCGACGATCGCGTGGCGGGCAAGGAGGAGGTGAAGGCGGACTTCTCCAAGATCGACTCCACCATGCTTACGCTCGTCGACACGTCGTCGATGGACGAGTCGGTCATCACCGGCAACATCATCCGGGTGGTGGAGAACCTGTGCCACGACGAGCTGCTCTCGCTCAATCGCGGCATCGGTCATCTCCTTGGAAAACCGGACCTCGAGACGCCGGACAATCCGCTCGCGCCGTCGACGATCGTGCACGCGTTCTCCGACGCGCTGAAGAACGTCAAGACCGAGAACCGCATCAAGTTCCAGATCCTGAAGGAGCTGAACCAGGCGCCGCTGTCGGATATCAACGCGATCTATGCCGACCTGAACCGGCATCTCACGAACCTGCGCATGATGCCGTCCGGGCGCGGCATGCCGCATCGTGCGGCGGATCGCGGACGCCCGGGCGCGCCGGGAACGCCGCCCCAGCAGCCCGTGCCACCTGCGTCGCCGGAAGTCGACGTCATGGCGCTGTTCCGTCGCATGGCGTCGCAAGGCAGCTTCCCGATGGCGGGACGCGCGCCGCAGGCGCCGGCGCCCTCGCAGCAGCAGATGCCGCCGGGCTTCCCCAACTTCGCAGGCGGTGCGCCGCCCGCAGCGCCCGGGGAGCTGCCGCAGATCGATTACGGTGCGGCGATGCCGCCGGCGCAAGCGGTGCCGTCGCGCACGTTCGCGCCGATGGCGCCGACGCCTTCCGGCTACATCCCCGGCGCGCCCATCATGGCGACGCCGGCGCTGCACGAAGGCCTGACGCGCCTGCAGGCGGGCCAGAGCGGCTTCGACGTCGAAGGCGCGATGGTCACCTTCTCCGGCATCCCGGAGGGCCTGCACAACGTCCTGCGCGACCTGCAGGAATCCCCGCTCGGCCAGAAGGCGAACCAGCTCGAGTCGATGACCATCGAGATGGTCGCGATGCTGTTCGACTTCGTGTTCGAGACGAAGGACCTGCCCGACGGCATCAAGGCGTTGCTCGCGCGCCTGCAGATCCCGGTGCTGAAGGCCGCCATGCTCGACGGCGCGTTCTTCGCCAAGAAGACGCACCCGGCGCGGCTGCTGGTCAACGCGCTCGCCGAAGCGGGCCTCGGCTGGTCGCCCATGATGGGCAACGAGGATCCGCTGTACCGCAAGATCGAGAAGATCGTCCACGGCATCCTGGACGGCTTCTCCAACGATCTCGCCATCTTCGACGACCTGCGCGAAGAGCTGGAGACGTTCCTCGCCGCCGAGGAGAAGCTCGCCGAAGCGAACATCGCGACGACCGCCGAGGAGATCACGCGACGCGATCGCCAGCAGATCGCCACGAACGTCGCGCGCAGCGAGGTCGAGCGGCGCATCGAGTCGTATCCGATTCCCAATTTCCTCGCGCAGTTCCTGCGCACCAAGTGGCAGTCGGCGCTCGAGCACAGCTATCAGCAGGACGGTGAGGACAGCGAAGTGTGGAGCGCGGGCGTCACCACGCTCGAGGACCTGGTCTGGAGCGTCCAGCCCAAGAAGACACCCGAGGATCGCAAGCATCTGGTCGCGCTGCTGCCGTCGCTGCTGAAGCGGCTCTCGGCGGGCATGCAGACGCAGTCGTGGCCGCAGGAGGAGCGCGAGTCGTTCATGGCGAACCTCGTCGAGGCGCATGCCGCGGCGGTGAAGCCATCGCTCTCCGCCGTGCCATCGCCGACGGCGGCCGTCGCCGAGCAGGCGAAGGTCCAGGCGGAGATCGCGAAGGCGTCGGGCGACACGGTCGGCGCGGCGAAGGCCGAGGCGCTCGCCGTCGCCATGACGCCGGCCGAGCCCGCGGCGCCCGAGGCCGAAGCCGAAGTGCTCGACGACGAATACCTGGAAATCGCGAGAAGCCTCGAGCGCGGCGCGTGGGTCGAATTCGAAGGCGAGGACGGGCAGCTCGCGTTCGCCAAGCTCGCCTGGGTGAGCCCGTTGCGCGGCACGTACCTCTTCACCAACCGACAGGGCCAGAAGGCGTTGTCGATGACGGCGGAGGAGCTCGCCGAGCGCTTCCGCGCCGATCGCGCGCGACTGGTCGAGGCCGAGCCGCTGATCGATCGCGCGTTCTCGAGCGTGCTCACGCAGCTGAACGAGAAGTTCGGCGAAGAGACGGCCGCGGCGTAGCCTTTGGCGGGCAACCTTTCCGGGCGCGCCGTCGGCGCGCTGATCATCGGCGACGAGATCCTGACCGGCAAGCGGCAGGACAAGCATCTCGCGCACGTCATCGGGACACTCGGCGCACGCGGCGTGACGCTCGACTACGCGCAGTACGTCGGCGACGATCGCGCGCGCCTCACCGATGTGCTGCACGGAACGTTCGCGCGCGGCGACATCGTCTTCAGCTTCGGCGGCATCGGCGCGACGCCCGACGATCACACGCGCCAGGCGGCCGCGGCGGCGCTCGGCGTGCCTCTCGAGCGCCACCCGGAGGCCGTGCGCGAGATCGAGGCACGCTTCGGCGCCGAAGCCTATCCGCACCGCGTGCTGATGGCCGAGTTTCCGAGCGGCAGCCACATCATTCCGAACTCGTACAACCGCATCGCCGCGTTCGCCATCCGCGATCATCATTTCTTCCCCGGCTTCCCCGAGATGGCGTGGCCGATGCTCGACTGGGTGCTCGCGCAATGGCTTCCCGATCTCGCGCGTGAAAAGTCGATCGAGCGTGGCGTGGTCGTTTTCGATGCCGGGGAGAGCCAGTTGCTGCCGCTCATGGAGGCGGTCACCGCGCGCTTTCCGTCGGTGAAGCTCTTCAGCCTGCCGAGCTTCCTGCCCGACGGAAAGCGGCGCATCGAGCTCGGCGTTCGCGGACCGAAGGCCGACGTCGATCGCGCGTACGCGGCGCTCCACGAGGGCGTCGTCCAATCCGGGTTTCCGTGGCAGCCTCTCTAGCGCGGCCCGCGGCGCGGTCAACCACGCAGTCCGCCGCCCGCGCCGTGCTGCGCGCGATCGGCCGCGCGCTGCCGCTGCTGTTCAACGGACGCCTGCTCGGCCGCCTTGGGTTGTGGACGCTCGGCGCATTCTTCGCGTGGCTCGCGATCGGCGTCTTCGCGTTCGATCCGGCGACGCACGCGATCGAAGCGATGCTCGGCAGCACCAGCACCGTGGCGCACGCGTTCGCCGGCCTGTTCGTGTTCCTGACGCTCGTCGCAGCGGCCATCGTCACGGCCATCGTCGCGGTCGCGACGTTGGCGATGCCGGCGATCGTCGCGCTCGTCGCCGCTCGCTACTATCCCGATCTCGAGCGCCGGCACGGCGGTCGCTGGCAGGGCAGCGTGCGCAACGCCGCATTCACGCTGCTGATGTTCGTGCCGCTGTGGCTGGTGGCGCTGCTGCTGCTCGGGTTGCCGCCGCTCTATCTCGCGGTCTCGTGGTGCCTCAACGGCTGGCTGAACCAGCGGCTCTTCCGCTACGACGCGCTCGCGGAGCACGCCGATCCGCTGGAGCTCGTCGAGGTGCCGCGCCAGATCCGCGGTCGCCTGTTCGCGCTGGGCGTGATCTTCGCGCCGCTCACGCTGGTTCCCATCGTGAACCTGGCCGTGCCGCTGTTCGCCGGTATTGCGTTCGCGTGCCTTTGCCTCGACGCGCTCGCGCACCGGCGCGCCGAGCTCGCGCGGCGATGACCGGCCACGACGGCAGCGGAAAGTGGTTCGACGAGGTCGCAGTGGGCGACCGGTTCGCGCGCACGCTCACCATCACCGAGACGCATCTGGTGCTCGGTGCCGGGCTCATCGGCGATTTCAATCCGCATCATGTCGACGAGCGCTACGCCCGGCACTCGCGTTTTGGCACTCGCATCCTCCACGGCATGCTGACGTCGGCGATCATGGGTGCGCCGGTCGGCATGCACTTCCACGGCACTGCGCTTGCCTATCTCGAGCACAACACGCGCTTCACCGCGCCGGTGCGCGCCGGCGATACGCTGACCACGACGTGGGTGGTGACCGAGCTCATTCCCAAACCCAAGCAGACGGGCGGCATCGTCGTGCTGAACGGCGACGCGGTGAACGACGATGGGGTCACGGTGGCGCAGGCGGTCGCGAAGATCCTGGTCGCGAACGCGCCCGCCGCGGGCGTCAGCGTCTGACGTAGCCTGCCGTCGCCTCGACGCATTCGGCGACAAGTCCGGGGCCGCGAAAGATGAGGCCGGTGTAGAGCTGCACGAGCGACGCGCCCGCATCGAGCTTGGCGCGCGCGTCTTCCCCGGAGACGATGCCGCCCACGCCGATGATCGGCATCGCGCCGTCGAGCGCCGCGGCGAGCGTGCGAATCACCGCGGTCGAGCGGTCACGCAGCGGGCGCCCCGACAGGCCGCCCGCTTCCTCGGCGTGCGCGATACCTTGCACACCGTCGCGTGCCAGCGTGGTGTTGGTCGCGATCACGCCGTCAACCCTGGCTTCGACCAGCCGGCGCGCGATCCCGCGCAGCGCCTCGTCGGTGAGATCCGGCGCGAGCTTGACCACCAGCGGGACGACACGGCCCTGCGCGCTCGCAAGCGCGTCGCGCTCGCGCACGAGCGTACCCACGAGGGCCGCGAGGGCGTCCTCCGACTGGAGATCGCGCAGGCCGCTCGTGTTCGGCGACGACACGTTGATCGTGACGTAACTCGCGTGCCGGTAGACGGCGCGCAGGCCCTTCACGTAGTCGTCGGCTGCGCGCTCGTTGGGCGTGTCGAAATTGCGGCCGAGATTGATGCCGAGGATGCCGCGGTAGCCCGAGCGCTCGGCGTTGCGCACGAACGCCTCGACGCCGTCGTTGTTGAAGCCGAGACGATTGATCAGCGCTTCGGCCTGTGGCAGGCGGAACATGCGCGGCCGTGGATTGCCCGGCTGCGCGCGCGGCGTCACGGTTCCAGCCTCGAGAAAGCCGAAGCCGAGCGTCGCCAGTCCGGCAAGATGCACGGCGTTCTTGTCGAGACCCGCCGCCAGGCCGACGCGGTTCGGGAACGTGATGCCCATCACGGTGACCGGATCGGCCGGCAGCCGTGGTCCGGCGACCTGCGCGATGCCGAAGCGGGCTGCGACATCGAGCGCCGCGAACGCGGCGGCGTGCGCGGCCTCGGGATCGGCCGCGAAAAGGATCGGTCGAAAGAGCGAGTAGAGATCGAACATGAATTGGGCGCGGATGGTACCATCCAAGCACCTCCTTTCCGGTTCCGCGGTCGTGCAACGGTTGCGCCGTTGGTTGCTCGTTCTTCCTGCGCTTGCGCTCGCGACCGTCGTCGTCGCCGCACCCCCGAGCTCCACGAAAAAAGCCGCGGCCGAGCCGGCCGGCTACTCGGTGAAGCGCCCTGAAGTGCGCAGCTTCGTCGACGAGATGGTCGCCGAGGAGCGATTCGATCGCCGCGAGCTCGTGCGCTGGCTCGGGCAGGCGCGCTACCAGCCGAAGATCATCGAGGCGATGCACCGGCCGTTCGTCGAGCCGCCGAAGTGGTACGAGTACGCGCCGCGATTCCTGTCCGCCGATCGCGTCGACACCGGCGTCGCGTTCATGCGCCGCAACGCCGCGGCGCTGCAGCGCGCGCAGGACGAGTACGGCGTGCCGCCCGAGATCGTCACGGCGATCATCGGCGTGGAGACATTCTACGGGCGCAATCTCGGCAGCCATCGCGTCATCGACGCGCTCTCGACGCTCGCGTTCGACTATCCGCGGCGGGCAAGCTTCTTTCGCGGCGAGCTGAAGCAGTTCCTGCTGTTCGCGCGCGAGCAGCACATCTCGCCGCTCGATCCCAAGGGTTCCTTCGCGGGCGCCGTCGGCGTGCCGCAGTTCATGCCGGGCAGCGTGCGGCGCTATGCGATCGACTTCGACGGCGACGGGCACGTCGACCTGTGGCGAAGCGAGGAGGATGCGATCGGCAGTGTCGCGAACTACCTCGCGCGCCACGACTGGCTGCGCGGACAGCCGATCGCCCTTCCCGCGTTCATCGCCGACTCCGGTCGCGATGCCGCGCTGCAACGCATCGACGGCAATCTCAGCGAGCGGCGCCCATTGTCCGCCTGGAACGCCGACAACGTCTGGGCCGTCGCAGCGCCGGCCGATCTGTCACCCGAGCCCGTAGGCCTCCTGCAGCTGGAGGAGCAGCCATCCGGTGACGACAATGCGAGCTACTGGATCGCGTGCCCCAATTTCTACTCGATCACGCGCTACAACAAGAGCCCGCTCTACGCCGCGGCGGTGTGGCGTCTCTCCGAGCTGCTGCGCGTGTCGGTGGCGCTCGCGCGCTGAGCGCTCACGGCTGCGGCAGCGGATCCTCGATCAGCTCGACGTTCTCGACGGCCTCCCAGCGTGCCATCGGCAATCCGTAATTGACCGCGATCTCGCGCAAGCGCACGTCGCTCGGCGCGCCCCGGCTCGCGAATTCCTCGTACAGCTCGCGCCAGTGATATGCGAGGTCCGGATTGTCGCGGCCCGCGGCGAGATGCGCCTGCCAGCCGACGTTGATCTTGCGAACGAGCTGGTCGGCCGAGCGCACGGGAAAGTGCGCGAGCGCGACGAGATGCGCGGGCAGGGATGCGACCTTGGCAGGATGGGTCGCGAGGTCCTGCGCGGGCCCGTCCATCAATACGGTGTGATTGCCGGGCCCGACGACCGCGTGCCGCGTCCGCGCGAACACGCGCGTCAGGACGATCTTGCGCAGGCCGTGCGCCTCGCGGGCCCTGCGCTTGCGGGCAGCGGACAGCGCATGCGCGTAGGCGGGCATCGGATCGGGCACGTAGGTCTGCCACTGCACGGCGCCGCAGTACTCGTTGCCGAACGAGCGGATCGCGCGCTCGAACTCGGAGCGGCGCGGGATCTTGAGGAACTCGTCGGCGTCGAGCGGGATCACGCAATCGGCGCCCGCGGCAAAAGCGCCGCGCGCGAGGCGGGTGATGATCTCGGGCTGTCGCTGCGCCGGATCGTCGTAGCGCTCCAGCGTGATCGGCAGCCCCTGCATCAACAGGTCTTCGAGGATCTCGCGCGTGCCGTCGTCCGAGCGATGGTCGACCAGGTGCAACGCATCGAGCATCTCCGCGTTGTGCCGCACGAACGCCTCGATGAGATCGGCTTCGTTGCGCACCATGGCCACGCCATGAATCTGCATGCAAGCTCCGGCGAGAAGATCGCGATCCTATAATAGCAACGTCGTTCGCTTCAAACGGTCGGTTGGTGGCGTCTCTGCAGGTCGGTACGTCGCTCGCGCGCAACGCACGCTGTGCATGTGGCAGCGGCAAGCGCTACAAGGACTGTCACGGAAGCCTCGCGCCGGTCGCTGTCGCGTCGCCCGAGGCGCTCGTGCGCTCGCTCGCGCTGGACCGGCGGCTCCTGACCCAGGCGCTCGCGGACCGGCAGCGCGGCGACCTCGACGCGGCGCGCGCGAGCTGCGAGCGCGTGCTCGCGCTCGATGCGGAGCATCCCGACGCCTGGCATGTCCTCGCCGGCCTGGATCGGGAGCAGGGCAGGCTTCGCGATGCGCTCGACAAGATCGATCGTGCCATTCGGGTCTTTCCGCAGCATGCGGCGTTCCACGAGACGCGCCGCGCGATTCTTCGATCGCTGGGCACGGCGGCTCACGAGGGCGCGGAGATCGCCTCATTGCCGCCGGCGTCGATCGCAGCGTCGATCCAGCGCGCGGCCGCTTTGCGCGCGGCCGGCTCGTTGTCGCAGGCCGGCGAAGCGCTGAAAGCGGCGCTGCGGCAGGCGCCCCACGAACGACACGTCATGGGCGCGCTCGCAGGCGTGCTGCGCGAGATGTTGCTCTGTGACGAAGCCGCCAGGGTCTATCGCGACCTGATCGAGCTCGACCCGGGGCACGCGGCGCGCCACACGGCGAGTCTCGCGGAATGCCTCGTGCAGATGGGTAGGTCCGGCGAGGCGCGCGCGCTGTGCGAAGAGTCGCTCGCGCGATGGCCGTCGGATACCAGGATCGCGCTCCTGGCGAAGCTGTCGCTGAAGCCGGTCTACGAGGGCGGCGAAGACGTCGCGGCAACGCGGCGCGCATTCACCGAAGGCCTGTCGTGGTTGCGCGCGCGGGTCGATCGATTCCGCGCGGCGGATCCCGGGACATTGCTACGCGCGCTCGAGTGGATCAACTTCTACCTGGCGTACCAGGGCGGCGACGATCTGCCGCTGCAGCGCGCGTACGCCGATTTCGCCGGCGACCTGCTCGATCGCGCGGTGCCGCATCTCAGGCAGCCGCTGCCACATCGCGAGGTCGTAAATCGGCGGGTGCGCATCGGATTCGTATCCCATTTCTTCTACGATTGCTCGGCCGGCCGCTATTTCCGCAAGTGGATCGAGGCGCTCGATCGCGCGCGCTTCGAGATCTTCGTGTACCACGTGCGGCCGAGCGTCGACGCCGTCGGCAACGCCGTGCGTGACGCCTCGGATCACTTTCGCCAGCCGCGAGACGGGGTGTTCCTCGGCGAGGTGATCCGCGGCGATGACCTCGACATCCTGGTCTATCCGGAGCTCGGCGGCGATGGCGCGACGTTTCTGCTCGCCGCGCTGCGCCTCGCACCGGTTCAGTGTGCCGGTTGGGGACATCCGGTGACGACCGGCCACGCCACGATCGACTATTTCTTTTCGAGCGACGTCATGGAGCCCGCGGATGCCGACGCGCACTATCGCGAGCGACTCGTGCGGCTGCCTGGGATCGGGACGCACTACGCGCCGCCTCCGCTGCCGCGGCGGCTGCCGCGCGCCGAGGCGCGCGCGCGGCTCGGACTGCCGGTCGATCGTCATCTCTATCTTTTCCCGCAGTCGATCTACAAGATCCATCCCGACAACGATGCGCTGCTCGCGGACGTTCTCGCCGCCGATCCCATCGGCACGGTCCTGTTCTTCGCGGGACACACGAGCGAGACCACCGAGCAGTTCCTGCAGCGCTTCGCGCGGACGCTGAAAACGCGCGGCCTCGACGTCGCCGATCGGGTCATCCTGCTGCCGATAACCTCGCGCGACACGTATCTGCGTATCAACATGGCGTGCGACGTCATGCTCGATTCGCTGCACTGGTCGGGCGGCAACACTTCCCTCGATGCGATCGCGGCCGGACTGCCGGTCGTGACGCTGCCCGGCCGCTTCATGCGCGGCCGGCAGACCTGCGGGATGCTGATGGTTGCCGGCGTGCCCGAGCTGATCGCCGCCGACGCCCGCGACTACGTGGCGCGGGCGCTGCGCGTCGTCAGCGACGCCGCCTTCCGGGAGAGCGTCGTCGAACGACTGCGCGCGGGCGGCGAATCGCTCTTCAACGACCGCTCGGCAATCGACGCCATGCAGGCGTTCTATGGCGCGCTGGTCAGGCGCCAGGATCCGCACGCATCGCGGCGACCCGGCTCAGCAGTGCCCGGGTAGAAGCGTCGGTGTCCCTCGATGCCGTGGTTTCGCCGCGCAGCGTCGCGACGATCGGCTTCGCGAGTGACTTGCCGAGCTCGACGCCCCATTGATCGAACGAATTGATGCCGAACAGCACGCCTTCGACGAACGTGCGGTGCTCGTAGAGCGCAAGGAGCGCCCCGAGGTTGCGCGCGTCCAGCACGGGCAGCAGCAGCGTCGTGGAAGGCCGATTGCCGGGGCATCGCCGCGCCGCGATCGCCGCGTCGAGCGCGGCGCCCGTCAGCCCGCTGGAGGCGAGCTCCGAACGAATGGTTTCGTCGGACCGGCCTACGAGCAGCGCCTGCGCCTGTGCAAGCGCGTTCGCGACGAGCAGCGTCTGGTGATCGCCGAGCGGATGCGTCGCGCGAACCGGCACGATGAATTCGACCGGCACCTCGTGGGTGCCCTGATGCAGCCACTGGAAGAACGCGTGCTGACTGTCGGTGCCGACGTCGCCCCAGAGGGCGGGCGCCGTGGGGCCGTCGACCGGCTGCCCATCGCGCATGACGCTCTTGCCGTTGCTCTCGAGCGACAGCTGTTGAAGGAAGGCCGGCAGGCGGGCGAGCGCATGCGCATACGGGACGACCACGCGCTGCGGCTTCTGCAGCCATCGCGCCTGCCACCATCCGAGCAAGCCGAGCACCACCGGCAAGTTGCGCTCGAACGGCGTGCTCGTGAAATGCTCGTCCATCGCGCGCGCGCCGGCGAGCAGCTCGGCGAACCGCTCGAATCCAAGCGCGATGGCGATCGGCAAGCCGACGGTCGACCATAGCGAGTAGCGCCCGCCCACGCCTTCGGCAAGCGGCAGGATGTCGTCGTCGCGCACGCCGAACGATCGGGCGGCGGGAACATTGCTGCTGACCGCGATGAAATGCGGCGAGAGATCCGCACCGGGCATCGCCGTCGACAGCCACGCGCGCGCCGACTGCGCGTTGGTCAGCGTCTCCTGGGTGGTGAAGGTCTTCGACGTGACGATGAACAGCGTGGTCGCCGGGTCGCGCGTGGCGAGCGTGCGCGACAGATGCTCGGGATCGATGTTCGAGACGAACGCCACGTTGACGGGCTCGAGCTCGCCGGCCTGCGGCGCGGCGAGCGCGTCGCACACCAGCCGCGGGCCGAGGTCCGATCCGCCGATGCCGATGTTCACGATCGATCGCAGCGGCCGGCCGGTGGCGCCCGGCCGCTGTCCCGAGCGAATCGACGCCGACAGCGTCGCCATCCGCTCGCGCGCCCCGCGCATCTGTGCCGCCACGTCGACGCCGTCGATGGTCAGCGAGAACGCGTCGGAGCGGCGGAGCATCGGGTGGAGCACCGGGCGGTTCTCGGACAGGTTGATCTTCTCGCCCGCGAACAGCGCGTCGATCCAGTGCGCGAGGTTGGCGCTCTCGGCATGCGCGATCAGCGCTGCGAGCGTATCCGGGTCGATGCGCTCCTTGGAGAAGTCGACGTGCCAGGCGTTCCAGTCGAGCGACAGGCGCTCGACGCGGCGGGCATCGCGGTCGAAGAGCTCGGTGAGACGTGCGCCGCGCAGCCGCCGGGCGCCGGAGGCGAGCGTGGAGTCGGAGTCGGCAGTCATCGTTTGCTATTGTTGCACTATCCCATGAACGCGCCGGTTCCCGAGGACAAGGAGCTTCCGCTGCGCGAGGACACGCGGCTCCTCGGCCGCATCCTCGGCGACGTGCTGCGCGACCAGGCAGGCGCCGACGGTTACGAGCGCATCGAAGCCGTACGGCAGACCGCCATCCGCTTCCGCCGCGCGCAAGGCGAGGATGCGCACGCGGCGCGCGACGCGCTGTCCGCGCTGCTCAATCCTCTGCCGATCGCTTCGGTGCTGCACGTCGTGCGTGCGTTCAGCTATTTCTCGCATCTTGCCAACATCGCGGAGGACGTGCATCACACGCGGCGGCGCCGCGCGCATGCCGCGGCCGGCGCGCCACCGCGTCCCGGCAGCCTCGATTACGCGGTGGCACGTCTCGCGAGCGCTCAGGTGCCGCCGGAGGCGGTGCAAGCCTGGCTCGACGAGGCGCTCGTGTCGCCGGTGCTCACCGCCCATCCCACGGAGGTGCAGCGCAAGAGCATCCTCGATACCGAGCGCGAGATCGCACGCCTGCTCGTATGGCGCGACCGCACGGCTCTGACACCGGAGGAGCGGCTGTCGTTCGACCGCGACCTGTGGACCCAAGTGCTGGGCCTGTGGCAGACGGCCATGCTGCGGTTCACGCGCCTCACGGTTCGCGACGAGGTCGACAATGGCCTGTCCTATTACCGCTACACGTTCCTCGACGAGATACCGAGGCTGTACACCGCGCTGGACGGCGCGCTGCGACAAGCCTATGCCGACGTGGATCGAGTACCGTCGTTCTTCCGTACCGGATCCTGGATCGGCGGCGACCGCGACGGCAACCCGAACGTCACCGCCGAGACGCTCGACTACGCGATTCATGCACAGGCCACGCTGGCGTTCGAGCACTATCTGCACGAGGTGCACTGGCTCGGCGCCGAATTGTCGCTGTCCACGCGTCTCGTCACGCCGAGCGGCGCGCTGATCGCGCTGGCCAACGCGGCGAAGGACCCGAACCAGCATCGTGGCGACGAGCCGTATCGCCAGGCGCTCGTCGGCATCTACGCGCGACTGGCCGCGACGTCGCGACGGCTCGCGCATCATGCGCCCGCGCGCGCGCCGCACGTCGATGCCGAGCCTTACGATACCCCGAGCGCGTTTCGCGCGGACCTCGACGTCATCGCCGAGTCGCTCGCAGGCCACGGGTCGTCCGCCCTCGCGGCGCGCAGGCTCGATCCGCTGCGTCGCGCGGTCGATGTGTTCGGGTTTCATCTGGCGATCCTCGACCTGCGCCAGAACAGCGACGTGCACGAGGCCGTCGTGATGGAGCTGCTCGCGGGCGCCGGCGTTGCGGATCGCTATGCCGCGCTCGACGAGGCGGGGCGCATCGAGTTGCTGTCCCGCGAGCTGGAGAGCCCGCGTCTGTTGCATTCGCCGTATCGGCCCTTGTCGCAGACCGCGGCGAGCGAGCTCGCCATCCTGCGCAAAGCGGCCGAGGTGCACGATGCATTCGGGCCCGACGCGCTGCGGCATTACGTTATCTCGAAGTGCCAGTCGGTGTCGGACCTGCTCGAAGTCGCGGTGCTGCTGAAGGAGGTCGGCCTGCTGCGCGGTGAGCGCCTCGCCATGAGCATCGTGCCGCTGTTCGAGACCATCGACGACCTGCAGCGATGCGGCGACATCATGACCGCGGCGTTCGCGGTGCCCTGCTATCGCGCGATCGTCACCGGGCACGGCGATCGACACGAAGTGATGATCGGCTATTCGGACAGCAACAAGGACGGCGGCTATCTCACCGCCAACTGGGCGCTGTATTGCGCGGAGCGCACGCTCGTCGAATGCTTCGCGCGGCACGGCGTCAAGCTGCGCCTGTTCCACGGCCGCGGCGGCACGGTTGGGCGCGGCGGCGGACCCAGCTACGACGCGATCCTCGCGCAGCCTGTCGGCACGGCGCGAAGCGGCCTGCGCGTCACCGAGCAGGGCGAGATCATCGCCAGCAAGTATTCCGATCCGGAGCTCGGCCGTCGCAACCTCGAAACGCTCGTCGCGGCGTCGCTCGAAGCGGGATTGCTCGACAGCGAGCAGATCGGCGACCGCGCGCCCGTGTATCACGCGGCGCTCGACGAGCTGTCGCTGCTCGCGCATCGCGCGTATCGCGCGCTGGTTTACGAGACGCCCGGATTCGTCGACTACTTTCGCGCCTCCACGCCGATCGCGGAGATCTCCGCGCTCAACATCGGCAGCCGGCCGGCGTCACGCAAGCCGTCGCAGCGCATCGAGGACCTGCGCGCGATCCCGTGGGTGTTCAGCTGGTCGCAATGCCGCCTGATGCTGCCCGGGTGGTACGGCTTCGGGTCGGCGGTCGACGCATGGCTCGGCCAACGCACGGACGGCCTCGACCTCCTGCGCGAGATGAACGCCCGCTGGCCGTTCTTCCGCAGCGTGATGTCGAACATGGCGATGGTGCTCGCCAAGAGCGACGTCGCGGTGGCGTCGCGCTATGCGGAGCTCGTCGCCGACGACGAATTGCGCCGCC
>DATJIS010000051.1:0-34213 GCA_035493035.1 Casimicrobiaceae bacterium | reverse complement strand
GACGAGGTCCGCCTTGGCGAGCATCGCTGCGTGGTTGGCGGCCTGCGGATCGGCACCGACGGCCGCGGCAATGCGGCTCGCGATGAAGCGCAGGCGGTCGACGCGCTCGGCCTGCGTGCCGAGGCGGTTGTGATAGACGACGCTGCGCAGGCGCTCGACGCGCGCCGCGAGCGGCGTCCTGCGATCCTGGTCGAAGAAGAACTTGGCGTCGGCGAGCCGCGCGCGCAGCACGCGCTCGTTGCCCTGGATGATCGCCGCCGGGGCGGGGGCTCGCAGGTTCGCGACCAGCAGGAAGGTCGGCAGCAGGCGCCCGCGGCCGTCGGCAAGCGCGAAGTATTTCTGGTTCTGCTGCATCGTGAGGATCAGGCATTCCTGCGGCACCTCGAGGAACGCGCGGTCGAACGTGCCGGCGTAGACGACCGGCCATTCCACGAGCGCCGTCACCTCGTCGAGCAGAGGTTCGGGCATCAGCACGGTCGCCTCGGCGCCGGCGGCCTCGCGCAGCGCGGTGACGATCGCCTGGCGCCGTGCGTCGAAGGATGGAATGACCTTGCCTTCGGCTTCGAGCGTCGGCGCGTACGCCTCCGCGTTCACGATCGACAGGTCGTCGCGCGCGAGGAAGCGATGGCCGCCCGTGGTGCGTCCGGCTTGCAGCCCCAGCACGCCCACGGGCACCACGTCGGCGCCGTGTAGCGCGAGCAGGCGATGCGCGGGCCGTACGAACCTGACGTCGTTGTAGTAGCCGCCGGCGCGCGCATAGGTCATCATCTTCGGGATCGGGAGTCGCTCCACGGCGCTCCCGAGCGCTTCATCGAGCGCTCGCGCGAGCGGCCGACCCTTCGCGAGCGACGTCAGGAACACCGCCGCGCCCTTCGCGTCCTCATCGACGTGGAGACGATCGGGGCCGACGCGAACGTCGGGGAATCCCGCGGCGAGGTCGCCGCGTCCGAGCGCCGCGAGCTTCTTCTGCAGCGCGGGTGACGCGGCGCCTTCCCGCGTCCCCGTCGTGCTGGCAACCTTCAGCGGCATCAGGCGCTCGCGCACCTCCTCGTCGGGCGCGACATCGCGCACGTCGGTGATCGAAACCGCGAGGCGGCGCGGCGTCGCGTACGGCGTCGCACGCGACGCATCGGTCAGCACGCCGCGCCGGCGCAATCCGTCGGTGAGCGATTGCGCGAAGGCCTCACCCAGTTTGCGCAGCGCCCTGGGCGGAAGCTCCTCGGTGAACAGCTCGACGACGAGCGTTGCCGTGCTCATGCCGCGTCGCGATACGCCTCGGGCAACGCCGCGCGCTCGGCTGCCGGCAGCATCGGGAACCCGAGCGCGCGCCGCGACTCGAGGTACGCGGCGGCGACGAGGCGCGACAGCGTGCGAATGCGGCCGATGTACGCCGCGCGCTCGGTGACGGAGATGGCACCGCGCGCGTCGAGCAGGTTGAACGTGTGCGCCGCCTTGAGGATCATCTCGTAGCCCGGCAGCGGCAGGCGCGCCTCGAGCAGCCGCTTCGCCTCGCTTTCGAAGAACGCGAAGAGCTTGAAGAGCTCCGGCGCATTGGACTGCTCGAAGTTGTACGTCGACTGCTCGACCTCGTTCTGGTGATACACGTCGCGGTACGCGAGCACGCTCTCCACGCCGTTCGCCTCGCGCGTGGTCCAGACGAGGTCGAACACGTTGTCCCTGCCTTGCAGGTACATCGCGAGACGCTCCAGCCCGTACGTGATCTCGCCCGTGATCGGGTTGCAGTCGACGCCGCCGACCTGCTGGAAGTACGTGAACTGCGTGACTTCCATGCCGTTCAGCCATACCTCCCAGCCGAGTCCCCACGCGCCGAGCGTCGGGTTCTCCCAGTCGTCCTCGACGAAGCGCACGTCGTTGGCACGAAGGTCGAAGCCGAGCGCTTCGAGCGAGCCGAGGTACAGGTCCAGGATGTCGGCGGGCGAGGGCTTCAGCACCACCTGGAACTGGTAGTAATGCTGCAGGCGGTTCGGGTTCTCGCCGTAGCGTCCGTCCTTCGGTCGTCGCGACGGCTGCACGTACGCGGCGCGCCACGGCTCGGGGCCGAGCGCGCGCAGGAAGGTCGCGGTATGCGACGTGCCCGCGCCGACCTCCATGTCGTACGGCTGCAGGAGCGCGCAGCCCTGGCGGTCCCAGTATTGCGACAGCGCGAGGATGACCTGCTGGAACGTCTGCATGCGGGCGCGGCGGGCAAAAGCCGCAATTTTACGACACGCCCTCGGGCCGATCCTATTTGATGTCCACCGCCACCGTGTTGTCCTTCGGCCTGCGATCGATGAGGATGTTCAGCGGATCGATGCCCGCGCGCGCGGGCGTACCGGCCACCGTGACGTTGAAGGTCGTCTTCTCGGCGGTGATGTGCTTCTTCTCGCGATACAGGGGAACGCCGGCGGCATCCAGCACGCCGATGTCGATCCAGTCGTCGAGCGGGACGTCGGTCTCCTTGCCGAGCTCGTCGGCCTTGCGCTTGTTCGCCACGACATCCACGGTCACTTCGTAGCGGCCGTCCGCGAGCTTGCGCGCGGTCGCGGATGTCGCGCGGTTGTCGTAGAGCGTGATGGACTCGAACCAGTCGTCGATCACGTACTTGTACTGCGGCGGCGTCACCTCGCGCAGCGCGTCGATCAGCGCGGTCGCGTTCGGATACGGCGGCCCCTTGAACGCGTACTTCTCGATCAGCGCGTGCAGCGCGTGGTTGACGTTCTCCTCGCCGATGTAGTCGGCCATCGCGTACATCACGAGGCTGCCCTTGCGATAGTGGATGTAGTCCTGGTTCTCCACGCGGCCGAGCGGCAGCTCCTTCTTCTGCTCGCCCGCGCGGCCGATGAGGTAGCGGTCGAGCTCATAGGCGAGGAACTTCTGCATCTTCGCCTCGCCGTACTTCTGCTTCATCACCATCAGCGCCGAGTATTGCGCCAGCGTCTCCGAGAGGAGCGTCGAGCCTTGCACGTCGCCGCCGATCACCTGGTGCGCCCACCACTGGTGCGCGGCCTCGTGCGCCGTGACGTAGTACGGATAATCGATGTCGTCCTTGTCGTTCTCGCGCACGCGCGCGATGAAGCCGATGCCCTCCGAGAAAGGAATCGTGTTCGGGAATGCCTGCGCGAACGTCGCGTACCGCGGGAACTCGACGATGCGGAACTGGTGATGCTGGTACGGCCCGAAATTGCGCGAGTAGTAGTCGAGCGAGGCCTTGGTCGCCGCGATCATGCGGTCGAGGTTGTACTCGTGCCCGGGCTGGTAGTCGACCTCGATCGCGACGTCGTTCCAGCGATCGCGCCTGACCGCATACCGGGCCGACTGGAACGCGTAGAAATTGAGGATGGGACTGTCCATCGCGTAGACGAAATGATGGCGCCCGCCTTCGATCCACTCACGCTGCAGATAGCCCGGTGCGATGGCCCACTGGTCGGCGTCGGTCGTGACTTCGGCCGTGAACGTCACGAAGTCGGCGTCGTGGCTGATGTAGTTGTGCTGCAGTCCGACGGGATCCTCGCGGGAGCGCATGCGCTCCTTGGGGGCGAGGCCGAACTTGCGCCGGTCGCGATCCGTCGCGAGCTCGCCGCGATCGCTGTAGCCGATCACCGGGAGCGCGAAGAGGCCGTTGACGAACGTGCCGTTGTAGACGACCGTGGTATTCGAGCCGGAGTTGGTGAAGCCGTGCGTGGGCACCTCGACGTCGAAATCGAGGCGGCCTTTGGCTCCAGCCGCCATCTCGCGGTCGAGCCGGTAGCTGCGCACGCCGATGCGCGGGTCGTCCTTCGTGAGCTGCGCGGGGATGTCGAACGCGAGCTGGTGGACGACGACATTGTCGCCTTGCGCGAAGAAGAGGTGCACGTCACGGATCGCGGCCGCGTTGCGATTGACGAGGTCGAAATGACCGTGCATGCGCACGCGCTGCTCGAACGGGAAGATGTCGACGGCGAGCGCCACGCCGGTGATCGTCGGCTCGGGCGCGTTCTCGAGCGCCTTGTACTGCTTCTCGTAGTCGGCCTGCCGCTGCTCGCGATCGTACGCCGTCACGTACGGGTTGAGCACGTTGGTGTTGTAGAAGATCCAGCCGCCGAACGAGCCCATCAGGCCGAGCGCGACGATCGCCGTGGCGACGACCGGCATCGTCAGCCGGGCACGCGCCTGCACGAGTCGCGCCCGCCAGCCGGGCACGGTGCCGCGCGTCCAGAACAGATAGGCCACTACCGCGAACAACAGGGCCCACGAGGCGTAGTACGCCTGGAACGCGCGCAAACGCGGCATGAAATGGCCGTACCCGTTCATGTCCGAGTACGTGTACCCGATGGTGGCGCCGTACTTGTAGAGGTTGTGCTCCAGGCCGAGCGGCGTGGCGAACGCGATCGCGAGGTAGTACGCGATCATGATGAAGTGACCGAGATACTTGTGCGTCACGGTCGACTGCACCGCGATCGCGAGCACGCACACCAGCCAGTACGACACGAGCTCGATCCCGAAGAGGTCGTGGAGGTACAGGCCGATCTCGTAGCGGTGATAGCCCTTGGCGGTCTGGATCGCGACGCCGCACAGCAGCAGCGCGCATTCGAGGATCACCGGCACGACCATCAATGCCAGCAGCTTGGCGAAGAGCGGCAGCCACGTCGGCACGGGCAGCGCGTCGGTGATCTGGTCGAAGCGATGCTCGCGCTCGCGCCACACGAGCTCGCCGGCGTAGAACGTGATGATCACGAGCATGAACACCGCGAACGTGCCCGACGTGAGCTCGACCATCTGGTAGGTCACGGGCCACGTCGCGGTGCCGTAGATGCTGCCGAGCGTGGTGCTCGTGGCGATCAGGAACAGCACGCCGGCGAGCGCGAACACGCCGAAGTACACGTTGCGCACGATGTCGCGCAGGTAGAGCCACGCCATGCGCGGCAGCAGCGCGAGCGCGCGCACGCGGCCCGGCTCCACGCGGAGCGCCGCGAGCCGCGCCGCGGGTGCCGGAGCGGCCTCGTCGGCAGCGCCCCTGTCCTTGCGTGCGCGGTCCGCGGGATAGGCAAAACGGAAGCGGTAGAGGCAGAACGCCATCACCAGCGCGCCGACGCCGATCCACAGCAGGCGGTTCCACAGCAGGTAGCCTTCGAACGGAACCAGCCGGGTATTCCGCTCGGCGATGCTCCAGTACTCGGTGACGCGCGCCGTGGCGACCACGCCGAACGGATCGATCATGGACGCGAGGAGCTTGTTGTCGATGTCGCGCAGCAGGCCCTGCGAGGCGAGGTAGCCGACGAGCAGGATCACGCTGCCGAGATACACCGGAAGCATGCGACGCGACAGCGCCGCCGCGCAGAAGAACAGTCCTCCGATCCAGACGAGATTGGGCAGCAGCACCGTGAAGTAGGGGATGACGTACGCACCGAGGCGCGTCGGTCCGAGCCGTTCGGGATCGAGGTTGGGCAGCAGCGTTCCGCCGAACACGCCGAGCGCCATGCTCGCGAACACCAGCACCAGCACGAGGAGCGCGCCGACGTAACGGCCGCCCAGCAGCTGCCACTTGGCGATCGGCGCGGTGAAGAAGAACGCCTCGGTGCGATGCTCGAAGTCCTGCTGCACCGCGCGGCCGGCGAGCGCGCCCATCACCGTGAGCCCGAACATCCCGAGGAACGCGACGGTCTGCGAGATCGCGTACGGCGAGTTGATCCAGATCTTGCCGCTGCCGAACACGATGTTCGCGCTCTGGATCGCGCCGCCTGCCGCGGCCGTCCACAGCATCGCCGCGGCGAAGAAGACCGCGAAGTACACCCACGTGGACATGCGCTTCAGCCGCGTGCGCAGCTCGAAGCCCGCGATGGCGCCGAGCGTTCCCATGGCTACGCGGGAACGGCGGTATCGACGTCGGCGCTCGCGGACAGGCGTCCGCCGATCGCCGCGAAATACACGTCCTCGAGCGTCGGCTCGACCGGCACGAAGCCGGGGCCGGGCGGCACGTTCGCGACGACGTTGACCAGATTGCGCCCCGCCATGAGCCGCGTCGAGATCACGGGCAGCGTCGCCCTGGCGGCTTCGAGCTCCTCGTGGCCGATGGTCTTCTGCCAGATCTGGCCCTTGAGCGCGCGCGTGAACACGCCAGGATCGCCGGCGAGCAGCACGCGACCGCGATGGATGATCGCCATGCTCGAGCAGAGGTCCGACACGTCCGACACGATGTGCGTCGACAGGATCACGATGACGTTGGCGCCGATCTCCGCGAGCAGGTTGTGGAAGCGCACGCGCTCCTCGGGATCGAGGCCCGCCGTCGGCTCGTCGACGATGATGAGCTGCGGATTGCCGAGCAGCGCCTGCGCGATGCCGAAGCGCTGCCGCATGCCGCCGGAGAAGCCGCCGAGCGCCTTGCGGCGCACGTCGTAGAGATTCACCTGCTTCAGCAGCGCCGCGACGGTGTCGCGGCGTTCCGAGCGCCTGGACAGCCCTTTCAACCGCGCGAGGTGATCGAGCAGGTCCTCGGCCGACACCTTGGGATACACGCCGAAGTCCTGCGGCAGGTAGCCGAGACGACGCCGTACCGCGTCCTTGTCGCGAAGCACATCGATGTCGCCGAGCGTCGCGGTTCCCGCGTCGGCGTCCTGCAGCGTCGCGAGCGTGCGCATCAGCGTCGATTTCCCGGCGCCGTTCGGGCCGAGCAGGCCGAACATCCCGGTCGGGATGGTGAGCGTGACGTCGGACAGCGCGCGCACGCCGTTGGGGTAGGTCTTGGAAAGGCCGCGAATGTCCAGCGTGAGAGCCATCGATGTCGTCCGCTTCAGGGGTGCCGCATTATGCAAGCGATTGACGCACGCGGCGAGCGCGAAGCGCCGGGGCGGCGAGCAGCGCGACGGACAGCGCCAGCGCGGGCACGTCGCCGACGCGCGCGTACGGGGTCAGTCCGTCGTAACCGCGCACCTCGACCTCGAGCACGCCACGGGTGAACCACGGCAGGCGCTGCTTCACCTGCCCGTCCGCGTCGATGAACGACGTGATGCCCGTGTTGGTGGCGCGCAGCATCGGCCGCCCCAACTCGAGCGCGCGCATCGCCGAGATCTGGTTGTGCTGGTACGCGGCCACCGAATGGCCGTACCAGGCATCGTTGGTGACGTTGACCAGGATGTCGGCCGCGCGCGCGGCATCGATAAGCTCGCTGCCGAACGCATCCTCGTAGCAGATGTTCACGGCGATGCGATGATCGCCGACGACGAACGCCGGCTGATCGGGGTCGCCGGCCGTCTGGTCCGCGAGCGGGATCTGGAGCACCGCGTCGATGATCGGCGACAGCCACCGCTTGAAGGGGATCGACTCGCCGAACGGCACCAGATGCCGCTTGCGATAGAGCATCACGTCGCCCGCGCCGAGCGCTGCCACCGTGTTGTAGTAGCGGACGTCGCGCGTGCCGGGAAGCGGAGCCTGTGCGGTGAAGAGCCCGAGCAGCACGAGCCCATCGCGCGAGGCGCCCACCTTCGCGAGATCGATCACGACCGGCGCGGGAACCTGGTCCGCGAACATCGGGAACGCGCTTTCGGGGAGCACGACGAGCCGCCCGCGCGTCTGCTGCACGAGGCCGCCATAGATCTCGAAGGTGCGCTCGCGAAACGCACGGTCGAACTTCACGTCCTGGCCGATGTTGCCCTGGACGAGCGAGATCGACAGCGGCTCGCCCGCAGGCAGCGTCCATCGTACGTGCGACAGCGCGACACCACCCGCGGCCACCACGGCCACGAGCACGATGGCGGCGATGACCGCGTGCGCGCGCCCGAGCGCGAGACCTTCGATCGCCCAGGCGATGCATGCGGCAACCAGGGCGCCCGCGAGCGACACGAGGAACACGCCGCCGACCGGCGCATACGCGGCCAGCGGCGAGCCGGGGAGCTGCGAATACCCGAGCGCGAGCCACGGCATGCCGGTGAAGACATAGCCGCGCAGCCATTCGGTCGCCGTCCATGCGCCGACGCTTGCGACGAAGCGCCATGCCCCCGGTCGCGCCAATCGCGCGACGAGCCATCCCGCGAGTGCCGGCCACAGCGCAAGGTATGCGACGAACGCGACCGTCGCGAGCCCGGCCAGGATCGGCGGCATCTCGCCGAAGCCGGACAGCGCGATGAAGACCCATGACACGCCCGCGCCGAACACGCCGATGCCGAAGGCGAAGCCGAGCGCGGCCGCGCCGCGCGGCGTCGGCGCCGCATTCCACAGCGCGAACAGCACGGCGAGCGCGGCGAGCGGAAGCGTGGGAACGCCGAAGGGCGCGTACCCCAGCACCGACAGCGCGCCGACCGCGGCAGCGAGGGCCCACGTCAGCGCGCGGGCGGTCGTCATGCGCTTGCGCGCGTCGTGCGTACCGTCCCTTGGGGGCGCGCTGCGCCGCCTTCCCGCGCAGGGGAACGAGAGCCTCCGGGCGGCCCTGCGGGACTCAAGCGGGCGGCGTCTCCGCCGGCGGTGCGACGCGCTCGACCTGCAGCGTGTGCAATCGCCGGCTGTCCGCGCGCAGGACGCGGAAGCGGAATCCGTCGATCGCGGTCGCCTCGCCGCGCTTCGGCAGCCGGCCGAACGCCTTCAGCACGAGACCGCCGACGGTGTCGAACTCCTCGTCCTCGAAGCGCGTGCCGAACTGCGCGTTGAAGTCGCCGATCTCGGTCTGCGCCTTGACGCGGAAGCGACCGTTCGCCTCGGGGATGATGTTGTCCTCGCTCTCGTCGAAGTCGTACTCGTCCTCGATGTCGCCGACGATCTGCTCGAGCACGTCCTCGATCGTGACGAGCCCCGACACGCCGCCGTATTCGTCGACGACGATGGCGATGTGATTGCGATTGGCGCGGAACTCGCGCAGCAGCACGTTGAGCCGCTTCGACTCCGGCACGAACACCGCCGGACGCAGGATCTCGCGCAGGTTGAACTGCTCGGGGTGCGCGTAATAGCCGAGGAGCTCCTTGGCGAGCAGGATGCCCACGACGTCGTCCTTGCTCTCGCCGATCACCGGAAAGCGTGAGTGCTTGGTCTCGACGATGAGCGGGACGAAGTCGCCCGGCTCGTCGTCGATCGACACGCAGTCCATTTGCGCGCGCGGGATCATGATGTCGCGCACGGTCGTCTCGGAGACCGACAGCACGCCTTCGATCATCGACAGCGCGTCGGCGTCGAGCAGGCGTCGCTCGAACGCGCCGCGGAGGAGCTCGACGAGATCGTCGCGGTCCTCGGGCTCGCGGGTCAGCAGTGCGGAAAGGCGATCGAGCAACGACGGCTTGTCGCCGGGCTCTTCCATCGGGCGCATCAGGTCGCGTCAGTCGTGGCGGACCGCCCCAGGCGTGCCGCTCCGCGCCGTTCGGGGGCAGTGAGCGAATGGAACGTCGGGGTCGTCATTCGGGATACGGGTCGGGATAGCCCAGCCGGGCGAGCACGCGCTTCTCGCGTGCTTCCATGCGCCGCGCATCGGCGGCGCGCGCGTGATCGTAGCCCTGCAGGTGCAGCATGCCGTGGATGACGAGATGCGCGCAGTGAGCCCGGAACGTCTTGCCCTGCTCGCGGGCCTCGCGCCGCAGCACCGGGACGCACAGCACCAGGTCCCCGGACAGCGGCACCGTATCATCGTACACGAACGTCAAAACGTTGGTCGGGTAGTCGCGACCCCGATGCCGGGCGTTGAGCGCCCGGCCCTCCCGGCCACCCACGAAGCGCACCGTGACGCGGGCGTCGCGCGACAGGGCGGCCCGCAGCCATCGGCGCAGCGTCGACGCGTGCGGCAGGTCCGCGTCGGCCGTCGCCGCTTGCACCGCGAGCGACAGCCTCGGCTCAGGCATGCGGCGGCGGCTCGCCGCGTGCATGCTGTTCGCGCTCGTACGCGTCGATGATCTTCTGCACGAGCGGATGGCGCACCACGTCCGCGCTGGTGAACTTGACGAACGCGATGCCGCGAACGCCGTCGAGGATGCGCGCGGCCTCGACGAGCCCGCTCTTCTGGCCGCGCGCGAGATCGATCTGCGTCACGTCGCCCGTGACCACGGCCTTGGTGCCGAAGCCGATGCGCGTGAGGAACATCTTCATCTGCTCGGGTGTCGTGTTCTGCGCTTCATCGAGGATGATGAACGAGTGGTTCAGCGTGCGCCCGCGCATGTACGCGAGCGGCGCGATCTCGATCGTGTTGCGCTCGAAGAGCTTCATCACCTTGTCGAAGCCCATCAGGTCGTACAGCGCGTCGTAGAGCGGGCGCAGGTACGGATCGACCTTCTGCGCGAGGTCGCCGGGCAGGAAGCCGAGCCGCTCCCCCGCCTCCACCGCGGGACGCACGAGCACGATGCGCTTCACCACGTCGCGCTCGAGCGCGTCGACGGCGCATGCCACCGCAAGGTACGTCTTGCCCGTTCCCGCCGGCCCGATGCCGAACGTGATGTCGTGCGCGCCGATGGCCTTCAGGTAGGCGATCTGGTTGGGCGTGCGGCCGTGCAGGTCCGCTCTGCGCGTGCGCAGCAGCGGACCGTCCTGCACGTCACCGGCTGCGGGCGCGCGAGGCTGCGTGTCGAACTCGACGAGCCCGAGCTGGATGTCGTCGACCGAAAGCGGCTTTTCGGCGGCGGCATAGAAGCGTTGCAGCGCGGTGGCGGCGCGGGCGGTCTGGGCCGCCGCGCCCGCGATGGAGAAGTCCGCGCCGCGGTGCGAGATCGCCACGTCGAGCGCGGCCTCGATCTGCCGCAGATTGCTGTCGAGCGGCCCGCAGAGGTTGGCGAGCGCGCGATTGTCGAGCGGGGCGAGCGTGAGCGTTTCGGTCGGGCGACGCGCGTCGGGCATGGAACGAGGAGAAGATCGAGGAGCGTGGGACGAGCGGAATGCCCTAGATGGGGATCCGATCCCCGGCTTCCAACCGTCTCGTCCCTCGATCCTCGCTCCTGATCACCAGCCCGCCGTCACGCCGCCTGGCGAACGAGCGGGGCCTTCAGCGCCTCGTCGATCATCGTCAGCGCCTCGGCGATGTGCGCGCGCGCCTCGGGCGAATAGCCGCCGCGCTTCTGCGCCGCGGCAAGCTGCGCGCGCAGCGACTTGGCGTCCGCGCGCAGCGTGGCGCGCGCGTCGGCCGGCATCGTGCCGCTCGGCCGCAGCAGCGCGTTGGCGATCACCAGGACGTGCTCGCGCTGCAGGTTGCGGCGGAACAGCGTGATGTCGCGCCCGGTGCGAAGCTCGCTCCAGATCGCGGCGTGCAGCGTGCCGTAGAGGTCCGCCACCTTGAGCGCACGACGCGGGTCGTCGGTCTTGGCCGCGTTGTTCAGCAGGCGCTGCGCGATGACCGGGCTCATGAGCGCGTCGAGCACGTTGCGCTGCATCTTCAGCAGCTGCTGGTCGACCGGGAAGTCGAGCGGCGGCACCGGCCGGCCGAGCTCCTCGGCGTCGTCGATGTCGAACACCGACACGGTCATCTTGCGCAGGAACGACGGCGAGAAGTTGAAGCTGTCGGCCGAGAAGATCTCGGTGGCGATGAGGTCGAGCGCGGCGCGCTGCTTGCTGACGTCGACCGGCTGCAGCGGCGCGCGTCCGCTGCCGACGTGGTCGCGCAGCGTGGTGAGGCCCCCGATGTAGCGCGCGGCGTACACCGCGCCCTGTCCCGCCTCGTTCAATCCGCGCGTGAAATTGCGCCGCAGGATCGAGTAGCTCTCGCCGGGCTTGAGCTGCATGGTCTCGGTGCGCTGCCACAGCTCGCGCACGAGCGTGAGGCGCTTCTTCGCGTACAGGAGCGGATCCGAGCCGAGGTCGCCCTGATTGACGGCGGGATCGACGGCGAAGTACGAGACGTCCTCGTCGGTGGAGTAGGCGAGCAGCGGATCGTTGCTGCGCGACGCGATCTTGTCGAGATCGTCGGCCTCATGCGCGGCGTCGACGTCGCTGTAGCCGTACTGGATCGCCCAGTAGTCGTACGGGCCGAGGGTGTCCATCTCGTAGGCGCCCTGCTTCTGGCCCTTCACCGCGATGTTCCACGGGTTGTATTCCATGACCGAGCCGCCGATGCCGTGCACTTCCGTGAACGACTTGTCGGAGAGCTGTTCGTCCGTGTAGATCGTCGAGGCACGGAAGTTGTGACGCAGCCCGAGGGTGTGGCCCACCTCGTGCATGGTCACGTCCTTCAGGAACGCATTGACGAACTCGTCCACGTCGGCGCTATCGACGTCGAGATCGCCGCGCGCCTCGAGGAGCGACAGGCCGAACGTGGCCTCCTGCATCGCCACGTCGCCGTACGTGCAGTAGGCATTCGCGTCCTTCTCGAGCGTGGGATGGGCGAGCTGGTCGGCGAGCGACGTCGTCGACGACGAGCCGGACGGCAGGTACTCGTGCTTGATGTTGCGCACGACTCGAACGTTGTTCGCGTCGATGCCGATGTCGGCGTCGAGGATCTCGCCGGTGCGCGGGTCGACCACCGTCGGACCGATCGCCCCGTAGGACGTCTTGGCGACCGTCTGCCAGCGCACCGACGCGTGCTTGATGTCGGAGGTATCGAAATCGGCGTCGTCGGGCTGGACCTCGACGCGAATCGCATTCTTGTAGCCGATCTTCTCGAACGCCTTGTTCCATTCCAGGATGCCTTGCCGGATCGCGTCGCGGTACTTGACCGGGATGTTGCGATCGAGCCAGTACACGATCGGCTCCTTCGGCTCGGACAGCGCGGCCGTCGGATCCTTCTTCTCCAGGCGCCAGCGGTTGATGTAGCGCGTCACCGGCACGCGATTGACGTCGCTCGTGAAGTCGAGGCGGTCCGTGGTGAAGTACCCGATGCGCTCGTCGGCCAGGCGCGGGTGCATCGGCTGCTCGGGCAGCTTCGAGAACGAGTACAGGTACCCGATGAACATGCTGCGCACGTCGGGCAGCGTGATGGGCGGCGACGGCTGGTGCGGCTGCGGCGGCCCCGGCGGAGGCAGCACGAGGCGCGCGAGCGCGTAGTGCGCCGACACTTCGAGCGTGACGTCGTCGCTTTGCGCCGTAACCTTGCCGAATGAGGAGTTCCGGGCGTCGAATCCGTACGGCTGCTTGTAGGTGCGCTCGAGCTGCGCGGCGGCGCCGGGCAGGTCGGCGAGCATCAGCATGTTGGCGTCGATGAGGTACGACTTGCGCGTGGGATGCGGCTGCGCGGCGATCGGAGCGGTCGCGAGCAGGCTGTCGGAGAAGCCCGCCGCCACGGCGCGTGCTTCCGGCGTGCCGGGCTTGGCGGTGTACTTGGTGTTCTTGGCGATGAGCTGGATGTTCTGCCCGACCTTGTGGAACACCACGATCTGCGCGACCCCGAACGGATAGTTCATCGCGCCGCCGAAGATGCGGCCTTCACCGATGCCCTGGTTGATGTTCGATTTGAAGAAGAGCGGCTTGTCGAGCTGGTCGGGCTGGATCTCGATCCATACCCGCTCGTCCTTCTGGTACACGCGCAGCAGGCCGTCGTACTCCTTCGCTTCCTTGACGACGTCGGCGAAGGGCTTCTGCCCTTGTGCCGCCTGCGCCGCGGCGGCGGCTGCGGCGGCCGCGGCCGTGACGGCCACCGGCGGACGCGCGGCACCCGGATGCGCAGCGGCAGGCGGCGTGTTCGCGGCTTCCTGCGTCGCGGCCTGTGCGGCCTGTGCCGCGGCGGCGGCGATGGCGCCGTTGTCGGCCGATCGGTCGGCCGGAACGGTTGCGCATCCGGCGAGCGCGAGCGGCGCAGCGGCGATGAGCGCGAGGATCAGACGGGTGGGGCGGACTGGAGGCATTGCAGGGATCTCCGGAAGGAACGACGCGGCCGGCGCCTGGAGGCGCGTCAGGCTGCGACAAGCTCGCCGCGAAGCGAGTGGGGTAGCGCGGCGGAAATCGCGACATCGACGTACGTGCCGATCAGAGCGGCATCGCCGGCGAAGTTCACGACGCGGTTGTTTGCGGTGCGCGCGGATACTTCGCGCGCATTCTTGGCCGAGGGCCCGGTCACCAGCACCCGTTGCCGGGAACCGACCATGGCGTCGCTGTACGCGCGGTAGTGCGCGTCGAGCATCACCTGGAGGCGCTGGAGGCGCGACTGCTTCACCTCCTGCGGCACCGGGTCGGTCAGCTCGGCCGCCGGCGTGCCGGGGCGCGGGCTGTACAGGAAGCTGAACGCGCCGTCGAAGCGCACCGCCTCGACGAGCTTCAGCGTGTCCTCGAAATCGGCTTCCGTCTCCCCCGGAAAGCCGACGATGAAATCGGAGGTGAGCGATAGGTCCGGCCGCGCGGCGCGAAGCTTCCGCACGATCGATTTGTACTCGAGCGCGGTGTACCCGCGCTTCATGGCCGCGAGCACGCGGTCCGAGCCCGACTGCACCGGCAGGTGCAGCTGCGGCGCGAGCTTGTCGAGCCTGGCGTGCGCGTCGATCAGCGCTGCGGTCATCTCGCGCGGATGCGAGGTCGTGTAGCGGATGCGCGCGAGGCCGGGCACTTCCGCCACGTAGTCGAGCAGCGTCGCGAAATCGGCGAGGGTGCCGTCGGCCATGATCCCGCGGTACGCGTTCACGTTCTGGCCGAGCAAGGTGACTTCGCGCACCCCCTGGTCGGCGAGGTCGGCCACTTCGGTCAGCACGTCGTCGAAGGGCCGCGAGACCTCCTCGCCGCGCGTGTAGGGCACCACGCAGAACGTGCAGTACTTGCTGCAGCCCTCCATGATCGAGACGAACGCGGCCGCGCCGTCGACACGCGGCGGCGGCAGGTGGTCGAACTTCTCGATCTCGGGAAAGGCGATGTCGACCTGCGGCTCGCCCGTATTGCGGCGCGCGCGAATGAGCTGCGGCAGGCGGTGCAGCGTCTGCGGCCCGAACACGACGTCGACGTACGGCGCACGCTCGACGATCGCCGCGCCTTCCTGGGAGGCGACGCAACCGCCGACGCCGATGACGAGGTCGGGGCGCTCGCGCTTGAGCGCCCGCACCCGTCCGAGATCGTGGAACACGCGCTCCTGCGCCTTCTCGCGCACCGAGCACGTGTTGAACAGGATGATGTCGGCTTCCTCGGGACGCGCGGTCAGCGTTGCGCCGTCGCTCGCCGCGAGCACGTCGGCCATCTTGGCCGAGTCGTACTCGTTCATCTGGCAGCCGAAAGTGCGGATGTAGAGCTTCTTGGTCACGTATCACGCCCCGGAGCCCGGTGGTCATCCGGTGGGGGCGATTGCAGCAGCGGCGCAGTATAGCAGCCGGTTTCAGCGCGATGTCGCGCGCCGGCGACCGTTTTTGCGGCGCATCCAAAAGTTACCGACGAGCGGAGCGCAAGCGGTCCCGGCCGGTAGAATGCGAGCCGCAGGTGTTTGCCGGGCGGTCAGGCTCGGCAAATGAAACGGGAACGCGGTGGTGCGCACGAGGTGCGCCGATGCCGCGGCTGCCCCCGCAACGGTAGGCCGGTGCGGACCGTCCATCTCTTTGCCACTGTTCCGGTCGGAACGGGAAGGCGGACGGTCAAGACCGGCGAGCCCGGAGACCGGCCTGCGCCCGCGTGCCCGACACGCGGGTGGATCGCGGCGCGGGTGGCGCTCTGCGTTCGCCGCCGGCGTGTCTCTTTCGACGTCCGCGCGGCGGCGCTGCGTCGATGCGTCGTCTTGTCACGAACCTGCCGCGCGGGGATGCGCGGCGCACGTGGAGACGATCGATGCCTTCCTATCGCAATCCCGGCGGCGCACGCGCGCTCGCCACCCTCCTGCTCTTGCTTGCGACGCTGGATGCACGGGCCCAACCGGAGGCGGTCCTCGACCCCGTCGTGGTGACCGCGGCGCGCATGCCCCAGCGCTTCACCGACCTCGTGGCCGACGTCACCGTGATCGACGCGCAGGCGATCCGACGCAGCGGCGCGCAGAGCCTCGCCGAGCTGCTCCAGCGCCAGCCGGGCGTGGAGATCGTCCAGAACGGAGGCCCGGGCGCGAGCTCCGGTGTCTTCCTGCGCGGGGCCAACACGGCGCAGACGCTCGTGCTCGTCGACGGGCTGCGTGTATCGTCGTCGACGGCCGGCGCCACGGCGCTCGAGGCGATCCCGCTCGAGCAGATCGAGCGCATCGAGATCCTGCGCGGGCCTTCCTCGAGCCTCTACGGGGCCGACGCAATCGGCGGCGTGATCCAGGTGTTCACGCGCAAGCCCGCGACCGCGTTGCAGGCCAATGCCACCGCCGGTTACGGGACGCACGACACCGTGCTTGGCACCGCGGGCGTGTCGGGAGGCAACGACGTGATGCGCGGCTCGCTGCAGATCGGCGCGCGGCGCAGCGCCGGGTTCAATTCGATCGTCAATCCGACGAACTTTGCCTACGACCCCGATCGCGACGGCTATCGCGACCACGACGTGAGCGCGCAGGGCGCACTGACGCTCGCCACCGGCCACGAGGCGTCGGCGCAGTTCTTCCGCAGCCGGCTCGACAACCAGTTCGATGCCGGCGACGGGTTCGACGACCGCACGGTCACGACCTTGACCGCATGGCAGCTCGCGCTGCGCGATCGCTTCCTCCCCGCGTGGGAGTCGCGCGTGTCCGCCGGCGAGGGCGAGGACGAATCCGTGTCGAAGCTCGCGTCCGGCGACTCGCCGTTCCGCACGCGGCAGCGGCAGTACGCGTGGCAGAACGAGGTGTCGCTCGACGCGGCGGGCGCGACTCATCGGGTGACCGTTGCGGTGGAGCGGCGCGAGGAGCGCGTCGCCACCGATCCGCCGTTTCCGGTCACGCTGCGGACGACGAACTCGGTGACGGCCGTCTATTCGGGCACGATCGACGCGCACGTTCTGCAGGCCAACCTGCGCAGCGACGACTCGAATCAGTTCGGCAATCGCACGACCGGCGCGCTGGCGTATGGCTATCGCATCTCGCCGCAGTGGCGCATCACCGCCAGCGCGGGCACCGCGTTCAAGGCGCCGACGTTCAACGACCTGTATTTCCCCGGATTCTCGAATCCCGGCCTGCGACCTGAAACCGCGCGCAACGTCGAAGCCGGCGCGTACTACACCACGTCGCTGGCAGGCGTGCGCGTCGACGCGCACGCGGTCGCCTGGCACAACCGCGTGCGCGACCTGATCGTGTTCCAGTGCGACGTCGACTTCAATTGCGCGCCGCAGAACGTGAGCGACGCTACGCTGAAAGGCGTGACACTCGGCGTCGATGCCGTCGCGGAGCGCACGAGCGCGCATCTCAGCGTCGACCTGCAATCGCCGCGCGACGACGCCACCGGCCATCTGCTGCCGCGGCGGGCGCGTCGTCACGGGGCGCTCGGCGTGCTGCACCAGGCAGGACCCGTATCGCTCGGCGCCGAGGTCGTCGCGTCGTCGCGACGCTTCGACGATGCCGAGAACCTGCGTCCGCTCGGCGGCTACGCGATCCTGAACCTTACGGCCGAGTGGCCCGTCACCGCGACCACGACGCTCTTCCTGCGCGCGGACAACGTGTTCGATCGGAACTACGAGCTCGCGGCGGACTTCTCCACCGGCGGCGCGCGCATCTTCGGAGGCGTCCGGTGGCGACTTTGAGTGCGTGGCTCGCGCTCGCGTATCTGGCGCTCACGGTGCCATGCGCCGACGCAACCGTTCGCGCGATCGACGACACGGGCGCGGCGGTGGAGCTCGCGGCGCCCGCGCGGCGCATCGTGAGCCTGGCGCCGCACGCGACCGAGCTGCTCTTCGCGGCCGGTGCGGGCTCGCGCGTGGTCGCGGTGCTGAAAGGATCGGACGCACCGGCGCAAGCCGCGCGGCTTCCGCGCATCGGCGACGTGAACGGGCTCGATCTCGAGCGCATCGTGGCGCTGTCCCCGGACCTCGTGGTGACCTGGCCGTACACGACCCCCGCGCAGGTTGCGCTGTTGCGCAGGCGTGGCGTACCCGTGTTCACGACCGACGCGCATCGCGTCGACGACATTGCGCGCGATCTCGAAGCGCTCGGCACGCTTGCCGGGACACGCGACGTCGCGGCGGCCGCCGCCGCCGCGATGCGCCGACGCGCGGCTGCGCTCGCGCTCGCCGCGGCGGGCCGCCCCGTGGTGCGTGTGTTCTACCAGGTCGCGGGCACGCCGATCTTCACCATTGGCGGCGGCCACCTCATCGACCAGGCGATCCGCGACTGCGGCGGCGCGAACGTCTTCGCCGACACCGGCATTCCCGCGCCGCAGGTCGACGTCGAAGCGGTGCTCGCGCGGCGTCCCGACGCCATCGTGGCGGCCACGTCCCGCGCCGAGCGTCCCGAGTGGCTTGATGCATGGCGGAAATGGCCTCAAATACCCGCGGTGGGCCGCGGAAATCTCTTCGTCGTCGACGCCGACCGGCTCAATCGCGCGGGACCACGCTTCGTGGACGGCATGGCGGAGCTCTGTGAGGCGATCGACACGGCGCGCGGGCGGCAGGGCGTAAGCTCGCGTTGAGGCAGGCGAAATGAGCAAGGCATTCACCAGCGAGGAAACGTCGGCGTTCGACGAGGACGATGCGCAGGAGGACGCATCGCCGCTTCCTCAGGGCGCGCGCAATTACATGACCCCGGGCGGGTTCCAGCGCATGAAGGACGAGCTGGACCACCTCGTGCAGAAGGAGCGACCTGAACTGGTCGCGACGGTATCGTGGGCCGCTGGCAACGGCGATCGGTCGGAGAACGGCGACTACATCTATGGCAAGAAGCGCTTGCGCGAGATCGATCGCCGCATTCGCTTCCTGATTCGCCGGCTCGACCGCGCGGAGGTCGTCGATCCGGCGGCGCGCCGCGACGACGACAGCGCCGACCGCGTGTACTTCGGTGCCACGGTGACCGTCGCGGATTCCGCGGGCGCCGAGCGCACGGTGAGCATCGTCGGCATCGACGAGATCGACACGCCGCGCGGCTACATCAGCTGGATCTCGCCGATGGCGCGGGCGCTGCTGAAGGCGCGCGAAGGCGATACCGTGGTCGTGCACACGCCCGCGGGGCCCGAAGAGCTCGACGTCGTCGCCGTGCGCTATGTTCCGCTCGCGACCGGCGCGACGCCGAACGATGAAGCGACGAGCGGCGCCGCGCGCGGTTGACGCCCCGCGCGGGCGACCCCTATAGTGCCCTCATGGAAAGCGACATCGCTGCGCTCGAGCAGAAGCTGGCAACCCTGCTGGCGCACACACGCGCGCTGCGAGCGGCCAACGAGTCGCTGCGCCGCGAACTCGCGGCCGCCTACGAAAAGCACCGGCAGCTCTCGCTGCGCATGGAGCAGGCGAGCGCCCGCGTCGAAGCGCTGCTCTCGCGAATACCGTCCGAATGACGCCCTCGCCGGATCGCACCGTCACGCTCGACGTCGCCATCCTGGGGCGCGAATTCAAGGTCGCATGCAAGGAGAGCGAGCGCGCGGAACTGACGGAAGCCGTCGCGTACCTCGACAAGCGCATGCGCGAGATTCGCGACGCTGGCAAGGTGAGCGGCACCGATCGCATCGCCGTGATGGCCGCGCTCAATATCACGCACGACCTGCTGCGCGCGCGCAAGGGCAATTCACACGCTCGTGACGCCGCGCCGATTGACGGCGAAGCCGCACGGCGTAGAATCCAGGCTATGCAGACGGCCATCGATCAGCTGATGGCGGGGCAGGAAAAACTGTTCTGATTCGCGCAAGTCGCGGCGCTGTCTGCAACGATCAATCCCCTGCGGTGCTCGAACCGGCCATACACTCTTTGAACCAATGCTCGCGTAGCGAGAGTTGCCGAGCCCAGTGAACCGGTGTGCGTTCCCACGCGGAAGCGCCTAATGGTTCCGGCAGGCGACCATTCTTGAACCTCGGTTCAAGATGACGGTCGGCACGGCACAGGCGGGGGACCTCTAGAACGAAATGGCGCCAGCGATGGCGCCATTTTCGTTTGCAGCGCGGTGCCGCGTCACTTGTGCAGCCGATGCAATGCGTTCCAACGCGCCCGTGTAGGCGTTGCAACTGCGGATTGCTCCTACAAGCGCTCGTGGCGGCGCCCGATGGCTTCGCGCGGCGCGATTGGCGAAACTCCCCGAATCGCCGGACCGGTTTCCATGCCGGCTCCGGCTGTTCTCCACGCCGATACTCGAGTCAAGGTGCCGCCATGAACATGCACAACACGTCGTTCGTCTGCGCCATCAGCGCCGCCATCGTCCTCGCCGCTACGCCGGCCGCGGCCCAGAATGCGGACGCCACGCAGAACAGCCCGAGCAACGCCAAGCAGACCGCGCCCCAGGACGCGAAGTCGCAAAAGAATGCCGACAAGGCATGGGAGAAGCAGCACCTCGCGGGCAAGATGATCGGGACCGACGTCCAGAATCCGAAAGGCGAGAAGATCGGCACGGTGAAGGACCTCGTGCTCGACGATCCGGGCTCCGGGCGTATCTCGCGCGTCGTGATCGCAGTGGGCGGGGTCGGCGGGATGGGTGGCAAGGACTTCGCGGTGCCTTACGATGCATTCCAGCGGCCGTCGGACAAGGACGTGCTCGTGCTGAAGCAGGACTCGGATCTCGCGCACGTATTCAGCACCGATACGGCGGCGCAGTCGTCGAGCGGCCAGGGCAGCGCAGCTTCCGCGAGCAACGATGCGCAGGCGTCGGCCGAACCGCAGCCGCAGGGCACGCAGACACCCCCCAAATGAGTGGAACGCAGCCGAGGCGATGCGCCTAGCGATCGCCTCGTGCCTGCACGGCGCTCAGCACGTTGTTGTACATCGGCATGACGCGCGCGTCACCGCGTGCGATGCGATAGCTCGACTGCACCTGCGTCTGGAGCCAATCCTGCGCGAGCACGAAGTGCTCACGCGCCTCGCACAAGGTCGCGTGCAGACCTTCGACGCCGATCAGGCGGCACACGCTGCCGATTTCCCGCATGCGCGCCTCGCTCAGCGCGTCCGTGCGCCCGCAGTACTTGAGCTCGCCGCTCAGGTGAAGATCGATCTCGTTCGCGGCGACGATCGCGATGATTTCGGCCTCCTGCAGCGACAGCCTCGGGACGTCGACGGGCGGTGCGCCGCTGCCGGCCGACTCGCGACGCGTATAGGCGCGCACGCGGCTTTCGATGGCCGAGCCCTCGCCGCCGAGCGATTCGCTGATCGCGTCGACGGCGGCCTGCCCCTGCCCGAGGCGCGCCGGCGCGTGCGTGTACGCCGCATGCAGCAACCCCGCAGCGACGACGTCGGCCCGGAAACCGTAGCGAACCAGCACGCTTGCGGTACCGACGAGATGATCGACGAAAGGGCGCCCGCATGGCCGGTATCCGCCGCTCATCAGAACGTGCGCGAGCCGATGGGAATTCGCGATCAGCGTCAGCTCGTCCGGCAGGTAACCGCAGTCGAGCGCGAGGTCCATCAAGCCGGAGCGCGTCTGGCGGTGCTCGTCGCGCGTCATCACCGCGCCGCCGCGCGCACGGTGCCGACGATGCACGGGGTCCACGAGCGCGACGTGCCGGTCGGTGAATCTGCGCGCATCGCCGAACGACCGCTCGTCGTCGACGACGCCATGTTTGCGGCAGAACGCGGCAATGCTCGTGTCGACGTCGCGTGGCGCCCAGCGTTTGCGCAGGAAATCGAGATCGTCCAGCATGTACTCGGCGAGACCGAGGTATGTGACGCGGGCGTCCGGCTCCAGGTACACGTCGTAACCGCGGGCCTTGCTGGAGAGCGCGAGATCGATGTGCTCGTGCACGCAGAGGATTTCCGGATCGAGCGCGCCGTCGTGCAGGAGCGAGCTGCGCACGAGCATGCAGTGAAACTCCCCGAAGTCGCACGGCCCCCGCTCGAGCCGCACCTGCCGGGGATCCGTATCCTGCAGCCGATGCGATTCCTCGAGCACCACGCCTTCGGGCAAGTGTTTGCGGACCAGCGTGCCACCCGCCATATGGACCATCGGCGGCCGAACGCCATCCCCCAGCAGGTACAGCGGCGCCACGATACCGGCACGCGTTTCGTCGGCGCACGCGATGAGCGCTTCCAGCCAGCCCGGCTCGACGGTGACATCGTTGTCCAGGAATACGACGTATTCCGTCGCGATGCGGCCGATGATGCGGTCGCGCGCCTGCTGTGGCCAGAGCGGCTCGTCGAAGCGCACCACGTCGAGGTTCCATTCGGCGGCCCGCGCGTCGAGGATGTCGCGCAGCCAGCGCGGGGACGCGCAATCGAGATACATGAATCGGTAGGGCGCCGTCGTGTCGGCGACGATGCCGTCGATGACGCCCTCGGTGAGCGAGTACCGCTCGCGGGCCGTCATCACGAGGGTTACGCGGGGTTCGCTCGAGTCGGACATCGGGGCGCGGGTGCAGTGTGGAAAAAATATGCGACGTGGAACCGGCCACCGATCTTCGCACACGCGGCGCACCGCGCGAAGCGCGGGCACTTCCCGCGAGCCGGCTGGACAATGCGCGACGTTCGAGCGACGATCGTTTGATTGCGACACGGAGGCATTCATGACCGAGGCACCCAAGGCCCGCATGGTCGGGTTCAATCACGTCGCCCTCGAGGTCGGCGACATCGATGAAGCACTGGCGTTCTACGGCCGCATCTTCCAATTCGAGCTGAGAGGCAGAGACGACTCGCAGGCGTTCATCGACCTCGGCGATCAGTTCATCGCGCTGCAGAAGGGCCGCAGGCAGCCGGCGGACGACGGACGCCATTTCGGTCTCGTCGTCGACGACAAGGAAACCGCGCGGCAGGCGCTCATCGCTGCAGGGGTCGAGCTCGTTCCCGGGCCTTTCCTCGACTTTCGCGATCCCTGGGGCAATCGCGTGGAGATCGTCGGCTACGACAACGTGCAGTTCTCCAAGGCCCCGAACGTGTTGCGCGGCATGAAGCTGTCGCACCTCACGAAGAACACCGGGGCGCGCAAGGAGCTCGCGGACAAGGGCATGGCGGTGGAGTGAGGGCGAGCGCCTCAGCGCGGTCAAGGCACGCTGCATTGGCCCAGTCGCTCGAGCGGGCGATGGGATTGCGCAGCGCGCAGGCCAGCTCGAACTCGAGCTCCGCGAACACGCCTTTCGGATCAGCGCGGCGGCGATGTCGGCGAGTACCAGCAGGCCGGCATCATCGCCGAGCGTGTCGCGCAAAGCTCAGCGGATCTGTCTTTCACCTTCGCGTCGGCGGTGAGACCGCTCCAGTAGAATCGCAACCCCGATTCGTTGCGATGGCGAAGGTGGCGCGATGAAATACTGGCTGATGAAATCGGAGCCGGACGAGTTCTCGATCGATGACCTCGCGAAGGCGAAGGGCCAGACCACTCCGTGGTTCGGCGTGCGCAACTACCAGGCGCGCAACTTCATGTGCGAGATGCAGGTCGGCGATCGCGCGTTCTTCTATCACTCGAGCTGTGCCGAGCCCGGCATCGCCGGGATCGTCGAGGTGAGCAGGCTGGCTTATCCGGACGCGTCGCAGTTCGATCCGAAGAGCGAGTACTACGACGCCAAGTCGTCGCGCGACAAGCCGCGCTGGCAGAACGTCGACGTGAAGCTGGTACGCAAGACCCGATTGATTCCGATCGCGGAGTTGCGCGGGACGCACGGCCTCGAGGACATGGTGACGTTGCGGCGAGGCAATCGCCTGTCGGTGACGCCCGTCACGCCCGCCGAGTGGAAGATCATCGAGAAGCTGGCGGGACCGGCCTAGCCGCCTTGCATTCCGTCCCCCTGCCCCGGAGGGCAGAGGGACGGAGTCGAGCGGAGTCCTACCGCATTACCTCGCGACCGCCGCCTGGCCGTTGCGCGCGCCGTCGAGGATGGCGGACTCGGCTTCCACCTGCGCCTGCACGTCCTTCACCACGGCCGCCCACTTGTCGTCCATCTTGATGGCGCCGGTCTTGTAGCCGGCGTTGAGCATGCGGTTCAGCGCGCTGTTCGCATCCTCGGGCAGCATCCAGCGGTTGGCGACGAAGCTGTTGATCGCCTGGTTCACCTTGAAGTAGTACGACGAGAAGTTCGGATACCGCTCCTCGATCGACTTGCGCGGGTCGCCGCTCGCCGCGCGATCCGCGGCGGTCTTGGCGAACGGGATGAACTGGCCCGAGCCCTCGCACCCGTCGTTGGCTTGCGGTCCGGCGCGAAGCGCCCAGCCGGTGTACGTCGCGAGCGGCACCGTCACGTCGGGCAGGCGCACGCCCGCGATGTCGTTGCCGTCCGCGTCGGTGGCCGGCACGAAGCTCGGGTAGATCGGTCCCCACGCCGGGTTGTCCTCCATCGGCCCGCTGCCGGTCGGCGGATCGATGGTCATGATGCCGGTGGCATAGAAGTTCGGACCGTAGTCGAAGCGATAGCGCGTCGTCTTCAATCCCGTGTACGTAACTCCCGGGATGGTCGGGAAGCCAACGTCAGCCTGGCTCGTCGACTTCGCGAGCGTGCCGTCGGCGATCTTGGGCACCATGCTCGGCGGCGGCATGATGTGCTTGTTCCCCCAGTCGTCGAGCGCCAGGAACAGCGAGCGCTGCACCGGCGAGGAATCGAGCGGGTTCTGGAACTGCTGGCACGCACCCTTGGACGTCGCGCTACCCGTCCCGTGCTGATGGCTCGAGATGAAGTAGTTGCGCTCGTTCGGTGCGTCGGCCAGGTCGGTCTTGCCGTCCGGGGTCGTATGCAGCAGCGATGCGGCCTTGACCCAGTACTCGTTGGCCGAGTAGATCTGCGCCACCAGCGGACAGGTGTTGGTCGCCGCGCATTTGACGTACCGGCCGTCGGTCTCGCCGCTGATCGGGTCGGTCGTCGACACGCTCGCGAACGGGAAGCGGCCTTCGATGTACAGCAGGTCCTGGCGATTGCGATTGGTGCGCCCCGGCTGCGAGAACCGGAGGTTCATGTTGATGCCGTCGCCCGCCGCGATCCAGTTCATGTGCGCGTCGAACACCTTCTTGCCGTTCTCGGACTGGTTGAAGCCGAGGTGATCGAAGTCGTTCAGCAGGCGTCCGGGCTGCGACGAGATCTCGGTGGTGATGAACTGCACGTCACCGGCGAGCGGATTGTCGTTGCCCTCGTCGTCCTGCGTGTCGTACCGCAGGAACGAGACGAAGTCGCGGATGGCCGCGAAGCCCACGCCGTTCACCGTCGGATCCTTGGCGGTGTACGAGAACTCGTAGATGTCGTTGGCGACGAAGTTCGCGCCGCCGGTGAGCGAGATGCTCTTGCCGTCCGCGCCGTATTGCCATCCGCTCGCCGGAACCACCTCGGGCGTGTCGTCGAGGTGCACGCGATGCGTGAGCGTCGCGGCCGACTGGTCGAGCGTTGCCGCCGGATAGTTCAGCGTGTACGAGCTTGCGGGCCCGATGAAGTACTCGTAGCTCGGTCCCGTGATGGTCGAGCCGTCCGGGTTCTTCGCGACCGGCAGCGTGATGGTCGTGTTGAAGTTGGAGTTGTCGGTGCCAGCCGAGAAGTCCCAGCCGCTGAACACGATCGTGTAGCCGCGCGGCATCAGGAACGACTGGGCGAGCGTCGCGTTATCCGTCACCGAGCCGGGGTCGTTGCCCGCCGGCATGCGTGCAAGCGCGTTCCACGTCTTGCGGCCGCGGTTCGGCGGCTCGTACATCATCTTGTGATTGCCCTTCGAGAGGTCGATCGGCTTCAGGATGTAGAAGTCGACGGCGTACTCGACGTTGCCGTTGGCGTTGCGCGGTGCCAGGTTGAGGTCGACGATCACCGAGTTCTTGGGATCGGTCGGGCTGATCTCGCCGTAGGCCTTGCCGACGAGCTTCTCGTACTGACCGACCCCGGGCCACGAATAGCCGCCGAAGGTCGGCGACTCGGTGCTGGTGACGTCGATCCTGGTGATGCGTGCGTCGGCGGCGGGGGCGGCGATGAGCGTGCCTCCCGCGGCGATGGCGGTGATGACCGCGGCGCGCAGGCGCAGGCGCTGCGCGGCCGTGGGTGCGACCGCGAACGGCGCCCGGATACATTGGGACATGGTGCTCCTCCTGATGGAGCCGACGCCCGTTCCTCGTGGTGAACGATGTCGACGGCGGTGAACGTGCTTCGATGATGGACCGGGCCTCGCGCCGCGCATGTCGCAACGTGCTCCTGCGGACAAATCGCTCGGCCTAATGGTCGCTTGTGAGGTGCTCCTCGCGATCCGTAGTTTGAGTCGATTCAACCGACCTTGCCAACGCTACCCGCAGGCGCGTTGTAACAGAATGTATCAGACTGTCTCGGTCGCCTGCGCGGGAAGAACCGGTTCGGCGTCGTAGCCCGTGTTGACCGCCGCCTCGCCGCCGCGCGCAAGGCTCACGGCACAGTACTTGAACTCCGGAATCTTGCCGAACGGATCGAGAACCGGATTGGTCAGCAGGTTCGCGGCCGCCTCGTAGTAACAGAACGGGATGAACACGGCGCCGGGCGGCATGCCGTCGTCGGCACGGGCGTAGAGCGACACGCTGCCGCGCCGTGACGCGATGGTGACCGTATCGCCAGGCAGCGCGCCGAGCTTGCGAAGGTCGGCCGGATTGATCGACGCAACCGGCGCCGGCTCGATCGCATCGAGCGCCTCGGTGCGTCGCGTCATGCTGCCGGTGTGCCAGTGCTCCAGCTGCCGCCCGGTGATCAGCACGTACGGATACGCGTCGTCGGGCCGCTCGGCGGCGGGAATGATGTCGGCCGGCACCAGCTTGGCGCGACCCGTGGGCGTCGGGAAGTCCTCGGTGAACACCACGCGCTCGCCCGGGTCGCCTTCGTGCTCGCATGGATACGTGACGGCGCTTTCGGCCTCCAGGCGGTCCCACGTGATCCCGGCGATCGACGGCATGCCCTTGCGCATCTCGTCGAACACTTCGCGCGGATGCTCGTACGACCAGTCGAGCCCGAGCTCGCGCGCCATCGCGACGATGATCGCGAGGTCCTGGCGCGCGTCACCGGGCGGTTCCAGCGCCTGCCGGCCGAGCTGCACGGCGCGATCGGTGTTGGTGAACGTGCCGGTCTTCTCGGGGAATGCCGACGCCGGCAGGATCACGTCCGCGAGATAGCCGGTCTCGGTCAGGAAGATGTCCTGCACGACGAGCATGTCGAGCTTGGCGAGCGCCTGGCGCGCGTGATGGGCGTCGGGGTCGGACATGGCAGGGTTCTCGCCCATGATGTACATGCCGCGGATGTCGCCCGCCAGGATGGCGTGCATGATCTCCACGACCGTCAGCCCGGGCTGGTCGTCGAGCTTCGCGCCCCACAGGGACTCGAACAGCGCGCGCGACTTGTCGTCGCCGACCGGCTGGTAGTCCGGGAAGACCATCGGGATGAGCCCCACGTCGCTCGCGCCCTGGACGTTGTTCTGCCCGCGCAGCGGGTGGAGGCCCGTGCCCGGGCGTCCGATCTGGCCGGTCATCATGGCGAGCGCGATCAGGCAGCGCGCGTTGTCGGTGCCGTGGACGTGCTGCGAGATGCCCATGCCCCACAGGATCATGGACGCCTCGGACTTCGCGTAGAGCCGCGCGACCTCGCGGATCGTGTCGGCCGGAATGCCGCAGATCGGCGCCATCGCGTCGGGGCTGTAATTCGCGACGTTCTCCTTGAGCGCCTCGTAGCCGCTGGTGCGGTCGGCAATGAACGCCGGATCGACGAGGCCTTCCTCGACGATGACATGCATCATCGCGTTCAGCAGCGCGACGTCCGTGTCCGGCTTGAACTGCAGGTAATACGCGGCGTGACGCGCGAGCTCCGAGCGGCGCGGATCGGCGAGGATCAGCTGCGTCCCGCGCTTGACGGCGTTCTTGATCCAGGTCGCGGCCACGGGATGGTTGACGACCGGATTCGCGCCGATGACGATCACCACTTCGGCCTTCAGCACGTCCATCACCGGGTTGGAGACGGCGCCCGAGCCGATGCCTTCGAGCAGCGCCGCAACGCTCGACGCATGGCACAGGCGCGTGCAATGGTCGACGTTGTTGCTGCCGAAGCCGGTGCGCACGAGCTTCTGGAAAAGATAGGCTTCCTCGTTGCTGCCCTTCGCGGAGCCGAAGCCCGCCAGTGCGCGCGGGCCACGGGTGTCGCGGATGTTCTTCAGGGTGCCGCCGGCAAGGGCCAGCGCCTCTTCCCACGTCGCCTCGCGAAACACTTCCCAGGGGTTCGCGGGATCCACCGTGAACTCCGCCGTCTTGGGGACGCCCGGCTTGCGGATCAGCGGCTTCGTGAGGCGATGCGGGTGGCCCACGTAGTCGAAGCCGAAGCGGCCTTTCACGCACAGCCGCTCTTCGTTTGCGATGCCGTCGCGGCCTTCCACGCGGACGATGCGATTGTCCTGCACGTGATACGTGAGCTGGCAGCCCACGCCGCAGTACGGACACACGGAGGACACCTGCTTGTCGACGGGCTGCAGGTACGCCTCGTGCGCCGGCGCAAGCGCACCGGTCGGACACGCCTGCACGCACTCGCCGCACGCAACGCAGGTCGATTCGCCCATCGGATCGTCGAGGTCGAACACCGGCTTCGAGTCGGCGCCGCGGAAGGCATAGCCGATCACGTCGTTGACCTGCACCTCGCGGCACGCCCGCACGCAACGCGTGCACTGGATGCACGCGTCAAGGTTCACCGCCATGGCCGGATGCGAAAGGTCCGCCGGTGGCTGGTGCCGTGACGGAAAGCGCGCCGTCTCGACGCCGAGCTGGCGGCGCCAGTAGGCAAGCTCGTCGTCCGGCTTGTAGACCTTCTCGGGCATGTCCGAGGCGAGCAGCTCGAGCACGAGCTTCTGCGAGCGCAGTGCGCGCTCACTGTCGCTCTGGACGTCCATGCCTTCGGCCGGCCGCCGGCAGCACGACGGCGCGAGCACGCGCTCGCCCTTGATCTCGACCACGCACGCGCGGCAGTTGCCGTCGGGCCGCATGCCGGGCTTGTAGCAGAGGCGCGGGATCGACACGCCGAGCCGGTCGGCCGCCTCGATGATCGTCTCGCCGGGCAGCGCGACGATATCGTCGCCGTTGAGCTTGAACGTCACCCCTTGCGTCAGTTCACGTGGCAGTGGTGCGTTCATTCGAGCTCCTTACCGAAATACTTGACGACGCAGGCGATCGGATTCGGCGCCGCCTGGCCGAGCCCGCAGATCGACGCGTCCGACATGACCTGCGACAGCGCCTCCAGGAGCGGCACGTCCCACTTCGGGCGCTCCATCAGCGCCACGGCCTTGTCGGTGCCGACGCGGCACGGCGTGCACTGTCCGCACGATTCGTGCGCGAAGAAGCGCATGAGGTTCGCCGCGGCGTCGCGCGCGCGGTCGTGCTGCGACAGCACGACGATCGCGGCCGAGCCGATGAAGCAGCCGTGTGGCTGCAGCGTGTCGAAGTCGAGCGGAATGTCGGACATGGTCGCGGGCAGTATGCCGCCGGAGGCGCCGCCGGGGAGATACGCGTAGAGCTCGTGGCCCGGCAGCATGCCGCCGCAATACTCGTCGACCAGCTCGCGCAGCGTGATCCCTGCCGGCGCGAGGTGGACCCCCGGCTTCTGCACGCGTCCTGATACGGAGAACGAGCGCAGGCCCTTGCGGCCATGACGGCCCTGTCCCGCGAACCACTCCGCGCCCTTCTGCAGGATGTCGGGCACCCAGTAGAGCGTCTCGAAGTTGTGCTCGAGCGTCGGGCGGTCGAACAGCCCGACTTGCGCGACATACGGCGGACGCAGGCGCGGCATCCCGCGCTTGCCTTCGATCGACTCGATCATCGCCGATTCTTCCCCGCAGATGTACGCGCCGGCGCCGCGGCGCAGCTCGATGTGCGGCAGCGCCGCGGGCGGATCGGCGCGGAGCGCGTCCAACTCGCGCGTCAGGATGGCACGGCAGCCCGCGTACTCGTCGCGCAGGTAGATGTAGACGGCTTCGATGCCGACGGCCCATGCGGCGATCAGCATGCCCTCGAGAAAGCGATGCGGGTCGCGCTCGAGATAGTGGCGGTCCTTGAACGTGCCCGGCTCGCCTTCATCGATGTTGACGGCCATCAGTCGCGGCGCCGGCTCGGCGCGCACGATCTTCCACTTGCGGCCGGCAGGGAAGCCCGCGCCGCCGAGGCCGCGCAGCGCCGAATTCTCGAGCGTCGAGATCACGCTGTCGACGCTGCGCTCTCCCGAGAGGCATGCGCCCCACGTGCGGTAGCCACCGGATGCGCGGTACGCGGCGTAATCCACGTACGGTGAGGTCGCGGGCTCGGTGGCCTTGGCGCGAACGGCGCTCACGATGGACTCGACGCTCGCCTCGTCCACCGGATTGCGTCCGACCACCACCGCCGGCGCGTGCTCGCACCGTCCGATGCACGGCGCGCCGATGACACGGACCTCGCCACCCAGGGCCTTCGCCGCCTCGACGCGAAGCGCATCCGCGCCCGCCATGGCGCACGACAGCGTCTCGCAGACGCGCACGGTGATCGGCGGCGGCGGCGTGTCGCCTTCCTTGACGATGTCGAAATGGTGATAGAACGACGCCACTTCGTACACCTCGGTCATCGCGAGGCGCATCTCCTGCGCGAGCGCGACGAGATGCGCGGCGCGCAGGCAGCCGTACCGGTCCTGGATGCGGTGCAGGTGCTCGATCAGCAGGTCGCGGCGGCGCGGCGCGTCGCCCAGCAGCTCGCGCACCTGCGAGAGCGCCTCGGGGTCGACGGGGCGGCCCTTGGGATGCGCACGAACGCCCCGGCGCGGGCCGAGGCGCGAAATGTCGACGGGAACGGTAGCCATCAGTGCAGGAAGTCGCAGTACTTGTCCACGTATGCGGCGAGGTCGAGGGAATGCTGGCGCACGAGGCGCTCCGCGAGCTCGGTGTCGCGCTTCTCGATCGCCTCGATGATGCGCATGTGATCCTCGATCGAGCGCGCCGCGCGGTCGCTCTGCGAGATCGTCAGCCGCCGGATCGCGCGCACGTGGAGGAACAGGTTGTCGATGGTCTGCCCCATCAGGTGCGACCCGGAGAGCCGGATGATCGCCTGGTGGAACGCGATGTTGGCGTCGGAGTATTCCTGGATGTGCTCGGCGGGCGTCGTGTTGCGGAACTCGTCGAACATGTGGCGCAGCTCGCCGATCTCGTCGTCGGAGGCGTTCAGCGTCGCGAGCCGCGCCGCCATGCTCTCCAGCGCCGCCCACATCTCGATCATCTCGACGATCTGGCGCTTCGTCTTGCGCACGATGAAGATCCCGCGGCGGGGAACCGTGCGCAGGAAGCCCTCGCGCTCGAGGAGCGTCATGGCCTCGCGGATCGGCGTGCGCGAGACCCCCAGCGACTCGGAGAGCTGGCGCTCGTCGAGCCGGATCTCTTCCGGATGGGCGTAGATGTCCGCGTTAGTGATCGCTTGCTTCAGCGCCGCGTACGCCTGGTCGCGGAGGCTGATGTTCGTATTGATGGGACGCAGATGCAGCGTCGGGGGCGCCGGCGCGGTGGTTTCGGCAAGCTCTGCCATTGCTACCTCGGATGATGCCCGGTCGTGATACCCGGCCTCGAACCGCCCGCTCAAAGTGGCGCCGGTCGAGCTCCTCCACCCACGCTCCGGGGCGGAGCGGGGGCACATTTTTCATTGACTGTATTTGATATACCAAATACTCTACGCCAAACGAACAAAGAAACCAAGCGACGGTCCCCGGCCGATCGCTGCAGACCACGTCTGGAGGGTTCGCAATGCAAGCGAATGAGGCCTGCCGTCGCACGTCGCGACGCGGCAGGCCGGCGGCAGCCGGCGGCCATGCCGGCACGGGGCATCGCGCCGCACCGCTTGCGCCGTTCCCCTGACCAGCCGATGACACACGCGGCGACCGCCACGGCGGCGCCCTTTCGACACTGGAACGAGGACCTATGAGCAAGGCATTGGAAGGCGTGAAGATCCTTGACTTCACGCACGTGCAATCGGGACCGACGTGCACGCAACTCCTCGCGTGGTTCGGCGCGGACGTGATCAAGGTCGAGCGCGCCGGCGTCGGCGACATCACGCGCGGGCAGCTTCGCGACATCCCGAACGTGGACAGCCTCTATTTCACGATGCTGAACCACAACAAGCGCTCGATCACGCTCGACACCAAGAACCCCAAGGGCAAGGCCGTGCTCGAACGGCTCATCAAGGAGTGCGACGTGCTCGTCGAGAACTTCGCGCCGGGCGCGCTCGACCGCATGGGCTTCACCTGGGAGCGGATCCAGCAGCTCAACCCCAGGATGATCGTCGCGTCGATCAAGGGCTTCGGCCCGGGTCCGTACGAGGACTGCAAGGTCTACGAGAACGTCGCTCAGTGCGCCGGCGGCGCGGCGTCGACGACCGGTTTTCGCGACGGCCTTCCGCTCGTGACCGGCGCGCAGATCGGTGACTCGGGCACGGGCCTGCACCTCGCGCTCGGCATCGTCACCGCGCTGTACCATCGTACGCACAGCGGCAAGGGGCAGCGCGTGACCTGCGCGATGCAGGACGGCGTCCTCAACCTCTGCCGCGTCAAGCTGCGCGACCAGCAGCGCCTCGCGCACGGTCCGCTCAAGGAATACAGCCAGTACGGCGAGGGGATTCCCTTCGGCGACGCGGTGCCGCGCGCCGGCAACGATTCGGGCGGCGGCCAGCCGGGACGGATCCTGAAGTGCAAGGGCTGGGAGAACGACCCCAACGCCTACCTCTACTTCATCACCCAGGCGCCGGTATGGGAGGCGATCTGCGACGTGATCGGCGAACCGGGCTGGAAGACGCATCCCAACTACGCCAAGCCGGAAGCGCGGCTGCCGCACCTCAACGAGATCTTCGAGCGCATCGAGCAATGGACCATGACCAAGACCAAGTTCGAGGCCATGGAGATCCTCAACGGGCATGACATTCCCTGCGGTCCGATCCTGTCGATGAAGGAGCTGCTCGAGGAGCAAAGCCTGCGCGACACGGGCACGGTGGTGGAGGTTGACCATCCCACGCGCGGCAAGTACCTGTCGGTGGGCAACCCCATCAAGCTGTCCGGGAGCCCGAGCGACGTGAAGCGCTCGCCGCTGCTCGGCGAGCACACCGAGGAAGTGATGGCCGAGCTCGGCTACGGCAAGGACGACATCGCGGCGCTGCGCGCCGAAGGCGCGATTTGAGAGGAATGCAATGACGACGAACAAGGATCAGGTCCGGCAGGTTCTCGACCGCGTCAAGGCGGAAGGCCGCACGTCGCTGACCGCGCCGGAAGGCAAGGCGGTGTGCGACGCGTATGGCATCGCGGTGCCGAAGGAAGGCGTGGCGACTTCCGCTGCCGAGGCGGCGCGTCTCGCGGGCGAGATGGGCTTCCCGGTGGTGGCGAAGATCGTCTCGCCCGAGATCCTGCACAAGACCGAGGCGGGCGGCGTGCTGGTGGGCCTCAAGAGCGCCGACGAGGTGCAGAAGGGCTACGACACCATCGTGGCCAACGCGAAAAAGTACGACGCCAAGGCGCGCATCCAGGGCGTGCAGATCCAGCAGATGGTGAAGGGTGGCCAGGAAGTGATCATCGGCGCCGTCACCGATCCGTCGTTCGGCAAGCTCGTGGCGTTCGGTCTCGGCGGCATCCTGGTCGAGGTCCTGAAGGACGCGACGTTCCGCCTCGCGCCCGCGTCGAAGGAAGACGCGATGTCGATGCTCGACGGCATCCAGGCGGCCGAGATGCTGAAGGGCGTTCGCGGACAGGACCCGGTCAATCGCGACGCGCTGGCCGACATCATCCAGCGCGTCTCGCAGCTCGTCTCGGACTTCCCCGAGATCTCCGAGATGGACCTGAATCCGGTGTTCGCGAGCAAGGACGGCGCGATCGCCGCCGACGTTCGCATCGTGGTCGATTTCGAGCCGCAGGAAGAGCGCTACCGGCCGAGCCAGCAGGACATCGTGCGCCAGATGAACCGCATCATGAAGCCCGATTCGGTGGCGGTGATCGGCGCCTCGGCCGAGGAAGGCAAGATCGGCAACTCGGTCATGAAGAACCTGATCAACGGCGGCTACCAGGGGACGATCTACCCGATCAATCCGTCCGCCACCGAGATCATGGGCCGCAAGGCGTACAAGAGCGTGAAGGACGTGCCCGGCGAGATCGACGTCGCGGTGTTCGCCATCCCGGCGAAGTTCGTCGCGGGCGCCCTCACCGAGGTGGGCGAGAAGAAGATCCCCGGCGCGGTGCTCATTCCCTCCGGCTTCGCCGAGACGGGCAACGTCGAAGGTCAGAAGGAGATCCAGGCGATCGGGCGCAAGTACAACGTGCGCCTGATGGGGCCGAACATCTACGGCTTCTACTACACGTGGAAGAACCTGTGCGCCACGTTCTGCACGCCGTACGACGTGAAGGGCCACGCGGCGCTGTCGTCGCAATCGGGCGGCATCGGCATGGCGATCATCGGCTTCTCGCGCTCGGCGAAGATGGGCGTGTCGGCCATCGTCGGCCTGGGCAACAAG